>NZ_LLZG01000007.1 GCF_001509475.1 Streptomyces regalis
ACGTCATCGAAGCGACCACTCCCCTCGACCGCAACTCTCACCCGAAAGCATGACAGGCGGACAAACGCCACTCATCCGCCACGCGGCCATGACACCGAAAAGCGCCCGGGAAACCCAAGCCAATTGAGGAACTGCGAATGACCCTGCCCCCGTTCAGTCCGCCGACGGTCCCGCGCGGGGCGCCGACGGCGAGGTCCTGGTAGCCGTCGCCGTTGAAGTCGTCGCGGACGGGGGCGGGGGCGGCGGCCTCGGCGCGGGCCATGAGGTCCGAGGGGACCGCTCCCAGAGCGAGCAGACCCGCCATGAGCGGAACGGCCCAACCGGCATATGAACGAAGCGGGAACACCCGGACACTCCCCTGTTACGGCGACAAGTCAACCCACTTGACTCGCCCCCCCACGAAGGTTGCCCTCGGCCCGTCAGCGGCCCGTCAGCGCAGCGACTCCCACAGCTCGCTCGCCTCCGGCTCGTCCGCCACCACCCGGTTGGCGTCCGAGGCCGCCGGGACCACCGGCATCATCACCGTCTTCACCTCCTGCGAGGACAGGCCCTTCAGGCTCTCGCCGAGGGACATCAGCTCGCTCAGCGAGTCCAGGCCGGTGTCGGTCGTCAGGCTGCCCGTCACCGCGTCGGCGACCTGGTAGAGCCGGGTGGGGTCGGTGAGGAGGTCGGTCGAGGAGATCTGCTCCAGCAGCGCCTTCACCAGCTTCTGCTGCAGGCCTATGCGGCCGAGGTCGCTGCCGTCGCCTATGCCGTGCCGGGTGCGCGCCAGGGCGAGGGCCGTCTTGCCGTCGAGGTGGTGGGTGCCCGCTTCCAACGTCAGGTGGCTGGACTCGTCGTCGATGTCCTCGTCCGTCGTCACCGTCACGCCGCCCAGCGCGTCCACCAGCTTCGCGAAACCCGAGAAGTCGATCTCGATGTAGTGGTCCATGCGGACGTCCGTGATCGACTCGACCGTCTTGACCGCGCACACCGGCCCGCCCACCGAGTACGCGCTGTTGAACATCGCGCGGTACGCCACCGCCGTCGAACCACCCGACGACAGCGGACAGGACGGACGGGTGACGAGGGTGTCGCGCGGGATGCTCACCACCGTGGCCGATGTCCGGCCCGCGTCGAGGTGGACCACCATCGCCGTGTCCGAGCGGGCGCCGGCGCTGCTGCCGCCGCCGAGCTCCTGGTTCTCCTCGCCGCTGCGCGAGTCCGAGCCCAGCACCAGGATGTTCAGGGAGTTGGTGGGCAGCGGGGACGCCGATGCGCCCGCCGAGGGCGACGGAGTCGTCACCGCCCTCGGCGGGCGGTCGTCGCCGAGGGCGCTGTCGATGTCGACGCTCTGGATGTTGTCGTTCAGGTGCCAGAAGACCCAGCCCGCCGCCCCCGTGCCCAGCACCAGGGCGCCCGCAAGGACGAGGCCGGCGGTCTTCAGCACCCTCGACCGCCGGCCCGCTCGTCTGCCGTCGTCCCCGTTCTCGTCTCGTCCGCTCACAGGGAGGAACGTAAGTCCGAATTATTACGGGCAGGAATGCCAGACCTGGTTTTCTTCGGAAAATCTCAGACTTCTGCGCCCTTTCAGCCCACTCACTCAGCCAGCGCCACCGTCGGCGCCGGATTGCTCCCGCTCCACGACGCGTTGAACCCGAAGGTCACCGAACCGCCGTCGGGAACCGTCCCGTTGTACGAGGCGTTGGAACAGGTGACCGTCGCCCCCGACTGCGTGCAGCTCGCGTTCCAGGCCTGCGTGAGCTGTTGCCCCGCGCCGTACGTCCAGCTGACCTTCCAGGCCGACAACGCCGCCCCCGAGCAGGCGATCCGGACCTGCCCGGTGAAGCCGGTGTTCCACTGACTGGCGACGCTGTAAGTCGCCGTGCACGCGTCCGTGGGAGGCGGTGTCGTCGTGCCGCCGCCCAGCGACTCGGCGATCGCGTGGTACGCCGGTTTCGGCACGTAGTTCTCGTCGTACGGCGTCGCCGCGCCCTGCCCGGGGAAGGTGCCCGGGATCCAGGAGTCGGAGTCGGTGAAGCCCCAGACGGTGACGCCGACGCACCGGGACACCGCGAGGCAGGCGTTCATGACCGCCTTGTAGTCGGCGGCCTGCTGGGTCAGCTTGGCGCTGTCCGACGGCAGTTGCATACGGATGTCCAGCTCCGTGATCGCCACGTCGACACCGAGGTCGGCGAACCGCTGGATGTTCTGCTGCATGGTCGACGGCACCTGACCGAGGATCAGATGGGCCTGCAGCCCGACCCCGTCGATCGGGACACCCCGCTCCTTGAGCGACTTGACCAGGTTGTACAGGGCGGTGCTCTTCGCGTTGACGCCCTCGACGTTGTAGTCGTTGATGTACAGCTTGGCGCTCGGGTCGGCGGCGCGGGCGGCGGTCAGGGCCTGGGCGATGTAGTCGGCGCCGAGGCCGTTGTACCAGAGGGTCTGGCGGTAGGTGCCGTCCTCGTTGAAGGGCTCGTTCACCACGTCCCAGGTCGCCAACCGGCCCTTGTAGCGGCCGACTTCGGTGGCGATGTGGTCGTTCATCAACTGGCTCAGCTCGGCGGACGTCCAGCTGCCGTTCGTCAGCCAGCCCGGGTTCTGGCTGTGCCAGACCAGGGTGTGGCCGCGCACCTGCTGGCCGTGCGCCTCGGCGAAGGCGACGATCTGGTCGGCCTCGGCCCAGTTGAAGCTGGAGCGCGTCGGCTCGACGGAGCCCCATTTCATGGCGTTGCCGGGGGTCATGGCGTTGAACTCCCGGCCGACGATGTCGCCGTAGGTGCCGGTGAGCTTGGAGCCGGTGACGGCGGTGCCCATGACCTTGCCCTGGGCGGCGGCGAGGTCGCGCAGGGGTGTGTCGGCAGCGTGCGCCGCGGGGGCCGTGAGCAGCAGGGCTGCGACCGTCGCGACGCCTGTGAGAAGGGAACCGAGCGATAAGCCTGTTCTCAGAGATCTCATTGCGGGTGCCTCCGAAAGTTTCGGTCGAACAACCGACTGGCTTCGGTGCAGTGTGGGGCGCCCCGCAACACCCGTCAATACAGCAACAGGCCTCCTGCTAAACCGCCGGAGGCGCCCCCGTGCTGCTCCGCACCACCAAGCTGGTCGCCAGCTCCACCCGCGTAGCCGCCGGTGCCCCTTCCTCCCGCGCCAGGTCCAGGACCAGCTTCGCCGCCGCCTCCGCCATCTCCGTCAGCGGCTGCCGTACGGTCGTCAGCGGCGGCCCCACCCAGCGTGCGATCGGCAGATCGTCGAAGCCGACCACACTCAGGTCCTCCGGAATCCGCAGCCCCAGCTCGCGCGCGGCCTCGTACAGCCCGAGCGCCTGGAGGTCGTTGCCGGCGAAGACGGCGGTCGGCCGGTCCGGTCGGCGCAGCAGTTCCAGGCCCTGCCGGTAGCCGGTCTCGTGGTGGAAGTCGCCGGGCCGGATCAGGCCCTGGTCGACCGGGAGCCCGGCCGTCTCCAGGGCGGCGCGGTAGCCGTCGATGCGGGCGCGGCTGCACATCATCCGGGACGGCCCGGTGATCGCCCCGATCCTGCGGTGCCCGAGCTCGACGAGATGCCGGGTGGCGGCGAGTCCGCCCTGCCAGTTGGTCGCCCCGATGGACGGCACGTCGGCGCCCGGGTCGCCCGCCGGGTCCATCACCACGAACGGGATCGACCGGCTGGTCAGCAGGGCGCGCTGGGACTCGTCGAGGCCGGACAGCACGAGGATCACGCCGTGCGGGCGGCGGGCGGCGACCTGGTCGGCCCAGGTCCGGCCGGGGGTCAGACGGCCGGCGCTCTCGCTCAGCACGACGCTCAGCCCGGCGTCCCGGGCGACGTTCTCCACGCCCCGGATGACCTCCATCGCCCAGGCGCTCTCCAGCTCGTGGAAGACCAGGTCGATCAGGGGCGAGCGGCTGGCCTCGGCGCGGCGGCGCCGGTAGCCGTGGGCGCGCAGGAGTTCCTCGACGCGGCTGCGGGTGGCCGGGGCGACGTCGGCACGTCCGTTGAGGACCTTCGAAACAGTCGGCGCGGACACGCCGGCCTCGCGAGCGATCTCAGCGAGCGTCGCGGTCTGCGTGGACCGCCCGGCCGACGGCGATGTCGTCCGTGTTTCACGTGTTGTCGTCGGGGTTTCGGCGGGCTCCGAGGGTGTCATGGCGGCGATCGTATCCCTGCGCGACCTCTTGACGAACCCTTCTCACCGCGCCTAGGTTCCCGGAACATTCGAGGTGACTAACGAAACATTCGCGAGAGGGCCATCGCCCCGACAGGAGTTTCATGACCACCGCCCCCTGGCGCGACCCCGCCCTGCCCGCCGCCACCCGCGTCGACGACCTCCTCTCCCGGATGACCTTGGAGGAGAAGACCGCCCAGCTGTACGGCGTGTGGGTGGGCGCCGCCACGGACGGCGACGGAGTCGCCCCGCACCAGCACGACATGACCGCCGACTACGACTGGTCCGAGCTGCTCACCCACGGCCTCGGCCAGCTCACCCGCTCCTTCGGCACCGCCCCCGTGGACCCGGCGCTGGGCGCGCAGGCACTGGCCCGCGCCCAGCGCCGTATCGCCGCCGCCGGCCGCTTCGGCATCCCGGCGGTGGCCCACGAGGAGTGCCTGGCGGGCTTCACGGCCTGGCAGGCCACGGCCTACCCGGTCCCGCTGGCGTGGGGGGCCACCTTCGACCCCCCGCTCGTCGAGGAGATGGCCCGGCGCATCGGCCAGGACCTGCGCTCGGCCGGCGTCCACCAGGGGCTGGCGCCCGTCCTGGACGTCGTACGCGATCCGCGCTGGGGCCGGGTCGAGGAGACCATCGGCGAGGACCCGTACCTGACCGGCACGATCGGCGCGGCCTATGTCCGGGGCCTGGAGTCGGCCGGGGTCATCGCGACGCTCAAGCACTTCGCCGGGTACGCGTCCTCGGCGGGCGCCCGCAACCTCGCGCCCGTACGGGCGGGCATCCGCGAGCTCGCGGACGTCACCCTGCCGCCGTTCGAGATGGCGCTGCGCGAGGGCGGGGCGCGCTCGGTGATGGCGGCGTACAACGAGACGGACGGCGTGCCGGCCTCCGCCGACCCGGCGCTGCTGACCGAACTCCTCCGCGAGCAGTGGGGTTTCACGGGCACGGTGGTCGCCGACTACTTCGGCATCGGCTTCCTTCAGACCCTGCACCGCGTGGCGGGGTCACCGGCCGAGGCGGCGCACGCGGCGCTGGCGGCCGGCATCGACGTCGAACTGCCGACCGTGAAGTGCTACGGGAAACCGCTGGCGGAGGCCGTCCGGGCGGGCGAGGTCCCGGAGGAGCTGGTGGACCGCGCGGCCCGCCGGGTCCTGCTCCAGAAGTGCGAGCTGGGCCTCCTGGACGAGGACTGGACCCCGGAGCCGACGACGGCACGCATCGACCTGGACTCCCCCGCGAACCGGGTGCTGGCCCGCCGAGTGGCCGAGGAGTCGGTGGTGCTGCTGGACAACCCCGACGGCGTCCTCCCCCTCCCCCCCGACGCCCGTATCGCGGTCGTGGGCCCGCGCGCGGCGGACGCCCTGGCGATGCTGGGCTGCTACTCCTTCCCCTCGCACGTCCTCACGCACCACCCCGCGGTGCCGATGGGCATCGAGATCCCGACGGCCCTGGAGGCGTTGCGCGCCGAACTCCCCGACGCCAAGGTGACGTTCGCCGAGGGCTGCGGCGTATCCGACCCGGACACGGCGGGCTTCGAGGAGGCGGTGGCGCGCGCGTCGGAGGCGGACGTGTGCCTGGCGGTGCTGGGCGACCGTGCGGGGCTGTTCGGGCGGGGCACGTCGGGCGAGGGCTGCGATGTGACGGACCTCCGCCTGCCGGGCGTGCAGGGAGGTCTGCTGGACGCGCTCGTGGCCACGGGCGTCCCGGTGGTGCTGGTCCTGCTCACCGGCCGCCCGTACGCGCTGGGCCGCTGGCACGGGCGTCTGGCGGCGGTGGTCCAGGCGTTCTTCCCGGGTGAGGAGGGCGGCCCGGCGGTGGCGGGAGTGCTGTCGGGCCGCGTCAACCCGTCGGGGAGGCTGCCGGTGAGCATGCCTCGGGAGCCCGGGGGCCAGCCGTGGACGTACCTGCAGCCGCCACTGGGGCTGGCGGGGGAGGTCAGCAACCTGGATCCGACGCCGTTGTACGCGTTCGGGCACGGGCGGTCGTACACGTCGTTCGCGTGGGAGTCCGTGGATTCGGGGGCGAGGGCGGAGACGGAGATCGGCACGGACGGGACGTACGACGTGTCGGTGACGGTCCGGAACACGGGTGATCGGGCGGGGGCGGAGGTGGTTCAGCTCTACCTGCACGACCCGGTGGCATCGGTGACCCGCCCCGACGTACGCCTGATCGGCTACCAGCGGGTGGAGTTGGCGCCGGGCGAGGCGAGCCGGGTGACCTTCCGGTTCCACACCGACCTGTCCTCGTTCACGGATCGCTCGGGCCGGCGCGTGGTCGAACCGGGCGTACTGGAGCTACGGCTGGCGGCGTCCAGCGCGGACGTACGGCACACGGCACGGCTGAAACTCAGCGGCCCGGTGCGGGAGCTGGGGACGGACCGGCGGCTGCGGTGCGAGGCGGAGGTGTCGGCGTCGGAGTGACACGCGTGTCGGCGGACGGCTCTGCCCCTCAGGCCGTCCCCCCTGATGAGGGGGGGCTCTTCTCCGTCACGCCGGCGATCCCGCCGACGCGCCGCGCGGCGGCCCGAAGTCCCTCGGCGACCTGAGCCGCGAGTAGATCAATATCCTCCCAAAGCCCATATACGCGGTGCTCACCGCCGTGTCACAATCCGCCGACCCTTCAGGCGCGCGTGACAGGAACACAAACGCGATGAACATACGGCCGCCGGCCCTCCGAGCCTGGCTGCTCACCATCGGCATGGCGGCACTGGCCTGGCTGCCGTCGGCCGTCATGGTTCTGGCGCTGATGCTCGTGTCCGTGGCGTGGGACGGCTCTCGGTGGGTGGCGATCGTCCCCCCGGCCCTGATCATCGCCGGTCTCGTCCGGGGAGCTCTGGAGCGCGGGCGGCTGCCCGGGCGGGCCCTGCGGCCGGGCGACGAGCCGGAGCTGGCCGCGCTGGTGCGGGACGTGGCCGAGCGCATCGGTTTCCAGGAGCCGCTGCTGGTGCGGATCGTGCCCGAGGTGCAGGCATCGCTCGGCCCCACCAAGGTCGCCGGCGTGCGCGCCTACGCCCTGCTGCTCGGTCTGCCGCTGCTGCGGGGCCTGTCCGAGGCCCAGCTGGCCTCGGTCGTGGCGCACGAGCTGGCACACGAGCAGCAAGTGAGCGACCGCCGTACGGCCGCACTGCGGTTCGCCCGCCACACGCTCACGGACCGACTGGAAAGCCGCCGCTTCCGCCCGCTCTCCCGACCGGCCACGGCCCTGCTGCGGGCCTCCCAGCCCATGATGTGGCACGCGGAACTGGCCGCCGACGCCGACGCGGCCGGGGCCGTCGGCACGACCGCGACCGCCGAGGCGCTGCGGCGCACCGGCGTGCTGCACGAGGCTTTCGAGGGGCTCGGGGCCACCTGGTGGTCGGCGCTGATGGAGGACGGCACCTACCCCGAGGACTTCTACGACGCCCTGGACACCGCCCTGCACGACCCGCTGGTGGTCCGCCGCGCGACCCGCGCCGCCGAGGAGGAGGACACCCTCGACCCGTACACGGCGGAGGACCACCCACCGGTCGCCGATCGCATCGCCGCGTTGCCGACGGGTGTCGAGCCGTCCACGGCGTACGGCACCGAGCCGCTGGTGCTACGGACGGGCGATCTGGTGGAGGGGTGGTGCGTGGCGGAGTTGGCCGGCGTGGAGGCCGGTGCGAAGGGTACGACCGATACGGGTTCGGAGGGTGCCCGCCACGGCGACCCGTACGACGACCCCCGCCCGGTACGCCTCCTCACCATGGCCCCCGACCGGCTCCACGACCTCGGCGACGACACGGGCCTGACGCTCCTGCTGGCCGCGACCGGTCGGCAGGAGCCGGAGCGGGCCGTGGCCGTCGCTCTGGACGCCGTGGCCGACGGCAGCTGGCCGCGGCTGGCCCGTCGGCTCGAACCCGACCTCCGGTGGATGCCCGCCGCCGTACGTCCCTCGATCGGCCGGACGGTGCTGGCCAGTGCCGTGGCCCCGGCCCTGACGACCGTGTTGCGTGCCGCCGGCTGGAGCTACGCAAGCCGCTGGCTGAACAGTGCCCTCACCGCGCCCGACGGTACGGTCGTCGACCTCCACGAGCTGGTGGGCGATGCGGTGGCGGCCGGAGACCCGGGGCCGGTACGGGCCGTGCTGGCGTCCACGAAGACGCGGGAGGCTGCCGCATGAGCACAGACCTTTCCGGCCGCGGCTCTCTCGATCCGGCCCCCACCACCCCACACATCACCACCCGCCCAGCCCTCCACGTAGCGATGCTCGGCCTGACCGCCTCCCTCCTCGGCTACGCCCTCTTCGCCGCCTGGCTCGGCATCCACGCCCACGACTACCTCACCGCCCGCGACCGGGCCACGGCAACCGCCTCCGGCGTGGTGGCCGAGGACGGCGTGGGCGACGAGGACGACATCCGGGTGCGCTGGACCGACAGCTCCGGCCACACGCACGTGCAGCGCTTCGGCATCTACGACACCGACCGCTACGAGAAGGGCCGCCGCTTCCCCGTCGCCTACGACCCCGGCGCGGCCGACCCGCGCGGCTTCCCGGCCGACCCGGACGAGACCGCGGCCGAGGACGACCTCCTCATACCCGTGTTCCTCCTCGGTGTCGCCATGCTCCCGCTGTGGGGCGTCTGGGCCTGGCGCGGCCTGCGCTTCCGGCTCACGGCCCGCAGGCCCGGCCGCCCGATGACGGCCGCCGTGCGGTTCGGAGAGCGCCTCCCGACGATGTGGCACGGCTCGGCCACGACATGGCTCGTCCTCGCCGAGCCCGGACGGCCCGAGCGGCCTGTGCGATGGCAGCGGGTGATGTGGCACCCGGCGCTCGATGCCCACGTCGGTCAGATACCGGTGACGGTCCGTCACGCGGGACGCGGCCGACGCCCGGCCGTGGTGGAACTCGCCGATGGCACCCGCCTGGTCCCGCTCGACCGCCTGCGCCACAGCGCACCGGCCTACCCGCTCCTCGACGACCAGGAGGCCGTCCCCAACGACCTGCGCGACGCCTTCGTCATCCCGTCCGGCACCGTCCTACGCCCCGCCCACGCCTGGTGGCACCAGGGCGCCCTGACCGCCGCCCTGGGCACGGTAATGGGCGTGACCGGGGCCTTCCTCACAGCCGACGGGACCCTCGTCGCGGTGGTCGGCTGGGCGCTGGCGGGCGCGACACTCCTGACGGCGTCATGGTCGCTGGCGGCTCCGCGACCCTGACACCGGGCGTCAACGCCGCATCGGCTCGGCGGAGGCATGCGCGATGAAGGCGGACCAGGCGGTGGGGGCCAGGGTGAGGTGAGGGAGGGAGCGGTCTTTGGACGAAGCCCCCGCCTAGCTTTCCCCCACCGACTCGAACCGCCACCGATGCACCGGCCGCGCAACCAACTCCCCGCCCGGCTCGGGCAGTTCGGGGAGGGCGGAGTCGTAGGCCGCGTCCCACCAGGTAATGACGAGGACGCGGTCCTGCGGGGCGCGGAAGGTCTCCCGACGCAGGGGCCGTTCGGCCAGCTCCTGTTCACGCGTCCAGGCCAACAACTCCTCGCCCCGGCCGGCCACGGCCCGCGCCTCCCACATCAACGCAACGGTCACGAGTAGAGGTTCTCCTTGCTGACCTCGTGGACGTGATCGTGGTCCTGCCCGGGAACGTGCGTGTCCGTCACCGGCAGCGAGGAGTCCGCCGACAGGTCCCAGCTCGACGCGGGCCGGCCCCGCGCCACCATCTCCGCGCCCAGCGCCGCCACCATCGCCCCGTTGTCCGTACACAGCTTGGGCCGGGGCACCCGCAGCCGGATCCCGGCCGCCTCGCAGCGCTCCTGGGCCAGCGCACGCAGCCGGGAGTTGGCCGCGACGCCGCCGCCGATCATCAGGTGGTCGACGCCCTCGTCCTTGCAGGCGCGAACGGCCTTGCGGGTCAGCACGTCCACGACCGCCTCCTGGAAGGAGGCCGCGACATCCCGCACCGGCACCTCCTCGCCCGCCGCCCGCTTGGCCTCGATCCAGCGGGCGACCGCCGTCTTCAGACCGGAGAAAGAGAAGTCGTACGCCGGATCGCGCGGGCCGGTCAGGCCGCGTGGGAAGGCGATCGCCGCCGGGTCGCCCTCGCGCGCGTACCGGTCGATGACCGGGCCGCCCGGGAAGCCCAGGTTCAGCACCCGGGCGATCTTGTCGAAGGCCTCGCCCGCCGCGTCGTCGATGGTCGCGCCCATGGGGCGGACGTCGGAGGTGATGTCCGAGGACAGCAACAGAGAGCTGTGCCCGCCGCTCACCAGCAGCGCCATCGTCGGCTCCGGCAGCGCGCCGTGCTCCAGCTGGTCCACGCAGATGTGGGAGGCGAGGTGGTTGACGCCGTAGAGCGGCTTGCCCAGCGCGTAGGCGTACGCCTTCGCCGCCGAGACGCCCACCAGCAGCGCGCCCGCCAGGCCCGGACCGGCGGTCACCGCGATGCCGTCCAGGTCCCGCGCGCTCACCCCCGCCTCCTTCAGCGCGCGGTCGATGGTCGGGACCATCGCCTCCAGGTGCGCCCGGGAGGCGACCTCCGGCACGACGCCGCCGAAGCGGGCGTGCTCGTCGACGCTGGAGGCGATGGCGTCGGCGAGCAGGGTGGTGCCGCGGACGATGCCGACGCCGGTCTCGTCGCAGGAGGTCTCGATGCCGAGTACGAGCGGCTCGTCGCGTGAGTCAGCCATTGATCTCGGTTCCTTGTACGGAAGTTGAACCCGCGGCGGAGCCGCTGTCGGGTTTCGTGGTCAGTCTCATCACCAGGGCGTCCACGTTCCCCGGCTGGTAATAGCCGCGCCTGAAGCCGATGGCCTCGAAACCGAAACGCTCGTAGAGCTTCTGTGCGCGGACGTTGTCCACGCGGCACTCCAGCATCACTTCGGCGCACTCGAAAACGGTGGCGGCCCGCAGCAGTTCGGTGAGCAGACGGCCGCCGAGACCCGTCCCCCAGTAGTCACGGGCGACGGCGATGGTCTGGACGTCGGCCAGGTCCCCGGCGGAGGCGAGTCCGGCGTATCCCACGAGCCGTTCACCCTCCTCGGCGACGACATAGCGCCGGGTCGCCTCGGGCCCGCGCGAGTGGGCCAGCTCGGACCAGAACATGCCCCGGGACCAGGCGTCCTCGGGGAAGAGGTCCTTCTCCAGGCCCAGCACCCGGTCGATGTCCCACCAGCGCATCTCGCGCAGCACAGGAGTCACGGGCGGCCCGGTCTCCGGTCCGGTCGGCTGTCCTGTCACTTGGGGGTGACCACCTTGTAGTTCTTGGGGACCTGGGCGTCGGGCCGGCGCAGGTACAGCGGCCGGGGCGCGGGGAGTTCCTCGCCCGCCGCCAGCTTCTCGGCGGCCAGACCCGCGAGGGCCGCCGCCGACACATGCTCGGGCTCGTGGGCGCTGGGGAAGGCGTCGGGGTACAGCAGCGCGCCCGCGCCGACGGCGGGCAGCCCGGCGACCTGGTCGGCGATGTCGGCGGGCCGGTCGACGGCCGGGTCGGTCAGACGCGTACGGGAGTCGGCGTACCGTGCCCAGTAGACCTCCTTGCGCCGGGCGTCGGTCGCCACGACGAACGGCCCCTTCTCGATGTCGGCGGCGTACGCGAGGCCGTCGAGCGTGCACACACCGTGCACGGGGACGCCGAGGGCGATCCCGAAGGTGTCGGCGGTCATCAGACCGACGCGCAGCCCGGTGTACGGGCCGGGGCCGATGCCTACGACGATGTCGGTGACGGCGTCGAGCCGCACACCGGCCTCGGCGAGGACCCGGTCGACGGCCGGCAGCAGCAGCTCGCCGTGCCGGCGCGCGTCCACCTGGCTCGACGAGGCGATGACGTCCGTACCGTCGTGCAGTGCGACGGTGACGGCGGGGGTGGCGGTATCCAGAGCGAGCAAGAGCACGCAAACAGCCTACGGCGCTCCGGCCCCAGGAAGCGCCGCCCCGGCGGCACGCTCGACGGCTGCTACGGTCGGGCTGGATCACGACGTACGGCGCGAACAACCGAGGTGGGCGACGGTGGCAAGCAGCAGCTCCGGATTCGTGGCGGGGCTCACCGCGGCTGCCCTCGCGACCGTCGGCTTCCTCGCCTACCAGGCCTCGGCGAGCGCCCAGGCCGGCCTGGGCAAGCCCCGTGCGAGCAGCTCACCCGCGGCGAGCGCCGCCAAGGGGCCCCGCGACGGCACGGGCCCCGGCGCGCTGCCCGCCGGGTCCGGTACGGGTGTGCGGGTCGTGTATTCGCTGGACCACGACCGGGTGTGGCTGGTCGGTGAGGGGGACACGGTCAAGCGCACGTTCCGTGTCACCGCCGGATCGGTCGACCCCGCTCCCGGCGTCTACATGGTCACGTCCCGCTCCAAGGCGATCACCGGCACGGACGGCGCCGCCATCGAGCACGTCGTCCGCTTCAGCAACGTGGAAGGCGTCACCATCGGCTTCAGCGCAGCCGTCGACGGCTCGCCGCCCCAGCCCAACCCGTCCGTGAAGACGGGCGGCATCCGCGAGTCCCGGGCAGACGGCGCCGCGATGTGGGACTTCGCAACAATCGGCCGAACGGTCGCAGTGATCCCCTGACGCAGGGCGAGCGAAGCGCCCTAAAGGGGCGCGGGGAACTGCGCGACCAGCCACAACGGCGCCGCACCCGAACAACGACACAACGCGGCACTACCCATCACGGCACAACCAGCGGAGCTACGCCGCTTCGCGATGCCCGTGATCGGCGGCCGGCCGCGGCGCCTCCGGCTCAGGAGCCCGCGGCGGAGTCGAGATCACGTTCGCAGCCGCACCCGCCGCCAGCAGATCCCGCATGGACACCCCGGCCACCCCGGCGACCACCTGCGGCCGCTGCTGGACCTTGTTCTCCGAAGCCGACATGAACGCCTCCTGGGGCCGGGAGGGGGCGTAGTTAGGCAGACCTAACTACGGACTGGATACCATGTGACCACGCGCAAGACCGCAAATGCAATATCTTGCCGACGTCTTGTCGGAATGTTCATCCGGCTCAGTCACCGCGCCCGGCCCGCCCGCGCCCGCTCACGCGGACAGCACGCTCAGATCCACCGCCGCCCAGCGCTCACCGAGCCCGGTCACGGTCACATGGCGCACCTCGTCGGTCGTGTCCCCGACGGCCCGGTGGATCACGACCTGCAGCCGTTCCTCGGTCAGCTCCTCGACCTTGCCCTCGCCCCACTCGACGACGATCACCGACTCGGGCAGCGAGACGTCGAGGTCGAGGTCCTCCATCTCGTCGAGGCCGCCGGACAGCCGGTAGGCATCGACGTGGACGAGCGGCGGACCGTCGCCGAGGGAGGGGTGCACGCGGGCGATCACGAAGGTCGGGGACGTCACCGCTCCCCTGACCCCCATCCCCTCGCCCAGGCCGCGGGTCAGCGTCGTCTTGCCCGCGCCGAGCTCCCCGCTGAGCATCAGCAGGTCGCCCGCGCGCAGCAGCTTGGCCAGGCGGCGGCCCAGTTCCCGCATCTGATCGGGAGAAGTGACGGTCAGCTCGAGGTCACCCGCGTTGTGCGGTGCTGCTGGTGCTTCCATAGCCACTTACCGTAGCTCCTGCGGGCACGGCGCCCGAGCGGGTGAGCAGGTCGGCCAGGCGGTCGGTGACCACTTCCGGGTGCTCCAGCATCACCAGGTGCCCGGCGTCCGGCACCAGGACCAGCTCGGCCTCCGGCAGCAGATCGGCGATCGCCTCGCTGTGCTCGCTGGGTGTGACGAGGTCGCCCACACCGGCCAGGACGAGCACGGGCATCTCCGCGAAGAGGCCGAGCGCCTCGGTCTTGTCGTGGTCGGTGAAGGCCGGGTAGAACTCCGCGACCACGTCGATCGGCGTCCCCTCGATCATCCGCTCGGCGAACCGGGCGACGGCCGGATCGACGTCCCGCGACGAGAACGAATACCGCTTGATGATCCCCGCGAACAGGTCGGCGGTGGCCCGGCGCCCCTTCTCCACCAGCTCGGCCCGCTGCCCCAGCGCCTTGAGCACGCCCGGCAACACCCGCCGTACCGCATTCACACCGGCGACGGGCAGCCCGAAGTTGACCTCGCCGAGCCGGCCGGAGGACGTACCGACGAAGGCGGTGGCGACGACGCGGTCGCGGATCAGCTCCGGGTACTGGTCGGCCAGCGCCATCACCGTCATCCCGCCCATGGAGTGCCCGACCAGCACGATCGGCCCCTCGGGCGCGGCGGCGTCGATGATGGCCTTCAGGTCGCGCCCGAGCTGCTCGATGTCGAGCGCCACCCCGTCCTCGACCTGGGCCACACCCCGCCCGGACCGGCCGTGGCTGCGCTGGTCCCAGTGCACGGTGCGTACGACGCCCCTGAGCGCGGCGCGCTGGAAGTGCCAGGAGTCCTGGCTGAGGCAGTAGCCGTGGCTGAACACGACGGTGACGGGGGCCGGAGCCTTGCGCCCGAAGAGCCGTCGCCGGCGCGGGGTGAGGGCGGGGGCGGCCTCGGGGTCGATGTCGTCGACCTCGTAGTACAGCTCGGTGCCGTCGTCGGCGTACGCCTTGCCGGGCATGCCGCGCAGCGAGCCGTACGGCCCCGCCGAGTCGAGGGCGAGGCGGGCCTTCTGCCGCATGCCCCGGCCCACGGTCATCCGCTCTATGGCGACGCCCGCTGCCGCGCCCGCCGCGATCACGCCTATCGCCGCACCGGCGATACCGGTCGCCCTGCGCCAGTTCGCGGCCGCCCCCGTGGCGGAGGCGACGGCCGCGACGACCTCCGCGCTGCTCTCGCTCACGTACCGCTCCTCTTCGCTGGGTAATGCCGGGGTGTCGGGTGATGCCGGTGTGACATCAGATGATGGATGGTGCAGCTGTTCGGTTGCGATGCTGCGCTACGGGTTACCCGTCTCGTTCCTCATTCACCTGGACGCATTCACCCTTCACATAGCCGCACCCACATAGCCGCACTCATACAGACGCCTCACATGGACGCATCGGATGACTGCATCACGTGGCCGCATTCCTATAGACGCGGGGAACGCGCGTTCCGATCCGGGTGACGATTTCGTAGGCGATGGTGCCCGCGGCCTGCGCCCAGTCCTCGGCGGTGGGCTCACCGCGGTCGCCGGGCCCGAACAGCACGGCCCGGGCGCCCGGCTCGGGCTCGTCCCCGCCCAGGTCGACGACGAACTGGTCCATCGCGATCCGTCCCGCGACCGTCCGCCACTTGCCGCCGACCAGGACGGGCCCGGCGCCCGAGGCGTGCCGCGGGATGCCGTCGGCGTAGCCGAGGGGGACCAGGCCGAGGGTGGTCTCGCCGGGGGTGAGGTAGTGATGCCCATAGCTGACGCCGTGGCCACCCGGCACGTGTTTCACCAGGGCGAGGGACGCCGAGAGCGTCATCACGGGCCGCAGCCCGAAGTCGGCGGGGCTGCCCAGCTCGGGGCTGGGCGAGATGCCGTAGGTCGCGATCCCGGTGCGCACCAGGTCGAAGTGGCTTTCGGGGAGGGTGAGCGTGGCGGGCGAGTTGGCGATGTGCCGCACCTCGGGGCGCACGCCCTGTGCCTCGGCGTACGCGACCATCTCCCGGAAGCGGGAGAGCTGGGCGGCGATGGACGGATGCCCGGGCTCGTCGGCGCAGGCGAAGTGCGACCAGAGCCCGGTGATCCGGATCAGCCCGTCGGCCTCGGCCCGCAGGGCCTCCCGCACCAGCTCGGCCCAGTCGTCACCCGGCTGGCAGCCGTTGCGCCCCAGCCCGGTGTCGGCCTTGAGCTGCACGCGCGCGGGGGCGCCGGCCGACCGGGCGGCCTCGGTGACCTCCCGCAGGGCCCACATCCCGCTGACGGAGACGTCGAGGTCGGCCTCGATGGCCTCCCGCCAGGGCCCGCCCGGCGTCCACAGCCAGCACATGATCCGCACGCCGTCCAGCCCGGCGGCGCGCAGCACGAGGGCCTCCTCGGGCGTGGCGGTC
The DNA here is from genome assembly GCF_001509475.1 of Streptomyces regalis. Lineage (GTDB taxonomy): Bacteria > Actinomycetota > Actinomycetes > Streptomycetales > Streptomycetaceae > Streptomyces > Streptomyces regalis. The sequence goes on from NZ_LLZG01000007.1 coordinate 16,015, forward strand.
CCCAGCCAGCGGGCGCCCGCCTCGACGGCCGCGCGGGCACACGGCACCGCCCCGTGGCCATACGCGTCCGACTTCACGACGGCCATGAGGGCCGCGCCCGGCGCGAGGGCGCGCAGGGTCCGCACATTGGCCCGCAGGGCGGCCAGATCGATCTCGGCGCGGGCACGCAGGGGCGCGGTCCGCAGGGCTGCTGTTTCTGTCATCGCGCCCCCAGTGTCTCAGAGGGGTCCGACAGCACCGCCGAGCCGGGACCCCCAACCCCGTCGCGCTACCGGGTCTACGCCTCCGGCCGGTGCCCCCACACGTACACGCGGTCGCTCCGCTTCAGCAGACCCCACAGCTCCCGGGCGTCGTCCAGGAGCAGGTTGACGCAGCCCCGCGAGCCGATGGGGGTGAAGATGCTGGCGTAGACGCCGTGGAAGGCCTGTCCCCCGCTGAAGAACTGGGAGTAGGGCATGGGGCTGTTGTACAGCGACGACACATGGTTCTTGTGCCGCCAGTAGACCGCGTGCCACCCGGTGCGCGTCCCGTACCCCTCCCGTCCGCTCCGGATGGGCACGGGCCCGAACACGACATGTTTGCCTTCCTGCACCCAGGTCAGCTGCCGGTCGAGGTCGACACAGACGACCAGGTACCGCCGCACCGGGCACTTCTTGTCGGCGTTCGGGTTCTTCCCGGCGGACACGAGCTGCATGGTGGCCCAGGTCACAGGCCCGGCGAACCCGATGGCGGGCTTGATCTTGTGCTTCACCTGAAAGGCGCGGATGGCCCGGCAGTCGGCGGCCGACTGCTCCCCGTCCACCGGCAGCTTCAGCCACTGCTCGACCTGCCGCTGCCACGGGCCCGTCTCCTCGCTGCACTTCACGCCCCCGAGGGCGTCGATGGGATCGACGTACTCCACGCGGTCGTACGCCTCCTCCGGCGCGTCCTCCGGCTCGACGGCGTCCTCCTCGGCGCTGGGCGTGTACACCTCCGGCGCCGCCGCCTGGTCGGGCGTGTCGGTCTGCCAGAGCGGGAGCGCGTCCAGGCGGATTCCCGGCACGAGTTCGGCCTGCGGTCCGGGATCCGGGGGGACGGGGTCGGCCGAGGCGCTGCCGACGGGCAGCAGCGTGGCCGCGGCAAGTACTACGGCCATACTCCGACATGCGATACGTCCGCTGATCATGCGCACAGAGAAGCGTGAGGCCCTGCTGTGCGGGAGGTGCCGCGCGGCGGCGTCACCCTAACGAGGAGCGGGAGGCCGGCATCGCCGAACGGGCGGCCGACCGTAGGGTGCTCGGCATGAGCATCATCGGGGTCGGTATCGACGTGGCCGAGATCGACAGGTTCGAGGCGGCGCTGCAACGCACACCTGCGCTGGCCGATCGGCTGTTCCTTCAGAGCGAGTTGCTGCTGCCCAGCGGCGAACGCCGGGGCATCGCCTCGCTCGCCGCCCGCTTCGCCGCGAAGGAGGCCCTCGCCAAGGCACTGGGCGCGCCCCCGGGCCTGCTCTGGACGGACGCGGAGGTCTTCGTCGAGGACAGCGGCCGGCCACGCCTGCGGGTGACGGGGACGGTGGCGGCTCGGGCGGCCGAACTGGGCGTACAGTCCTGGCACGTGTCGCTGAGCCACGATGCCGGAGTGGCGTCGGCGGTGGTGGTGGCGGAGGGCTGAGCCACAGGCGCGGGCCGAGGCTCCGCCACCACGCACTCGGCGGTCAGCAGATCGACTGGCTGGTGTTCACGCGGGTGATGTTCCGGAACGTGGTGTTCTCACCACAAGGGCTCTCCCTGATCGCCGAGTTGGTCACGGTCAGGTTCTGGACGGTGATGTCCCGGTTGTTCGGGAACTCGGACCGCGCCGCCAACCGCAGCTCGCCGCCGCCGGTGATGGTGCCGCTCTGGGCGGCGAGGTTGACGTTGTAGCAGTTCTCGATCAGGACCGAGTTGTTGCCGGTGCCCGAGAGGGTGACCCGGTCGATGACGGCCCCGCCGCTCTCGGACACGCAGAACACCCCGCGCCCGCCGCCGCGCGCGATGACCTCGCCCACCCGGATGTTGGTCGGGTAGGAACTCCCCACCCGCCCGTTCCGGTTGGCCATACGGAAGGCGGCGTACCCGGTACCCGCCCCCGCGTTCTCGGCGTCGACCTTGGTGACGGTGGCGTTGATGGTCTGGTTGAGCAGCAGACCCGACTCGCCCACGTTCCGCGCGGTCACCGTCCCGATGGTGATGCCGTCGACGCCGTATGTCTCGACGGCGTGGCTGGAGGCCCCGGAGACGTACACGTTGTCGATCCGGACGTTGCGCGTCCACTGGCTGGTGTCGCCCCGGTTGTCGATCCGCACGCCCAGACCGGCGGACAGCCGCATGTCGATCTGCCCGAGGGCGACGTTCTGCACGTTCCGCAGGAAGATCCCGTACAGCGGGCTGCCGGTGAGGTTCAGGTGCTGGACCTCGACGTCCCGGGTGCCGCGGGAGTAGACGGGAGCCTGGTCGCCGGAACCGCTGCCGGTGACGTTGATGGTGCCGCAGACGTCCAGCACGGTGTAGCTCGGCAGGGAGATGCGCGACCCGGCGGACACGGATCCCGAACCCCGCACCACCACCCGCTCCTTGGCGGTACGCCCGGCGGTGAGGCTGTTGACGGCCGCCTGCACGGCGGCCCGCATGTCACCGCCCGTGTAGACGGTGCTGCTGCCGCGCCGCGCGGTCCAGGTGCTGCCGCTGAGGACGGCTTCGGCCTGGTAGGAGCCTTCGCCGCAGGCGGCGGCCACGGCGGGGGTGGGGGCGGTGAGGGTGCCGATGACGGTGAGGACGGCGGTGGCACCGGCGGCGGCGAGGAGGGCGGCTCCGCGTCCCATGAAGGGGAATCTGCGTCCTATGAATGCGGCTCTGCGTCCCATGAGGGCCTTCCTCTCATAGAACCGATCTCATCGAATCCATTCGACTGAATCGATTCATCCTGTGGGGGCCGGTGAGTTTGGCAAAGGCACGGCAAAGCGTCAATGGATGCGACGAGCTTCGCCGCGTACGGGAGCCCGTACGTAAGACTCGGTCACATGCGGACTGCGTACAGCGTGGAGACGGTAAGGGCGGCCGAGCGGGAGCTGATGGCACGGCTTGCGGACGGGGCACTGATGCAACGGGCGGCGGCCGGACTCGCCGCCGCCTGCGCGGATCTGCTGGGCCGGGTGTACGGCAGCCGGATCGTCCTGCTGGTCGGCAGCGGCGACAACGGCGGCGACGCCCTGTACGCCGGGGCCCGACTGGCCAGGCGCGGGGCGGGAGTTACGGCGATCCTGCTGAAGCCCGAGCGGGCACATGCCGGAGGTCTGGCGGCGCTGCGCCGGGCGGGCGGCAGGACGACGGGAGTCGATGCCGCCGAGGAGTTGATCGAGCGCGCGCATCTGGTCGTCGACGGAATTGTCGGGATCGGCGGCAAGGGCGGGCTCCGTCCGGAGGCGGCACCGCTGGCCGCCGCGGCCGAGCGCTCGCGGGCCGCCGTGGTCGCCGTGGACCTGCCGAGCGGCGTGGACGCGGACACGGGCGAGGTACGCGGCACGGCGCTGCGGGCCGACCTCACCGTCACCTTCGGCACGCACAAGCCGGGGCTGCTGATCGATCCGGCACGGGAGTACGCCGGGGTGGTACGGCTGGTGGACATCGGTCTGGCGCTGCCGAACGACGCGGTGGAGCTGGAGGCGCTGCAACACGACGACGTGGCACGGCTGTTGCCGATGCCGGCGGCCGAGACGGACAAGTACCGCAGGGGCGTCGTCGGCATCGCCGCCGGCTCGGCCCGTTACCCGGGCGCCGCCGTACTGGCGGTCGCGGGGGCGTTGCGGGGCGGGGCGGGGGCCGTACGGTACGTCGGTCCGGCCGGGGACGCGGTCATCACCCGCTTCCCCGAGACGCTGGTGTCGGACCGGGGACCGAAGAAGGCGGGGCGCGTGCAGGCCTGGGTCGTCGGCCCCGGCGCCGGGGACGACGCGGCGACGGTGGCGGAGGTGCTGGCGACGGACGTCCCGGTGCTGATCGACGCGGACGGGCTGCGGCTGGCGGACGCGGAGGCGGTACGGGGCCGTAGGGCACCGACCCTGATGACCCCGCACGCCGGGGAGGCGGCGGCGCTGCTCGGGGTGGCCCGGGAGGAGGTCGAGGGGGCTCGGCTGGCTTCGGTACGGGAGTTGGCGGCGCGGTATTCGGCGACCGTGCTGTTGAAGGGGTCGACGACGCTGGTGGCCGACGTGGGGGGCGCGGGCCCCGTCCGGGTGAACCCGACGGGAACGTCCTGGCTGGCCACGGCCGGGAGCGGGGACGTCCTGTCGGGATTGGCGGGATCGCTGCTGGCGACGGGGCTCCCGGCGCTGGATGCTGCGAGCGTGGCGGCGTATCTCCACGGCCTGTCGGCGAGGTTCGCGGCGGACGGGGCGCCGGTGGGGGCGCATGACGTGGCCGAGGGGATTCCGGGGGCCTGGCGGGATGTACGGGGCTGAGGAGAGGGCGATACGGCGGCGGTCTGCCGCACGGGGCGGCGTCGCATGAGGGCGATCGTCGTCGGGGCGGGCATCGGCGGACTGGCCGCGACGCTGAGCCTGCGCCGGGCGGGTGTCGAAGTGACGCTGGTCGAGCAGACGGCGCGCTTCACGGAGGTGGGCGCCGGAATCCAACTCGCCCCCAACGCCACGCGGGAGCTGCGCCGACTGGACGTGCTGGACGCGGTCGCCGCACAGGCCGCCCGCCCTGCCCACGTGAGCTTCCGCACCTGGTCCAGCGGGGCGGAGATCTGCCGGTACGCGCTGGGCCGCGAGGCGGAGGAGGAGTTCGGGGCGCCGTACTTGGTGGTCCACCGGGCGGATCTGCACAGGGCCTTGGCGCAGGCGGTGCCACGGGAGTCGGTACGCCTGAACACGACGGTCGTCGCCATCGGCCAGGACGACGACTACGCCCAGGTGATGACGGCGACGGGCGAGCGCCTGACCGCGGACCTCGTGGTGGCCGCGGACGGGATCCGGTCCTCGGCCCGCCAGTGGCTCTTCGGCAAGGACGAGGCGGTGTTCTCGGGAACGGCCGCGTACCGGGCCCTGCTCCCCTCGGAGGCGGTGAAGGACTTGGGCCTGCCGCCGCTCGCAGCCTGGCTCGGCCCGGACCGCCACTTCGTCCACTACTGGGTGCGCCGCGGCGAGCTCCTCAACGTCGTGGCCGTGTTCAGCACGGAGGCGGCGGCCCAGGAATCCTGGACCGCTCAGGCCGAACCCGGCGAACAACTGCGCGAGTTCGCCGACTGGGACCCCCGGGTGCTGACCGTCCTCGAACGCGCCGGCCAGGTGTACCGCTACGGCATCTACACCCGCACCCCGCTGAAGCGTTGGAACATCGGCCGCGTGACCCTCCTGGGCGACAGCGCCCACGCGATGGTCCCGTTCCAGGCGCAGGGCGCGGCCCAGGCGATCCTGGACGCGGCGGTACTGGGCGACGTACTCAGCGACGCGAGGCCGGCCGAGGTACCGGACGCCCTGGACCGCTACGCCGGCCGACGGCTGGCGGGCGCCACGAGCATGCAGGCCCGTTCCGCCCAGGCGGGCGGCGAGTTCCACCTGCCGGACGGGCCGGAGGCCGAGGAGCGGAACGCCCGTATGGCGGCGTACGCGGCAGAGCACAGGTTCATGCCGCAGGCGACGGCGTGGAGGGCGGACGCCTTGGACGACCAGCCACGACGGTGACCACGTGAGGCTGGGAAAGATGCCGACTACTGAGGCTTTTGTCGGCTACCCTCCCCGGATGCATGACATAAGTACGCGATCATTAACTCCGCGAACCGGCGGCCGGAGGGTTGCCCGACGTCTGGCAGCCCTGACCGTCGGACTAGCCTCCCTTGCCGCCGGACTCGTGACAGCCCAGCCTGCCGCCGCCGCGAGCGGCCTGACCCCGGTGCCCTACAGCGATCTCAAGCTGTCCCTGAACGCGGAGAAGGACTTCCGCGCACTCGGCGCGGCGGTCCAGGGCGTGGAGTCCCAGTCCGGCGCGGTGAGCAAGGTGAGCGCGCTGAGCGTCGCGCAGTCCAGGCAGCACACCGGTCAGGCCAGCCTCTGCCACAACACCGGCCTGGACGGCTCGCTCAAGTACGACGGGTTCTGCTGGGACAAGGCCGACGACACCTCCAACAGCTGGAGCCCCGCCGGTGGTTGGACCCCGCAGGGTCTGACGGGTTCCCACGACGCGTCTCCGTCCGGGACCGTCGACGGCCACCACCTCTATGTGGCCTCCTGGTACTGGGGCAACGGCCCCGCGGACGCCGACCGCAGCAAGTTCGGCCGGATCAGCATCGCTGAATCCACCGGCACTTCGGTGACATACGGCCACGTCATGCTGGTCCGGCCCACGGGGACGGGGGCGAGCGCCAACTTCACCGAGGTCAAGAACGTCCACGCCGACGGTGTCGTCTGGTACGGCAACAAGCTCTTCGTCGCCAACGGCGGCGAACTCCAGGTCTACGACATGCGCCACCTGTGGAAGATGGACAGCCGCAGCGAGCGTACGGGCATCGTGAACGGGGTGTCGTCCGCCCGCTGGCACGACTACGCCCTGCCCATGGTGGCCCGCTACCAGACGGTCCCCCAGGGCACGAACGTGCGCGCATGCGCTGCCGCCACCGGAAACAAACCCTGTCTGGGCTCCCTCAGTCTGGATCGCAGCAAGACCCCGGACGCGCTCGTCTCCGGTGAGTATCGCGGGCACGACGCCGGAGGCGGCGGGCGCGTCATCCGCTGGAACCTGAACGACGCCACAGCCCTTCCCGAGGCGGACGGCGGCGCGAGCGTCGGCAGTGCCACCGCCGACGCGGCCTATGCGAGCCCCGTCTTCCAGATGCAGGGCGTCGCGACCGACGGCACCTACTACTACATGAGTGGCGAGTGTCCGACCGGCTGGGTTCCGGATCCCGACGCCCCGCACACCTATTCCTGCATCCACCGGGCCAAGGTGGGAGCGGAGCCGCACGTACTCACGAAGTCACCGCCACTCACCCAGAATCTCTCCTACGCTCCCTCGTCCGGGCGGCTATGGGGACTGAACGAGGAGATCAACACCAGCAGCGGCAAGAGGGTCGTCTTCTCCCTCGACCCCACACCCTGACAGCGCGACGGCTGCCTGGATGTGACCATGCACTCAGGCAGCCGAAGTCAGCTCGCACCACACGTACTTGCCCCGGTTGCCGTTTCTGGTCAGCGGCTGCCACCCCCACAGATCGGAACAGGCCCGGACCATCGCCAACCCCCGCCCCTCCTCGGCCTCCGCGAGCTTCTCCAACTCCCGTGGCGGCTCCGGCGGTTCTGGATCCGCATCCCACGCCCCGATCCGCAGCACACCGGCCGACCAGCGCACACGCAGAGCGGCCGGTCCCTTGGTGTGGCGTACGGCGTTGGCGACCAGCTCGGTGGCGAGGAGTTCGGCGGTGTCCGCGAGGCCGATGAGGCCGTGCAGGGTGAGGATGAGCCGGAGGGTGCGGCGGGAGACGGTGACGGCTCGGACGTCGTTCGGGATGTAGAGCGTGTACTCCCAGGGTTCTGTTTCGGACATGGGTGAACTCCGTTCGGGTGGTGGGGGTTGCGCGGTGGCATTGCCGCGGCCGTCATGGCAGGACGGAGCGGTGCGCTTCCGCAGCGTGTGCGTCGCGTCACTGACGGTATGGGTAAATCTAGGGACGCGGCAAGCCGATCGCGTAATCTGACGCCGAACGAGTCGCGCCCACAGGCGCGTTAGGAGGACCAGTCGATGGTGAAGAGGCGCGAACCAACGGCACGCCAGATTCGACTGGCAACTGAACTGCGCAGACTCCGTGAGGCTGCGGGTCTCAACTCCCGCCAGGCAGCCGCGCTGCTCGGCGTGAGCCCCGCCCAGATCACCCATATCGAGTCCGCACTCGCGGGCGTGAGCGAGCAGCGAGTCCGTCGCCTCGCCTCCCACTACGCCTGTACCGACGAGGAGTTCATTGACGCCTTGGCGGCTATGGCTACCGACCGGACATGCGGCTGGTGGGAGAAGTACCGGGGTTTGCTACCCACGCCCTTCTTGGACCTGTCCGAGTTGGAGCACCACGCCCGCTTCCTACGCCACGTGGCAATCCTGTACGTGCCTGGCCTGCTGCAGACGGAGGATTACTCGCGAGCCGTCTTCTCGTCCAGGCTGCCAGAACTGACCGATGACGAAGCCGAGTTGCGCATCCAACATCGAAAGGCGCGTCAGGAGTTCACCATCCCGTACCAAGCGGTGATCCACGAGGCGGCACTTCGAATCCGAGTCAGCGACCGTGCCGCGGCAAGGGCCCAACTCGCCCGACTCCTAGAGCTCTCCGAAGCCGACCACATCACCGTGCGCGTCATCCCCTTCGACCTGGACGGCTTCGCGACAGCCTCCAGCACGATGACCTACGTGGACGGCCCCCTACCCAAGCTGGACACCGTGGTGCGCGATGCACCCCATGGCTCGATCCTTATCGATTCTGAAGCTCAGCTCAACGTTTATCGAACGCGCTTCCGTAAGGTGGAGGCTGTATCACTCGAACCTGAACCGTCGCGTGACTTCATCCACAAGCTGGCGAAAGAGTTGTGAGGCACCCATGACCACCTCCGACAACTGGCGGAAGTCGTCCTACTCGGGCGAGGGCGACGGCAACGAATGTGTAGAGATCGCGAACTCCCCCACCCACATCGCCATCCGCGACTCAAAGGCCCCGGCCCGGGCAACCCTCACCTTCCCGACCGGAGCCTTCACCCCCTTCATCGAGGCTCTGAAGACCGCGCCCCGCTCAACCGTCACCGACTAATGAACACCCCTGACACCTGGCGCAAGTCGTCCTACTCAGGCGAGGGCGACGGCAACGACTGCGTGGAGATCGCGAACACCCCCGCCCACGTGGCCGTCCGCGACTCAAAGGCCCCGGCCTACGGCACCCTCACCTTCCCGACCGGAGCCTTCGCAGCCTTCCTAGACGACCTGAAGTCGGCTCACTCCACCGTCACCGACTTCGCCAGGTTCCGAGGCTGATCCACCTCGTTCCCCCGAGCGGTGGCCAGCTCGCACGCGAAGACCTGAAGCGGCACCGTAGCCACCAGCGGCTGAAGCAAAGTCGGAGTCGCCGGAATCCAGATCAAGTGATCCGCATACGGCACCACCGCCTCATCCCCCTCCTCCGCGATCACGATCGTCCGAGCACCCCGAGCCCGAATCTCCTGGATGTTGGACACGATCTTGTCGTGCAGCACAGACCGCCCCCGAGGTGAAGGCACCACGACCACCACCGGCAGATCGTCCTCGATCAGGGCGATAGGCCCGTGCTTCAGCTCCCCCGCCGCAAACCCCTCGGCGTGCATATAGGCAAGTTCCTTCAGCTTCAGCGCACCTTCCAGCGCCACCGGATATCCCACATGCCGCCCAAGGAACAGCACCGTGTTCTTGTGGGCCAGGCTCCGCGCCAGCGCCCGCACCGGCTCCATGGTCTCCAGCACCCGCTCGACCTCACCGGAGATCTGCGACAGGTCCCGGATCACCGCATGGATCTCGTCCCCCCACTTGGTGCCCCGCACCTGCCCCAGATACAGCGCGACGAGATAGCAGGCCACGAGCTGCGTCAGAAACGCCTTCGTCGAAGCAACCGCGACCTCGGGCCCGGCATGCGTATAAAGCACCGCATCCGACTCACGCGGAATCGTCGACCCGTTGGTGTTGCAGATTGCCAGCACCCGGGCTCCCTGCTCACGCGCATGCCGTAGCGCCATCAGCGTGTCCATGGTCTCGCCGGACTGGGAGATGGCGATGACGAGCGTCTGCTGATCGAGGATCGGATCCCGGTACCGAAACTCACTGGCCAGCTCCACCTCACACGGAATCCGCGTCCAGTGCTCGATGGCGTACTTGGCAATCAACCCGGCGTGAAAGGCCGTACCGCACGCAACAATCACAACCTTGTCGACTTCCCGCAGCTCGGAGGCGCTGATCCGGACCTCGTCCAGCGTCAGGGAGCCGGCGGCGTCGATGCGCCCCAGCAAGGTATCGGCGACAGCCTTGGGCTGCTCGGCGATCTCCTTGAGCATGAAGTAGTCATAGCCCCCCTTTTCCGCGGCGGCGGCGTCCCAGTCGACGCGATACGACCGCACATCCGCCGGCCGCCCGTCGAACCCGGTGACGGTCACCCCGTCCCGCCGCAGCTCGACCACCTGGTCCTGCCCCAGCTCGATCGCCGACCGCGTATGGGCGATGAACGCGGCGACGTCCGAGGCAAGAAAGGCCTCACCCTCCCCAACGCCCACCACCAGCGGCGAGTTCCGCCGCGCCCCCACCACCACATCGGGCTCGTCCGCATGCACGGCGACCAGCGTGAACGCCCCCTCCAGCCGCCGGCACACCAGCCGCATGGCCTCGGCGAGGTCGGCACAGGCCGAGAACTCCTCGGCGAGCAGGTGCGCGACCACCTCGGTGTCCGTCTCGGAGGCCAGCTCATGCCCCCGCTCCTCCAACTCGGCCCGAAGCGCGGCGAAGTTCTCGATGATCCCGTTGTGCACGACGGCCACGCGCCCGGCGTTGTCGAGGTGCGGATGCGCGTTGGCATCCGTCGGCCCGCCGTGCGTGGCCCACCGCGTGTGCCCGATGCCGGTCGCCCCCGTCGGCAGCGGCCGCTCCGTCAGTTCCTTCTCCAGGTTGACGAACTTGCCCGCCTTCTTCGCGGCCGCCAACCCCCCGTCCGCCAGCACGGCGACACCCGCCGAGTCGTACCCCCGGTACTCCAGCCGCTTCAGCCCGGCCATCACGATCTCGAGCGCCGACTGCGACCCCACGTATCCCACGATTCCGCACATGCGCGGCAGCCTACGACCGAACTCCGCCCAGAAAAGGCCGTAGCGTGCCCGATTTCGGAAATTTCCACTGGGTGCGCGTGCCGCGACGGGCGACTCACCATGACCGTCGAAAATCAGCCATCTCCGTGAGCCTCGAACGCCGGACTTACACGACCCATCCACAGCTGCCACACAAGCGAGCGGGGGAGCAGGCCGGCGCGGGACGCGCGGACCCGAAACCCGGCCGGGTGCTCCCCGGCGGGGCTTCATCCACTCCCCCGGAGCCTGCTGACACCCGCCTGCTGACACCCCAACGTGACCCACCCCACCCCCCACCCCGTTCAAACAGCGTTAACAATGGACTGTGATCTCTCCGGTCTCCTCGATACCCCGGAGCGCCCACCGGCAGCGGCCGGAGGCGACTCCCTACGTCGACCTCACCCGCTCCGAGTGGAGTGCGCTGCGCGACAAGACCCCGCTGCCGCTCACCGCGGAAGAGGTCGAGAAGCTGCGCGGCCTCGGTGACGTCATCGACCTCGACGAGGTCCGCGACATCTACCTCCCGCTCTCCCGCCTCCTCAACCTCTACGTAGGCGCCACCGACGGCCTGCGCGGCGCCCTGAACACCTTCCTCGGCGAACAGGGCTCCCAGTCCGGCACCCCGTTCGTCATAGGAGTCGCCGGCTCCGTCGCCGTAGGAAAGTCCACGGTCGCCCGCCTCCTGCAGGCCCTGCTCTCCCGCTGGCCCGAGCACCCGCGCGTCGAGCTGGTCACGACGGACGGCTTCCTGCTCCCCACCAAGGAGCTCCAGGCCCGCGGCCTGATGTCGCGGAAGGGTTTCCCCGAGTCCTTCGACCGCCGCGCCCTGACCCGCTTCGTCGCCGACATCAAGGCGGGCAAGGACGAGGTCACGGCCCCCGTCTACTCCCACCTGATCTACGACATCGTCCCCGACCAGCGGCTCACGGTCCGCCGCCCCGACATCCTGATCGTCGAGGGCCTGAACGTCCTGCAGCCCGCCCTCCCCGGCAAGGACGGCCGCACCCGGGTCGGCCTCGCGGACTACTTCGACTTCAGCGTGTACGTCGACGCCCGCACCGAGGACATCGAGCGCTGGTACCTCAACCGCTTCAAGCGGCTGCGCGAGACGGCTTTCCAGAACCCCTCCTCGTACTTCCGCAAATACACCCAGGTCTCCGAGGAGGAGGCCCTCGACTACGCCCGCACGATGTGGCGCACGATCAACAAGCCCAACCTCGTCGAGAACATCGCCCCCACCCGAGGCCGCGCCACCCTCGTCGTCCGCAAGGGCCCGGACCACAAGGTCCAGCGCCTGAGCCTGCGCAAGCTGTAGGGCCCCGCCAGACAAGCCCTGGGGCCGCAAGGCCGAGACGCGGGCCTGTTAGATGGACGCCATGCTGCATCTGCGCCTGATCACCCCGGCCGACAAGACCCACGACGTGGTCCGCCTGATCGAGAAGATGGTCGGCACCACACACCTCGTCGTGCTGCCGGGCGCCGCCCGCAACCCTGCCGGGGACGTCGTCCTGTGCGACGTGGCGCGCGAGGCGGGTGACGAACTTCTGAGCAGGCTGCAGGGGTTGGACCTCGACAAGTCCGGCTCCATCGCCGTCGAGAACATCGACCTGTCACTGTCCAGGCGCGCCGACAAGGCCGAGGCGGAGGCCCCCGGCGAGGGCGCGGACGCGGTGCTGTGGGAGCACCTCACGGACGCGACGCACGAGGAGTCCACCCTCTCCATCACCTACCTGGCCTTCATCACGCTCGCCACGATGATCGCGGCGTGCGGTGTGGTGCTCGACAACGCGATCCTGATCGTGGGCGCGATGGCGGTCGGCCCGGAGTTCGGACCGCTGGCGGGCATCTGTACGGCCTCGGTGAAACGGGCTCCGCGCCTGGCGCTGCGCTCACTGATCGCCCTGCTGGTCGGCTTCGCCGTCGCGATGGCAGCGACGGTGGCCTTCAGCTACTTCATGGACGCCGTCGGCCTGTTCACCGAGGCCAAACTGGAGGCCGAACGGCCCAACACCGGGTTCATCTACGCCCCCGACTGGTTCTCCTTCGTCGTGGCGATCCTCGCCGGCGCCGCCGGCACCCTCTCCCTGACGTCCGCCAAGTCCGGCGCCCTGGTCGGCGTCGCCATCTCCGTGACGACGGTCCCGGCCGCCGCGAACGCCGCAGTGGCCCTGATCTACGACGACGCCAAGCAGACCTGGCTCTCGACGGGCCAGCTGCTCCTGAACCTGCTGGGCATCGTCCTGGCCGGCACCCTCACGCTCCTGGCCCAGAAGTGGCTGTGGGCCAGGCAGCGTGAGCGTCAGGCGAAGGCCGGCGGCGTCTAGGAGATGTAACGCGCTTCGCAGCCCGTGCCGATCACGTCACCGGGGTTGGCGAACACCACGTCCGAACCGAGGCCACAGGTGGACACGATGTCGTTGTTGGGCGTGTCGTCGTCCACACCGATCGTGTCGTTGCCGCTGCCGGTCTCCACGATGTCGGCGCCCGAGCCGGCATCGACGACGGTGCGGATACCGATGCTCGTCCCATGGAACTGGTCACCCCCGTCACCCAGCCCGACCGCGAGCCGGCTGACGGGGAGGGGACAGTTGACATTGAAGAAGTCCACCTGGGAGCAACCCGGTCCCGCCGCGACGCCCGTGGTGTCCATGAGCCTCAGATTGGTGCCGACGACGGTGGCCGTCACATTGTTCGCGAAGCCGGCCCGCGCACTGAGACCGACGGTGCCGAAAAAACGAAACGCAGTGGAACCGGGGGTCTGGGCCGCGGCCGGGGTGGCGAGCGCGGGGACGACGAGACCGACGGCCAGGGCCGGAACAGCCGCTCGCTTCAGGATGCTGCTCACGATCTTCATGCGGTGTCTCTCTCTTTCGTCGAGGCAGGGCGCCAAGCAGAGCCCCCCTCGACGAAAGTGAAACAACCAGTCACGGCGCACGCACCCTTTGTTACGCCGCCGGAGCGGAACTCAGTCCCCACCCCGCACGGCGTCCCGTGGAACTACCCCAGCGCCGACTTCACCGCATCGGCAAGCCGCCCGGCGACCGACCGCGCCTGGTCGATGTCGGCGGCCTCGACCATCACACGCACCAACGGCTCGGTCCCCGAAGGCCGAAGCAGCACCCGCCCGGTCTCCCCCAGCTCCCGCTCCGCCTCGGCGACGGCGGCGGCGAGGTCGGCCGACGTCTTGACCCGCGCCTTGTCCACGTCAGGCACATTGATCAGCACCTGCGGCAGCCGCTCCATCACCGACGCGAGATCCCGCAGCGTACGCCCGGTCTGCGCGACGCGCGCGGCCAGCAGCAGCCCGGTCAGCGTGCCGTCACCGGTCGTGGCGTGATCCAGCACGATCACATGCCCGGACTGCTCGCCACCCAGCGCGAAGCCCTTCTCCTTCATCTCCTCCAGCACATACCGGTCGCCGACCGCGGTCTGCACGAGGTGGATCCCCTCGCGCTCCATCGCCAGCTTGAAGCCGAGGTTGGACATGACGGTCGCCACCACGGTGTCGGACCGCAGAGCGGACCGCTCCCGCATCCCCAGCGCGAGCACGGCGAGGATCTGGTCGCCGTCGACCTCCTGGCCGGTGTGGTCCACGGCGAGGCAACGGTCGGCGTCCCCGTCGTGCGCGATACCGAGGGCGGCACCCTGCTCGACGACGGCGGCCTTCAGCTTGTCCAGGTGCGTGGACCCGCAACCGTCATTGATGTTGAGCCCGTCCGGCTCGGCACCGATGGTGACGACCTCGGCCCCGGCCCGCGTGAACACCTCCGGCGACACGCGCGCCGCGGCACCGTGCGCCTCGTCGAGGACGATCTTCAGCCCGTCCAGCCGGTTGGGCAGTACGTCCAGGAGGTGGGCGACGTAGTCCTCGAACCCCTCGTCGTACGACCGCACACGCCCGACATCCGCACCCGTCGGCCGCTCCCACGGCTCACCGTGCCGGTGCTCGTCGTAGACGGCCTCGATACGGTCCTCCAGCTCGTCGTCGAGCTTGTGCCCGCCGCGCGCGAGGAACTTGACGCCGTTGTCCGGCATGGCGTTGTGGCTGGCGGAGAGCATGACGCCGAGGTCGGCGCCGAGCGATCCCGTCAGAAAGGCCACCGCCGGTGTCGGCAGCACACCGACCCGCAGCACATCGACACCCGCACTCGCCAGACCGGCCACCACGGCGGCCTCCAGGAACTCCCCGGACGCGCGCGGGTCCCGTCCGACCACCGCCTTCGGCCGGTGGCCCTCGAAGGTGCCCGCCTCGGCCAGCACGTGTGCCGCCGCCACGGACAGACCGAGCGCCATCTCGGCCGTCAGATCCGCGTTGGCGACGCCACGCACGCCGTCCGTGCCGAAGAGTCGTCCCACTTGTCCTCCTGAGGAAGCGTCAGTTTCCGGAGATCGTCCGATAGTCCCATCGCTCGATCACACGAGCTGATGGACACAGGGGCACACGAGCACACCAGCCTTTGAGCACCTTGTGCCGTTATACGCCCAAGCCTGTGAGAAAACGAACGCCCCGGCGGCACTGTGGCGTGCCGCCGGGGCGTTCGGACGTACAGGCAGCGAAGCTTAGCGCTTGCTGTACTGCGGAGCCTTGCGGGCCTTCTTCAGACCGGCCTTCTTGCGCTCGACCGCACGGTCGTCGCGCTTGAGGAAGCCGGCCTTCTTCAGCGCGCCGCGGTTGTTGTCGACGTCGGCCTCGTTCAGCGCACGGGCGACACCGAGACGGAGCGCACCGGCCTGACCGGAGACACCGCCACCGGCGATGCGGGCGATGACGTCGTAGCGACCTTCGAGCTCAAGAACCTTGAACGGCTCGTTGACCTCCTGCTGGTGCACCTTGTTCGGGAAGTAGTCCTCGAGCGTACGCCCGTTGATCTTCCACTTGCCGGTGCCCGGCACAATGCGAACGCGCGCGATGGCGTTCTTACGACGACCCAGGCCGGCGGCGGGCTGGGGCTCACCGAAGCGCGAGGCGACGGACTCGGAGGTGTACTCACCCTCCACCGGAACCTCGGACTCGGTGGTGTAGCTGTCGATGTCAAGCTCTTCGAGCGGCTGCTCGGCAGTGGTCTCGGCCACGATTCTCCTCAGATTCTCTTCAGGCTTAGGGGGTGGCCGGACTTACTGCGCGACCTGGGTGATCTCGTACGGCTGCGGCTGCTGCGCGCCGTGCGGGTGCTGGTCACCCTTGTAGACCTTCAGCTTCGAGAGCATCTGACGGCCCAGAGTGTTCTTGGGGAGCATGCCCTTGACGGCCTTCTCGATGGCCTTCTCGGGGTTCTTGTCGAGGAGCTCGTCGTAACGGACGGAGCGCAGACCACCCGGGTAGCCGGAGTGGCGGTACGCCATCTTCTGAGTCCGCTTGTTGCCGGACAGGTGCACCTTGTCGGCGTTGATGATGATGACGAAGTCACCGGTGTCGACGTGGGGCGCGTAGATCGGCTTGTGCTTGCCCCGCAGGATGGAGGCGGCGGTGCTGGCGAGACGGCCCAGGACAACGTCCTGAGCGTCAATGACGTGCCACTGGCGCGTCACATCGCCGGGCTTGGGGCTGTACGTACGCACGGTTCGTAGCCTTCGCTTCGAGTGAATGGTCCTGAACAGGTCACCGAAACGATCACGACAGCCTGGACCGCACGGCGGCGACGCATACCGCGTACGTGGGGTCGCTGGTCATCGGCCCGGTGGACCGGTGTAAGGGCCCGTCCCGTGAGAATGAGCAAGCCAATACACAACGAACATGCAGGATACCTGCGGCGCCCGGGCCGGGTCAAAACGGGTCGCTGCGACCCGCCCTGCAGTCCGACACCCAGCGTAGACGCCCCGCCCGGGGACTACCGCCCCCAGCCCCGCTTCCCTCGGACACCGGACGGGCCGGGTTGCCTGGACCGTCGCTCGGAAGCGGACGTCCATGCCGAACGTGACGATCAGCGACCCGGCGCTGTGGACCGGCAGAGGCTTACGCCCAGCCCCGGGCACCGGCTTCCACGCGGGAAGCTCCCCGGGGCCACCGTGGAGCGACACCGACCACCTCCCGGGCAGGCTCCCACGCGGGAAGCACCCCGGGATCACCGCGAGGCATCACCGACCACCTCCCGGGCAGGCTCCCACGCGGGAAGC
>NZ_LLZG01000008.1 GCF_001509475.1 Streptomyces regalis
AAGACCGCGCTGAACGCCTTCGACATCACCTTCGACGGCCGCCTCTCTGCAGCCCGTCAGTAACCGTCAACCCGGTTACACCGCTCGTTTGACAGACCCGCCGCCGTGAAGGAAGGCCGCGACGCGTGGCAGGGCAAGGGCTGCTGCGCTCCCCTGTCGCTGGCGTGGTCCCGGCAGCCGAGGGTGAGGGGCACGGTGTGTGCGGCTGTCGCCCTGGCTGCGACTGCTGCAACTCATCACCCAAGGACGGCGACCATGGGCCAGTCCGCAGCACGGCCGGCCACCCAGCGTTGAGCAAAGCGGCCAAGTGAGGCGCAGCGGTGGGTTGTCCCTCGGTGCCTCGGGCGTACGGGGTCGGCTTGAACGGGAGAGGGCCCCGGCGAGTGGCCGGGGCCCTCTTCTCGGGCGCGGGAGGAGGCTGGGTCAGTGACTGGCGAGTTCGCCGGTGAGCTTGCCGTGCAGGTCGGCGCTGGGGTCGTTCAGGCCGGTGATCTCGACGGTCTTGCCGCGCTGGCTGTACTTGGTCTCGATCGCGTCCAAGGCGGCCACGGAGGAGGCGTCCCAGATGTGGGCGGCGGACAGGTCGATGACCACATGGTCGGGGTCGGAGGCGTAGTTGAACTGGCTGATGAGGTCGTTGGAGGAGGCGAAGAACAATTCGCCGGTGACCCGGTAGACAACCGTCGTGCCGTCTGGGTCGGTCACGGCGGTGACGTTGGCGAGGTGGGCGACTCGCTTGGCGAAGATGACCATCGCTGTGATCGAGCCGACGACGACGCCGATGGCGAGGTTGTGGGTGGCGACGACGCAGGCGACGGTGACGACCATGACGGTGATCTCGCCGGCGGGCATCCGCTTGAGGGTCTTGGGGGCGAGGGAGTGCCAGTCGAAGGTCGCGAAGGACACCATGACCATGACGGCGACCAGGGCGGCCATGGGGATGTCGGAGACGACCGGGCCGAAGACGATGCACAGCACCATGAGGAACGCGCCGGCGAGGAAGGTGGACAGGCGGGTGCGGGCGCCGGACACCTTCACGTTGATCATCGTCTGCCCGATCATGGCGCAACCGCCCATGCCCCCGAAGAAGCCGGTGACGATGTTGGCGATGCCCTGGCCGATGGACTCGCGGGTCTTGGAGGATGGGGTGTCGGTGATGTCGTCGACCAGCTTGGCGGTCATCAGTGACTCCATCAGCCCGACCAGCGCCATGGCGAAGGCGTACGGCGCGATGGTGGTCAGCGTGTCGAACGTGAACGGCACGTCCGGCAGGCCCGGCACCGGCAGTGAGGATGGCAGGGCGCCCTTGTCGCCCACGGTCGGCACCGCGATCCCCGCCGCGACGGTGATGACGGTGAGGATGACGATGGACACCAGCGGCGCCGGGATCACCGTCGTGACCTTCGGGAAGAACACCATCAAGGCGAGGCCGCCGATGATCAGCGGATACACGGCCCATGGCACGTTCCGCATCTCCGGAACCTGCGCCATGAAGATCAGGATGGCGAGGGAGTTCACGAAGCCGACCATCACGGAGCGGGGGATGAAGCGCATCAGCTTGGCCACCCCGAGGGCGCCGAGCGCGACTTGGAAGACGCCGGCGAGGATGACCGCGGCGACCAGGTAACCGAAGCCGTGTTCTCGGTTCAGCGGCGCGATCACCAGCGCCACGGCCCCGGTCGCGGCCGAGATCATCGCCCGGCGTCCGCCCACGACGGAGATCACCACGGCCATGGTGAACGAGGCGAACAGGCCGATCGCCGGATCCACTCCGGCGATGATCGAGAACGAGATCGCCTCGGGAATCAGCGCGAGCGCAACGACGAGGCCGGCCAGGACCTCGGTACGCCACACCTTCGGATCGGACAGCCAGTCGGGACGCAGGCCACGCAGCCGCGCGGCGGGAGACAGAACGGAAGAAGACAAGGAAACAGGCACCTGTCGTAGTCGGGCACGCCCTGTCTCAGCAGGCCGGGGCGGCGGAACGGCGCGGGCGGGCCAGGGCGGCACCCCGCGGGCGGCCCGAGCAAGGCGGACCGGAAGTCTTCGGTGAAGCGGACGCAGCAGGGGCAGCCGCAAATTTCACGCGGCCGGGCTCGTCTTCAGGGGCGCAGCGTCACGGCGGGCAGGCGGCGGCGTCGGGCAGCATGGTCACGCGCACGCTCTCTCCTGCAGGGCAATCGGATCTTCGCCGGGGGCGCCGTCGGCCCCGACACAGCAGTGGTGGGGCCGGCAGACCTCCACCATCGAAGACTCTACCCTAACGTTAGAGTAGGGATCGGTGGTCGCACAGGACGCGGCAGCACCAGGCACACCGCGAAGGGCCGGGGTACGGGCGTGGACGACAAGCACATGCAGATCGGCGAAGTCGCCTCGCGGACCGAGCTGTCCCTGCGCACCATCCGCCACTACGAGGAGACCGGCCTGGTCGTCCCCTCCGCCCGCTCCCAGGGCGGCTTCCGCCTCTACACCGAGAGCGACGTCGCCCGGCTGATGGTCATCCGCCGCATGAAACCCCTCGGCTTCACCCTCGACCAGATGCGCGACCTGCTCGACGCCACCGACCGCCTCGACTCGGACAGCGCGCTCGACGCCGGTGAGAGGGAAGCTCTGCTGGAACGCGTGCGGATCTACGAGCAAGCCGCCACCGAGCAGGTAGAAAAGCTTCGCGTCCAGCTGTCCCGTGCAGAGGACTTCGCCGCCACGCTCAACGCCCGTCTGGAGCACGACACCGCGCCGACCGTCTCCGCCGAGCGGGCCCAACCGGTCACCAGTTAGTCGTACGGTCACCGCCGCTACGTGAGTTCGGGGCCCAATCGGCTTCCCAATGGAGAAGTCAAGCCGTGTGGGGGCAGTCATAAACCCCGTTGAGGCCGTTCGTGATCTCTCCTAGGTTGGCTCGGGTGACGATCGAGGTGCCCTACCAGCCGCTTCCGATTCACCAGTCAGACGTGCGCTATGCCCATGGCCCCGACTCCGCCTTGCAGCCCGGCGTGCCCGTCGGTGAGACGATCGGGTTCGACTGGAGCGACAGCGCGATCTACCCGGGAACGTCACGGAAGTTCTGGGTGCATGTGCCCGCGCGGTACGACCCCACGGAGCCGGCGTCGCTGATGGTGTTCCAGGACGGATGGTGGTACCTGGACCCTGAAGGGGAGGTCCGCGGCACGATCGTTCTGGACAATCTCGTCCACCGCGGTGACATCCCGGTCACCATCGGCGTGTTCGTCGACCCGGGCGTCTTCCCGGATGCTGAGGATCCGAGGAACCGCAACACCGAGTACGACGCCTACGACGATCGGTACGTCAGCTTTCTCCTGACAGAGATCATCCCTGAGGTCATGAAGCACTACTCGATCGCCGAGGACCCCGACCGGTGGGGCATCTGTGGTGGCAGTAGCGGCGGGAACTGCGCCTTCACCGCAGCCTGGCTGCGCCCGGACAAATTCCGCCGGGTGATCGGGTACTTGTCCAGCTTCACGCAGATGCCAGACGGCAACCCGTACCCCGAACTCATCCCCCGCGTCCCTCGCAAGCCGCTGCGCATCTTCATGCAAGCGGGCCATCGTGACCTGCGCTGGAACGAGCCCGAGGCAAACTGGCTCGCCGACAACCTGCGCGTCGCGGCCGCGCTCGCAGAAGCCGGCTACGACTTCCGCCTTGTCCTGGGCGATGGCGGCCACAGCCCCAACCACGGCGGTGTCCTGCTTCCCGATGCCCTCCGCTGGCTGTGGCGGTCGGACGATCACCCGGACCAACCGGTGGGCTGAGGCGCGGCGACTTCGTAGAGGCGACCGTCCCTCCGCCGTCTCTCCTGCGCCGGATCACCCGCTTCACATGAGCCACGGCCAAGCCAGCCGGCCTGCAGCGGCGCCAGGCCGCGCCGTACCGCGAGGACCGGCCGGTGTCCTGCCCAGGCGGCCCCGTGCCCGAGACGGACGTGGGACGCTGCCGTCCGCCACGTCACACGTCCTGCTCCGGCGCCACCGTTTCGCAAACGGATCCGGTACGGCCGCACCGACCGCGTCACTCCTCGTCGCGCAGTCGGGCCGCGAGGGAGATGAGCGGTTCGGTGTCCTCGGTGTGGCCTAGGGCGGTCAGGTGGGAGACCGCCGCGTCGAGGCGGGTGAGGGCGGCGGCGGGGCGTTCCAGATAGATGCCCTCGACTGCGCCCGCGAGGCGGACGCACTCGGCCCACTCACCGGCGCGGGCGTCCTGCGGTCCTGGCTCCCCTAGCAGGCCCAGGGCCTTCTCCAAGGCGGCCAGGGCTTCCTCGGACTCGCCCGCGTAGGCGTTGACGCGCCCGTGTTCGTAGGCCAGGGCCGTGTCCAGGGAGCGCCCCTGACCCTCGTACCCGGCGGCGCGGGCCTCGTCGGCGATCCGGCCGGCGTCGGCGAGGAAGGCGAGGGCGTCCGTCAAGCCGTCGGGGCCCTGCTGCTGTGTCTGGAGGCGGGCGAGTTCACGCAGGCAGCTGCTGAGCTGCTCGTAGCGCGGGTCCTGGGCGTGGGCGGCGATCGCCTGGTCCGCGGCCTCGCGGGCCCGGCCGAACTCGCCGGACTCGCCGAGGAGTACGGCCGTCTCCGCGGCAATCATGGCGTGGCTGCCCGGGTCGTCCTTCCAGTCGGCCGACTCGGCCGCGAGGGCGACGAACTCCGCTGTGGCGGCCTTGAGGTCCTCCCCCGCGTGCAGCGCGCGGGCGCGGGTCAGGCGCAGCTGGGCGACGAGCCGGTCGTCCAGCTCACCGGCGGTGACGTCCGGTTCGGCCAGCAGGGAGTCGAGCAGGGCGATGCTGTCCTCGATACGGCCGAGGTCGAGGCTGAGCTGGGCCGCGTTGCTGTAGGTGCAGAACGCGTCCGTGCGGCTGCCGCGGCGCAGGTCCAGCTCCGCCGAGCGCGTCAGGTGCCGCAGCGCCTCGTCGGGGCGGCCCAGGTGCATGCAGGCCTCGGCCAGATCACCGTGGAGGCGGGTGGTGTCGAGCGCGTCGGCCGGCCAGTCGGCGGCCAGGCGCAAGCCCTCGGTCAGGTCCGCGTACGCGGCCTGGGCATCCCGTAGGCCGAGCTGGAGCCGGCCACGCAGTCCGAGCGTGCGGGGCAGGTGCCAGGCAGGGCCGTGCGCCTTCAGCCGGTCGAGGAGGGCGCCGATCTCGGCGACTGCGGCGGGCAGATCGCCGGAGATGGCGTAGGTGCTCGCGCGCAGCAGCAGGGCGCCGGAGATCTGCCCGGCGATGTCATGCCGGGTGGCGAACGTGTGCAGCAGGTCCACCTCGGCGAAGACCGGCGCGACGTGCTCCTCGCTGCCCGAGGTCTGCAGGCGCAGGGCGAGCGCGGTCACCCGCAGCCGCAGCAGGCGGGCCTCCAGGTCCCGAGCGAGGCCGGGGGTCTCCTCCTGCAGGCGGACGATCGACGCGTGGGCGGCGGTCAACGCGGCGGCCTTCGCCTCGGCTCCGTCCGCGCCTTGCGCGGGGAGCTCGGCGCCGGCGAGCAGGGCGCAGGCGCGAGCGAGCGCCGCGTGGCCCGGCAGGCCGGCATCGTCGTACAGGGCCGCGGCCTCCTCGTGGAGGGCGACGGCTTCGGCGTGTTCGTCCTTCGCGCTCGCCCGGCCCGCCTCGTCGGCCAGCAGGTCCGCGCGCAGCTGCACGAGCGGGCCCACGGCCGGGTCGTCGGGGTGGGTGTAGTCACGGGCGGCGCTGAGAGCACGCAGCCGCGCCCAGCAGACGTGTGCGTCCGGGTGCCCCTGCTCCTCCAACTCCCTTGCGTGGAGGATGAGTTCGGGCAGCTCATCCGGGACGGTGGCGGCCGTACGGACGGTGGGCGCGGCAATCGGGGCGGGCGGGGCCACGTCGTCGAGGCTGCGGGTGCGCAGGGTCAGTTCCAGCGCGTCCAGGAGCGGGGCGCGGTCGAGGCGGGATGTGCGGCGGTCGGTGTGGGCCGTGGTCCCGTTGCGGGCGTCGAAGCGGGCGGCGAGGTCGTCGGCGCGGCCCCTCACCTCGGCCCGCAGACCGGCCACCGTCCAGGTGCGGCCCGGATATCCGGCGGCGGGCAGGTCGCCGTGGCCGAGGCCCTCGACGCGCTGAAGGAGGACTTCCACGCCGGTGAGGAAGTCGAGCTGGTCCAGCGGCGAGGCGACCTCGTCGAACAGGTTCCGGTTTTCGGCGAGCAGTTCCAGGCCGCGTGCCTCGTTGCCGGTCAGCGCGCAGAACTCCAGGTGCCGGCCGACCTCCCCGGACATCGAGGGGTTGCGGCGGCAGCCGCGGTAACCGGTGAGGTGCAGTTCGCGGGCCCGGTCGGCGCGTCCGGTGCGCAGCAGGGGCAGCAGCGCGTACGACAGGGAGCGGGCGGGCTCCTCCTGGCAGGACTCCTTCCCGGCCAGGACGGGCTCCCAGACGCGCAGCGCACGCTCGTCGTCGCCCGCGGTGAGGTGGTACAGGGCGCGCTCGCAGATCTCGCAGGCCTCGCAGTCACTGAGCCGGGTGCGGGTGCGGCCCGCCCACAGTTCATAGGCGAGGGTGGTGTCCTCGCCCACGTGGGCGGCGAGCTGGTACGCCTGGCCGTAGTAGGGCTGGAGGCCGAGGCCGGCCTTCTCGTACCGGTCGCGCATCTCCGTCAGCCACTGGCGCAGGCTGGCCAGCGGTATCTCGGGCAGCTGGCGCAGGGCGTGCCCCACCCACTTGAACCGCCAGTGGAGCATGTGGCGCAGGCGGTCGTCGAAGACGTCGGGCTGCTCGTCGAAGAGGGTGAGCAGGCGGGCGAAGACGACGGGCGACTTCCGGGGTTCGGAGCCGTAGGTGTACGCCTCCTGGAGTTCGAGGAGCGCGTGGACGAGCGGGACGGGCTCGGCGAACTGCTCGGCGGCGTCGACGAGTTCCTCGGCGGTGACAGTGCGGGTGCGGCCGTACGGGCGCCGGTCGTTCTCCTTCAGCGCCTGGTACAGCTCGTCGGTGCTCTGGGGATGGGGTGCGGTGGGCATCGTCAGCTGTCCTTGCGCAGGGCGTGGGCGAGAAGGTCGAGGAAGGAGCGGTTGATGAGGCTCGATTCGGCGGGCCTGAGCGGGCGCCGGGACAGCATCGCGGCCTGGCCGTAGAGGGCTTCGGCGCTGGTGCGGGCCAGCTCGGGCTCGTCGATGGCGACGGCGGTGCGGACCAGCGGGTTGAGCTGGTTGAGGATCAGCTGGGCCCGCGGGGCCTCCTGGCGCAGGGCGCCGAGGATGTCGCCCCACAGGCCGCCCTCCTGCTCGCGGGCGAGCTGGGAGCGGGTGCGTTCGTGCCGGGCCTCCCGGCTGTCGATGAGGAGGGCGGGGGCGGAGACGGGCTGGAACGTGCGCAGCGCGACGTCGCAGTCGAAGACGGCGAGGGCGTCGCGGGCCAGGGCCAGGTAGGCCGCGGCGGCCAGTTCCGTCTCCCGGTCGACGGGGTCGAGGTGGGCGGTGAGGGTCGCCGGGTCGAGGTCGGCGACGGTGGCCTCGGGCCTGATCTCGGGCAGCCGGTGGACCAGTTCACGGTCGTAGGTGTAGCCGCCGTTGACGACGCCGAGCCCGGCGGCGGAAGCGATCGCGGCGACCTGGCGGAACTCCTCGACGCTCGACGTCACGAGCACGGTGCGGTGGGTGCGCGCGAACTCGTCGAGGGTGCAGTGCCCGTCGGTGGTCTCGAACGGCAGCCAGGGCAGCAGCATCCGCAGGATCTCGTCGTCGTGCACCGCGAGCGACTTCACGGCCAGGTGGTGGGCCTGGAGGAAGCGGCCGAGCAGGTCCGGGTCGCTGGCGGCGGCCCGGGCGATCCACGCGCGCAGCCGCTCGGCGAGGGCGTCGCGGACGGCGGCGAGGGTGTCGTCCTCGTACAGGGACTCGCGGGAGGCCGTCGGGCGCAGGCTCTCGGCGTCGACGACGCAGCGGACGAAGAACGCCCACTCGGGGAGGATCTCCTCGGCCTGCTCGGACAGCAACATGCCCTTGACGTGCACGCGGTGGCCGTGGCGGCGCCCGGCCGGCACCGTCTCGGGCAGCACGCAGGCGATGCCCTTCAGGCCTACGGCCGGCAGGTCCAGTTCGATGGTGTCCAGTGGCGTGAACCCGAAGACGTCCTCGCCGTACGCGGCCAGGGCACGGGAACGGGCTCCCGGTGTGGGGTACGTGCGCGCCCAGGGGGCGGGCTCGGGGTTGACGGACGCGCCCGGACCGTCCGTGCCACCCGGGCCGCCTGTGCCGTCGTCGAAGGTCACCGGGTGGCGCAACAGGGAGCCGAAGTGGCGGGCCAGCGCGTGCACCTGGGCCGGGCGGGTCCACTCGCCCGCGTCGGCGCGCGGTGTCAGCGTGACGGTGGTGCCGGGCCGGGGGCGGGCGGAGGCGGGCAGGGTGCGGACGGTGTAGCTGCCGTCGCCGCGTCCCCGCCACTCCACGGCGGGCGCGTCGGGGGTGCGGGCGGAGCGGCTCAGGACGTGGATCTCGTCTGCGACCAGGAAGCAGGACAGCAGGCCGATGCCGAACTGGCCGATGAAGTCGGCGCGCTGCTCGGCGATGCGGTCGGCACGCTTGCTGCTGCGGCCGATCGTGGCGAGGAAGGTGTGCACGTCGGCCTCGGTGAGACCGACGCCGTCGTCCTCGACGCGTACGACGGAGCCGTTGGCGTACAGGCGGACGCCGAAGGCGTCGGCGGGGGCGGTCGGTTCGAGGGCGTGCCGGGCGGTCAGCGCGTCCACCGCGTTCTGCATCAGTTCGCGCAAGTAGACGCGGGGGCTGGAGTAGAGGTGGTGGGAGAGGAGATCGACGAGGCCGCGCAGATCGACCTGGAAGGTGCGGTCGGTGGCGGCGTGGTGGGCGGAGGTGTCACGCAGGGGCATGGGGCAGTCCGGGGTGAAGGGAACGGCGGAGGTCAGCGGGACCGGCCGAAGACGGGCGGTGACGGTGTGGCCGGTGGCTCAGAAGGCCTTGCGGAAGCGCGCGTACGCTTTCTCCGGGTCCGCCATGAAGGTCCACGGCCACTCGGTGATCACACCGTCCAGCTCGCGGAAGACATTGGAGGCCTTGCTGCTGCCCGCCAGCGAGAGGGCCATGGCGAAGATGTTGTAGTCGCCCTGCCAGCCCAGGCGGCGCTCGTACGCGTGGTGCAGGATGCTGCGCTCCGCGGCCTCCCTCAACTCGGTCCGGATCCGCGGCTGCTGCAGGCAGTCGCGGTCGTCGGACTCCACCCACTCCTCGATACGTGCCATGGCGATGACACAACCGAGCCGGTGCCCGTCGGGCGCGCCGGCGAAGGCCTTCTGGGCGAACTCCAGGGCCTGGCCCGGCTCTCCGCCCCAGCGGGGCTGGAGGTGCGACACCCACTCCAGGTGGACGTCCAGGTTCAGCGGATCACGGCGCAGACCGGCCGCGAGCCGGGCCTCCTGGACACTGTCGTCGACGGACATGCCGCGTCCCGAGGTGAGCAGATGGCGCCACGGCGTGACCCAGTCGGGCCGCAGCTCGGCGGCCTCGAGCAGGTGTTCCTCGGCGATGCGCAGTCGCTCGTAGAAGGTCTGCCACTGCTCGCGGCTGACGTCCACGGCACGGGCGGACGTGCGCGCCTCCCAGCCCCAGTTGACATGGCGCGCACCCGAGATCAGCAGGGCCGTCGCCCGGAGCTCCTTGTCGCCCTTGTCCTCCTCGGCGGCCCGGACGGCCCACTCCTCCACACCGTCCAGAACGGCCAGCTGCCCCAGGACCGCCTGCTCGCGGCCGAGATCGAAGGGGGCCAGCGCCACCTTGACCGCCTCCCAGTCCCCCGCGTCGGCCGCCTCGACCAGCGCGAGCACGCGCGCGTCCCCCAGCGCGCGCAGGGTGTAGACCCCGTGCTTCTTCCTGCGCGGGACAGGAAGGACGTGCGGGTCCGCCACCGGTCCTTCCGCTCCTCTGCCGAACAGCCTGCCCAACATGCCGCGCCCTCCCCTGGGTCCCGCGTGATCTTCCGGTGCAGCATAAACGGCCCCACTGACACCGCTTCCACAGGGTTTTCACTCATGCTTCACGGGCCGGGCAACGCCCCTCGCCCACAACGACGGCCCGTTGCCGAGGAGCGTAGTCCGGCACGCAGCGCGTCGAACAGCCCGTTCGCATCCCGGTGGGCCGGGCAGGGGAGAATGAGGGCCGTACCCAACGGTCGACCCTTGCAGAGGAGCGGGAAATGCAGGACGCGCGAGCGGGACAGGTCGCCGGACCCGAGGACCTCGTCGATGTGGCCCGCCTGGTCACGGCGTACTATGCGCTGCACCCCGACCCGGCCGAACCAGGACAGCGAGTGGCGTTCGGCACTTCGGGGCACCGCGGCTCATCGCTCGCGGCGGCGTTCAACGAAGACCACATTGCGGCCACCAGCCAGGCCATCTGCGAGTACCGGGCCGCCCGGGGCACCGACGGCCCCCTCTTCCTCGGCGCCGACACCCATGCCCTGTCCGAGCCCGCCCGGATCACAGCGCTGGAGGTGTTCGCCGCCAACGACGTGACCGTCCTCATCGACCAGGCCGACGGCTACACGCCCACCCCGGCCGTCTCGCATGCCATCCTCACCCACAACCGGAACCGTACGTCCGGACTCGCCGACGGCGTGGTGGTCACCCCCTCGCACAACCCGCCCGCCGACGGCGGCTTCAAGTACAACCCGCCGAGCGGTGGCCCGGCCGGTTCTGAGGCGACCTCGTGGATCCAGGACCGCGCCAACGAGATCATCACCGGCGGCCTGAAGGACGTACGGCGCATCCCCTACAGCCGTGCCCTTGCCGCGCCCGGCACGGGCCGCCACGACTTCCTCGGCAGCTATGTGGCCGACCTGCCGAACGTGCTGGACCTGGAGGCGATCCGGTCGGCCGGCGTGCGGATCGGCGCTGATCCGCTCGGCGGCGCCTCCGTCGCGTACTGGGGCCGGATCGCCGAACAGCACGGCCTCGATCTGACGGTGGTGAACCCGCTCACCGACCCCACCTGGCGCTTCATGACGCTGGACTGGGACGGCAAGATCCGCATGGATTGCTCCTCGCCGTACGCCATGGCCTCGCTCATCGAGCAGCGCGACCTGTTCGACATCGCCACCGGCAATGACGCCGACGCCGACCGGCACGGCATCGTCACGCCGGACGGGGGCCTGATGAACCCCAACCACTATCTGGCCGTGGCGATTTCGTACCTCTTCTCGCACCGGGAGCAGTGGCCCGCGGGCGCCGGGATCGGCAAGACACTGGTGTCGTCCGGCATGATCGACCGGGTCGCGGCGGACGTTGGCCGGCCGCTGGTCGAAGTCCCGGTCGGATTCAAGTGGTTCGTGGACGGTCTGTCGGACGGCACGCTCGGCTTCGGCGGCGAAGAGTCGGCGGGCGCATCCTTCCTGCGCCGCGACGGTTCGGTGTGGACCACCGACAAGGACGGCATCATCCTGGCCCTGCTCGCCTCCGAGATCGCGGCCGTCACCGACAAGACGCCCTCGGAGCACTACGCGCAGCTCACCGGCCGCTTCGGTGCCCCCGCCTACGCGCGCGTCGACGCCCCGGCCTCCCGCGAGGAGAAGGCTCTGCTCGCCAAGCTGTCCCCGCGCCAGGTCACCGCCGACACCCTGGCCGACGAGCCGGTCACCACGGTGCTCACCGAGGCCCCCGGCAACGGCGCCGCCCTCGGCGGGATCAAGGTCGCCACCGCCAACGCCTGGTTCGCCGCCCGTCCTTCGGGCACCGAGGACGTCTACAAGATCTACGCGGAGTCGTTCCTCGGCCCGGACCATCTGCGCCGCATCCAAGAAGAGGCCAGGTCCGTCGTACTCGCCGCGCTGGACGCCTGACACGGACGCTGACGGAAAAACGCAGGTCCGCCACGCACGTACGAAGAACAGGGCCGTCGTTGAACGAAGGCATCACTCACGGTCTGCCGGGCAGGTGAGACGTTGTCCGGCTCAGTGATCGACGCTTCAGGGGGAGCCTTCGTGTCCGCAACCGGAACTGATGCCGCCGCACCGCCGCACCGGGACGACACCCCGCTGCGGCGGGCCATCGGTGGCAAGGTCGGCGGAGCGCTGTGGCTGCCGTTCGTCATCGGCTTCGTCGTGGCCATCCTGACGGCAGCCTCGTACGTGGAACTCGTCGGCAAGTACCCGAAGGCGGCCGGCGCGGCGCTCTACACCCAGAAGGCGTTCCAGGTCCCGTTCCTCACCTTCATCGTCGCCTTCATGGTCATGTGCTCGGCCTGTCCTCGGCAAGCGCGGCGGCCCGCGCCTTCAGCGGCGACCACCTCGCCGAATTCGGGGCGTGTCGGAGTCCGTGAAGACCAACGTGGTCCTCACCGTGGTCGAACTGACAGGCCTGCTCATCATCCTCGCCATCGGCGCCTGGGCGGTCCTGTCCGGTGACGGTGAGCCGTCGCGGCTCGGCGAGTTCCAGGCGGAGGGCACCGGCTTCGCGCTGATCACCAGCGTGCTGGGAGCGACGGCTCTCGGCTTCTTCGCCTTCGTGGGGTTCGAGGACTCCGTCAACATGGCCGAGGAGACCAAGGATCCGGTACGTACGTTTCCACGCGCCATCTTCACCGGGGTCGTCGTCACCGGCACCCTCTACATCCTGGTCGCCCTGGTCTCCTCACTACTCGTCGACCACCGCGTGCTCGAGGACTCCAGCGGGCCGCTGCTGGAGGTCGTCAAGGCCGGAGGGCTCGACTTCCCGCCCAAGCTGTTCGCGCTGATCGCCCTGTTCGCGGTGACCAACTCGGCCCTGATCAACATCATGATGGCGTCGCGCCTGTGCTACGGCATGGCGAACGAACGTATCCTGCCGCGCGCCCTGGGCCGCGTTGTCCCCCGGCGCCGCACGCCGGTCGTCGGCATCGTCTTCGTCTCGCTGCTCGCCATCGGGCTGGTCTCCACCGGGGAGATCGAGGGCCTCGGCGACACCACGGCCTTCCTGCTCCTGTGCGTCTTCGCTGTCGTCAACATCGCCGTCCTCGTCCAGCGCCGGGACCGGGTCGAGCACCAGCACTTCCGTACGCCGACCGTGTTGCCGGTGCTCGGCGCGATCACCTCCCTGATCCTGGCCGGCCCGCTGTCCGACCGGCCCGCGAATGTCTACATCCGGGCAGGCGTGCTGCTGGCGATCGGCATTGCGCTGTGGGTGCTGAACAAGGTGGTGCTGCGGGTGCGCGGCGAGGTGTGATCGCGTCCCGGTTCCGTTGGCGGGTTCGGGTTCGAGTGCGCCGTTGTGTGCGCAGCAGCGGCGGGGGACGGCGGCTGGGTGGGAGGTGCGCAAACCCTGTCGGGCCGCCGTCCAGGGCCGGACCTCGCGGGGATCGAGCACATCACGGATTCGCTTGATCCGGTCGCCTGCGACGTCGAACGCCGGTACCGATACGGCGACGCGGTCCAGCTGAGCCACCAGGCGGGCCGGCCATTCACCGTGCACTGCGGGATCACCACGCCCGCCACCGGGACGACACCGTCGCCGTCTCCGGCTGCCGGGGGCCGGGGTCGGAAAGCAGGCGAGCGCGCGCCTTCAGTGCGCATGTGCAGGTGGGGGCCGACGACCCGCCCGACGACCTCCTCGAGCACACCGACCGCGAACCGATCGCGCACGTGCCGGCTCGGCACCCCCGTAGGACTGTCCGGGCTGTGACAGCCACCCTGGGGATCCCACAGCAGCCGCCCTGGACGGCGCCCAGAACACCCACCGCGTGGCCCGCCTCGCGCCCGGAAGCCCGGCGATTCCGTGAACCGGGTGCCCTGGACCCGACGCGGCAGGACCAGACCGCGGCGGGGCAGCCCCAGCCCTGCCGCGTCCGCTACCCGTCCCGCTGCGATCGGTCGGGCAACAGCTCCTGATGGCGGAGGATCAACATGTCGGCGACGAGGCACGTGACCTCGCCGTCGGCGTCCCGGCCGATCCACACCGGGTAGGAGCCGTCTCCCATGCCGCTCGGGTAGACGATGAGGTTGCCCCCGGACTCCGGGTCGTCGAGGACGACGATGCCGTCGGTGTTGTCGTCGTGCGGGACGGTGTCCTCGCCGCCCGTGAGCCTGTCGGCCGCCGCGGCGTCGACGAAGCAGCCGGTGCCGGTGTCCACGCCGAAGCCGTAGAACTCGCCCTCCCGCAGCGTCCTCGGGTCCTGACCGGGGCGGAGCGCCAGCTCCCAAGCGACCGTCGGTTCGTCGGAGACGACGATGCGCGCCCCGGTGAAGTCCTCCATGTGCAGCGCCTTGCGCCAGTGCTCGGTCGGGTAGGACGCGGTCGCGATCTCCATGCGGTAGCTGCCGGGCGGTACGGCCACCGTGAACGGCTCGCCGGGATCGGTCCAGCCCGGGTCGCAGGCGACGACCCGGCCGGTCGGCAGCCGTAGCGATCCGGCGTCGATGACGCGCTCGACGGCGTACGGGCCGGTCGCGTGGTCGTCGGGCGGGGAGAACCGGGTGCCGGGCGTGAACATCTCCTCGAGGTGGCGAGGGCGCAGAGGGCTGGGCGGACGCCACCCGGGGGCGGTGACATGACCGTTCTCCTGGAGTCCCGCCGGGCCGTCCTGGTGGGGGGTCTCCGGGGTCTCCGTCGTGGCGTCCCGTAGGGCGACGTCGCGTACGAGCCCGCCGGTGGCCAGGGCAACCGCCCATCCCCAGTCGCCGAATGCGACGGCCGGCGCCCAACGCTGCGCGTCCGGCACATCGGCCGACGTGTGCGTCGAGCCGCCTCCGATCCCTCTCGGTTGGGAGACCTTCCGGCCCTTGCCGTCCGGGTAAAGGTCGATGAGGACGCGACCCGCGTTGTCCGCGAACTCCTTCATGTCCTCGGTGCCGTAGTGCCACTGAGCGATGTGGCGGCAGAAGAGCCGATCGGGTTCCAGGCGGCGCAGGTCGAACTCGCGGATGCGACGGCCCTGGTCGTCGTACGCCCACACGCCGAGGTAGTCGTGCGCCCATGCGATGGTCAGCACGGCGATCGGCTGGGGGCGCTCCGGCTCGCGCAGCACCACGGCGTACTGCTCGCCCGCGGCGTCCCGACTCGCGGCGAGGTCCCGGCTGATGGGTCCGAGGACCGTGCGGGAGGCGGCGTCCCAGTCCTCCCCGTACGTCACGTCAATGATCACGTTGATCTCAGCGTTGGAGTGGGCGTGTCCGTCACAGGCTCTGACAAGTTGTAGGAATTGCAACATCCGTACGGTGCAGCGCGTTTCGAGGTGGGTATCAGCGTCGGATCCGGCAGTGCCGGGTCGGGCGGATGCGACGGGGGCGGAGCGAGTGGCCAGAGAAGCATGGAGCGGCAGCGCCGGGATCGAGGCTGCCGACGCGGTGTTCGAGTTGATGAGACGGCTCATCGACAACTTCCGGGACAACCCGCCGGTGACACCGCTGGTGGTCCTTCAGGCCGGCGAGGAGGACGACACCGGCACCCTGGACCGACGGGTCGCGCAGGTCGTGGAGTTCGTCCGCCAGGGCCATCAGCCGCGGGGGCTGATCGCCACACGGCTGGACGGCGGAGGCGGCGAGGACGCGTACTCCTCGGCGATCGACATGGTGCGCCAGCTGTGCGAGCACCCCTGGGACAACCAGAACCATTCGCAGTACAAGCCGTTCGGCTTTCCGCGCTCGCGGCTGCTGCGCGCCATCGAGCAGGCCGCGCCGGAGGTCGGCGGTGACGTGAGCACGGTGTGGTCCGCCGCCCAACGCCGCGAACGGCTGATGCGGCGGCTGGCCGAGCTACGCTGGCGGCCGGGGCGTGATCCGGACGACACCGATGAGGACAGGCGCGTCTCGGCGCTGACGGACACCGTCGGTGCGGTGGTGAACCCGTCCGGTTTCGTGGGCGCGATGTTCATCGCCTGCCTGAGCGTGCTGCTCGGCGAGGGCGGGTGGCAGACGGCGGTGTGGGGTGGGGGCCTGGCGCTGGCGGCGTTCGGCGTGGCGCACCTGCTGGCGCGCAGCGCGCCGCCGCTGCTGTGGCTGCGCCGAGCCAGCCGGTGGTTCGCGACCACCACCTTCCTGGCGCCTTCGAGCGACCGGCCGGAGGCCGCCGAATGGTCCCGGTGGCGGCCGACGAAGTCCTGGGAGACGATCCGTGGCCGGGCCTTCGCCGTCGCCCAGCAGGTGGTGGCCGCCCAGGCGGGTGATGCGACGGCTCGTCAGTTCCATTTGGAGCTGCGTGTGCTGGCGTTGCTCGAGGATCTGCGCGAGAACTTCCGGCCCCGGACGATGGACCTGCGCCGCCGCAAGCGCACGGTACCGCCCGTGGTGTATCTGCCGTGTGCCACCGAGGACGACGGCGGCCTGCTGTTGCTGCGGGCGATCAGCAACGTACGCACCCGTCGCAGCGAGGTGGATCCGCTGCTGGTACTGGCCGCGATCCCGGCGGCGGAGCGGCTGCGGCCGCCGGGATCCGAGGACCCGGCGCGGCTCGCCGCACCGCACCCCGACGGGCCCGCACAGGACGATCCGGAGCGTGCCTTCGCGGCGGACGCCAGGTACCAGGAGTGGGTGACCGGCCTCAACGTCGGCCAGTCCCCCGGGCGTTCGGCCGCGCTGCCGTGGATCCTGTGGATACCGCTGTCCGCCGACGAGTTGCGCCGTCGGCACTCCGCGCAGCACTCCACCACCCGGATCCGCCGCACGGCTGCCTGGCTGCTGTGGTCCAGGCCCTGCCTGGCGGTGGTCCTCGCCATCGCCCTCGCCCTCGGTTTCCTCGGCAACCGGTGGATGGCACAGCGCTACTGCGAGGGCCGGCTGATCGGCTCCAACACGGACTCCGTTCTGGTGGGCGGCGAGTGTGTGGGGGTCGCGACCGGGGACGTACGGCTGGCCGCGGGCAACGGGCTGGAACTGTACGGGGCCGGCAAGGGCGTCACCTTCGACGCCGTCGAGCAGGCGATCAGGGCGGAGAACGCGAAGATCGGCCCCGCGGACAAGTACGTGACGATCGTCTACGCCGGCCCGGTCACCGCGGCGGACGAGTCCGACACTCGCAAGGGGCTCGAGGAGATCACCGGTGTCTACCTCTACCAGCACTACGCCAATGTGAGCACTCACCAGCCGACCAAGATAAGAGTGTTGCTCGCCAACGCGGGCGAGAACATGCTCCAGGTGCTGCCCATGGCCCGGCACATAGCGGAGCTGGCACGGCGCGATCGGTCGGTCGTCGGTGTCGTCGGCCTGGGACGCGACACCACGGAGAGCGACGACGCCGTGGAGATCCTCAAAGGCGCGGGCCTGCCCGTGGTGAGCACCACCAACTCCGGCAGCCATCTGGCGCGGAAGCTGTCGAACTGGTTCGGTCTGGCCGCCACCGACGAGGAGGAGGCGAACGCGCTGCTCGTCGTCGCCAGGCAGATCGCCCGGCGCGAGGACGGCGCCCGGGGCGTGGTGCTGGCCCGCAAGGTCGGCAGCGAGAAGGACTTCTACACGACCGAACAGGCAAGGGTGGGCAAGGAGATGCTGGACCGGGCCGGCTTCACGCCGCTGCCCTCCCGCTCCTACCGGCTGAGCCCCAACGGCGAACCGGAACTCACCGACCCGGTCGAGGACATCTGCGCGAGTGATCCGGTGCCCAGGGCCCTGTACTTCGCGGGCCGGGTGGAGGACGTGCCCAACCTGATGTCCCAGCTGGGCTCCACGCCCGGCTGTTCCGGCCGGCCCATCACCGTGTTCACCGGCGACGACCTGGCCAAGAGCAACTACGACGAGGGCGAGAGTCTGCGCATCCCTGCGGAGGTCACCCTCTACCACTTCGCGCCGGCACCGATGGACCTCGTCGGCGCGGTCGGCTTCTACGAGGACGCCCACGACGCGCTCGGCGACCTGCTCCCCGCGGGCGCGGCGGTGACCGCGCTCGACGATCCCGCCCGGCCCTGGGACGACGCCCTCTTCTCCAGCGGGCAGTCGGTACTGGCCTACAGCGCCACCGCGGTGCTGTACCGGGCCTCGAAGAACGGCGACGCCCCGCAGACCGCCCCGGAGACCTGGGCCGACCTGCGCTCGCGCCCCAACCCGAACCTACCGGTCGGCACGGTCAGCTTCGCCGGCAGCCAGCCCTACGCCGACCAGCGGGGACACGCCTACGAGATCGTGCGGGTGACCTACCGCGGCCCCCAGGTGCGCTCGGTCACGGTATGCGGGCGGCCGGCCGGCAGCGACGAACCGCTCTCCGCGCCGCCGGGCCGCAAGGACGCCGACCCGGACACGGTGTGCCACGAGGAGTGATCCCGCCGTCCCGGAGTGGGGGGGGGCGGTGGCCTGCGGGAGGAGTGTTGATGAGCGCGCTCAAGGCCACCGTGCGCAGTGTCCGGGTCTGCCTCACGTCCCGGGCCGTGGCCTGACCTCATCCTGTCCGCCCTCGCCGGGAGCGTGAGCTCGCCCGGGCGTCCACACGACGAGGCGCTGCGTGCCGACTCCTCCTGAATCGAGGGCCTGTCCCCCGTCTCCACGGACGAGCACGGCCGCCCCGTCGGCTACGCGCTGCTGACCCGCTGCCACATCGGCGACACCCCGGACCTGGGGCACCCGGCCTACTACCCCCGGTTCGGCTTCACCCGCGCCTCCGCCCACGGCATCGGCCTCACCATCGACGTACCCGACGAGGCCCTGATGGCCCTCACCCTGAACGCCGAGCACCCGCTGCCCAGCGGAACCGTCCGCTACGCCGCACCGTTCGGCATCTAGCCCGCGCCGGCCGACCGGGCGCCCAACTCCACCTTGTAACAGGCCGAATTCGCCGCTGGTCGACTCGTTGGTGGCGAAGTAGTGGGTGGCCTCATTGCAGGCAGTTGCCGTCGGAGGACATGGGGCCCAATGCGCTTTCGTCGAGCCGACGTTGATCGTACGGATCGGCACGGTGACGGCCCGTCGATGCTCGATCCTGCTCGGAACTGCTTTCTATCGAGCACATATTGACATGCACTCTCGGAGCCCGCAGAGTCATGCCCCGACAGTCCCGACAGTGCCCCGACAGTGATGCAAGCCACCCCACCGAGGAGTGTTGCCGTCATGTCCGAAACACCCGCTGTCTCACGCCGACTGCTCCTGGGCGGAGCCGTCGCCACCGGCGCGCTCGCGGCCGGGATGACCGCCGCGGCACCGGACGCCTCCGCCGCGACCGGACAGGCGCCCAGCCGCCGTCCCGGGCAGAAGTCGATGACCGGCGTGCCGTTCGAGGTCCACAGAACCGTCCGCGTCGGTGTCATCGGCCTGGGCAACCGCGGCGGAGGCATGATCACGGGCTGGGCGGCGGTACCCGGCTGCACCGTGACCGCCGTCTGCGACATCCGCGCCGATCGCGCGCGACGCGCCGCCGACCGCCTGGTGAGCAAGGGCGAACCCCGCCCCGCCGAATACGGCGGATCAGCCGACTCCTACGCGCGGATGCTCCAGCGCGACGACATCGACCTGGTGTACGTCGCCACGCCGTGGGAGTTCCACTACGAGCACGGCAGAGCCGCCCTGGCGAGCGGCAGGCACGCCGTGGTGGAACTCCCCGTCGCGACCGAGCTGCGCCAGCTGTGGGACCTGGTCGACACCTCCGAGCGCACCCGCAGGCACCTGCTCCTCGCCGAGAACTGCAGCTACGGCCGCAACGAACTGGCCATGCTGAGGATGGCGCACGCCGGTCTGTTCGGCGACATCACCAACGGCCACGGCGGCTACCTCCACGACCTGCGTGAGCTCCTCTTCTCCGACACGTACTACACCGACTCCTGGCGACGGCTGTGGCACACCCGCAGCACCGCGTCCCTGTACCCCATGCACGGGCTGGCCCCGATCGCGGCGGCCATGGACATCAACCGCGGCGACCGGATGACCACCCTGCGCGCCACCGCGACCGCCCCGAAGGGACTGGCCGACTACCGCGAGCGCTTCATCCCCCAGGACCACCCGTCCTGGAAGGAGACGTACATCAACGGTGACCTGGTCACCTGCCTCATCGAGACGGAGAGGGGCAGGGTCGTCCGAGCCGAGCACGACGTGAGTTCACCCCGGCCGTACAGCAGGATCAACACCCTCGCCGGCAGCCGCGGGATCGTCGAGGACTACGCCGGACCCGCCCCGACCGGCGCACGCGTCTATCTCGAACCGGACCATGGCGGCCACACCTGGCGCGACTTCGCCGACTACCGCAAGGAGTTCGACCACTGGCTGTGGCAGAAGGTCGGCGACGACGCCGCGAACAACGGCGGTCACGGCGGCATGGACTACGTCCTGCAGTGGCGCACCGTCCAGCTGATGCGTGCCGGGCTGGTGCCCGACATCGACGTGTACGACTCGGCTGCCTGGTGCGCGGCGGTCCCCCTGAGCGCCGCATCGCTGGCGAGGCAGGGCCGACCGGTCGAGATCCCCGACTTCACCCGCGGAGCCTGGGCCGGCAGACGACCCGGACTCGACTCCAGCCCCACGGACATGCCGCCCGTCGGCTGAGGGGTGCCGCGCCGAAGCCTTCCGCCGTCGCGGCGCCGGGTCCAGCGGAACCGGTCCCATTCGGAGCTGAGCGCGATCCTTCGCAGCTGATCCCTCGTCAGAGCCGGGGTCGATCGGGTCAGGGTGCCATGGGTGCCGGGGTTGAAGGCGCTGATCTATCCGGACCGTGGTCATGTCCATTCGGGTCGGGCAGCCAAGTGGTGACGCAACTGTCGAACTGGTAGTCCGAGCTCTTGGTCGGACAGCCGATGGTCAGCTCGGACTGGGCACCGGCCTCGAACCGGCTGAAGCCGATGGTGAGGGCGGCGGGGCCGTTGCCGTCGTCGTAGACCACCGTGGCGTGCGGGCCGAGTTCTTCGTACAGATGCTTTCCGTCCGGCTCGGTGACCTTGGCCTCCGGCAGCAGGTCCTTGAGCGTGGAGATCAGGTCGGCCGTGGAGGTGGGTCGGGGGCCGGCGTCGCGGAGGAATGGCGCGGGCCGGGCGTATCCCCGGCCAACAAGGCCTTGCCGCCTGCGGCGAACGCGATTCCGGCCGCGGCGACCCGCCACCGCAGCCGCCCTCGCATCATCCCGGCAGCGACGAGATCGCGCCGATCCGCGGGGACGCCGACGCCTTGCGAGGCATGGCTGAGCGCCCTTCGAAAGGGTTCTCGTCACTATCCAGGCCGATGGCCGCAGCAACTGCCGGACCGCGGCCGGCCCACAGTTTTCCGTGGGCCGGCATGCAATGGGGCCTCGAACGGTGTCTGTCCGCGTTGCGAGCGACCATGAGGACACGGGACCTGGGACCTGGCGGCGCGGTTTGCGCGCCACCTCGGCCTGCCGGCGGACCCCCTCGGGCGGCGGTCGCCTTCGAAAGCCCCTCGTCGGCCGCCACCGTGTAGCCGAGCAGCTCTGAGCTGCTGCCCCGCCGAAAACCAC
This sequence comes from Streptomyces regalis, assembly GCF_001509475.1. Lineage (GTDB taxonomy): Bacteria > Actinomycetota > Actinomycetes > Streptomycetales > Streptomycetaceae > Streptomyces > Streptomyces regalis. The sequence continues at coordinate 21,303 of NZ_LLZG01000008.1, forward strand.
GCAACAAATTTCAGGCCATTTCATACCCAGGCACATCGGCCACGCCTTCAACCGGCAAACGAAATGGAACCCCTCTCACCTCCTCGACCATGGGGACAACAAGTCGGGTACTTCAAGGCATCGAACACCCCAAACAGAAGGGAGTTGCACGATGCGACCAATGACACGCTGGGCCATGACAGGAGTCCTGCTCACCACGGCTCTCGCCGGTCCGCTGAGCATGCCCGCCCACAGCGCGCCCGGCTCCGCACCGGCCTCGCTGTACGCCCCGTCGGCGCTGGTCATGACCACCGGCCATGGAGAGAAGGCCGCCACCACAGCACCGGAGCGCGCGGTGACGGTGAACTGTGCGTACACCACCTCGGGAACTCACCCCGATCCGCGACAAGCCTGCGCGGATCTGGACCGCGTGAACGGGGACCTCGACCGCTTGGCCACCCTCCGCGGGAATGAGGCGGGACAACCCTGCACCAAGGAATATCGCCCCGTTGTCGTCACCATTCAAGGTGTATGGCGTGGTACACGCATAAACTATGAGCACACCTTCGCCAATCCTTGCATCAAGGAAACTCAGGGGGCTGCGGCATTTGCCTTCTGAGCCACCACGGCCGAGGTAAAGCCTCACATCGACGGGGCGGGGCGCACACTGGCGGGCGGCCCGCCCCTTCGGTGAGGGCGGGGCGGGGTCGGCGCAGGTTGGCCACGGGGGTGGAGGTGAGGCGGCGGGTGGCTTCCACGCCGTCGATGCCCTCGCCCAGCTGCAGATCCATCAGCACCACGTCCGGGACGAGCTTCGCGGCCGGCGCGAACGCCTCCTCGCCGGTGCGCCGGCCTCGCCGACGACCTCAATGTCTGTCTGGTGCGCTGTCGAGCAGGGCGAGCAGACCGGCGCGTACGACGGCGTGGTCGTCGCAGACCGCGCCCGCATCGCGGGCAGTCCGTAGCCGTCGTCGGCGACGTCCAGGACCACCGCGTCGTGGCGTTGTCGGCGGCGGCGTGTTCACGGACGTTGGCCAGGGCGCCCTGCGCAATGCGCAGCAGGGCGGACTGGACCTGGTCGGGCAGCTCGGGGAGGCGCCCGTCGTCGACGTGGACCTATGTCTACCCGGACGGCCCGGCGCGCCTCGGGGAGGCTCACCGGCCTGTCGACTCTCCGCTCCCCCAGCGTGCCCCGAAATCCAGGTGCCTTCCGACGAACGCCTCGACTACGGTGAGCATTGTTCAGGTGCGCAGGCTGTGGCTACTTCGCCTCTCAAGCGGGTGACGCGGGTTCGAATCCCGTCGCCGGCGCCATGCCGGTGTCGTCCAGCGGCCCAGGACACCTACAGTGCGCCGCCGCCGACCTCGATCTCTGAACGCCCACGGCACGAGCCGCCCGCCACGGGAAACCGGCGGGCGGCTTCAGGAGCTTCCTGGCGCATGGGCGGCTGATGTCGATCCCACGTCGATCCCACCGCATAGTGGTGTGACAAGGGGAAACTCGGACTGAGAACCGTTGATGACGCGCGGAGGGAGAATACGCGATGAGTCAGCACAGGACGAGTTCTTCACATCTTCCTCAGCCGTTGCGGACCCTTGGTTCCGGGCTCCGCCGCTTGCCCGGCGCGGGGCAGGTGAGCAGGGTCGCCGACGGCGCGCTGGATCGGATTGGAGCGGTCTCGCCGCGCGGACGGCGGATCGCTGTCTATACCGGAGCCGGGGTGCTCGGCGTGGCCGGCGTGGTGGAATGGCCGCTGGCTGTCACCGGCGCGGCCGTCGCCTGGCTGACCCAGCCGCGCCCGCACCAGGACGCACCAGGGGAAACGGCTCAGGACGACATGGCGCAGCAAAGCGGGCGGCCGGCTGCGGTCGGGCCCGGCAATGTCCCCGCTGGAACTGCCGACACCGTGTCGGAGTCCCAAGGTCCCGGCGCCAGGCTGGCCCCCTCCCACTTCCAGCACGACCACCCTGAGCACGGCAGGCACGATCAACCCGCCAAGGTCGGTGATCCTGCCACGACGTCGGCGCTCAAGAAGGTCGCGGAGGCCTCCGCACACCACGACGGGCCGTAGGCATCCGACTCGTCAGCAAACGATCGGTCCCCGAAGCAACCGCAACGGGTGGCTGCCCTTCCGCGACGCCCGCCGCAACTCCCTCACCACACGCCACGAAGTCGTCCAGATCTGACGGGCCCGCGTCGCCTCCGCCCCAGTGGTCAACGCGGGCCCATCTCCAGCCATGGTGTCCGGCCAAGTGCCGGCCTCGCTCAGACCCCCGGTCCCTCCGGTGTCGCCGGCGGCTCGGCAGGGGTCGTGGCCGGTGGGTGGAAAAGGACGGCTCGGGCCACAGGCGGGGCGAACAGGGCGGTGACGGGCGCGGAGAGGGTCAGTACGGCACGGAAGGCGCGCCCTACGACGGGGTCGCCGGGGGCGCGCTCCTGGACGCGCTGCAGGTACCAGCCGGCAGCACGGTCCGCGGTCCCGCCGGCCACCGCGTTGCCGACCGCGCCCGGCATCTTGCGGTCCGCCCCGGCGGAGATGTCCCACGCCTGCTGGGACGCCGTAAGGAGTGCCCGCTGCACGCGCCGCGTCGTGGGGGTCCGGCGTGGATCGGCCAGCGCATCGCGCAGAGCGACCGCGCTCATCGCGGCGACGGCCATGCCCTGCCCGTAGATCGGGTTGAAGGTGCACAGGGCGTCGCCGGTGGCGACGAATCCGGCCGGGCAGCTGCCGGGCGCGTCGTAGCGGCGCCGGGCATTGGCGGTCCGTCGGTAGCCGAACGCCGGTGAGAGCGGTTCGGCCTCGCTCAGCCACCGGTGCAGGAGTGGATGCGGCAGCCTCTTGGTGTAGGTCACGAACTCGTCGTCGTCCGTGGGCGGTTCGTCACCGCGCAGGCCCGAGACGATGACCAGATGGCTGCCGTCCTCCAGTGGCAGCGCACCGCCGGCGTGGACCTGGTCGGGGCTCGGGTAGACGTAGTAGCCGACGGTGTCGCCGTCGAGGACGCCGCTCCTGCCGCGGTAGATGCGCGAGGCGTACGCAAGCCCCGTGTCGATGGTCTCCTCGTGCGGCGCCTCGGCCCCGATGGCCGTGAGCCACTGCGGGGCCTTCGTGCCGCTGCCGGAGGCGTCGACGACCAGGTCGGCCTCGAGGGCCCGCTGCTCCCCGCGGGCGTCGCCGGAGCGGTCCCGCAGCAGCACGCCCCGCACGCGCGAGGCGTCACCGAGGAGCCCTACGACATCCGTCCCCTCCACCACGCTGATCACCGGGTTGGCCAGAACCCGCCGCCGTACCAGCTCCTCGAGCTGCGCGCGGGAACCGGTGTAGATGTGCGTCGTCGCGGGCGTCCGGCGGAACCAGCGCCCGTTCTGCCACAGCACCATGTCCGAGGGCATGCCCACCCGCGGCGCGCCCGCCGCCCGCAGCTCCGCCAGGAAGCCCGGCAGCAGCGACTCCAGGGCCACCTGCCCGGCATCCAGCAGGACGTGCGGATGCCGGCCCTGCGGTACGCCCGGCCGCGGCCCCGTCCCTTCCGGGAACCGGTCGCGCTCCACGACGGTCACCCGGTCGGCGTGCCCGGCCAGAACGTGCGCCGCGAGCATCCCCGCGAGACTCCCGCCCACCACGACCGCATGCCGCCCACCCCGGCCACTGCCCACGCCCCAACCGTCCTTTTCTCCGGCAGAGTTCACCGAGCCGCTCCCCTGATCGCCACGTCGCAAGAAGGCACCAGTATCCCGCTCCGCAGGAGCGGTTGACCGCGTTCAAGCCCTTTTACGCCTCCCCGAGTACACCCATCCGCCCCCGGCCCCGGCCCCCAGTGGGAGGAGCGGCATTCCACGCAGCCGGCCGAGCAGAGATGGAGCACGTCGGCGCGCGTCGCAGCGATGCCAGGGGTCGGGTCACCGGGAGGTCCGGTCGGTCGTCAGGCGCGGCAGCGCAGCATCTCCAGTGGGGGGTTGGCGAGGAAGTCCGCCCAGAAGTCCGCACCGAACTTGCGCATGCCGGCGTCGGACACTTCCAGGGGGACCCACGTCAATTCGCTGAATCCGGCCGCCCGCAGAGACTCTTCGTAGACCTCGCGGCGCGGGGCGGCGGCGATGATGCTGATCGGCGGGTCGAGCAGCGCCGTGACCCGGAAGCGCGGTCCGGTCTCGGTCTCCTCGCCGGTCGGCTCGCAGCGGAAGCCGTACTTCTCCAAGGACAGCCCGTCGGCGCGGAAGTCGGGTGACTGGGCGAGCACGAAGAACTCGGCGCCGGGCACCAGGCTGTGGTGCACGTTGCGGCACATCCGCTCCATGTCGGCGACGTCCTGAGCGTAGTTGAGCATCTGGACTCCCGTGGCAACGTCGAAGCGCCGCCCGAGGGAACGTGGTTCGGACACGTCGCCCACCTCGTAGCGCACACCCAGCGGCTCGTGCTCCTCCAACTTCTGTGCGGCGGCGATCATTTCGCCGGAGATGTCGATGCCGAGCACCTCCGTGGCGCCACGCCTCTTGAACTCCCGGCTGTAGAAGCCGGTGCCGCAGGCGAGGTCGAGGACCGACTTGCCGCGTACGTCCCCGACCATGGCCAGGAAACCGGGCACCTCCGCATACTGCGTCAGCGGCAGGGACTTGAAGCCCTCGAACGCCTCACCGATCTCGTCGTACTGCTGCACGCTCATCGTGGTGTCCTCCCATGTGCTTGGTCATGTCGTCGGCCTCGGCCGCCCGTCCCTGGGCACGCCGCGACCTCTGGCGGGAAGTCTCCTCGCGCCCCAACGCACCGTCGTACTGGCAGAAGCCACGAAGATGCGGGCACCGTCCCGGCATCCTGTACGAGCAGCGCGCCGATGGCGGAGGTGCACACGGGCCGCGAAGCGACTGCTCATCGTCGCCGTTCATGCCGAGTGCGTTGGCACGGACCGGACGGTTGCGGGCCCGGCGGGCGGCGCGGGGTCCGGTCACCGAGGGGGCGGCGCAGGCGGGCCTCGCCGCCCGGGGCGTGATCTGTCTGCTCGTCGGTGCGCCGGCGCTGCAGATCGCCTTCGGCGACACGAACGAGCAGGCCGACCGCACAGGAGCCTTGGCGGAACTGTCGCGGAAGCCTTTCGGCGCGGTGCTGCTGTGGGTGCTGGGCATCGGACTCGTCGGCATGGCTCTGTGGCGGCCGCCCGAGGCGCTCTTCGGCTCCGTCGGGCAGGACGGCCGCAGCGCACGCAAGCGGCTGCCGGCGACCGTGCGTTTCGCGTTCTACGTCTTCGTCGCCCACGGCTGGATCGGTGTACGGGCGCTCCGGCGCAAGTACCACGACAAGCTCAGACTCGGGCAGATGAGCCACCGGACACGGCAGCTGGTGGATGTCACCGGCGTGGCGGGCGGCGCCGCCCGCGGGCTGGTGTTCGCCGCGGCCGGCGTCTTCGCCGTCCGCGCGGCCATCGATTACGAAACCGACCGGGCCAAGGGGCTGGACGACACCCTGCGCACCTTCGCCGACACCCCGCTCGGCCCTTGGCTGCTGGTCTGCGTCGCGGCCGGGCTGATGCTGTTCGGTGTGTTCTCCTTCGCCATGGCCCGCTGGCGACGCGTCTGAGCCGCGCCCTACGGGGAACACGGAGCGGATGAATGAATCCGAGATTCCGCATGGCGACGGCCGGCCCGTGGACGTGTACCTGGACCTCCTGCGCATCCGGATGGACACGGAGGATTACCGCCTTCTGCTGCGCGTGGTGGAACCCGCCCTCCAGGCGATCGAAGAGGAGCGCCTCTCCAGTCTCGACCTCGCGCTCGGCACGGGGGACGGCGACGAGCTGCCCCAGGAGGTCCGTGAGGAGGCCGCGCTCGTCATCGCCACCGCCATGACCGGCCGCCTGGACAACGAAGTGATCGAGATCGATGTCGAGGAGACCGGCCCGGTCAGGATCGTCACGGACGCGACCACCGCTTCCGACCCCGTCCGCCTCGGCGAGATCGCCGACTACATCAGGGAACGGCACAGGCAGACGGAGGAGCTGCGCGGCATCGCCGAGGTGAGCGGGCTGCCCACGGACTTCTGAACGTCAGCGGCAGCGACAGCGACACGTCAGTGCAGGTCCCCCGGCCGGCCGACGACAACCCCTGTCTCAGCGTCGCCGGCCACGGTGAACAGCAGCGCCCTGTCCGTGCCGCAGTGTCAGCAGCCCAACACTGTCGGTTGCGTCAGACGCCAGGTCGGCCAGCCGCTCAGCTTCCAGCCGGCGAGGCGGGTGACGGCGGGGGCCGTCACCCGGAACAAAGCGACGGACCTCCGATCGAGCTGGTCACGCAGTCCGGCCCTCCGCGCTCAGGACGGAACACGATTGCGTCGTACGCGTAGGGAGCGAGCCCGGGTAGCGTGACTCGTCCGCTTCGCGGAGGTGGGCCGGATCAGCCGCCGCGGGTGAAGACCTTGTCCTGGGTCGAACCGGTGGAGCAGAGCTTCTTCTCGGCGGCCGTCATCTTGCGGGATTCGACCACGACCGCGCTGTGCTTGCCGTCCGTGCCGTTCGGGGCGGGGCCGGTGATCACGTCGGGCACGAACCAGTAATAGTGGCCCCACTTGGGGTCGTCGTAGTGGGTCTGCCACGTGCCGGCTATCTGCTGCATCACCTGGGCGCGGGAGATCCAGCCCACCTCGCCCGGCTGGACGTTCACCGTGAAGGAACTCGTCTCCGTGTGCGAGCTCTGCCACGTGTAGTTGTACGTCGCGGTCACACTGGCGGTGATGATGCCCTCGATGCCTCCACCGGCGGTGACCGAGCCTCCCACCGAGTGGGAGGAGCCCACGGTGTCCGCCCAGGACATCGACTGGGAGGCGGGCGAGGCGGTGCAGTTGTAGAGCAGTTCGGAGACCTGGCGGGGCTCGCCGACGTAAGCTTCGCCGATTTCCGGGGAGTTGAAGCTGCACTTGCCTTCTCCGGAAGCGCAGTCGGCCATGATCTGCTCCGCGGTGGGCTGCTCATCGGCCACAGCGGGCACGGCCGCCGCGATCACCCCGAGCGTGGTCGCTGTCAGCGCCAGCGTGCGGCCGCCGTACCGCAGTGCGCGGTTCATCGTCATCGTTGTTGCCTCTTACCGTACGTGGGGGACGGTGACCACGTGGCCCCTGTTCCGATGGGGCTTGCGGTCACCGCTTGGTGCCCACGAGGCTCACGTAACCGACGGCTGAGCTACACCAAGAACTGGCAAAGTTGCACTTGATTCCAGAACTGATGCACAGTCAATTGCATTGCCAGCACATAGATTTGAGCTCGGCGAGCGAGTCTTCGCCTTCTTGAGGGGTTCATTTGGGACCATGGCCAGGTGGACGGGAATCCGGCTTTCGGCGGGGCCGAGCCGATGGATGCGCTCGAGGTGGCGCCGACGGCCCGGACGGCGGTGGCGTGGCTGCCGCCGCGGGAGCTCTGGCCGGCCATTCAGGACATCCGTTTGGAGCACGATCCGCAGGTACGGCGCTGGCCACCGCATGTGAATCTGCTGTTCGGCTTCGTGCCGGAGGAGGAGTTCGACCGGGCCGTACCACTGCTCTCCGCCGCCGCGGCGCAGAGCGCGACATTCACGGCGCGCCTGGCCGGTGTGCGGTACTTCCGGCACCGGCACTACGCGACGGTCTGGCTCGATCCGGCCGCGTCGGACGCGGCGCCATGGGCCCGTCTCCACCGAGAGCTGCAGCTGCGGTTCCCGCTCTGTCACGGGCGCGGCGGCCGCTTCACCCCGCATCTGTCCCTCGGCCGCACCCAGGACCCGAAGCACCTGGCGACCGAGTGTGCCGTCCGGCTCGGCACGCTGTCGGCGTCGGTCGAGGACGTGGTTCTGCTCTCCCGCCGCGGCGAGGAACCCATGCTGCCCCGGGCCGTGATCACACTGGGAACGGGCGAGGTCCGCCACCCCCGCACGCACTGAGTGTCCGTCTCTCGGATCACTCTCACGGGCGGGCGACAGGTGGCCGCCATGACTGAACTCGGGCCCGTCGCCTGGCCACCTGCCCCGATAAGGACCGAACGGCTCGTGGTCCGCGGGTCCGAGGCCCGGGACCGTGCGGCTTTCATCGAGCTGTTCGCATCGCCAGAGGTGGGCACCTTCATCGGTGGGCCTCGACCGCGTGATGAGCTCGAACGCGCGGTGCCTGAGGTGCCCGGGCGGCGCCCTGGCCTTTTCGTGATCGATCTCGACGGGGCGATGATTGGCATGATCACGCTCGATCGGCGCGACGCAGAGCGCCCGGGTCACGTCCGTCCGGATGCCGGGGAGGCCGAGCTCGGCTACATGTTCCTGCCGGAGGCGTGGGGATGCGGGTACGCCGCCGAGGCGTGCGCAGCGGCACTCGACTGGTTCGCCGACGCGCTTCCCGGCGAGCCGGTGGTGCTCTGCACCCGGACCGCCGACGACCGCGCGATGCGCCTCGCGGCGAAGCTGGGGTTCACCGAGGTGGAGCGGTTCGAGGAGTACGGCGCCGAGCAGTGGTTCGGTGTGTGGTCCTCGGTCACCCCGTCCGACTGAGCGGAACACCACGACGAGGCGGGCGACGGCGGGACTGACGGCCAAAACCCCGGCGCGGCAACCGGCCGCGGAGTCGTATCAGCCGATCGTGGGTTTGGCGGTACTTCGGTCCGGGACAGTCGTTGGGTCGGTCGTGATCGACAATGACTTCCCTGTGATGGCCAGCGGCGGGCGGACAAGTCGCCTGCGGTTCGCTCTGGCGCTGGCTCCCCTGCTCGTGGGTGCCTCGGTCCTGTTGGCCGGGAGCGCGGCAGGGGCCGTGTCCGTGGCGTTCGCGGGGGAGGTTCCGGTCACGGTGCATGCCGCGCGGGTGTCCGCATCGGGTGTGTCGGCCTCCCCGGCCGCCTCGGGCCGTGGCGGACTGCTGCCGGCGCTGGCGACGCGGGTGGAGCAGGCCACCGTGGAGGATGCCTGCGTCACCTCCACCGCCCACCTGCCGGTCGTCGGAGCGGTGACGGCCGTCGTACGTATCGAGCGAGCCTCCGCCACTGGCCTGACGGTGGAGGCGGGCAAGGCCACGGCCCGGTCGGTGAAGCTCTCCGGCGCGAAGTTCGACACCCCGCGGGTGTCCCTGGACCGGCCCACGGGCCTGTTCACCGTCGGCGCGCAGAAGGTCAGCGGCAGCACGGTGACCACGCAGCCGCATGCCTTCACCGCCGGGACGATCACGTCCCGGGGTGTCTCCATCGATGTGCGCCGGGGTGCGGCCGGCTGCGAGCCCAGAGCGGCCCGATGAGTACGGCGATGCGGCCTGGCCGGCGGTCCGCTCGGCAAGGGTGGCGGCGGAGCCGGCCGTTCGCGGCAGGGCTGCTGTTGGGCCTCGGCGGGCTGGAGTTGATCTGCGTCTCCTGGGTGGGGCTTGGCTTCTTGCAGTTCACCGGTACCGCGGGCGCCGCCTCATGGGCGCTCGGCTCGCTGTTCGTCGTCGCCGGTGTGACGACGTGGCACAACCCGGCCCTGCGCTACTTCTCCGGCGTCCTGGCCGCAGTGCTGTCCCTGGTGAGTCTGGTCGCCGCCAACCTCGGCGGCCTGCTGTTGGGCTTCCTGCTCACCGCCGTCGGCAGTGCCTTGGCCCTGGCCTGGATCCCCCAGCAGGCGGCTGCGACCCCAGAAGAGGAGGCGTGAGGTGAGGTCTCTGTCCGTGTCCCCCGCCCTGGTCTATCAGCGCAGCGGCATCCACGACGCGGCCCTGCGCCGCGGCTACGAGGCGTGCCGCCGCGCCACCCGAGCGACGGGCCAGATCGAGTACGCCGTCTCGCTGCTGCTTCCGCCGCCGTTGCGGACCGCCACATGGGCTCTGTACGGCGCCGTACGGGCCGTGGACGACCTGGCCGACGTAGTCGACGCATCCCACGCAGCAGACGCGGGGCGGGCCGGGCGGCTGGAGGCGTGGATCTCGGCGTTCGACGCCGACCTGCGCGACGGCCGCAGCAGCGACCCGGTACGGCAGGCGCTGATCCACACCATGCTGACCTGGAACCTGCCGCCGGGATTCCTGCACACGGTCTTCGAGGAGCTGCGCCAGGACGTCCACGGGCGGCAGTTCGCCACGTGGCAGGAGTGGCGGCGTTACAGCAGCCTGGTCAACACGCCGTTCTGGTTGCGCGCGGGCTCACTGCTGCTGCGGGTCGCGGGCCTGTCCACCGAGCCGGAGGCGATCGCGGCGGGCGTGCCCGACGCGGCGGTGGCGTGGCAGACCGCCGTCGACGGCCTCTACCTCACCGACGCCCTCGTCGACCTCTCCGAGGACCTGGGCCGCGGCCATGTACCGCTTCCGCAGGAAGCCCTGGACGAGGCCGGGGTACGCCGCGCGGACCTGCTGGCCCGGCGCGCCACGCCGGCGTTCGAGGAACTGGTGCGCCGCCTGGCCGACCGGGCCCACGCATGGCTGGACCGCACCCCGCTCCCACCGGTGCTGCATCCGGCGGTCGGCGTCGCGCTCGGCGCCTACACCGACTTGTACCGGCTGCGCCTGAAGCTCGCGGCCGATGCCCCCGCATCGCTGCTGCACCACCGCCCGGCCATGCCGCGCAGCGCCCGGCTGCGCCTGCTGTTGCCCGCCCGGGCGAAAGCGGCGCTGGCCTGGAGCCTGTTTCCCTTCCCCATCCGGCCCTGTCCACCGGAACTCGCACCGCCGGACGCGCCCGAAGCAGCCGGCTGGACCGAGGAGATGCGCTCGGGCGCCGCTCAGCGGCGTCCGACGGTCCCCCCGCCCCCTCACCTGTCCGGCGCCCGCCCGCCC
>NZ_LLZG01000009.1 GCF_001509475.1 Streptomyces regalis
TTCACAGCGAGTTGGTCACGTGTCTCGTCCGGGATGGGCATACCACACCAACGATCCCCAGAACGGGAAGCAACACCTTGATTCCCTGCAAGCCCTTAGATTAGGTAAAGGAGGAAGGGTGGTCATGCTCCCTGTAGTGGTGTAGTCGCTCGTCGAGTCGGTTGGGTTCGGGCGGGGGAAGCTGCGGGTCGTCCTCGGTGGGTCGGTGGTGAAGAACGGCAAGCCGGGCAGGGCCGCAGGGTTAGGGAAGACCGCGAACGCGGTGATGTCCGTCGCGGCGTCCAGCAGCATCGTCCTGACCTGCCGGAACTTCCGTCCGAGCATGTCGGCGACCCACGTCCAGCTGGGTGCGGACGGCCCTGGCGGTGGTCTGCGCGAAGAAAGAAATTCCCCATTGGCAGCCGAGTCGTCGTGGGGTATCGGGCGGCCAATCGCTGAAAGCCACAAACGGCAGAGCCTTTTGAACCACACCCGGCACCCCTGGGTGGGTCAACCAAACGAAGGGCTCACCGCATCCCACAGAACAACGTGGGGAGCCTTTTCAGCGCGGCCACCGATCGGATGACGGTGGTGGGGTGGGTGGACAGCGGCAACGCCCGAGGCTCCCGTGCCATTGAGGGAGTGTTCGAAGTCTCGATCCATCGGCGTAGGAGCCTCACGCTCCGGTCGAGTGGGCCACGACGCTCATCGTCAATCGTGAGGGTGACCGGCGGTGCAGGCTGCCGCCGCACCAGCGTGCGCTGGTCGCCCTGATGTACCTGCTACCCGGACTTCGTCCTGCTCGACGGACCTCGCGGAGTGCGCGTCCGGAAGTGCACCCATGCTCCGTTGACCGCGTTCGGACAGTCGGCGAGAAGTCAACTCACTGTCAGCCCCTCCATGCCAGGTTGAGCGCCGGTTCGGACGAAGCCATCCGGCAATGATCGAGTCATGCCGTTGTGTCGGGACCAGTGGGACGGTTGCGCAATGCCGTCCCGGACGGGGGTCTGACTCATCACCTGGGGCGCCAAGGGGTGCACCCCGGTCGTGCGCCGCCCGGGCAACCGGTTTTCGGTGAACGCTATGTCCGCGATCGGCACGAAGGGCCGGATGCACTTCATGGTGTTCACCGAGACCTTCGACGGCGACGTCATGTGCCGCTTCCTGGACCGGCTCGTCGGCCACTTCGACCGCGAGTGCACCTCGTCGTGGACGGCCACTTCGCCCACCGCTCCCGCAAGGTCCGCGCCTGGCTCGCCGACCACCCCGACCGGATCGAACCGTATTTCCGGCCCGCGTACTCGCCCGAGTTCGACCCTGACTAGCTGGTCAACTCAACGTCGGCCGCACGTCGTCCGCGGCTACTTCGGCGGCCCACACGTCCGCTGCACCCTCGAATAGAACCCCTTGAGTTTCGGATCAATAGGCACGCAACGTCTTCGCCCAATCAGCCGGCACTCGCCCCTCCGGCCCCGGCGCAGGCTGATCCGCAGGATGACTCCCCGGCGGCGCCAACTCCGGCCCCGACTCGTACAACTCGTCCGTGGCGTAGTTCCAGAACCACTCCTCACCCGGCTCGAAGCTCTGCACGAACGGATGCCCGGTGTCCCGAAAATGCCCCGTCGCATGCTTCGCGGGCGAACTGTCACAACACCCCACATGCCCGCACTGTGCACACCGCCGCAAGTGGAACCACCACCCCCCGACCGCATCGCACTCGGCACACCCGCTCCCGCTCGGCGGAACGCTCGGGTCGATTCCGTTGTCGCTGCTCATACAGGCTCCTCCTCCACAGAGGTCAGTGGCAGCAGCACCTGGAAGCGAGTGTCACCCGGCTCCGACTCCACCTGAATGCTCCCGTGGTGCTTGTTGACCACGATCCGCCAGGAGATGTCGAGACCGAGCCCGGTGCCCTCACCCACGGGCTTCGTTGTGAAGAACGGATCGAAGATCCGCCCACGGTGCTCCGGCGCAATGCCGACCCCCGTGTCCCGGAACTCCACCAGCAGCCGGTCGTGATCCGGCGCCGTCCGCACGGTCAACGTCCCTTCGCCGCCCGCGTCGTTGATGGCGGAGACCGCGTTGTCGATCAGGTTCGTCCACACCTGGTTGAGTTCCGCCGGGTACGCGGGGATCTTCGGCAGCGTACGGTCGTACTCCTTGACGACCTTGATCTGCCGGCCGATCTTGCCCGACAGCATCAGCAGGGTGCTGTCGAGGAGTTCGTGCACGTCGGCGTTCTGGAAGGGCGCGCGGTCGAGCTGGGAGTACTGCTTGGCGGCGTCGACGAGGTGCGAGATGCGGTTGGTGGAGTCGTTGATCTCGTCCATCAACAGCTCGTTCTCGACGGTGTAGTTGAGCCACCCGATCGCGCTCGGCAGGATCTCCTCGTCCACGGCCGCCGCGATCTGGTCCAGCCAGTCCGCGTCCAGACCGGCCTGCACGAAGGTGGGCGCGATGCGCCAGCCCTCCGCAATGCCGTGGTCCTCCAGCCAGTCGGTGAGCTCGTCCTCCCGGTCCGAGGCCTCCAAAGGGCTCAGCGTCGGCGCCTTGGCGACACGTTCGGCCGTGCGCTCCTGGATGTCGACGAGGTTCGCGATGACCTCGGGGGAGTAGGAGCCCTGCGTGATGACGGCGAGCTTGTGCCGCATCTTCGCCACCCGCTCCCGCAGCGTCGCGGTCGCCCGTACGGCCGCCGCCGCGGGGTTGTTGAGCTCGTGGGTGAGCCCGGCGGACAACGAGCCGAGCGCCAGCAGGCGTTCGCGTTGGTTGATGGCCGACTGGGTGCTCTTCTGGCCGAAGAAGAGGCCTTCCAGCAGATGCAGGGCCATCGGGAACCACTCCTGGACCACGGCCGCGAAGGTCGCGGCGGGCAGCACGAAGAACCGCGTCGGCTCCGTGACCCGCATCGAGCTGTTGTAGACCTGAGGCACCCGGTCCCCGAGGTAGGCCTGCCAGGCCCCGGAGTACACCCCGCGCTGAGAGGTCCGGGTGACCTCCACGTCGTCGCCGCCTACCCGCCTGGACAGCACGACGGTGCCCTCGACCATGACGTAGAAGCAGGTCGCGGGATCGCCCTCGGTGTACACGGGACCGGGCTGGAACAGCTCCACCCGGCCCTCGCTGCACAGCCTGCCGAGCTGCTCGGGCGTGAGCTTCTCGAACAGGAACAGCGCCCCGATCTCCCCCGGGTCGCACGGCATCGGCTGCCCGCTCATGACTGCTCCAGATAACGGTGGACGAGCATCACGGCCATGGCTCCCTCTCCGACGGCGGACGCGACGCGCTTGGCGGACTCGGCGCGCGCGTCGCCCGCCACGAACACTCCGGGGATGCTGGTCTCCAGGTGGTACGGCGGCCGGTCCAGCTCCCAGCCGGCCGGCGGCCGCCCGTCGGACGTCAGGTCGGGGCCGGCCAGGATGAACCCGCGTTCGTCCCGCAGCACCGTCTCGCCCAGCCAGTCGGTCAGCGGGGCGGCGCCGATGAACACGAACATCCACTGGGCGTCGACGAGTTCGGTCCGCCCGCTCTCCACGTCGCGCAGCGTCAGCTGCTCCAGGTGGTCGGAGCCGTGCGCGGCCTCGACGACCGTGCCGGTGCGCACCGAGATGTTCGGCGCCTCGTCGATCTGCTGGATCAGATAGTGCGACATGGACGCCGACAGCGACGCCCCGCGCACCAGCAGCGTCACCGACTTGGCGCCCCGCGCCAGATACATCGCCGCCTGTCCCGCGGAGTTGGCGCCGCCGACGATGTACACGTCCTGGCCCTGGCAGGACGGCGCCTCCGTGAGCGCCGACCCGTAGAACACCCCGCAGCCGGTCAGGTCCTCGCAGCCGGGCGCCGCCAGTTGCCGGTAGGACACGCCGGTCGCCAGGATCACGCTGTGCGCGGCGACCGCCGAGCCGTCCGAGAACCGTACGATCCTGGCGGCGCCGCTGACCTCCAGTCCCGTCACCTCGCGCGCGGTGAGGATCTCGGCGCCGAACTTCGCCGCCTGCCGTCGGGCCCGGTCGGTGAGCTGCGCCCCCGACACGCCGTCGGGGAAGCCGAGGTAGTTCTCGATGCGGGAGCTCTGCCCGGCCTGCCCACCGGTCGCCGACCGCTCCACCAGCACGGTCCGCAGGCCCTCCGACGCCCCGTACACGGCCGCGCCGAGCCCGGCCGGTCCGCCGCCGATGACGACGAGGTCGTAGAAGTCGGCCGTCGGCGTCGTGGCCAGCCCGACCTGCGCCGCCAGCTCCGGGGCCTCCGGGGCGACCAGCGGCGTCCCGTCCGGCGTGATCACCAGCGGCAGCCGCTGCCCGTCCTGCCCGGCGGCGGCCAGCAGGCGCTGCCCCTCGGGCTCGTCGGCCGAGTACCAGCGGTACGGCACCTGGTTGCGGGCCAGGAACTCCCGTACCTCGGACGAGCGCGCCGACCACCGGTGCCCGACCACCTTGGTGCTGGGCACCGGCCGGTAGTCGCTGCGCCGCCACGCCTCCAGCAGGTCGTCCAGGACCGGGTAGAGCTTCTCCTCCGGCGGACCCCAGGGCTTGAGCAGGTAGTGATCAAGATCTACGACGTTGATCGCGTCGATCGCCGCGTTCGTGTCCGCGTACGCGGTCAGCAGCACCCGCCGTGCCCCCGGATACACGTCCAGGGCCTGTTCGAGGAACTCGATGCCGTTCATCTGCGGCATGCGGTAGTCGGCCAGGATCACGGCCACGAGGTCGCCGCGCAGCTTCAGTTCGCGCAGCGCCTCCAGCGCGGACTCGCCGGACTCCGCCCGCACGATCCGGTGCGACGCGCCGTAGCGCCGCCGCAGATCGCGGGCGACCGCCCGGGACACCCCCGGGTCGTCGTCCACGGTCAGGATGACGGTCCGCGCTGCGTCGGCGGCCTGTGCCATACGTCTCCCACCCCGGGATCGGAACCAGGGCACGGCGTCTCAGCGACCGCCGCACCGACTCCGGCCATCGTATGTTCGATCCGACCGCTTCGCTCGGGTATGCAGGAGGCGGCGGTTTTCAGCCGCGCCGCGCGGCGAGCACGCGGGATGGAGGCGGTTCTTGACGGTCTTGCCCTCCGGTACCGGGACGAAGATCAGGCCCGGCAGACGGTCGTGCTCCGGCCGGATCTCGTACTCCTCGGCCGAGTCGTTCACCACGACCCAGCCGAGCGCCTCGGCCCACCAGCGCCCCAGGGCCGCCGGGTCGGCCGCGTCCACGGTCACTTGTTCCCACTCCAGGGCCATGGGCGCAGCGTAGTGAAGACTGGGCCCGAGCCACGTGACCACGACACAAGGAGGCAGCCGGAATGACGCGCCCGATCACGGCAGGGGTGGACGGATCCGAGGAGAGCCTCGCCGCGCTGGCCTGGGCGGCGCGGGAGGCGGTCCGGCGGGGCCTCGCCCTGCGGGTGGTGCACGCCTGGCGGTTCCAGCCGCACGACGCGATCGACGCGGGGGATCCGGACACCCAGGGCCAGTGGGTGCGGGAGGGGCTGGAGGGGGCCGCCCGTGCTGTGACCGAACGGCATCCGGGCCTTGATGTGACCACGGACGTCCTCCATGGCGCGCCCGTCGAGACGCTGGTCGCCGCGGCGGCGGACGCCGAGATGCTGGTGCTGGGATCGCGGGGCCACGGCACGGTCGTCGGGTTCCTGCTGGGCTCGGTCGGACAGCAGGTGATCGCCGAGGCCAAGAGTCCTGTCGTGCTCGTACGAGCCGGGGACCAGGCGTCCGCCGAGGCCGCCGGACGCGAGATCGTCGTGGGCCAGCAAGGCGACGCGGACGACAGCGCCGCCGCGCTGCGGTTCGCGTTCGAGACGGCCGCGGCGCGCGGGGCGACCGTGCGCGCCGTACGGGCCTGGACCCTGCCACCGCTGTTCGCCTACAGCCCGGCCTCCCTGAAGCTCCTCGACGAGGCCGGGGGACTGGAGCCGTACGAGAAGAAGGCGCTGGGCGAGGCGCTGCGGCCGTGGCGGGAGCGGTTCCCGGACGTCCATGTGGTCGAGCACGTGGAGATGGGCAGCGCCGGGCAGGTGCTGCTGTCGGTCGCCGGGCGGACCCAGCTGATGGTCGTCGGGCGGCGCGCCCACCGTACGGCCGTCGGCGCCCGCATCGGCTCGGTGGCGCACGGCGTCCTGCACCACGCGGACTGCCCGGTCGCGGTCGTACCGCACGACTGAGAGTCAGTCGGACGTCGTCGGCTGCAGCGTCTCCCGGGCCGTGGGCAGGATGTTGTTGATGTAGTCCTCGACCACCGTGTCCAGGCCGATGTCGTGCTGCGCCCGCTCGGACAGGTACCAGCGGTGTTCGAGCAGCTCGTGGTAGATCTCCGCCGGATCCATGGAACCGCGCAGCTCCAGCGGCACGGCCCGCACGGTGGGGCGGAAGACGTCCCGCACCCAGCGGTGGGCGAGGACCTCGGGGCGGGCGCCGAGCGGGTCGCCCGGGGCGTAGTCGTCCTGGGTGGCCATCCAGCTCTCCAGGTCGTTCAGGAGCCGGCGGGCCTGGTTCTCCTCGGTGTCCAGGCCCGTCAGACGCAGCAGCTGACGCTGGTGGTGGCCGGCGTCGACGACCTTGGGCACGAAGGTGACCGTGTCGCCGTTCGTGGCGTGCTCGATCTGCATCTCGGCCACGTCGAAACCGAGCTCGTTCAGGCGGCGTATGCGGCGCTCTATGTAGTGGTACTTGCCCGCCGGGTAGACCGAGGTGCGGGTCAGCTCCTGCCACAGGCTCTGGTAGCGGGCGCAGATCTCCATGCCGAACTCGATCGGGTCGACGGACGGGTGCAGGGCCCCGGACGCCTCCAGGTCGAGCAGCTCACCGCTGATGTTGACCCGGGCGAGGTCGAGATCGTAGTCGCGCTGACCGGTGCTGAGCTGCGGGTGCAGATCGCCCGTCTCGGCGTCGACCAGGTAGGCGGCGTACGCGCCCGCGTCGCGCCGGAACAGCGTGTTGGACAGCGAGCAGTCGCCCCAGGCGAACCCGGCGAGGTGGAGGCGGACCAGCAGCACGGCCAGCGCGTCCATCAGACGGTGCATGGTCGCCGGACGCATCGTCGTCTCGAACATCGAGCGGTACGGCTGCGAGCCGCCCAGGTGCCGGGTGACCAGCACCGACTCCAGCGGCCCGCCGGCGGCGTCGGTGCGGCCGGTGACCACGGCCAGCGGATCCACCGACGGGATGCCGAGCCGGTCCAGGTCGCGCAGCAGCTCGTACTCGCGCAGCGCCGGCCGCTCGGCGAGTTCCTTGACGGCGATCACCTCGTCGCCGGCCCGGGCGTAGCGCACGACGTGCCGGGAGATGCCGCGGGGGAGCGGCACCAGGACTTCCTCGGGCCACTGCTCCAGCGGCAGATGCCACGGCAGCTCCAGCAGGAGCGCAGGGTGCTCCGGGTTCGTCGCGCTGATCTGCAGTGCCATGGGCCGTTCGTCCTCGCCTCGCCGGTGATCGTCACCTCACCCTAAAGCGCGCGCTCCCGCGCCTGAAGAGCAGCTTCTCGCACCGACCCCCTGTGCACCGGCCCGTGTCCGGGCAGCAGCACGTCGCCCTTGAGCCCTTCGAGCACGTCCAGCGAGGCCAGGGCCTGTGCCCGCTCGCGGTGGAACATGTCCGGCAGCAGCTGCGGTCCCTTGATCCGCGAGGTGGGGTGCCCGCTGACCAGGGCGTCGCCGGCGATCAACACCCCGGCGTCCGGCAGGTGGTAGGCGCAGTGGCCGTCGGTGTGGCCGGGCGTGTGCACCGGGACCGGCCGGCCGGGCAGATCCAGCGGGCCCGCCGACGGGAACGCCTCGGGAGAGGTCACCGGCACGTGCGCGGTGCCTCCGGAGCGGATGGCGTGCACGGCCCACGGCAGGACACCCGGCCGCCAGCCGTTCTTCAGGACCGTCCCGACGCTGACCTGGTGCAGGAACTCCCGGCGGGCGTGGGGCACTTCGGCCTCGTGGAGGTATAGGGGCGTGCCGTACGTGGTGCGCAGATACTCGGCGTTGCCCAGATGGTCGGTGTGCGCGTGGGTGATCAGTACGGCCTTGACCGCCTCCGGCGCACTTCCCACCTCCGCGAGCGAGGCGAGGAGCCTGGCCCGGTCCCCGGGGTAGCCGGTGTCGATCAGGGTGACCGCGTCGCCCTCGGTGAGGATCACCCAGTTGGTGTTGCTGCCGTGCACCAGGTAAGTGCCGTCCGCGACTTGCTGCACATCCGCCCGCATGATCGTCCCGCCTGGTGAGGTCCGTGCCCGACGGAGACAGCAAACCAGATCAGGACGAAAGCGCCTTCGTCGGGGCCGGACGCATGCCGAACAGGAACCGCGTCAGCCGCGTCCTGCGCACCAGCCCCTCGTACAGGGCGAGGATCACCACCAGAGAACCGGTCACGATCACCGCGTACTTGACCGCGATCGGCGCCGACCAGCCCACCACGCCGTACGCGACGGCGACCACGACCGGCTGGTGCAGCACGTACACGGGCAGCGCGGCGATCCCGAGATACACCATGACGCGCGACGGCGTCCGGACCTCGCGCGGCCGGTCCAGCAGCCCGAGGATCGCCACGACCCAGCACCAGCCCGCCGCCCCGAACACCGCCCGCGTCACCAGCGCGAACGCGCTCCAGTCGGTGAACGGGTTGTCCAGGGACAGGAATCCGGGCGCGGTCCCCGCGAACAGCACGAGCCCGGACACGCCCACCGGAACGGCGAGTCGGCGCAGCGCGGCACGGACGCGCCCGTCGTCGGCGAGGGCGTGACCGAACAGGAAGAACACCAGGTAGGCCCAGCGGTTCCAGCCCGCGAAGCCCTCCTCCATGCCCAGGAAGGCGTTGATCGCGGCGAGCGGCAGGGCGGGCAGAAGCAGCACGGCCGGGCGTCGCTCCACCGCACGCCCTACGCGCTCGGCCCACACCGCGAGCGGCGCCGCGACCGGTGCGAGGAGCAGGCTGAAGGTCAGCAGAAGCACGACGAACCACAGATGGCCGGTCTCGAAGTGCTCCCCGTCCAGGACGAAGGGGAAGTCGGCCGGATCCGGGCGGACGGCGAGGAAGCGCGGCCAGAAACGCCAGTACGACTCCTCGTAGCCCGGGTCGGCGGCCCGCAGCCGCAGCCACTGGGGGAGCGGGCACAGGACGAGCGTCGCGAAGACCAGCGGGACGCCCAGGCGCAGCAGGCGTTCCCGGGTGAAGCGAGCCGGCCCGCGGCGGCGGATCGAGTACCGGGAGCCGATCCCGGCGACCAGGAACAGCATGGGCATCGCCCACACGACCGCCAATCCGGCGAGCACGGTCACGGCGTCGGTCGTCTCCGCGTTCTTCACGTAGAAGTCGTCGTCCGGCGAGAACACGAGACCCGAGTGGAAGAAGACCAGCCCGAGAACGACGAGGACCCGCAGCGCGTCCAGCTCGCTGCGCCGGGGAGCGGTGGCCGGTGCCTGCGTCTGAGCGCTCACCCGGACCAGTGTGGGGGCGCGGCGGGGCTTCGCCCAGAGGAAGGGCTGCCTCCGGCACCGTCCGCCGGAGGCAGCCCCCGCGTGCACCCGAAGCGGCCGCCTCTCCGCCTCAGTGCACGCCGTGCGGGCGGAACTGGACGCTGATGCGCGGTCCCGTGGCGCGTGTGGTTTTCGGGATCGAGTGCTCCCAGGTCCGCTGGCAGGAACCGCCCATCACGATGAGGTCGCCGTGCCCCAGCGGGCGGCGCACCGTCTCGCCACCGCCCCGCATCGGGCGCAGCAGCAGATCCCGGGGCGCCCCCACGGAGAGGATCGCCACCATCGTGTCCTCGCGCGCACCCCGCCCGATCCGGTCCCCGTGCCAGGCGACGCTGTCCCGGCCGTCGCGGTAGTAGCAGAGCCCGGCCGTGGTGAACGGCTCGCCGAGTTCCTCGGCGCAGTGCGCGGACAGCGTGTCGCGGGCCTGAGCGAGTACGGGGTGGGGGAGCGCGTCGTCCGCGCCGTAGAAGGCGAGCAGGCGCGGTACGTCCACCACGTGGTCGTACATCGTGCGCCGCTCCGCCCGCCACGGCACCTCGGCGGCGAGCTCCTCGAACAGTGCGTCGGCTCCGCTGAGCCAGCCCGGCAGGACGTCGATCCAGGCGCCGCGGCCGAGCTGGGTTCGGCGGATCCCGGCGAGGGACCCGAGCAGCAGCTCGTCGGCCTGGTCGAACAGGGAGCCCTGGAGATGCGTGGCCATGGATCCAGCCTACCCTTGAATCGAAAATCTGTTCCCATCAAACTTTCGACCGATTTCCTGGCCTCCTCTTTGGATACGTTCGTGTATCGGATACATTCGCGTATCGAACGGAGGCCGGGGCATGGCGGTGAAAGAGACGACCGGGCGCGTCACCAAGCGCCGCGTTCGCACACGCGCCAACCTGCTCGACGCCGCGTTCGCCGTGTTCGCCGCGAAGGGGTTCGGCCGCGTCTCCATCGAGGAGGTCTGCGAGGCCGCCGGCTACAGCAGGGGCGCCTTCTACTCCAACTTCGACAGCCTGGACGAGCTGTTCTTCGCCCTCTACCAGCAGCGCGCGGACCTGATCGCGGAGCAGGTGTCCGGGGTGCTCGCCCTCGACGGGCCGGACCTGGACGTGCCGGACGCCGTGGACCGGGTGACCGAGGTGCTGCTCCTGGACCGCGACTGGCTGCTGGTGAAGACGGACTTCCTGGTGCACGCCGCGCGTGCCCCGGCCGTCGCGCAGAGCCTGCTGGAACATCGCGCGCGGCTGCGCGGGGCGATCGCCGACCGGCTCGCCCGGGCGCGGGGGCACACCGAACTGCCTGCCGTGCTCGGCGACATCGAGGGGGCGGCCCACGCCGTGGTGGCCGCGTACGACGGAGTCACCACCCAACTGCTGCTGGACAGGGACGCCGAGCACGCTCGCGCCTGGCTGAAGCAACTGCTCACCGCGCTGCTCACCGACGGCAGCGACACCACCGAATAGCGACACCGGACAGCGCCACCACCGAATCAGGAAGGGACGGTCGCCATGGATGCCGACGTCATCGTCGTCGGAGCGGGACTCGCGGGCCTGGTCGCCGCGCACGAACTGACCAGCCGGGGCCGCAGGGTCGCGCTGGTGGACCAGGAGAACGCCGCCAACCTCGGCGGGCAGGCCTTCTGGTCCTTCGGCGGGCTCTTCCTCGTCGACTCCCCGGAACAGCGGCGCCTGGGCATCAAGGACTCCTTCGACCTGGCCTGGAACGACTGGCGGGGCAGCGCCCGGTTCGACCGGGTGGACGACGAGGACTCCTGGGCGGTGCGCTGGGCGCGCGCGTACGTGGAGTTCGCGGCCGGTGAGAAGCGGGCCTGGCTGGACGGGCACGGCATCAAGTTCCTGCCCACGGTGGGCTGGGCGGAGCGCGGCGACCTGCGCGCCGACGGCCACGGCAACTCCGTGCCCCGCTTCCACATCGCCTGGGGCACCGGCACGGGCGTCGTGGAGCCGTTCGTCCGGTACGCCAAGGAGGCCGCCCGCGACGGGCTGCTCACCTTCTACCACCGGCACCAGGTCGACGAGCTGGTCATCGAGGACGGCGCCGCGCGCGGCGTGCGCGGTACGGTCCTGGCCGACGACCGCTCGCCCCGGGGTGTCGCCTCCAACCGCGACCGGGTCGGCGAGTTCGAGCTCACCGCCCAGGCCGTCGTCGTCACCACCGGCGGCATCGGCGCCAACCACGACATCGTGCGCCGCCACTGGCCCGAGCGGCTCGGCACCCCGCCCGACGAGATGGTCACGGGCGTCCCCGCCTATGTCGACGGGCGGATGCTCGACATCAGCGCGGAGGCGGGCGTACGGCTCGTCAACCGCGACCGTATGTGGCACTACACCGAGGGCCTGCAGAACTGGGACCCGATCTGGCCCGGCCACGGCATCCGCATCCTGCCCGGACCGTCCTCGATGTGGTTCGACGCCCTCGGCCGCCGCCTGCCCGACCCGTGCCTGCCGGGCTACGACACCCTGGGCACCCTGAAGCATCTGCGCACCGACGCGGACATCGCCGGGTACGACCACTCCTGGTTCATCCTCAGCCAGAAGATCATCGAGAAGGAGTTCGCCCTGTCGGGCTCCGAGCAGAACCCCGACATCACCGCCAAGGACCGCGCCGGGTTCCTGAAGGAGCGCGTGCTCGGCAAGGGCGCCCCGGGACCGGTGGCGGCGTTCCTGCGCAACGGCGCGGACTTCGTGACTGCCCCGACCCTGGAGCAACTGGTCGAGAAGATGAACCAGCTGACGGACAAGCCGCTCCTCGACGCGGAGGCCGTCCGGCGCCAGATCGAGGCCCGCGACCTGCAGATCGCCAACCCGTACAGCAAGGACTCCCAGGTCCAGGGCATCCGCAACGCCCGCCGCTACATCGGCGACCGCCTCGGCCGGGTCGCCACCCCGCACCGCATCCTCGACCCGGCGGCCGGCCCCCTCATCGGCGTCAAGCTGCACATCCTGACCCGCAAGACCCTCGGCGGCATTCAGACCGACCTCGACTCCCGCGCGCTCGCAGCCGACGGGACCCCCATCGGCGGGCTCTACGCGGCCGGTGAGGTCGCCGGCTTCGGCGGTGGCGGCGTCCACGGCTACAACGCCCTGGAGGGCACCTTCCTCGGCGGCTGCCTCTTCTCGGGCCGCGCGGCGGGCCGGGCCGCGGCACGGCAGACGGCCTGACGATGGCCCACGGCCCGTCGCCTCAGGTGTGAACGCGTCACGCCTGAAGGAGACGGGCCAGCACGGCTGCGTGGCTCTGCTCGGGGGACTTCGACGAGGTCAGCAGGGTCACCTCACCCTTGCTCGCCAACTCCCGTACGTGATCGAGGAGTTCGGCCGCCTCGGGTTCGGCCAGCTCCGCCTCGTACCGGCCGGCGAACTCCTCGTACGACCTCTCGCCCGCGTGATACCAGCGGCGCAGCTCCGTCGACGGGGTGAGCCCCTTGGGCCACTCGTCCACGCGGGCCGCGTCCTTCGACAGACCGCGCGGCCACAGCCGGTCGACCAGGACGCGCACGCCGTCCTCCGGCTCGGGCGGTTCGTAGACGCGGCGGACGCGAATGCTCACGATCGTGCCTTTCTCGGACGAAGTCGTTCACGGAGCCTACTGCCGCGAACTCCTACGGCCCTCGAAGCGACACAACTCGGCCCGAGCGACGGGGTTCCGGGCGAGCCGCCGCCTAGGGTGAGGCCGTTGCCCACCCCCCCCACCTCCGAGGAGCACACGTGACGCAGGCCGACAGACGCACGACCGTCCTCCGCCGCGAAGCCGTGATCGCGACCGTCCCTCTCGCCCTGGCCGCGCTCCTCGTGGCCGCCGGGCCCGCGTCGGCCGGACCCCTCGGTGAGGCCGGCGTGGGCGATCCCTACTTCCCGCAGGCCGGCAACGGCGGCTACCACGTGGGGCACTATGACCTGACCCTCCGCTACGACCCGACGAGCCGTCACCTCGACGGCCACGCGGTTCTGACGGCCCGTGCCACCCAGCGCCTGACCCGCTTCGACCTCGACCTCAACGGCCTGAAGGTCACCGGACTCACCGTGGAGCACCGCAAGGCCGCCTTCCGGCGCGACGGACAGGAACTCGTCGTCACCCCGCGCCGCGCCCTGCGCCAGGGCCAGGTGTTCCGCATCGCGGTCACCTACCACGGCACCCCCGGCCCGGTGACCGATCCGGACGGTTCGCTCGACGGCTGGGTCCCCACCGACGACGGCGCCTTCGTCGCCGGGGAGCCGCAAGGCGCCATGACCTGGTTCCCGGCCAACAACCACCCCAAGGACAAGTCGTCGTACGACTTCACGATCACCGTTCCCAAGGGCCGCACCGCCGTCGCCAACGGCGTCCTCCTGGGGCAGCGGACGGCGAACGGCCTGACCACCTTCCGCTGGCACCAGCCCGAACCCATGGCCGCCTACCTCGCCACGGCGACCGTCGGGAAGTTCCAGGTCGAGCAGTACACCACCCGCGACGGCATCCGGGTCTACAACGCCGTCGACCCGCGCGAGGCCGCCGACGCGGCACCCGTACTGAAGAAGCTGCCCTCCGTCCTGGAGTGGGCGAGCAAACTCTTCGGGCCCTACCCGTACCGGGCCGCCGGTGCGATCGTGGACCGGGCGCCGGACGTCGGGTACGCGCTGGAGACCCAGACGCGTCCCGTGTACGACCGGGCGCCGGACCTGGACACGCTCGTGCACGAGAGCGCCCACCAGTGGTTCGGCGACTCCGTGTCCCTGACCAGCTGGAAGGACATCTGGCTCAACGAGGGCTTCGCGACCTACGCCGAGTGGCTCTACAACGAGCAGCACGGCGACGACAGCGCCCAGCAGACCTTCGACGCGCTGTACGCCCGCCCCGCCGACGACGACCTGTGGGCGTTCCCGCCCGCCGCCCCGGGCAGCGGCGCGAACATCTTCGGCACCCCCGTCTACGCCCGCGGCGCCATGGCCCTGCACCGACTCCGTACGACGGTCGGGGACCGGGCGTTCCTCCGGATCCTGCGGACCTGGGCGGCCGAGCGCCGCGACGGCCACGGCACGACGGCGCAGTTCGTCCGGCTCGCGGAACGCGTGTCGGGCAAGGAACTGGACGCACTGTTCCGGACCTGGGTGTACACCGAGGGCAAACCGAACAAGCCGTAGATCCTGACGAGTTCCTCACAAGTGTCGGCCAAGGTCGAGTCATGATCACCGACCGACCTCGTGCCGCGCTGCTGGCCGCCTCCCTGTTGCTCACCGGATGCGGCGGCGGAGCCGTGGCGACACCGGCCCACGAGCACGGCGCCGCCACGGCCACGACGAGCACAGCCACGCCGCGCACGACGGGTACGCCCACCCCCGAGATCACCCTGCAGGCCGCCCCACGGCACCTGCCCGGCCTGGGTCCGCAGACCTGGGCCGAGGTGCCCTCCGAGACCCGGCAGGCCGTCGTCGTCACCGGACGCGGCAGGAACTCCCCGCAGTCCACCGTCGTGCTGTACGAGCGCACCGACGCCGGCTGGGAAGCGGGCGACAGCCGGCCCGCCCACAACGCCCTGCGCGGCTGGACCGACCACCACCGCGCCGGCGACCTGCGCTCACCCATCGGGGTCTTCACGCTCACGGACGCCGGCGGCCTGCTCCGCGACCCCGGGACCAGGCTGCCGTACGACCACGGCGTCGGATTCACCGCCACCGGCACAGGCTTCGAGGGCGAGCCCCTCGCCGGCTCCTTCGACTACGTGATCGCCATCAACTACAACCGCAAGCCCGGCACTTCACCCCTCGACTGGACCCGCCCACTCGGTGCGGGCCGAGGCGGCGGCATATGGCTGCACGTCGACCACGACGGGCCGACACAGGGCTGCGTCAGCATCGCGCGGGAGCACATGCGGGAGCTGCTGTCGGCGCTCGACCCCGACCGGCATCCCGTCGTCGTCATGGGCGACGCCAAGTCGCTGGCCCGCTGAAAATCCCCCGAACGCTTAGGATCCGCCGGGTGTGCGCACATGTGCTGGTCGCCGAGGACGACGCGATGCAGGCCGAACTCATACGCCGCTCCCTGCTGTCGGAGGGCCACACCGCCACCGTGGTCCACGACGGGTCGGCCGCACTCGAAGCCGCCCGCAGGCTCAGGCCCGACCTCGTCGTCCTCGACCTGATGCTGCCCGTGATCGACGGGTTCGGGGTGTGCCGGGTGCTGCGCCGGGACGACGACATCCCCGTGCTGATGCTGACGGCCCGGTCGGCCGAGGACGACGTACTGCTCGGCCTCGAACTGGGGGCCGACGACTACATGACCAAGCCGTACAGCCCGCGCGAGCTGATGGCCCGCATCCGTACGGTGCTGCGGCGCAGCGGGCGTGCCGCCGACCGGAGGGAGGAACCCGTCGTACGCGCGGCGGGTATCGCCGTCGACCCCGTACGGCACGAGGTGCGATGCGACGAGGCCCCGGTCGAGTGCACGCCGGCCGAGTTCGAGATCCTGCTCGCCATGGCCGCCGAGCCCGAACGGGTCTTCTCCCGGCGGCAGTTGCTGGAGTGCACCCGGGGCATCGACCGGGCCTCGACCGAGCGGGCCGTCGACGTCCACATCATGAACCTGCGCAAGAAGATCGAGGCCGATCCGCGCAGGCCAATGCGGCTGCTGACCGTGTTCGGCGTCGGCTACAAGCTCAGCGGCGGCCGCGGATGAACCGGCGCGTACCGCTGCGCAAGCGCCTCCTGGTCCGGCTGCTGATCGCCACGGTGCTGATCGCCGTGTGCTCGGTGGCGGCGACGGCCTGGCTGGCGGTGGAGACCACCACCCGGGCACTGCGGGAGGAACAGGGGCAGGTCCTCGCGGAGGACATGGACGTCCTGGCCCGGCTCAGCGGCTACGCGGCGACGCACCCCGAGTGGCGGGGAGTGCAGGACACCGTACGGGCGCTGTCCGCACGGACGGGGCGCCGTATCGCCCTGACCACCACGGACCGCAGGACCATCGCCGACTCCGCCCCGCCCGGCACCTCCCTGCCGCCCCGCGCCGCCGCCACGGTCGACCCCCTGCGCGTCGACACGTACACGGAGCGCGGAGCGCAGCGCGGCGGCATCGATCCGCGTGTGGTGGGCCCGTACCGGGTGACGGGACAGGAGAAGGCACGGCTGGAGAAACTCGCCAAGGTCCGGCAGATGTGCTTCGCCCGCAACGGCTACGAGGCCACCGTCGTGCAGACGCCGAGCGGCCGACCGGTCGTCACCGACCACGACGGGCCCGTCGCGGGCGGCCAGGTGCCCGAGGAATGCGCGGACGGGCTGCTCAACACGCCGACTCCCACCGAGGAGAAGGCCCTCGCCGACCTGGCCGAGCGCTCCCGTGCCTGCCTGGACAAGCACGGCCTGAGTCCGGAGGCGAACAGTTTCGTCGCCGTCGACGTGACCGAACAGCGCCTAGGCACCCGCTACCCCTTGGGCAAGGTCGGCAGGCCCGGCGACCGAGAGGCCGTACGCAAGGCGGAGGACTGCGTCGACGCGGCGCGCCGCGCCCAACTCGACCCGTACGTCGCCCCCGTCGCCGAACTCTTCCTGGGCGGTGGCGACACCACCGCCGTGCGGTTCGACATGTCCCCGGCCAACAAGGCCAAGGTCGTCGGTGCCGCCGGACTCGTGCTGGCCGTCACCGTGGCCGTGACCGCCGTCGTCGCCACTCGGCTCGTCCGGCCGCTGAGGGCGCTGACGGAGGCGGCGCAGCAGCCGCCCGAGCTGCATGTGCGCGTTCCCGTCACCACCCGCGACGAGACCGGCATCCTCGCCGCCGCCCTCAACGACCTGACCGAGCGGCGTGAGCGGTGGGAGGCCCAGCGCAAGGCGATGGTCAGCGACATCGCCCATGAACTGCGCAGCCCGCTCACCAACATCCGCGGCTGGCTGGAAGTCACCCGCGACGGCGTCGTCGACCCGGACCCCGCCCTGCTCGCCTCCCTGCACGAGGAGGCGCTCGTCCTCCAGCGCGTCATCGACGACCTCCAGGACCTCGCCGACGCCGACGCCGGCACTCTGCGCCTGCACCGCGAGCCCGTCCGCGCCGACGAGCTCCTCGACCAGGTCGCCGCCGCCCACCGCGTCGCCGCCGACACGGCGGGCGTCACCCTGCGCACCACGGCCGACGGCACACCCTGGCTGGATGCCGACCCCGTCCGCATGCGCCAGGCACTCGGCAACCTCGTCTCCAACGCCCTGCGCCACACGCCGGCCGACGGCACCGTCACGCTCACCGCCCGGCGGGACGGCGACGATGTGGTCCTCCAGGTCACCGACACGGGGACCGGCATCGACCCCGCGGACCTGCCGTACGTCTTCGACCGGTTCTGGCGCGCGGAGAAGTCCCGCAGCCGGCGTACCGGAGGCAGCGGGCTGGGCCTGCCGATCGTCCGGCACCTGGTCGCCGCGCACGGGGGGACGGTCGAGGCGGCGAGC
Source organism: Streptomyces regalis (assembly GCF_001509475.1). GTDB lineage: Bacteria > Actinomycetota > Actinomycetes > Streptomycetales > Streptomycetaceae > Streptomyces > Streptomyces regalis. Next base: position 17,865 of record NZ_LLZG01000009.1, read on the forward strand.
GAGGCCGGTACCGGTGCCGTGTTCACCCTGCGGTTGCCGGGAGCCGCGGCGCCCGACTGAGCCGCACGGACGCGACGCGTCTGCCACTGATCCGCCGGCTATCCGGTTTGCCGGGCCCGCCGCCGCAGCGCCCGTCGCTCGTTCTCGCTCGTGCCACCCCAGATCCCGATGAACTGCTCCGTGTCGAGTGCCCAGCGCAGACACCGTTCCCGGACCGAGCAGCGCCGGCAGACCGCCTTGGCCTGCTCCGTCTGCAGCAGCATCGGTCCGGACGTGCCGATCGGGTAGAAGAGGTCGGGGTCCTCATGGCGGCAGGCGGCGTGGTCTCGCCAGTCGTCCATCAAAGTCACCTGCGATCGTCGTACGTGCCCTCGGTGGATGCATTACTCGGTTTCGAGTCGCCTGTCGATGCGTGAGTGAAACCCCGTGGGACACCGGCGAATGCGGTCACTGTTCGCGCAGGCCCCACGGGGAGCCGTACGCCGTCAGCAGATCCAGGAAGGGGCGGGCCCCAAAGGCCTCCGGGCCCAGCACGCCCGCACCGGACCAGGCGCCGGTGGCGAGGAGTTCGAGGGCGACGACCGGGTTGACAGCGGTCTGCCACACCACGGCCTGGGAGCCGTACTCCGCCATGGACCACTGGTTGTCGACCACGTGGTACAGGTACACCTCGCGCGGCTTCCCGTCCTTGAGACCCCGCACCCACGTGCCCGCACAGGTCTTGCCGTGCATCCGCTCGCCCAGCGTCGCCGGGTCCGGCAGACACGCGGCGACCACGTCCCGGGGAGAGACCGCCACCGGCCCGGCGGCGCTCGGCACGGTCACCGGCTCGGTGCGGTCCAGGCCCAGCAGGTGCAGCGTCTTCAGCGTGCGGATGAACTCCTCACCCAGGCCGTACTTGAAGGTCACCCGGCGCGCCCCGACCCACCGCGGGACCAGGAGCACCTCCTCGTGCTCCACGTTCACGCACTCGACCGGGCCGATGCCCTCGGGGAACTCGAACACCTCGGGCTCGCTGAAGGGCTCGGTGGTGAACCAGCCGCTGCCCTCCTCATAGACCACCGGCGGATTGAGGCACTCCTCGATCGTCGTCCAGATACTGAAGGACGGCGCGAAGTCGTAGCCGTCGACGGTGAGGTTCGCGCCGTCGCGGACGCCGATCTCCTCGATCTCGTCGAAGAGTTCGTCGGCCGCGTACCGGGCGAAGACGTCCGACAGGCCGGGCTCCACGCCCATGCCGACGAGCGCCAGAGCGCCCGCCTTCTCCCAGTCGGCCGCCTGCTCGAACTGGGCGTCGCCCAGCTTGACCCCGCACTCCTCGTACGGCCGCTCCGGGTGCGGCCGCGACAGCGACATCGCCATGTCGACATACGTGGCCTCGGCCGTGCGTGCGGCCCGGAACAGCGGCATCACGAACCGCGGGTCGGTGGCGTTGAGGAGCACGTCGCACGCGTGCCGCCTCAGCAGCGCGGCCACCGCCGCCTCGTCGCCAGCGTCGACGCGCTCGGCCCGGAACCGGGCGTCGCCGCCGAGCGCCGCCACGGCCGCCTCGGCACGCCCGAGGTCGTGGTCGGCGACCACCATCGCCTCGAAGAACGGACGCCGGGCCGCGATCCGGGTCACGGCGGTGCCGACTCCGCCGGCTCCCACGAGCAGTACACGCATGACAAGACTCCCTCGACTGAAGGTCTACGACGTGGTGGGGCCCCGCCGCAGATACAACGCCGCCCGCTCGCGTAAGGTCAATCGCGTTGGCATAAGGAGCACAAGAAGGGAGGGCATGGTGCCGAAGCCGGTCGTTCCGGAGGAGAAGCGGCGCAGACGACGCCCCACGAAGAGCGGCATCGTGCTCTCGGAGCGGCTGATCGTCGAGACGGCACTGCGCCTGCTGCGCGAACACGGCAGCGCCGGCCTCACCGCCCGCCGCCTCGGCCTGGCCCTCGACGCCGACCCCAGCACGCTGTACCGGTACTTCCGCGGCATGGACGAGCTGGTTCTCGCCATCGGCGACGCCCTCATCGGCGAGGCCCTGCGGGGCTGGGAGCCGACGGGGGAGTGGCGGGACGACCTGCGCGCCGTCGGGCTGCGCATCCACGGGGCGTACGTCGCCCATCCGCAGGCCGCCGCGCTGACGACGAGCCGGGTGACCGGTCGGGCCAACGAACTCGCCGCGGACGAGGCCGTGTTGGATGTGCTGCGCACCGCCGGCTTCTCGCTGCCGGACACGGTGCGCATCTACCACGCCTTCATCGACCAGACGCTGGCCTTCGCGGCGCTGGACGCGGGGTCGCTGGCGCTGCCGAGCGAGGCGCTGCGCGCTGACGAGGACGTGTGGCGGTCCACGTATGCCCGGCTGCCCCGGGCTGCTTATCCGCGGATTGCCGAGGCGTCGCCGCTCCTGGCGACCCGGATGGTGAACAGCGCTTATCCGACGGCGCTGGAGATGCTGTTGGACAGCGCCGCGGCTCAGTTGTAGCCCTCGTCATCAACACAGCCCCGGGCCCCTTGGGGCGTGGCAGGACCCCCCCGACCAGGTCAGCCGCGCAACGCCTCGGCGGCCGTTGCCGTCACAGCCTCCGTGACCGCGACCAACGCCGGAGAATCCAGCTTCCACTGCTGCCAGTACAGCGGGACGTCCACCGGTCGTTCCGGGGCCAGCTGCACGAGCCGGCCGTCCTTCAGGAGTGGTTCCGCCTGGACCTCGGGGATCAGGCCCCAGCCGAGTCCTGCGGTCACGGCCGACAGGAAGCCCTCAGAGGTGGGGACGTAGTGCCGTACGGCACTCGCGCCGGTGCGGCTGCGCCGGAGTCTGCGGACGAATGCGTCCTGGAGGTCGTCACTGCGGTCGAAGGTCATCACCGGGGCCTCCACCAGTGCGTCGCGCAGCGCGCCGCCGAGATGGAGGTCGGCGAACTCAGGGCTCGCCGCGGCCAGATAGCGCAATCGGCCCAGCGCACGTACGGAACACCCCGCCACGGCATCCGGTGACGAGGTCACCGCCGCCATCACCAGGCCCTCCCGCAGCATCGACGCCGTACGGCTCTCGTCCTCCCGCCGCAGCTCGAAGCTGAGCCGTGGCTCCTGAGGTACGCGTGTGAGGGCCGGCAGGAACCAGGTCGCCAGCGAGTCCGCGTTGACCGCGATCGAGACCCGGGTCGCCTCCCCGGCACCGCTCATGCCGAGCTCGGCCCGCGCATCGCGCTCCAGCCGCGCCAGCTGGCGGGCGAACCGGACGACGACCTCGCCCGACTCGGTCGGCCGCACCGGCTTGGTCCGCACGAGCAGCACCCGCCCGGTGCGCTGCTCCAGCGCCTTCACCCGCTGGCTCACCGCCGACGGCGTCACATGCAGCGCGGCGGCGGCCGCGTCGAAGGTGCCCTCGTCCACCACCGCGAGCAGCGTCCGCACCTGGTCGAGGGGAAGCTCGGTCAGTTCTGTCTTCACGAGCGCTAATGATACGTAAGAATCTTTAGCTGTACTTGCAGTGATCCTTTCCTTAGCGTCGATGTCATGACCAACGCCCTCGCCACCGCGGCCGCCGGATTCGGCACCGGCCTCTCGCTGATCGTCGCCATCGGCGCCCAGAACGCCTTCGTCCTGCGCCAGGGGATCCGCCGCGACGCGGTCCTCGCCGTCGTCGGCATCTGCGCCCTGTCCGACGCGCTCCTCATCACCCTGGGCGTGGCCGGCGTCGGCGCGGTGGTCGTGGCGTGGCCCGGCGTGCTGACGGCGGTCGCGTGGATCGGTGGGGCGTTCCTGCTCTGCTACGGCGCCCTCGCCGCGCGCCGGGTGTTCCGGCCGAGCGGCGCCCTGCTGACCGACGGCGACGCGGCGGGGTCACGGCGCCGGGCGGTGCTGACCTGCCTCGCGATGACCTGGCTCAATCCGCACGTCTACCTCGACACCGTCTTCCTGCTCGGCACGGTCGCCGCCGACCGCGGCCCGATGCGCTGGACGTTCGGCCTCGGCGCCGCGTGCGCCAGCCTGTGCTGGTTCGCCGCCCTCGGCTTCGGGGCCCGGCTGCTGAGCCGTCACCTCGCGAAGCCCGTGGCCTGGAGGGTGCTGGACGGACTGGTGGCCGCGACGATGATCGCCCTGGGTGTCGGCCTCATCGCCGGAAGCTGAGACACGGATCCGAACACCCGGCCGGTGCTGCGATAGTGATCCCCGACGTGAAAGATGTAACGAGCATCCAGGAAGCGCGTGGACACCAGCGAGAGCAGCACGGAACCACAGGAGAAGGACCCCTCTTCGGTGGCATCCCGGCGGAGCGGCTGGCGCCGCTGGGCCATGGACACCCGGCCGCTGCGGCGCCCCGCCTACCGCCGCCTGTGGTCCTCGACCATCGTCACGGCGGTCGGCAGCCAGCTCACCGCGGTCGCCGTGCCCAAGCAGATCTACGACATCACCGGCTCCTCGGCCTGGGTCGGCGCCGCGAGCCTCGCCGGACTGCTGCCGCTCGTGGTGTTCGCCCTGTGGGGCGGGGCGATCGCCGACAGCATGGACCGGCGCAAACTGCTGCTGATCACCAACAGCGGCATCGCCGTCACCTCGGTGCTGTTCTGGCTCCAGGCCGTCACAGGCCTGGAGTCGGTGACCGCGCTGATGGTGCTGCTCGCCGTGCAGCAGGCGTTCTGGGGGCTCAACGCCCCGGCCCGCAACGCCTCCATCGCCCGCCTGGTGCCCGCCGACGAACTGCCCGCCGCGAGCGCCCTCGGCTCGACCGTGATGCAGACCGGCCAGGTGGTCGGACCGCTGCTGGCCGGGGCGCTCATACCCGTCATCGGCCTGGCCGAGCTGTACCTCATCGACGCGCTGGCCCTGTGCGTCACGCTCTGGGCGGTCGTACGACTGCCCGCCCTGCCGCCCCTGGCGGGCGCGACGGTCACGACGAAGCGACGCGCGGGCGTGCGCGAGATCGCGGAGGGCTTCCGCTACATCGCCCTGCACAAGGTGCTGTTACTGTCCTTCCTGGCCGACGTCGTCGCGATGGTCCTCGGCATGCCCCGCGCCCTGTTCCCGCAACTGGCGAGCCAGACCTACGCGTCGTACGGCGAAGGGCTCGCCCTCGGCCTGCTCTTCGCGGCGATCCCGATCGGCGCGGTGGCCGGCGGGCTGTTCTCCGGCACGTTCTCCCGGGCCCGCCGCCACGGCTGGATGGTGATCGGCGCGGTCGTCGCCTGGGGCGCCGCCATCACCGGTTTCGGGCTGAGCGGCAGCCTGTGGCTCGCGGTGATGTTCCTCGCCCTCGCCGGGGTCGCCGACATGGTCTCGATGGTCTTCCGCGGGGCGATCCTGCTGTCCGCCGCCAGCGACGAGATGCGCGGGCGGATGCAGGGGGTCTTCACGGTCGTCGTCGCGGGCGGTCCGCGGCTCGCCGACGTCCTGCACGGCACGGCGGGCTCGGCCTTCGGCGCACGCACGGCGACGGTGGGCGGCGGGCTGCTGGTCGTCGTCGTCATGCTGGGCCTGGCCGCCGCGCTGCCCGCCCTGCGCCGCTACCGCGTCTGAGCCTCAGAGCGCACTGCGCCCGTGCTGCCCGTACTGCTCCATCAGCCTGCCGCGGGTCAACTCCAGCCGGTGCGCGAGGATTTCGGCGACATGCCGCACCAGGGACATCCCCAGCGCCGGATCCTCCTCGCACAGCCGCAGCACCGCCGCCGCCTCGAACTCGTAGGCCCGCACGGGGCTGAACGCCTCCGCGCCGAAGTCCCACTGGTACGGCGGGAACAGCCAGGACCAGCCGAGCAGGTCGCCCGCGCCGAGGCTGGCGACGGTCACCCGCTGGATCGACGTCACCCGCTGGTCGAGGGAGACGGCTCCCGAGCGGATGACCCAGAAGCGGTCGGCCGTGCCGCCCGCCTCGAAGATCCGGGCGTCCTCCGGGAAGGAGACCTCCCGGGCGAGCGACATCAGGCGCTCACGCTGAGACGGCGGTAGGGCGGTCAGCAGTTTGATCGCTTTGGTCATGACACGGGGCTCCTCGCCGGCGACTGAGGTTCCGGGGCTTTCCCTGCGTCCATTTCAGCTGCTGCTGACGTCGTGAGCACCTCGGCGGAGGGCGGTTTCGGCCGGGGACCCGCGCGCTGCGGGGGCGCCGAGGGCATGAAAAAGCCCTGGCTGGACGGGGGAGACCAGCCAGGGCCGTAGGTGGTGGTGCGCGGGGGACGGATACGGTCTACCCCGTGACCACGTATGAATGAACCGTAAACCATCTACGGGGATTCTGCGTACTCGGGACCGGGGTACGTGACCGGTTTCACTCCGATCCATGTTTCCGGTCAGGTCTGCTCGTGGTGCTTGCCCGGGGTCAGGATCTCCTCGAGCACAGTGACCACGGCCTCGTAGGCCAGTGTCCGTACGGCAGCGTCGCGGGCCCCGTCGGGGTCGGCCGACCGCAGTTGCTCGCTCCTCGCCCGCCACGTCCGCTCCTCCTGCCGGGCACAGGCCCTGGCGCGCTGCATGCGCCGCAACAGTTCGTCTGAGTCCACGACATCGGTCATGTCATCCGCGTACCCCGGTATCGGCCCGATGAGCAGTCATCCGTCCGACGCCTTCACCGGCACACCCAGGGGACGGGCCAGACCGGCCACGCCTTCGTCGAGACGCTGCAGATGCCGCAGGACACGGTCGGTGACCCGGCCGTAGCGCGGTGCGCCGGGCGCGGCCGGTCCGAGGAGCGAGGCGATGCTCGGGCCGGTCTCGATCCGGGCCGTGGCGTGTTCGTCGGTGACGTGAGCGGCGATCGCATCGATGTTGTGCGCGATGCGCCGTGCGGCCCGGCGCAGCCGGGGGTCCGCCGCGATCGAGGGGTGGGTGGGCAGCAGCTCTGCGGTCGCGGCCAGTGCACGTGCGTGGTACGCGCACGTCTCCAGCAGCGCGACGACGTAGCGTGCGGTCTCCCGCCGGGCCCGCAGGGGCGTGACCGGATGCGTGAGGGGCTGGGTGGCGGCACGCAGATCGGCCAGCGCCTGGTCCAGATCGCGCGCCTGGTCGAGCAGGTCGGCGGCAGGCCCGCCGCTGAGCTGCTCGACGGCGCTGCGGGTGACCTCGCCGAGCCGTTCGAGGACCGTGGCGAGGAGTTCGTTCGTACGGCGGTCCGTCTGCACCGGCAGGACCAGTGCGGCCGCGATCACCCCGCAGGCCGCGCCGAGCGCCGTCTCCTCGATGCGCAGCACGAGCACCGAGAGGCGGTAGGTGTGCAGCAGGGTGTAGAGCAGCCCGAGCGCGGCGGTGACGAAGAACGACACCAGCGTGTAGGACAGCGGTGCCGAGTAGAACATGGCGAAGACGAACAGCAGCACCAGCGCGAACGCCGTCCACGTGTGGCGTCCGACGGCGCCCGCCAGCACGATCCCGGCCAGGACGCCGAGCACCGTGCCCAGCAGGCGGCGATAGCCCTTGACCAGGATCTCGCCCGTGGACGCGGTGTTGAGGAACACGATCCAGCAGGTCAGCACCGCCCAGTACCAGCGGTCCCGGGACAGCAGCTCGCCGCCGACCATGGCCAGCGCCGATCCGACGGCCACCTGCACGGCGGCACGCGTGGTGGGCCGCCGCAGTCCGGTGGGCTGCTCCGGGGCCTCCTCCGCGTCGGCGTCGAGCACGGCGTCCTCCGCGTCCAGTTCCTCGCGCGAACGGGCCGTGGCCGGGGTGTCGTCGGACTCGTCCTGGGGCCCGCCGAGGGCGATCCGCAGCCCGAGGACCGCGCGGGTGGCCTCGCCGACGGCCCGGAAGGCGTCCTGCACGGCGGGGGAGGCGTCGGGCAGATTCTCCTCGTCGCGGTAGCCGAGGAGCCGGTTGCGGACGCGGGACAGCGCGGTTCCGGTGGCCTGGCCGACCGGACGCAGGACGAGCAGGCGCAGCGCCTGCAGGTCACGGCGCAGCGTGACGGTCGCCTCCTCCCGTACGGGCAGTCGGCCGCCCGAGGGGAAGGGCGCTCCGGGCAGATGCAGGGCCAGCGTGTCCGCCCGCTCGGCGCCGCGTGCGGCGAGCAGCGACAGCCCGAGGCGCTCGGCGGCGATCTCGGCGTCCGCGACGCGCCGTTGGACGAGCCGGGCCACGGCCTCGTCGGCGGTCCCCTCCGCCAGCCGGCCCTGGATCAGCAGCGCCGTCTCGTGCAGGCGCGCGGTGCCCTCGCGCACCCGCTCCAGCGCCCGGTCCGCTTCGTCAGGACCGGCGTCCAGCAGGTCGAGCTGCGCGGACAGCAACTGGGCCAGCCGGGCGCGGAAGGCCCCGCGCAGCCGCTCGAGCACCCCCCGTCGGCGTCTCGGGAACGAGGACGAAACGCACCAGCGCGCTGCACGCGAAGGCCACGGCGACCGCGCCGTACAGCGCGGGCAGAGCAGAGATGGTCGCGCCGACGAACAGGGACACGAAGTAGATCTGGAAGCCGATCAGGCCGAGCGCGGTGCCGCGGTCGCCGAACCTGCGGCCGTAGACGGCACAGAAGATGAGCGCGACGAAGACGAGGTCGCCGGCCACGACACGGCTGTGCAGAGCCGCCGCCAACGTCATGGACGCCAGCGCCGCCGGCAGGCCCAGGGCGAGCGTGACGGCCTGCTGTCCGCGCTGCTTCTCCCGGATGGCGAAGGTGGCGACCATCGCCGCCAGGGCCCCCGCCACCAGGTGGGTCACATCGGTGCCCTGCAGGGCGAGCACGGCGACCGCGAGGGCGATCGCGCCCGCCGTGCGCAGCCCGGCGGTCAGCCGCAGCAGTCCGGGGTCCGACGCCGCGACACGGTCACGCAGTCGCGCCCGCACCGGCCGTCCCACTGCCCTCACGCCGCCGTACTCTCTCCCGCTCTCTCCCCGTTCATGCCCCGGATCGCGGTCCGGCCGAGGCCGTCACCTCACCCATCCGTCCCCTCGGCGCCGTCCTTCCCGGTGACCTGTGCCCGCAGCTGCTCCGGCGTCAGATACGCGTGGACGAACTCGAAGTCCTTGAGCTTGGCCGGCCTGCGCGACTGGAACCCGGTGCGCACGAAATCGTCCCCGGCGACGGCGTTGAGCAGCCAGTTCGTCATGACGCGGGTCTTGGCGACGTTGGTGCGCAGCGCCGACCAGTGGTAGCCGCGGGCGACGGCGAGGGCGGGCAGGCCCTTCAGCTCGACGCCGAGGGGCTTGGAGACGGCGTCGCGGCCGCCGAGGTCGACGACCAGGCCGAGATCCTTGTGCTTGTACGGCCGCAGCGGCTGGTTGCGCAGGGCCGCGATGACGTTGTCGGCGACGACCTTGCCCTGGCGCATGGCGTGCTGGGCGGTGGGCGGGCAGACGGCGCCCTCCTCCTCCTTCGCCACGTCGGGTACCGCGGCGGCGTCACCGAGGGCGAACACGCCGTCGTGGCCCGGCAGGCTCATCTCGGCCGTGACCGCGAGCCGCCCCCGGACCGTCTCCGCGCCGAGCGTGCCGATGAGCGGACTGGCGGCGACACCGGCGGTCCAGATCAGGGTCCGGGTGGGGACGACGCGGCCGTCGGTGAAGGTGACCTCGTCGGGACCCGCCTTCGCGATGGACACGCCCAGGGAGATCTCGATGCCCCGCTTGCGCAGGATCTCCTGGGCGTCACTGCCCAGCTTCTCGCCGAGCTCGGGCATCAGCCTCGGCGCGATGTCGATCAGATGCCACCTGATCAGCTTCGGGTCGAGCCGCGGATAGCGCTTGACCGCGTTATGGGTCAGCTGCTGCAGACACGCGGCCGTCTCGGTGCCCGCGTAACCGCCGCCGACCACCACGAACTGCAGCCGTGCGGCGCGCTCGGCCGGATCGTGGCTGGCGTCGGCGAGGTCCAGCTGGGAGATGACGTGATCGCGAAGGTACGCGGCCTCCGCGAGCGTCTTCATGCCGTACGCGTTGTCGGTGAGCCCCGGGATGTCGAAGGTGCGGGTGATGCTGCCGGGGGCCAGGACGATGTAGTCGTACGGCTCGTTGACGACCTCGTCGGTGATGGTGCGGATGACGCAGACCTTGGCACCGAGGTCCACGCCGATGGCGCCGCCCGGGATGATCCGGGTGCGGTACTTGCGGCTGCGACGCAGCGACAGGGCGATCGACTGGGGCGTCAGGACGCCGGAGGCTACCTGGGGCAGCAACGGCAGGTAGAGCTGGTAGGAGGACGGCGTCACCAAGGTGATCTCGGCCTCGTCGGGGGAGAGTTTGCGTTCCAGCCGGCGAACGCAGCCGACTCCGGCGAAGCCTGCGCCAACCACCAGGATCCTGGGTCGTGTCACGGTGATGTTCCCTTCTGCGGCTCCAGGCGGTCTGCCTCGACGTCGTTCGCCTGCCCCTGGATCGCTGCTTCGCACGCATCGATCCCACCGCGCCACCGGCCGTTCCGCCAGCCGGGTGCGGCAGGCAGATGAACCCGTCGACAGCCACCCTGCCCCAACCTGCGCGGGGGCACACCGGTTCGGAAGCGAAAGACATGTACGAGTGTTCGAGGAAGGGCGCGCTCAGCGGAAGACGTTGTCCGCGTCGTCCCAGTGCGCCAGCTCGTCCACCACGTGGTCCCGGGGCGCGCGCGAGCGGGCCTGGTACATCGCGTCGATCTGCAGCGCGTAGTGCCGCACGATCGCGTCCCGGCGCAGCTTCATCGACGGCGTCAGCAAGCCGCTGGCCACGTCGAAGGTCTCCGGCAGCACCCGGAACACGCGGATGGACTCCGAGCGGGACACCGCGCTGTTGGCGGCGGCCATGGCCCGGGCGAGCTCCTCCCGCAGCGCGTTCTCCTCCCGCGCCTGACGGATCCGCGCGTCGCTGCGCACCGCGAGGGACTCGCGCCAGTACGCCAGGAAGTCCGGGTCCAGGGTGATCAGGGCACCGACGCAGGGCCGGTTGTCGCCCACGACCACCGCCTGATGGATCATCGGATGCTGCCTCAGGCGCTGCTCCAGGAGCGCCGGGGAGACGCTCTTGCCGCTGCTCGTGATGATGACGTCCTTCTTGCGCCCGGTGATCGTCAGATAGCCGTCGGAGTCCAGCCGCCCGAGGTCCCCGGTGGCCAGCCAGCCGCCGCGCAGTGCCGCCCGCGTCGAGGCCTCGTCGTTGACGTAGCCCTGGAACACCGACGGCCCCCGCACCAGGATCTCCCCGTCGTCGGCCACCCGGATGTCCATGCCCGGCAGCGCCTGCCCGACCGTCCCCGACATCTCCCGGCCCGGCGGCTGCGCCGTGACCCCGCCGCTGGTTTCGGTGAGGCCGTAGGCGTCGTTCACGTAGATGCCGATGCCCTCGTAGAACAGGGAGAGTTCACGGTTCAGGGGCGAGCCGCCGGACGTCGCCCGGCACACTCTGCCGCCCAGCGCGGCCCGCAGCTTGCGGTACACCGTCCGTTCGTACAGGGCGTGTTGCAGCCGAAGATCGAAACCGGGCCCGGGCCCGCCGCCCAGCCGCTGCCGTTCCAGAGCCGCCGCGAAGTCCCGCGCGGTGTCCGCGGCTCGCTCGAACAGCGCACCCCGGCCCGCTTGTTGAGCCGTACGCAGAAAGTTCTTGTAGATCTTCTCGAAGATCGACGGTACGGCGCAGAAGTAGGTGGGGCGGAACGTACGCAGCGCCGCCGACAGTGCCGCCTCGCTCAGGTCGGGCTCGTGGCCCATCATCATTCCGCCGCGGATGCACAGCCCCTGCACCACCAGGCCGTACACATGGGAGAAGGGCAGGAAGGCAAGCACCGACGCCTGCTGCTCGCCGGGCGGGATCACCGTGTGGCCCCAGCCCGCGAGGAGTGTGTCGCAGGGGCTCGCCAGCCCGCGGTGGCTCAGCGCACAGCCCAGGGGACGGCCCGTTGTGCCGGAGGTGTACATGACGGCGGCAGTGGAGTCCGGCAGCACGATGCGGCGCAGCGACTCGACCGTGGCGAGCGGGATGAACTCGCCCCGCTCCACGAGCTGCTGCAACCCTCCCGCGTCCAGCTGCCAGACATGGCGCAGCCGCGGCAGCGATCCGCACACGGAGCCGACCGTCATGACCGCCTGCTCGTCCTCGACGACCACGGCCACGCACTCGGCGTCCCGCAGGATCCACTCGACCTGGTCGCGCGACGACGTCGGATAGATGGGGACCACCTCGGCGCCCACCGCCCACAACGCGTAGCTGAGCACCGTCCACTCGTAACGTGTGCGCGCCATGATGGCCACCCGGTGGCCCGGTGTGATCCCGGACGCGATCAGTCCCTTGGCCAGATCGGTCACTTCGTCGCGCAGTTCCACGGCGGTCACCTCCTCCCAGGTGGTGGAGGAGGGGTCGGGGCGGCGCGCGAGCATCGGCAGTGTGGGATCGAGGGCCGCCGTCTCGAAGACGCTGTCGGCGAGCCCCCCTGTGAAGGGCGTGACGGTCGGGGGAGCGAGGCCGAGATCGCGCATGCGCTGCTCCTGATGCGTACTGGGTGTGACGTCACCGATGAGTACTGTTATCGGTGCTGCCCGAATCTAGCCCAGCTGAGAGCGCGTGGTGTCGAGAACTGACAATTGATCCCGTTCGGTGATCTCGGCTCGGTCAGGGTGACAGCCACACCGTGGCGAGCGGAGGCAACGTCAACCGAATGTGCCCGTCCTCCGGTTTGAGGGGGTCGGGGTTGGTGACGTCGCTCCCGCCGTAGTGCGCGGCATCGGTGTTGAGGGTCTCCTGCCAGGCGTCGATGTGGTCCGGCACCCACAGGCGGTAGTCGTGGCGGACGACGGGGGAGAAGTTGGAGACGGCGAGCAGGACGTCGCCGTCGGCGCCGAACCGCAGGAAGGCGAAGACGTTGTCGTCGGCGGCGTCGCCGAGCACCCATTGGAAGCCGGCGGGGTCGGTGTCCCGCTCCCACAGGGCAGGCGTCGCCCGGTAGAACGTGTTGAGGTCACGGACCAGGTCCTGCACGCCCCGATGGTCACCCGCGGACGCATACCCGGGATCCAGCAGCCACCACTCCGGCCCGTGCGCCTGCGACCACTCCGCGCCCTGGGCGAACTCCTGGCCCATGAAGAGGAGCTGCTTGCCGGGGTGGGCCCACATGAAGCCCAGGTACGCCCGGTGGTTGGCACGTCGCTGCCACCAGTCGCCGGGCATCTTGGAGACCAGCGACCGCTTGCCGTGCACCACCTCGTCGTGGGAGATGGGGAGGACGTAGTTCTCGCTGTAGGCGTACACCATCGAGAAGGTCATCTCGTTGTGGAGGTCATCTCGTTGTGGTGGTACTTGCGGTGGACCGGCTCCTTGGTGATGTACTGCAGCGAGTCGTGCATCCAGCCCATGTTCCACTTCAGCCCGAACCCCAGCCCGCCGCTGTCGGTCGGCCGGGTCACCCCGCCCCAGGCGGTCGACTCCTCCGCGATCGTGACGACCCCCGGGTTGCGCCGGTACACGGTCGCGTTCATCTCCTGCAGGAACGCCATCGCGTCCAGATCCTCCCGCCCGCCGAAGACGTTCGGCGCCCACTGCCCGGAGTCCCTCGAGTAGTCGAGGTAGAGCATGGAGGCCACGGCGTCCACCCGGAGCCCGTCGATGTGGAACTCCTCGCACCAGTACGTGGCGTTGGCGACGAGGAAGTTGCGCACCTCGGTACGCCCGTAGTCGAACTCGAACGTCCCCCAGTCGGGATGCTCGGCCCGCCGCGAGTCTCCGGGCTCGTACAACGGGTCCCCGTCGAACCGGGCCAGCGCCCAGTCGTCCTTGGGGAAGTGGGCCGGCACCCAGTCCACGATCACCCCGATGCCGGCCTGGTGCAGCGCGTCCACCAGGTACTTGAAGTCGTCGGGCGTCCCGAGCCGTGCGGTCGGCGCGTAGAAGCCGGTGACCTGATAGCCCCAGGAACCGGCGAAGGGGTGCTGCGCGACCGGCATGAGCTCGACATGGGTGAAGCCGAGGTCGCGGACGTACGCGGGCAGCTCCTCAGCGAGTTGACGGTAGGTCAGACCCGGTCGCCACGACGGGAGGTGAACCTCGTAGACCGAGAAGGGGGCTTGGTGCACCGGGACGTCACCCCGGTGCGCCATCCACCTCTCGTCGCCCCACTCGTAGTGCGAGGCGTGCACGATCGACGCCGTGTCGGGCGGGACCTCCGCGCAGCGCGCCATCGGGTCGGCCTTGAGGAAGCGGTGACCGTACCGGGAAGTGATCTCGAACTTGTACCGGGTGCCCTCGCCGATGCCCGGCAGGAACAGCTCCCACACCCCGGACGCCCCGAGGGACCGCATCGGGAACGCCGTCCCGTCCCAGCAGGTGAAGTCCCCGGCGACCCGCACGCCTTGGGCGTTCGGTGCCCAGACCGTGAAGCGGGTGCCGGCCACGCCCTGATGGGTCATCGGCTCGGCGCCGAGCGCCTTCCACAGCTCCTCGTGCCGGCCCTCGCGGATGAGGTGGAGGTCGAGCTCGCCGAGGGCGGGCACAAAGCGGTACGGGTCGTGGACCTCGCGCTCGTCGGCCCCGCCCTCCTCGTACGAGACCAGCAGCGTGTACGCGGGGATCGCGTCCAGCGGCAGTACGCAGGAGAAGAGGCCGTCGCCCTCCGAGACGAGCGCGGTGCGCTCGCCGTCGACCACGAAGCTCACCGCACGCGCGAACGGGCGCAGTGCCCGCAGGGCGATCCCGCCCGGGACCGGATGCGCCCCGAGCAGCGCGTGCGGATCGTGGTGGGCGCCCGACAGCAGGCGCCCACGGTCGGCCGGGTCCAGGGGAGGCGCGGCGGCGTTCCGGCCCGGTCCGGCCGACTCGGGGCGCGAGGTCTCGTGCAGGGCCATGGGGTCAGGCTCCTCTCACGGCGAGGCGTTCGATCGCCGCCATAGGTACGGGCAACCAGTCGGGTCGGTGCCGGGCCTCGTACAGCACCTCGTACACGGCGCGGTCGGTCTCATATGCGCGCAGCAAGCCGTGCTTCTTGCGCGGGTCCCAGCCGGCGAGGGCGGCATAGCCCGCGCAGTAGGCCTCCCGGCAGCGGCGCGCCCACTCCGGACGCCACGGGCGGCGCTGCCGGGCGGCGTAGTCGAAGGAACGCAACATGCCGGCGATGTCCCGCACCGGCGAGTGCACGCCGCGCCGCTCGGCGAGCGGGCGGGACGGTTCGCCCTCGAAGTCGATGACGAACCACTCACGGCCGGCCCGCAGCACCTGTCCCAGGTGCAGGTCGCCGTGGATGCGCTGGGCGGGCGGCCCGGGATCGCAGCTGGCGAGGGCGCCGAAGGCGGTGCGCAGGCCGGGGACGTAGGGCTGGAGCGCGGGGACGAAGTGCGCGGCGATCTCCAGGCGCTCCGTCATCGCCGCCGCCGTACGCCCGTTCTCGCCGTGCGCGCGGGAGGGGAAGGCCGAGGCCAGCGCCAGATGCACCTCCGCCGTCGCCCGCCCCAACTGACGGGCCTCCGCCGTGAAGTCGCCCCCCGAGGCCAGCGCGTCCAGCGCCAGCGTCCAGCCGTCGGAGGCGTCACGCAGGAACGGCTGCAGCACACCGAGCGTCGCCTCCCAGGGATGCGTCGTCCGGAACCAGGCCACGGGGGCCGGTACGCGACGGCAGCCCTGCTCGGCCAGCGCGCCGGACAGCTCCAGGTCGGGGTTGACGCCCGGCTGGATGCGCCGGAAGAGCTTCAGGATGTACGCGTCGCCGTACACCAGCGAGGAGTTGGACTGCTCCGCGTCCAGCAGCCGCGGCACAAGAGCCGCCGGCACCGACACGGACGGGTCCGCCTCGAAGCGCAGCGGGCCGGACGCGCCCGGATGCCGCAGCCGCTCCAGCAGCAGCTGGGCCGACCGCGGGTCCTGCAACGCGTCGAAGACCGTCAGACCGGCCAGCGGCCCCTCTTCCGCACGGCCGATGAGCGCCCGGCCGAGCCGCGGCGACAGATGCTGCCGTACGCCGAGCAGCAGCTGGTAGCAGTCACCGGCCGGAGGAGCGCCCCCGGGCGCGGGGACCCCCGCGTGACCGGCGTGCACCAGCAGATGCAGACAGCCCGGGAACAGCTCCGTCATCGACAGCAGCGCCAGGTCCGTGACGGGCCGGTCCTTGCCCGCGAACCAGCGCTGCCGTGGAAGCCATTCGCGCAGCAGCCCGGCGAGCGAGGCCATGGGGCTCGCGTCGACCGTACGGCTCGGTCGGGGAGATGCGGTCTTCTGCATGGGGACCCGTCCTTTCCTCGGCACACGCTCGTAGCTCACGCTCAAAGTCGTCTGCCGATGCGGGATGCGACTCGGGAGAGCCGGAACCAGTAGAAGCCGTGGCCCCCGAGGGTCAGCAGATACGGCAGTTCACCGATGGCCGGGAAACGGACCCCGCCGAACAGCTCGACCGGGTGGCGTCCGCTGAACTCGCGCAGGTCGAGCTCGGTGGGCTGCGCGAATCGCGCGAAGTTGTTCACGCACAGCACGAGGTCGTCCTCGTATTCGCGCAGGAAGGCGAGCACCGCCGGGTTGGAGGACTGGAGTTCGGTGTAGGAGCCGAGTCCGAAGGCCGGGTTCTGCTTGCGGATCTCGATCATGCGGCGGGTCCAGTGCAGGAGCGAGGACGGGGAGGCCATGGAGGCCTCGACGTTCGTCACCTGGTAGCCGTAGACCGGGTCCATGATCGTGGGGAGGCAGAGGCGTCCCGGGTCGCAGGACGAGAAGCCGGCGTTGCGGTCCGGGGTCCACTGCATCGGCGTGCGGACGGCGTCGCGGTCGCCGAGCCAGATGTTGTCGCCCATGCCGATCTCGTCGCCGTAGTAGAGGATCGGGCTGCCCGGCAGGGCCAGCAGCAGGGCGGTGAACAGCTCGATCGAGTGACGGTCGTTGTCGAGGAGCGGGGCGAGCCGCCTGCGGATGCCGATGTTGGCGCGCATCCGCGGGTCCTTGGCGTACTCCGCCCACATGTAGTCGCGTTCCTCGTCGGTGACCATTTCGAGGGTCAGCTCGTCGTGGTTGCGCAGGAAGATGCCCCACTGGCAGCCGGAGGGGATGGCCGGGGTCTTGGCGAGGATTTCCGAGACCGGGTAGCGGGATTCCCGTCGTACGGCCATGAAGATCCGCGGCATGACGGGGAAGTGGAAGGCCATGTGGCATTCGTCGCCACCGCTGGGGTAATCGCCGAAATAGTCGACGACGTCTTCGGGCCATTGGTTCGCTTCCGCCAGCAGCACCGTGTCCGGATACATCGCGTCGATCTCACGGCGGACGCGCCTGAGGAACTCGTGGGTGGCCGGCAGGTTCTCGCAGTTCGTTCCTTCCTCCGCGTACAGATAGGGCACCGCGTCGAGCCGGAAGCCGTCGATGCCCAGGTCCAGCCAGAAGCGGAGAGCGGCCAGGATCTCCTCCTGCACGGCCGGGTTCTCGTAGTTGAGGTCGGGCTGGTGGGAGAAGAAGCGGTGGAAGTAGTACTGCTTGCGGACCGGGTCGAAGGTCCAGTTGGAGGCTTCGGTGTCGACGAAGATGATGCGG
>NZ_LLZG01000010.1 GCF_001509475.1 Streptomyces regalis
CCGGCGCGGCCCCGACCCACCCACCGCCCGCAGGCGCTACGCGCACCCCCACGCAGCGACACAGGCCGCCGCAGGCATCCGACGCGCACCCCCACGCACCCGCACACTCCGCTCAACCGCCGGAGGCCCCCGGCTGCTCCCGATCCGACCCGCACAACTCCTCGTTCAGCTCCTTCACCAACTGCACCAGATCGGTAGGCCGATCCGGCCCCCACCAGTCCCCCAGCAACTCGGCGAACGACTCCTCCCGCACCCGAGCCAACCGCTCGGCGACCTCCCGCCCCCGGTCGGTCAGCACGAGATCAAGCCCCTCCCGGACAGCCAACCGCCGCTCCTCCACCTGCCGAGCCGCGTCCAGAATCACCGGCAGCGGCACAGCACTGCGCTCGGCGAGCAGCGCCGGCTCCACCCAGCCGTACTTCTTGATCCGCAGCAGCAGCCAACTGGCCGCCGGCAACAGGTCGTACCCGGCCCGCTCGGTGATCTTCCGGTACACCTCGCGCCGCCCTTCCCGCGTACCGAGCACGGACAACGCCCGGCACACCTCGTCGTACGACGACCGCTCGACGGGGTTGCTGGCCAGCGTCTCGGTCACGTCGGGGGCGGTCACGGACCCCCGCAGCTTGTCCTCACGCAGGTACCAGGCCAGCACGAACCCCACCAGCGCCACAGGAGCGGCGTACAGGAACACGTCGGTGATCGAGATCGCGTACGCCTCCAGCGCGGCCGGCCGCAGTGCAGCGGGCAGCCGGGCGATGTCACGCGGATCCGCCTCAAGCCCTTCCAGCGAGACACCGGGCGGAAGCCGAGCCCCCCGAAACGCCTCCACCAGCTGGTCATCGAGCCGATTGGCGAAGAGCGTGCCGAAGATGGCGACGCCGAACGAGGCCCCGATGGACCGGAAGAACGTCGCCCCGGAGGTGGCGACGCCGAGATCCTCGTACGAGACGGCGTTCTGCACGATCAGCACCAGCACCTGCATGACCAGCCCGAGCCCCAGCCCGAAGACGAAGAAGTAGACGCTCATCTCCCAGGTGGAGCTGTCCATGTCGAGCCGATGGAGCAGCAGCAGACCGAGCGTCGTGACCCCGGTCCCCGCGATCGGGAACACCTTCCAGCGCCCGGTACGGCTGACGATCTGCCCGGACCCGGTGGACGACAGCAGCATGCCGACGACCATCGGCAGCATGTGCACACCGGACATGGTCGGGCTGACTCCCTGCACGACCTGGAGGAACGTCGGCAGATAGGTCATCGCGCCGAACATGGCGAACCCGACGATGAAGCTGATGACCGCGGACAGCGTGAAGGTCCGCACACGGAACAGCTTCAGCGGCAGAACAGGTTCCGCGGCCCTGCGCTCCACGGCGACGAAGGCGACGGCGAGCACCGCCCCGAGGACGACGAGCCCGACGGTCTGTGCCGACCCCCAGCCCCACGTCGTCCCCCCGAGGGACGCCACCAGCACCAGACAGGTGGCGACGGAGGCGATGAGGAACGTACCGAGATAGTCGATGACATGCCGCGTCGACTTGCGCGGAATGCGCAGGACGGTGGCGATGACGGCCAGGGCGACGATGCCGACGGGGAGATTGACATAGAACACCCACCGCCAGCTCAGATGCTCGGTGAACACCCCGCCCAGCAACGGCCCCAGCACACTGCTCGCCCCGAACACAGCACCGAACAGCCCTTGATACCGCCCACGTTCACGAGGCGGGACGATGTCTCCGACGATCGCCATGGACAGCACGATGAGCCCGCCCCCGCCGAGCCCCTGAACGGCCCGGAAGGCGATGAGCTGAGCCATGTTCTGCGCCGTGCCGCACAGCGCGGAACCGACGAGAAAGATCACGATCGCGATCTGGAAGAGCCGCTTGCGCCCGTATTGGTCACCGAGCTTGCCCCACAGCGGAGTCGCGGCGGTGGACGCCAGCAGATACGCGGTCACGACCCACGACAGGTGATCCAAGCCGCCGAGGTCGCTGACGATGGTCGGCAGCGCGGTCGACACGATGGTCTGGTCGAGGGCGGCGAGCAGCATGCCGAGAAGGAGCGCGCCGATGGAGACGAGGACGTTGCCAGGCACGTTCTCGTGCGCCTCGACTCCCCGCTTGGGGGGCTGCGCGTCACGCACATTTCCCGTCATACCGTGCGCGTCCCCGGCCATGAAGACCTCCCGAGCGAGTCGTTACCCCTCCCATCGTGATCGCTGTGCCCCGTTATGGCCTGTCGAGTCCGTTTGGAATCGGTCCTTCCGGGGGTTGGGGAGGCGGCGTGATGAACGTCTGCATAATCTGGGGATTTCGCGAGGGGAGGGGAAGAGCGCGTGACAGAGCCGAGGGGAACCGAGGGAGCGAGGGGCCCGCAGGACCGGGACAGCCCGGACAGCCCGGACAGCCCTGTCAGCCCGGCCAGCCATCTTTGCCCGGAGTGCGGTGCGCCGAGAGCGGCCGACAACACCCCGTCGTGCGGCTGCGGGCAGCGCGTGTCCGAGGCCCTGCGCGATGCCCGTACGGCGGAGGCGGCCGCGGCGGAGGACTTCGACCCCCTGCGGATACGCCCGTACGTGGAGCTGGAGGCCGACGGCGAAACGATGCCGCTGCGGGCGATACCGCCGACCGCCGTCGAACCGACCTCGACGCTCCCCACCCCTCTGTCCCCCCAGCCGACACCACCGAGCGCCCGGGACCTGAGCCTGTTCGAGCGGGACAGGGCCGTGGACGGCAAGGGCAAGGGCAAGGGCAAGGGCAAGGGCAAGGGCGCCAGGAGCAACGCTCGGGGCGAGCGGGCCGGACACCGCCGCACACGTACGGTCCTGCTCGGCGTCGGCGGAGGGATCGTGGCCGTAGTGGCGGCGGCCGGCTTGGCGAGCGGCCTGTTCACCTACGAGACGCCGTCGCGGGACACGGCACTGCCGGACGACGTACGGGCAAGCGTCCCGGTCCCGTCGACCAGCGAGGCATCCGAGGAGCCGTCGCCGACCGGGACGCCGACGCAGCCGGCACCGCCGCCCGCGCCGCCGTCACCCACCAAGAGCGCGTCTCCCTCGCCGTCTCCGTCGAAGTCGAGCGCATCTCCGACGCCCTCACGCTCGCCAGAACCCACGGCACCCCCCTCGACAGCCGAAGCCACGGACGCCCAGGCAGCGTCCGCCGCCCCCCGAGAGCCCGAACCACCCACCCTCAGCCGCGGCGACCGGGGCCCCGAGGTCAGGGAACTCGAACTCCGCCTGACCCAGCTCGGCCTCTACACGAGGAAGGCCGACGGCAACTACAACGAGGGCGTCGAGGACGCGGTCAGCAGGTACCAGTGGGCGCGGGGAGTGCAGCCGGAGGCGTACGGGGTGTACGACCTGGCGACGCGGGAGAAGCTGGAGTCGGAGACGACAGAACCGTGACGCTGCGCTGCGCTGCGAGAGCCGTGCGCCCAAGAGCTCGGGGCTCGGGGTTCGGGGTTCGATGGCGGGTGCGGGTCGTGTTCGGTTGCTCGCGCAGTTCCCCGCGCCCCTAGGTTGGCTGCGCCGCTGCCGACCCAGGGGCGCGGGGCTGCATCGATATGCGGCTCCGCCGCGCGGGCGCGACCAGCCACATGCAACCCGCACCCGCCATCGAACCCCGAGCCCCGATCTCTCCGGCGAACCACCACAACCCCGACACCCGGGGCACTAGGCGACGTACAGCCGGATCTCCCCACCCGCCGCAGCCTCGACCCGCACCTGCCGCAAGTCGGCCACCACCACATCCGGCCCATGAGACCCGGCCCGCGGCCCGACCCCCACAACCCGCATCCCCGCGGAGCGCCCCGCCTCGATCCCGGCAGCCGAATCCTCGAAGACGACGCAATCCGCCGGCGCGACCCCCAGCTCGGCAGCCCCCTTCAGGAACCCCTCCGGGTCGGGCTTGCTCGCGCCCACCGCCTCCGCGGTCACCCGCACCTCCGGCAGCTCCAGCCCGGCCGCAGCCATCCGCGCCGTGGACAGCGGGACATCGGCAGACGTCACCAGCGCATGCGGCAGCCCCCGCAGCGAGGCCAGAAACTCCGGCGCCCCCGGAATCGGCACCACGCCCTCCACATCCGCCGTCTCCTCGGCGAGCATGCGCGCGTTGTCGGCGTGGTTCTGCTCCATCGGCCGGTCGGGCAGCAAGAGCGCCATCGAGGCGTACCCCTGCCGTCCGTGCACGACCTTCATCACCTCGTCCCCCTCCAGCCCGTGCCGCTCGGCCCAGCGACGCCAGATCCGTTCCACGACGGCGTCGGAGTTGACGAGGGTGCCGTCCATGTCGAGCAGGAGGGCACGGGCGGTGAGCACAGTGGGCGTGGCGGGCACGGTGGTGGCCGGCATCGGCAGCTCCAAGGCGAGGGGCGCGGGGGTACACGGGTGGCCCCCGGAGGGACAAGGTGGCCCCGCCCGCCGGTCAGGGAAAACGGGCGGGGACCACTTTGTTCCCCCACGGTACAAAACCGAGCCCAGATGCGCCACCACCTCCAGGAACCGTTCACCGACAGTTAAGGTCGGCCCCGGCTCACCACAGCCTCACCCGGCGACCGCCTCCCACAGGCTCCACACCCCGAGCCCCAGCATCACCAGCGCCGCCACCTTGGTGATCAACCGCAACGGCACCCGCCGCATCAGCGCCTTCCCCCCGACGATCCCGATCCCGGCCACAGCCCACAGCGCCAGCACCGCACCGACCCCCACCGACAGCGGATCGTCGTACCGCGCCGCGAGATTCGCCGTCATGATCTGGGTCAGATCCCCGAACTCGGCGACGAGAATGAGCATGAATCCGGCCCCGGACACCTTCCAGAAGGACTGGTTCTCCGGCTTGCGGACCTCCTCCTCGTCCTCGTCCCCCTTCATGAGCAGCACCGCCGCGCCCCCCAGGAAGAGCACACCGGTGAGCGCCTGCACGATCTGCTGCGGCAACAGCGTCAGCACGCTGCCGGCCGCCACGGCCAGCGCGACATGCAGCGCGAACGCGGCGGCGACGCCGGCGAAGACGTAGGAGGCGCGATAGCGCGTACCGAGGACGAGCCCGGCGAGCGCGGTCTTGTCGGGCAGTTCGGCGAGGAAGACGACGCCGAAGACGACGGCCGTCACGGTGAAGCTGATCAAGGTCCCTCAATCGGTCGGGGCTGCCCCACCGAGAGTGCTGTGAATCCCGCAAAGACACCTCGGCACGGCAGCACACTGTCAGTGCACTGCTTGCCGAAGGTCTCGCTGGCCGACCCCTCCATCGAGGTCTGCCTCCGGGCGCCGGCTCAGACGAGCTGAGCAGTATGTCGACGGTCCGGCGAAGAGCTACTCCCCTTCTGCGCCGCCCATCGTACGGGACGCCTTCTACGGATTCACAGGCAGATCGTTCCGCCCTCAACCTTGTCACGTCATGTACGCGTCATTAGTTTCTTACCGGACGCACACCTCCCCGCAACACGGCGTCGCGAGCATTCCTTCGCTCGCACGCCAACACCCCCACCTCCCAAGGGAGTTTGCATGTCGAAGTTCTACGCGCGTCGACGGGTCGGCATACTCGCGGCCCTCAGCGGCCTCATAGCCTCCGTCGCACTGTTCAACGCCCCGACCGCCTCCGCCGCGCTGCCCACGCCCGTCAGCGGCGCCACCGCCCGCAGCTACCTGGCCACGCTCACCGTGGCCACCGAGGACCGCACCGGCTACAGCCGCGACCTCTTCCCGCACTGGATCACCCAGTCCGGCACGTGCAACACCCGCGAGGTCGTCCTCAAGCGCGACGGCACGAACGTCGTCCAGGACTCCTCCTGCGCCGCCACCAGCGGCAGCTGGTTCTCCCCGTACGACGGCGCCACCTGGACCGCCGCCTCCGACGTCGACATCGACCACCTCATCCCGCTGGCCGAGGCCTGGGACTCCGGCGCGGACAGCTGGACCACCTCCCGGCGCCAGGCCTTCGCCAACGACCTCACCCGCCCGCAGCTGATCGCCGTCACCGACAACGTCAACCAGGCCAAGGGCGACCAGGACCCGGCCACCTGGATGCCGTCGGTCAGCTCGTACCGCTGCACCTACGTACGCGCCTGGGTCCAGGTGAAGTACTACTACGACCTCTCGGTCGACTCGGCGGAGAAGTCGGCCCTCACGAACTACCTCGCGAACTGCTGACGCAGCTGCCGACCGAGCCACTGACCGAGTTCGGCAAACCGTGATCTGCGGAACCTCGCCGCTCACCTCCGTCGTTCCGTACCGTACGGGGCGACGGAGGAGGGTGTTCACGTGGCCGAACTGCGCCTGGGACCACTGCTGAGGTACGCCGACGGCTCGTCCGCGACCGTCTGGGTCGAGGCGAGCCGTCCGTGCGCCGCCGAGGTGCGCGGCGCGGAGGGCGCCCACGGCACCTCCCGCACGTTCCAGATCGCGGGCCACCACTACGCCCTGATCCCGGTGACCGGCCTGACTGCGGGGTCCTCACAGTCGTACGAGGTCCTCCTCGACGGCACGCGCGTGTGGCCGCTGCCCGACTCCCCGTTCCCGGACTCCGTCATCCGCACCCCTGCCGAGGGCGACCCCGTCCGTCTCGCCTTCGGCTCCTGCCGCTGGGCCGCGCCGCCGGCCGGCGAGAAGGACCCGGTCGGACCGGACGCCCTGGACACACTGGCGGCCCGGATCGCGGCCGACCCCGACGGGGAACGGCCGGATGTGCTGGTGCTGCTGGGCGACCAGGTGTACGCCGACGAGACCTCCAAGGCGACCCGGCGCTGGCTGGCCGCCCGGCGCGATCTGAGCGACCCGCCGGGCGACGAGGTCGCGGACTACGAGGAGTACACCCACCTCTACTACGAGTCCTGGCTCGACCCCGAGGTGCGCTGGCTGCTGTCCACCGTGCCCAGCTGCATGATCTTCGACGACCACGACGTCATCGACGACTGGAACACCTCCGCCGCCTGGCTCGCCGACATGCGGGCCACCCCGTGGTGGCGGGAGCGGCTGCTGAGCGGGCTGATGTCGTACTGGGTGCACCAGCACCTCGGAAACCTGTCGCCGGACGAGCTGGCCGCCGACCCGCTCTTCGCCGCCGTACGCGAAACCCCCGACGGCACCGACCTGTTGCGCTCCTTCGCCTGCAAGGCGGATGCCGAACCGGCCTCGGTCCGCTGGAGCTACCGGCGCGACTTCGGCCGCGTACGGCTGCTGATGGTGGACACGCGGGCGGCCCGGGTGCTCGACGAGGACGCGCGCGCCATGCTCAACCCGGGCGAGGCGCGGTGGCTGCGCGAGCAGGCGCTTCAGGGGCGGGGGTCGTACGACCATCTCCTCATCGGTACGTCCCTGCCGTGGCTGCTGCCGCACCTGGTGCACGACGCCGAGGCCTGGAACGCGGCCCTGTGCCGGGGCGAGCGCGGGGAGCGCTGGGCGCGGTTCGGGGAGGATCTGCGGCGGCGGGCCGATCTGGAGCACTGGGCGGCGTTCCCGTCGTCCTTCGACGCGCTGGCGGAGCTGATCGCCGAGGCCGGGTCAGGGGCTCAGGCTCCGGCGACGGTGTGTGTGCTGTCGGGGGACGTGCATCACGCGTACGTGGCCGAGCCGGCCTGGCCGGCGGGGAAGGGGCCCGACGCCCGTGTCCTCCAGCTGACCTGCTCGCCTGTCCACAACGCCATTCACCTGGCGATCCGGCTCGGCTTCCGCTTCGGCTGGAGCGGGGCGGCCCGGGTGCTCGGCCGGTGGTTCGCGGGGCACGGGGGTTGTCCACGGCCGTCGATCGACTGGCGCAGGACGGGCGGGCCCTGGTTCGGCAACCAGCTCATGACACTGACGCTGCGGGGGCGTTCGGCGCGACTGCGGCTGGAGCAGGCGCGGGCGGGGCGGGGTGCGGGGGCGCGGTTGCGGACGGTGGTGGAGTCCGAACTCGCCCCGTAATCGGGCTGTTCCGCCTGCTTGTCACCGCTGTGTCGGCTGATGCTCGTGATGCATCCCACACTCGCTCACCCCGGGGCTCGGTTCGCCCCGCTCCCGACGGCATGATGAGCCGGACCGTCCGCTTCCATCCGACCGGCGGATCGCTCCACTGCGCCCCCCCACGCCCGGGAGTCACCCTTTTGTCTGCACCGACCTCCGTACCGACCCCGGAGTCCCCCACGGTCTCCGTCGCCCTGGTCGGCGCCGGCCCCCGCGGCACCAGCGTCCTGGAACGCCTCTGCGCCTCGGCTCCCGAACTCCTCCCGCCCGGGGTGCGCCTCACGGTCCATGTGATCGACCCGGCGCCACCCGGCCCCGGGCGCGTGTGGCGGACCGCGCAGTCGCCCGAGCTGCTGATGAACACGGTGTCCTCGCAGGTCACGCTGTTCACCGACGACAGCGTGGACTGCTCGGGCCCGATCCGGCCCGGCCCCAGCCTCCACGACTGGGCGGCCGGCGCACTGGGCCCGGACGAGTACCCGACCCGTGCGCACTACGGCCGGTACCTGGAGTGGGTGTTCGCGAAGGTCGTGCGCGAGGCGCCCCCGGCGATCCACGTCGAGACGCACACGGCCCGCGCGGTACGCCTCGACGACGCACCCGACGGCCGCCAGGTCCTCACCCTCGACGACGGCAGCACCCTGCCCGGCCTGTCCGCCGTGGTCCTGGCCCAGGGACATCTGCCGACGGCCGCCGACGCGACCCAGCGCCACCTCGCCGCGTACGCCGAACGCCACGGTCTGCGCTACGTGGCACCCGCGAACCCGGCCGACGTCGACCTCTGCGCCGTATCCCCCGGCGAACCGGTGCTGTTGCGGGGCCTGGGCCTCAACTTCTTCGACCATATGGCCCTGTTGACCACGGGCCGCGGCGGCCGCTTCGTGCGCGCCGGGGACGACCGGGTCCTGCGCTACGTCCCCTCCGGCAACGAGCCGCGCCTGTACGCCGGTTCGCGCCGCGGCGTCCCGTACCAGGCGCGCGGCGACAACGCCAAGGGGCCGTACGGCCGCCACCTCCCCCTCATCCTGACGCCCGAGGTGATCGCCTGCTTCCGCAAGCGCGCGGACTCGGGCGAGGCGCCGGACTTCCTCGCGGAGATATGGCCGTTGGTGGCGAAGGAGGTGGAGACGGTGTACTACACGGCGCTGATACCGGGGACCCGGCGGCCGGAGTTCGCCGAGCTCTTCCTCGCCGTCCCCCACCGGGACCCCCAAGAGGCGCGGCTGCTCGACGAGTTCGGCGTCCCGGAGCGCGAGCGCTGGAGCTGGGACCGGGTCTCCCGCCCGTACACGGGACACGACGTCGCGGATCCCGGGCGGTGGCGCGCGTGGCTGCTGGCGTATCTGCGCGAGGACGCCGCGCAGGCCGCCCGGGGCAACGTGCAGGGCCCGCTGAAGTCGGCCCTCGACGTGCTGCGCGACCTGCGCAACGAGCTGCGGCTGATCGTCGACCACGGAGGGCTCGCGGGCGCGTCCCGCCGGGACCACCTGGACCGCTGGTACACCCCGCTCAACGCCTTCCTGTCCATCGGCCCGCCCCGGCGGCGCGTGGAGGAACTGACGGCCCTGATGGAGGCGGGCGTGGTGGAGGTGCTCGGGCCCCGGCTGGAGGTGCGGGAGGAGGACGGGGCCTGGGTGGCGCACTCGCCCGAGGTGCCGGGCTCGGCGGTCCGGGCGACGACCCTCGTCGAGGCCCGCCTGCCGGAACCCGACCTGCGCCGCACCGCCGACGACCTGCTGGCCCGGCTGCTGAAGACCGGACAGTGCCGGCCGCACACCGTCGACGGTTACGAAACCGGGGGGTTGGACGTGACGCAGCGGCCGTACAACCTGATCGACCGTCAGGGACGGGCGCACACAAGGCGGTTCGCGTTCGGGGTGCCCACGGAAGGTGTGCACTGGGTGACGGCGGCGGGGGCGCGGCCGGGTGTGGATTCGGTCACTCTTTCGGACGCGGATGCGGTGGCAAGAGCGGCGCTACGTGCGGTTACCTCCGGGACGGAAGGGGATTCCGGGGCAAAGTGTTGGCCGAATGTTGAACTTGCAAGTATTGATTAGGGCTACCTACCGTGGGGCTACCGATCAGTATCCGTCCCCACGCCGTTCCTCACAGGGACCGGTTGACATCAGACCGAGGGAGTCCCCCACATGACCGGACGCCTCAACAGCGCCCAGCCTTATGCCATCGGCCTGTTCCGCATAGTCGTCGGCCTGCTCTTCGCCTGCCACGGCGCCAACTCGCTCTTCGGCACCTTCGGGGGCCAGACCCTGCAAGCCGGCACCTGGCCCAACTGGTACTCCGCCGTGATCGAACTCGTCGGCGGCAGCCTGGTCCTGCTCGGCCTGGGCACCCGCGCCGCGGCGTTCGTCTCCTCCGGCGCCATGGCCTACGCGTACTTCAAGGTCCACCAGCCCCAGGCGCTGTGGCCCATCGAGAACAGCGGCGAAGGCGCCGCCATGTACTGCTGGTCCATGTTCCTGCTGATCTTCACCGGCTCCGGCGCGTTCGGCCTGGACCGGCTGGTCGCCAAGCGCTCCGGAGCACAGAGCAGGACGGCGACCGACCAGACGCCGGTGGCGGCCTGACAACTCGGGCCCAGGCCCCCGCCCCGGCTGCCCGTGCGACGGCGCCCGTATCCGCGAGGCTCACGCGGTACGGGCGCCGCTTCTCCGGGCTCGCTTCTCTGCACTCGTTTCTCCGTACGTGTTCCCACGGCAGCGGAGTGAACATCCTGTGCCGAACACACGAGCCCCCGATGAATCTCCTGCCCCACCCCACGCGTACGCTGTATGGCTGTCATAGGCCGCCCCTGCCGCTCCCCCCACGACGTCGCGGCACGGTCTGGCCACGGGGGTAAACGGGGAGTTGCGGTGTTCGAGGGTCTCGGAGACGTGGGTTCGCTGACAGCGGGCCCATGGATCTACGTGGTGGTCGTGCTGTCGGTCCTGCTGGACGTGTTCGTCCCGGTCCTGCCCAGCGGCGTCCTGGTGATCACGGCGGCGACGGCGGCGGCCGCGGGCTCGGGCGCCGCGACCGGACAGGTCCCCGACGAGGTCCCGGACATCCTGGCCCTGACGCTCTGCGCCGCGACGGCCTCCGTCCTGGGCGACCTGGTCGCCTACCGTCTCGCCTGGCGCGGCGGCGCCCGACTGGACCGCGCGATCGCCCGCTCCCGGCGCCTGACCTCGGCGCAGGAACGTCTCGGCGCGGCCCTGGCCCGAGGCGGCGGCGCCCTGGTGGTCCTGGCCCGCTTCGCCCCCGCCGGCCGCTCGGTGGTCTCACTGAGCGCCGGCGCCACGCACCGCAGCCCTCGCGACTTCCTTCCCTGGTCCGCCCTGGCAGGCGTCACCTGGGCCACGTACAGCGTGGCCCTCGGCTATTTC
The DNA here is from genome assembly GCF_001509475.1 of Streptomyces regalis. Lineage (GTDB taxonomy): Bacteria > Actinomycetota > Actinomycetes > Streptomycetales > Streptomycetaceae > Streptomyces > Streptomyces regalis. The sequence goes on from NZ_LLZG01000010.1 coordinate 11,317, forward strand.
GGCGCCCAGTGGCTGGGCGCGACATGGCTGGCGACGGGCGTGTCGGTGGCGGCACTGTTCGCGGCTGGGGCGGGGGCGACGTACGTGGTGCGCCGGAAGCCGGCGTAGCCGTGTGCGGGCGTAACCCGCACACGGCATAACCGAACGCAGGCATAACCGAACGCGGGCATAACCGCGCCCCGCCCCGGCAACGCGCCACCCAGGCCTCCGTTGTTGCTACCCGGCCTTGCGCGCCGGCGCGGCCCCCCGTACCTCCAGCCCGTCGAGCAGGTCGGCCGTGGCCTGCGCGATCACATCGACGGCGCGGTCGAAGACCTCCTGGTTGTGTGCGGCCGGAGCCCGGAACCCGGAGACCTTGCGCACGTACTGCAGGGCGGCGGCCCGGATCTCTTCCTCTGTCGCCTCTTCGGGCAACGCGGGCGGACGAAGCGTCTTGATGCTGCGGCACATGCCCCACAGTCTCCCTCGGGAAGGGGCCTGTCTGCCATGATCACGTCGAGGCGGCCACCACAGCGGGGCCGACCGACGAGAGGAATCGCATGACAGCGAACGACCGACTCACCGTGGCGGTACTGGGCCCGGGCGGCATAGGCGGCCTGCTCGCCGCGCTGCTGTCCAAGGCCGGCCACCGCGTGATCTGCCTGGCCGGCGACGAGACGGCGAGGACCCTGCGTACGACCGGAATCCAGGTCCGCAGCGGCCTGTTCGGGGACTTCACGGCCGACGTCGAGACGGACACCGAGCTCCGCGAACCGGTCGACGCCTGCCTGATCGCGGTCAAGGCCACCGCCCTCGACGCGGCCCTGACCCGCGTCCCGCCCACCGCGCTGGGCGACGCCCTGATCGTCCCCTTCCTCAACGGCGTGGAACACCCGCAGACCCTCCGCTCCCGCTACCGCCCCGACCGCGTCGCGCCGGCCGTCATCCGCGCCGAGTCGACTCGTGTCGCCCCGGGGCAGATCGAGCACGCCAGCCCCTTCGCCGAGATCGACCTCACCGGCGACCCGGTCCCCCGCGGCCACCTCGACACCCTCGCCCAGGCCCTCGACGCGGCCGGCCCCACCACCCGCGTCCTCGACGACGAGACGGCGACGCTCTGGGCGAAGATGTCCTTCCTGGCCCCGTTCGCCTTGCTGACCACCCACCACGCCCTCCCCCTGGGCGACGTACGCACCCGCCACCGCGAGGAGCTGACGTCCCTCGTCGAGGAAACGGCAGCCGTGAGCCGCGCCTGCGGCGGCCCCGCCGACCCGGCCCAGGCCCTCGCCCGCTACGACGCCTTCCCACCGAGCACGAAGTCGTCGATGCAACGCGACGCCGAGGCGGGCCGCCCCCTCGAACTGGACGCGATCGGCGGCGCGTTGCTGCGCGCGGCGGAGCGCCATGGGCTGTCAGCACCCGTAACGGCCCGCCTTGTACAAGAGTTGAGGACCGCCGCCCACTGAGCGGGGGCCGCCCACACACCCGTTCGCATGAACCACCCAAAGGAACTCGCAACCCAAAATCGAACAGGCGTAGCATTGGCCCGTGGCTACGCCCTATGACTTTCCGAGTGACCTCCTCGCCGGTCAGGAGGAGCTGCATCAGGTCCGGGCCGAGCTGTCGGCCCTGCTGAAGCGGCTTCCCTGGTCGGTCGTGCCCCTGGACGGATTCAATGACGACAACGGCTGGCGCAAGGTCGAGCGCCCCGCCTCCCCCGGCTGGACGGAGGACGAGCAGGCCGAGGTGGAGAAGCTGCGGCGCCGCGAGCACGAACTCGCCGTGTTCGTCAGCGGCCACCGCTTCTGGTCGGAACTCGCCGGGGCGGAACGGATGGACGCCCGCACGAAGCTGAAGCACGCCCACGAGACGCCGGCGGAGGAAGAGAACTGAAACGCAGAGGGCCCCGACCGTGAACGGCGGGGCCCTCTGCTGCTGTGGGCGCGGACGGTTTCGAACCGCCGACATCCTGCTTGTAAGGCAGGCGCTCTACCCCTGAGCTACGCACCCGAGAACGAGTCGACAGCCTACCTTGCCAGGGGCCATGTCCCGCAAACCCGTATCGCGGACTGTCCGGGAAGTCCGGGGACCCCCTGGGGATATCCCCACCCCGGATCCGGGAGTGACCCGGATCCCGCGGCGGGCCCGGGGTCCGTACGGTCGAAGCACCGTCGTAACCCCGGGCCGGCCGCAAAGGCGGGTCCAGGGAAGTCTCAGGGGGAGATCGTCATGGCCCGTACCGTTCCCGTTCCCGTCCGCGCCGCCCGCGCCGCCCGTGCCTACGCTGTCGCCGGGGCCGTCGTGGTGCTTCTTGCCGGGGTGACCGCGTGCGGGGCCTCCGCGGGGGATGACAAGGACCCCGAGCACCGGTCCTTCGCGCTGGAGGGAAGGACGCTGACCGTCGACTCCGACGACTCGGCGTTGGAGATCGTCGCCGCTGAAGGGAACAAGGCGGGCACGGTCGAGGTCACGCGGTGGTTCGAGGGGTCCGTCGCGGTCGGCTCGGACCCCAAGGTGACCTGGGCGATGGAGGACGACCGGCTGGTGCTGCGGGAGAAGTGCTCGGGCATGATCGCCAACTGCTCGACGAAGCACCGGATCGAAGTGCCGCGCGGGGTCACCGTGAAGGTCGAGGACGGGGACGGGAGTGTGCGGGCGCGCGGGTTCCGGGATGCGTTGAGCATTCGTACGGGGGACGGGTCCGTGCGGGTCACCGACTCCAGCGGTCCGCTGGACCTGAGGACCGGCGACGGCTCCATGCACGTCTCCGACGTCTCCTCGCGCCAGGTGAAGGCGCAGAGCGGTGACGGCTCGGTGCGGCTCGAACTCGGCACCGTACCGGACCTGGTGGAGACCCGAAGCGGCGACGGCTCGGTGACGATCGAGCTGCCTCGGGCGACGTACCGCGTGTCGACCGAGACCGGTGACGGCTCGGTGGATGTGTCCGTGCCCCGGGACGACGCCAGCTCCCATGTGGTCTCCGCCCGTACCGGCGACGGAAAAGTCACGGTGCGAACCGCGAACTAACCGGCCCGTGTGTTCGTCCTAAACCGGTGGGAGAATGAACCGGTCAGGGTGAATGACAGCACGGGAGAGGGATGTGACGGCGACACCTCCGCAGCCGAACTCGCCGTCAGTGCCGGGCGCGCAGGAACATCCCGCGCGTGACGTCTCGCAGCCCGTACGTCAGGTTCTGCGCGGCTCCCGCCACGCCCTGCGCGACACCCTCACCCTGGTCTCCGCCCTCCCCCTCGTGGCCGTCCTCGCCCTGCCCGCCGCCTTCGCCGGTGGTGGTACGCGGCGCTGGTTCGGTGGGCGGGCCGAGAGTCAGCGGGCCGAGGCGCAGGCCGCGAAGGATGCGGCGGCGGCCGCGTTCTACGAGCTGGACACCGCCCAGCGGGACCTGCGGATCTCGATCGAGACGATCACGGCCGTCGACGACTCCCCCGCCGCCCGCCGCGCGATCACCGACTTCGAGGCACTCGGGCGGCGTATCGACGAGGCCAGCCACCAGTACATCCAGGCCGTCGACGCCCACGACCTCGACCGCGACGACCTGGAGGCCTCGGCCGCCGCCCGCGCCCGTACGGAGCTGGCGAAGGCCAAGGACGAGCTGGGGCGGGTCAAGCAGGACCTGGACCGGTTCACGGATGGGCTCGGGCCGCTGCTCGGCAAGGCCGAGACCCAGCTGGCTCGTCTCGCCCCGGCCGTCGAGCGCGCCCGGCAGGGCCTGCTCGCCGCCTCGAACGCCCTGGATGCCGTACGGGGATCGGGGCTGAAGGCGGACAACCTCGCCACCCGGCTCGCGGCCCTCGCCCCGGAGCTGACCAAGCTGAACCAGGGCGCGGGGCAGCACGGCGTCCCGCAGACGCTGGAGCGTGCCGAGCGGGTCGCGCGGGAGGCGGAGGCCGTCCGGGTGGAGGCCGAGCGGCTGCCGGAGAAGGCCGCCGAGATCGATCACCGGCTCGTGTCGCTGCGGACGCGCGCACAGGCGCTCACCACCCGTGCCGGGCAGGTCGAGCCGGTGCTGAGCGAGTTGCGGCGGCGGTTCACGGCGGCCTGCTGGCAGGACCTGCAGAGCGTCCCGGACCGGGCCGGGGAGAACGTACGGCAGGCCGAGCTGAAGCTGAAGGAGGCGCAGGCCGCGCGCGACGAGCAGCGCTGGCCGGACGCCACCGCGCTGCTGTCCACGGTCCGGGCGCTGCTGAACAGCACCGACGAGTCGGTGTCCGCCGCCGGTGACCGGCTGCGCCGGCTGAACGCCGTGCAGAAGGACCCGCAGCAGGAGATCGACCGGACGCGGTTCGCGATCCGGGACGCCCAGCGGCTGGCCATGGCGGGCCGCAACACGCCCGATCCGCGGCACGCGCGCCCGCTGGACGACTCCGTCGCCCGGCTGGAGCGGGCGATCGGCACGCTGGAGGGGCGTCACCCGGACTACTGGCACTTCCTGACCGAGGCGGAGGGGGTGCGGCAGGCGGTGGCCGGGGTGGTCGCGCAGATCCGTGAGGAGCGCGGGGGCGGGCACTGACGGGGCTAACCTGTGCATATGCCTCGCTATGAGTACCGCTGCCGCAGCTGCGGCGACACGTTTGAACTCAGCCGGCCGATGGCGGAGTCGTCCGCGCCCGCCGCGTGCCCTGCGGGGCATGACGACACCGTGAAGCTTTTGTCGACGGTGGCCTTCGGCGGCACGGCCGGCGCCCCCGCAGCGCCCAAGGCGAGCGGCGGGGGCGGTGGGTGTTGCGGCGGGGGCTGTTGCGGTTAGTCGCCTACGGGGGTGCCGCACGATGCCGTCATGCGGGTGCAGCGTCGACGTGGCTTGTCGCGCAGTTCCCCGCGCCCCTTAGGGCGTTGTCGTGCGGGTTGCCTTCAAGAACTCCCGCAGGATTCGCTCACCCGCCAGCACACCTCTTTCGGGCAGCGCGCTGATCGCCGGAGCGGTCCACTCCGCGTCGGCCAGTTCACCGTGCCCCGGGCGCCAGCCCCGGTCCGCGGCCAGCAGCAGGTCGGCGTCCAGCAGGGAGTCTCCGGCGGCCAGTGTCAGATCCGCGCCGGTGCGCCGGGCCACCTCGTACATGGCGGCGCTCTTGGTGAGGGGCTTCGGGACGGCGTAGATCTTGCGGCCCTGCAAGGACACCGTCCATCCGCGGTTCTCCGCCCACACCGCGAGTTCCTTGACCCACTCCTCGGGCAGCAGCTCGCGCTCGACGACCAGGTAGGCGAAGAGGTCCTCGGCGATGCGGTGCTTGCGCACCCACGCCGGGGACGCCGTCGCCATGAGGTGGTCCTGGACCTCCGCGAGCGGCGCGCACTGCTCGGCGAGCCGGGCCGTGACCTGTGCGTGCCAGTCGGGGTCGGAGACGCCGTCGACCAGCAGATGGCCGCCGTTGGCGCAGATCGCGTACGTGGGTGCCGGGCCCGGCAGGTTGATGCGCTGGTACTGCTTGCGGGTCCGGGTCGTCGTCGGCACGAAGACCGCCGCGTCGCCGAGGTCGGTCAGCAGCTGGGCCGACGTCTCGGTCATGTACGACAGCGGCTTGCTCTCGTGCACCTCCACGCACAGCAGCCTGGGCGCCCGCGCGTCCGGCATGGTCAGTGCGAGGGCCGCGGCGGAGTAGATGAGCGTGCGGTCGAGGTCGCTTGCCACCAGAACCGGCATCAGACGTTCACCGCCTTGCCGTCGGCGCCCGTCGCGCCCCGCGTGAACTTGGGGTGGATCAACCCCACGCAGGTGTACGGCAGTTCGGCGACCTCTTCCACCGGGACCCCTCTCTGTTCGGCCAGCAGACGTACGTGGTCCAGGTCGGCGCCGGCTCCGGCCCGCGCCAGGATCTTCCAGGGCACGCGGCGCAGCAGCACCCGCGTGGTCTCGCCGACGCCCGGCTTGACGAGGTTCACGTCGTGGATGCCGTACTCCTCGCTGATGCGCTCGACGGCCGCCCAGCCCTCCCAGGTCGGCGCGCGGTCGCCGGAGAGCAGTTCCTTGGCCGTCGCGTCGACCGCGTCCACGACCTCCGGGAAGCGCGCGGACACGGCGTCCAGGAAGGCCACGGAGACGTCGGCGCCGGCGAGTTCGCGGTAGAACTTCGCGCCGTGGTAGTCGTGCGGGCCGACCAGGTCGGCGCGCAGGACGGTGCGCGAAATCAGGCCGGACACGGTCGAGTTGAGGCACGCGGACGGGATGAGGTAGTCGTCGCGGGTGCCGTACGTCCGCACGCACGAGCCCGGGTCGGCCAGTACGGCGATCTCCGGGTCGAAGCCGGTGATGCCGTCGGACTTCTCGAACTCCTCCAGGGCCACGGCGAGTTCGCGGGTGATGGCGCCCTTGCCGGTCCAGCCGTCGACGAAGACGACGTCCCGCGGGTCGTGGTGGGCGGCCAGCCAGCGCAGCGCGTTGGCGTCGATGCCGCGGCCGCGGACGATCGAGACGGCGTAGTGCGGCAGTTCGAGGCCGTGCCGGAACTGCGCCCAGCGGCGCATGAGTATGCCTACGGGGGTGCCGGCGCGGGCGAGCGAGACGAGCACCGGCCGCGGCGACCGCTCGGCGAGGACGATCTCGGTGACCGCGCCGGCCGCCTGCGCCAGCCGCGCCGCCGACTCCTCCAGCGCCGCGTGGAACAGCGCCTGGTACTGCTCGCTCGGCTGGTACTCCACCGGCAGCGACTCGGCGTAGTGCGCGCCGCCGCTCTGGATGGCCTCCTCCCGCTCCTCGGTCGGCGCCTCCAGCGTCACGTCCGAGAGGTCCTGCAGCAGCCAGCCGACCTCCTCGGGGGCGTACGAGGAGAAGGCGGGGCCGCGGAGGGGCTCGGGCAGCATCGGGTGCCTTTCGGGAATGGCCAGGGGGCCGGGGACGTACGACGGCACCACCGCGAGCAGGACGTGCGGGGTGTGGGCGGCGAGCTGCGCCAACAGTCCCTCGGGCGCGTGCAGTTCGGGGGTGTCGGCGGCCGAGTCGACGACGGCTATGACGGCGTCGAAGCCGGCGCCCGCGACGTTGTACGCGTAGCGCTCGCCGGGGCCGTCGTCCGGGTCGTCGTGGGCCGGGAAGACGAGGCGGGTGCGTATCGCATAGCCGGGGTCGTCGACGGCGAGGACGGGTGAGCGGGTGGTGGTGGAGTAGCGCACCTCGGCGTCGACGACCTGCTCCAGCTCACGGGCGAGCCTGAGCGGGGCGTACATCAGCTCTTCGAAGCCGAGGACGAGGACGCTCCGCGCGTCGGCCGGGAGTGCCTCTGCCAGGCGGGCGGTCATGGTGGGGAGGGCGTTTTCGAGGCGGGTGCGGTGCGCGGGGGTGAAGCCGTGACGGCCGCCGTCGGGGAGGCCGGGGGGCCAGTGCAGGTCTATGCGGGTGAGGTGGGGGTGGGTGCGGTTGTCGTCCGGGTGCGGGCCGGTGGGGGCTGGTCGCGCCCGCGCGGCGGTAGCCGCAGATTCAACACAGCCCCGCGCCCCTGGGGGGTTGCCCTCCCGGCCGACTTCGACGGCAACGCCGCTGCTTGGGGGCGCGGGGCTGTGTCGATATGCGGCTCCGCCGCGGGGCGCGACCAGCCCCAACGAAGCCGCAGACGACGAACCACCCTCCGAGGCACTCTCGGCCTCGTACCGCGCCACCAACTCCTGCCCCTTCTCCAGCACCCCCTCCGGCAACCGCACCGTCCCCGAAGCGGCGGCCACCAGATCCACCCGCGCGCCGATCTCCCGCGCGAACTCCTCCAGCCGCCCCGCATCAGCCGCCGACCGCATATCCACCAGCGCAACCACCACATACCGCCGCCGCGGATACCGCGAGTGAAGATCCCGAACGGTGTTCAACACCGTGTTCCCCGTCGAGAACTCGTCGTCGACCAGCACCAGCGGCCCGTCGCCGACCAGCAGCGCCGGGTCCTCCGGGAGCAGCAGATGGGACGTCGCGTGGGAGTGGGACTCCTCGAAGCCGCCCGCCCGGGCGACCCCGGCGACCGGGCGGCGGGTGGAGTGCAGATACGGCGCGAGGCCGATGCCGTCGGCGACGGAGTGGCCAAGCCCCGTCGCCGTCTCCGCGTAGCCGAGGACGACCGCCCTGGCGGCCTCGTCGGCGCCCAGAAGATCCCGCACCCGGCGGCCGAGGGCGAAGCCGGCGCCGTACACCACGGACGGTGACTGCGGTACGTGCTTGCCGAGCACGTGGGAGACCAGCAGATGCGCCCGCTTGGGGTTGCGGCGCAGGGCGAGCCCCAGCATCTGCGTGAGCTCGTCGTCGCCCACGAGCTGGACTCCGAGCCGCTCGGCGACCCAGCTCCCGGACCAGACCCCGTTGTTCACTGCGTTGTTCATGCGTCCCTTGGATATAGAAGCCGGTCGGCCGGATGTAGGAGCCGGTCGGCCCGGTCAGGCCGGAATTCCGGCGGCGAGCAGCTCCACGAAGCCGATGTCCTCATTGGCCACGCCGAACACCTCGGCCCGCAGCATGGTCCGCTCGGCCCAGGCGCGATGCGGCTTCACCTCATTCATCTTGTTCGTGTACTGCGACCTGAGTACACCCCCACCGCAGCGCTCGGGCCGCAGGATGTCCTGGGCGTCGCTGAACTCCTCGTGACTGACCACGGACAGTGCGTGCACGGGCAGTACGTGGGAGGGGTGGATGCAGGTCTTGCCGAGCAGGCCGTTGGCCTGGTCCTGCGCGATCTCGCGCAGCAGCCCGTCCATGGCGTGCTCGATGAGCGCCTCGCGCAGTTCCTCGGCCTGCCCCTCCAGGAAGGGGCTGCGGCGCAGCTGCGGCTTGAACATGCGCTCCTGCACCCGGAAGTACTCCCACACCGGCCCGGTCACCGTGAACCCGGTGCCGTCGGCCCGCCCCAGCATGTTCACCACGTCGGCGATCACGGAGGCGACGATCTGGACGTCGTACGCGGTCATGTCCGGGGCGCGGCGCAGCCCGTACGACGAGCAGAAGTCGGTGACGCCCAGCCGCAGCGCGAGCACCCGCTCCCGGTACTTGTCGACGGCACGGAAGATGCCCTCCAGGGTCTCCACCCGCGACTCCCGGTACATCAGCTCGGGCGACTCGAGGACGGGCATGGCGAAAAGCCGCCGCCCGCTGTGCGCCTCGGCGCTCGCGAGGGCCTCCAGGAAGGGGATGCCGCGCTCTTCGGTGAACTTGGGCAGCACGAATCCGGACAGCAGCCGGACGGCGGGACCGAGCCGCCGTACGAGATCGGGGATCTGCTCGGGCGTACGGACCCGGATGAAGAGCAGCGGCAGATCCGCCGCACTGTCGCGCTCCGCGAGGTCGGTGAACTGCCGGACGAGGTTCTCCTCGCCCTCCGCCACGTCCTCGTCGCCGATCGAATCCTCCAGGCACAGCACCATCGAGACAACGCCGCGCCCGGTCTGCTTGAGGATGTCGTCGGTGAGCCGCGGGCGCGTGGCCGGACTGTAGAGCGTGGCGCCCAGGGCCGCGGAGAGCAGCTGTGCCGAGGAGTCCGCGGAGAACTCGCACGGCTCCTGGTGGAAGAGGCGCTGCCGCACCTCCGGGGCGATGTGCCCGAAATGACGCATAGAGCTCCCCCGTGGTGGCTCAGTGGCCCCGTGACCTGTTCACAGGTGGCCGGTAATAGTACGTAGATACCCATGTCAGGGGTTCCCGCAGGGCATGAATTTCTGGTAACGCGGACACACACGAGCGCACACGGCCTGTGTACCCCCGCGTTGTCGTGACCAGGACGGAGAGGGCAGGATGACCGCATGACGCACGCGATGTTGAAGGGGTCGAACGTCCCGCTCGAAGTCACGACGGTACGCGCCGTGCTGCGCTGGACGCCCGGGCAGGGGGTCCCGGATGTCGACGCCTCGGCACTCCTCCTCGGCCCCGACGGTCGTGTGCGCTCCGACGAGGACTTCGTTTTCTACAACCAGCCCCGGCACCCCTCCGGACAGGTCTGGCGACTCGGCAAGAAGCGACTCACCGAGGGCCTCACCGATACGATCCAGACAGATCTGGCCGGTGTCGAGGCCGGCGTCGGTCAGATTCTGCTCGTCGCTTCGGCGGACGGCGTCGCCTTCGACCGCGTACGGGACCTGCGCATCCTGCTGTACGACGCGGCGGCCGCCGACGGCGATCCGCTGGCGTACTTCGACGTCAAGCCGGAGACGGGCGCGGAGACGGCCCTGATCTGCGGCGAGCTGTACCGCCGCGGGGAGGGCTGGAAGTTCCGCGCCCTGGGCGAGGGCTATTCGGACGGTCTCAAGGGCCTGGCCACGGACTTCGGCATCTCGGTGGACGAGTCGGAGGCGATGGATGAGTCCGCGCCGGCCCCCGCGCCGGAGGTCTCTCAGCCCCTACCGCCCGAGCAGCCGACGACTGTAGTCCCACCCCAGCCGGCCTACGGCTACCCCCAGCAGCCCCCGCCGACCCAGCCGGCCTACGGCTACCCCCAGCCCACCAGCCAGCCGGCCACGGCCCAGTCGGGCTACGGCTACCCGCCCCCGGTGACGGCAGCCCCGGGCCAGGAATTCCGCCTGCCACCCCAGGGGCCACAATTCATCGGGCGGTAGCTGCAACGCCTTAAGGGGCGCGGGGCTGTATCGATTTGCGGCTCCGCCGCGATGGGGGTCCCCCCGCTCGAGCGAAGCCGAGAGTGGGGGAGCGACAAGCCACACACAACCCGCAGCCGCAACACAACACAAAGCCCCGAGCTCTTAGGCACAACGGCCAAGACCCAGCGTCAGCGTTCCGCCCTCGTCTTGTAGCCCCGTCCCCACTGCAACCCCCACCCGAACAACCGATCCAGCTCGGCCTGAAACCCGTAAACGAACTTCACCTCACGCCGAACCCAGATCTCCCCCTTCACGTTCTCGATCATCACCACCGCACAGGACCGGGCCTGCGGATGCCGCTCATCGAGGCCTATCTCGATCCGGGGCCCGTTGCTCGGATAGAGCGTGACGATCGCATGGGTCCGGTCGAACGCCGGCGTCTGGTCATAGATGTACACAAAGACCAGCAACCGCTTGATGCTCTCGCGGTGATCGAGGTTGACGTAGATCGTCTCCCCGGACGCCGACCCGAACCGGTCGTCCCCGCTGAGCTTCACATACGGCGGCGCGTTGACGTCCCCGAGGAACCCGCCCAGCGGCTGGACGACCCCCTTCGTCCCGTCGGTCAGCTCATACAGGGCCCCGAGGTCCAGGTCGACGTTGACCATGCTCTGACTGTGCCCGAGCACCTCCGGCGGCTTGAGCGCCTTGAACGGATGCCGCAGCAGACTCTCCCGCTGCGAGCCCCCGATGTCGGACGTCCGCATCCGCCACGTCAGGTTGATCCGCAGATGCCCGGTCGCCGCGCCCTGCTTGGTGAGTGAGACCCGGTCGTGCCGCTTCGTCAGCTCGATCGAGTTCGACGACGCGCTGCCCGAGTCGAACTCGGCCGCCCTGCCACGCCAGAGTCCGTCCAAGAAGCCCATTCCGCCCCCACGTCCCACGAAAGACCTGCGTCACTTGGAAAAACCAGCGGGGCGGCCGGAGGCCCGGCCGCCCCGCTGAGAGCGTTCCTCACCCGCAGGGGTGTCACACCCCGGACGAGACCTCAGTCTTCTCGTCCGAGGCCTCCGCTTTTCCCTCCGCGGCCGCCAGCGCGCGGTTGCGGCGGACGGAGGACCAGAAGGACCAGGCGATCAGGATCACGCCGATCGAGCCGGTGATGAGCTCGGGGATCTCGTACTGGATGGTGACCAGCAGGATCATGGCGAGCGCGCCGATCGCGTAGTGCGCGCCGTGCTCCAGGTAGACGTACTCGTCGAGGGTGCCCTGACGCACCAGGTACACGGTCAGCGAACGGACGTACATCGCGCCGATGCCGAGACCCAGCGCCATGAGGACGATGTCGTTGGTGATGGCGAAGGCGCCGATCACACCGTCGAAGGAGAAGGACGCGTCCAGGACCTCGAGGTAGAGGAACATGAAGAAGGCGGCCTTGCCGGCCAGGGCAACCGCGGAGCGGGGCTTGCCGGCGCGCTCGGCAGCTTCCTCCTCCTCGTGTTCGCGTTCCTCCTCCTCTTCGAGCTTGTCCTCGAAGTAGCCGGAGAGACCACCCACGATCATGTAAGTGATCAGGCCCGCGATACCGGAGAGCAGAACCGTCTCCGCCTTGTCGACGTGTGCGCCGCCGTGCTGGTGGGCGTTGGTCGCGAAGGTCAGCGCCGAGATCAGCAGGACGATCAGCGCGATGCAGACCGACAGCATGTCGACCTTGCCGAGCTTGGCCAGCGGGCGCTCCAGCCAGCCCAGCCACTTGATGTCCCGGTCCTCGAAGATGAAGTCCAGGAAGATCATCAGCAGGAACATGCCACCGAATGCGGCGATCGCCGGGTGGGCGTCGGTGACGAGCTCCTGGTAGCGGTCCTTGTCGCTGAGCGCGAGGTCGACCGCCTCGATCGGTCCGAGCGATGCGCTGATCGCGACGATCACGACAGGGAAGACCAGTCGCATACCGAAGACGGCGATCAGGATGCCGACGGTGAGGAAGATCTTCTGCCAGAAGGCATTCATCTTCTTCAGGATCCCGGCGTTGACCACCGCGTTGTCGAACGACAGCGAGATCTCGAGGACGGAGAGGATCGCCACGATGCCGAAGGCGGTCCACCCCCCGAAGAGGACCGCTGCAACCAGGCCGAGCGCGGTGACCGCGAACGACCAGCCGAAGGTTTTCAGAACCACTGGCTACCCAATCCTGTGTGTACGGGGCTCCCGAGCGCCGCACTCGGCTTTACGAACTTTTGAACCCGAAGTCTAGTCGGCCCCATTCCCCGTCCCACGGGGCCCCGACTTTTGCTCATATCGCGTTATGAGACGTTGACCCCGAAGTCCAGCGCGATGCCGCGCAGGCCCGACGCGTACCCCTGTCCCACCGCCCGGAACTTCCACTCTCCCTGGTAGCGGTACACCTCGCCGAAGATCATCGCGGTCTCGGTGGAGGCGTCCTCGCTCAGGTCGTAGCGGGCGAGCTCCTGGCCGTCGGCCTGGTTCACGACGCGGATGAAGGCATTGCTGACCTGGCCGAATGTCTGGCCACGCTCGTCGGCCATGTGGATGGAGACCGGGAAGACGATCTTGTCGCACTGGGCCGGCACCTTGGAGAGGTCGATCAGGAGCGACTCGTCGTCGCCGTCGCCCTCGCCGGTGAGGTTGTCCCCGGTGTGCTCCACCGAGCCGTCCGGACTCTTGAGCTGGTTGTAGAAGACGAACCACTCATCACCCATGACCCGTCCGCCGGTGCACATCAGGGCGCTGGCGTCGAGGTCGAAGGGGGCTCCGGTGGTGGAGCGCGCGTCCCAGCCGAGCCCGATCATCACCTGAGTGAGGTTCGGTGCGGCCTTGGACAGGGAGACGTTTCCTCCCTTGGCGAGCGTGACGCCCATGTTGCTGGTCCTCCCCGCGTGATGCTTTTTGGTTGTCCTGCGCATCCGGCGCCGCACCCAAACGAATGCGGCGCCGGACTCAGCCAGTGGTGTCCTGAACGGTCACCCCTCGGATGGGGACTTCAGACGTTCACACCGAAGTCCTGCGCGATGCCGCGCAGGCCCGAGGCGTAGCCCTGGCCGATGGCGCGGAACTTCCACTCCGCGCCGTGCCGGTAGAGCTCGCCGAAGACCATCGCGGTCTCGGTGGACGCGTCCTCGCTGAGGTCGTAGCGCGCGATCTCGGCGCCGCCGGCCTGGTTCACGACGCGGATGAACGCGTTGCGCACCTGGCCGAAGGACTGCTGACGGTTCTCGGCGTCGTAGATCGAGACCGGGAAGACGATCTTCTCGACGTCGGCCGGGACGCCGGCGAGGTTGACCTTGATCTGCTCGTCGTCGCCCTCGCCCTCACCGGTGAGGTTGTCGCCGGTGTGCTCGACCGAGCCGTCGGAGCTCTTCAGGTTGTTGAAGAAGACGAAGTTCGCGTCGCTGCCGACCTTGCCCTCCGGGTTCAGCAGCAGCGCGCTGGCGTCCAGGTCGAAGTCGGTGCCGGTCGTGGTGCGGACGTCCCACCCCAGACCGACGATGACCGCAGTGAGGCCCGGGGCCTCCTTGCTCAGTGATACGTTGCCGCCCTTGCTGAGGCTGACTCCCACGAGTCCTCCATTGGTTTCCAGGGGCGGGGAGCCCCGCCGTGCGTGTGATATCGGATCAACGACTCGATCCTAGTGACGGGTTCCCGTACCCCGCAGGCCTTGATACCGAAGAATCACAGGGTGTCGGGATCAGGCCGGGATCAGAGGGTGTCGAGTGCCTTGACGTACTCGCTGAGGTCACGGGCGTCCGGCAGCGCGTTGACGACCGTCCAGCGCACGACGCCCTCCTTGTCGATGACGAAGGTGCCGCGTACCGCGCAGCCCTTGTCCTCGGCGAAGACGCCGTAGGCGCGGCTGACCTCGCCGTGCGGCCAGAAGTCGCTGAGCAGCGGGTACTCCAGGCCCTCCTGCTCGGCGAAGACGCGCAGGGTGTGGATGGAGTCGTTGGAGACGGCGAGCACCTGGGTGTCGCGGTCGGAGAACTGCGGCAGGTTGTCGCGCACCTCGCACAGCTCGCCGGTGCACACGCCGGTGAAGGCGAAGGGGTAGAAGAGCAGGACGACGTTCTTGGAGCCACGGAAGTCGGAGAGCTTCACGGTGGCGCCGTGGTTGTCCTTGAGCTCGAAGTCGGGGGCCTTGTCGCCGACCTGGATCGCCATCGTCGTGGATGTCCCTTCGGTGGGGCTGTTCGGGTGGAACCCCACCCTATGCAGCGACCACCCAGGCCCGTGCAGGAGGCCGGGCCGGGCTTCTCAGCCCGGCCCGGCACCGCCACCGGTCTTACTTCTTGGTCTTTGCGGCCTTGGGCGTCACCAGCCGACTGCCGCTCCAGTCCTTGCCGACGCTGACGCTCTTGGACGCCGACAGACCCGCCGTGGTCGCGGCTTCAGAGATGTCGCTGGGCTCCACGTAGCCGTCACGGCCGGTCTTCGGCGTCAGCAGCAGGATCGCGCCGCCTTCTTCGATGTACGTGGTGGCGTCCACCAGCGCATCCGTCAGGTCGCCGTCCTCGTCGCGGAACCACAGCACCGCGGCATCGGCAACGTCGTCGTAGTCCTCGTCCACGAGCTCGCTGCCTGTGACTGACTCAATGGCCTCGCGGAGTTCCTGGTCTACGTCGTCGTCGTAGCCGATCTCCTGGACCACCTGCTCGGGCTGGAACCCCAGCCTCTCGGCAAGGGTCCGCTCCTCCGCGTGGTCCGCGGTCGCGCTCACGGGTTGCCTCCTGATCATGTCTTGGGAAATAACTCAGCCACGCGCGTGCGCGAAGCATTGGCCGTAGTCCACACGGGCGGGACGGATCGCGCAAGTACCCGGCCGTTCAGACCGCCGAAACGGTGACGATCGTGAACGTGTCACCGCAACTCCAGGCACCCCATCATCGTCCCAAGGTGACGTACTGCACGCCAATCCGCCCCCGTTTGGGCGTTTGGGAACCATCAGCGGGTACTCCGCCGTTACCAGGACCGGGTTACCTCGCAGTAGAGATGACGTTTGGCGCCCCGAGGTACACGATGGGGAGCGGTGCAGACACCCAGAAACACGGCCCTCTGACAGGTAAGGAACAGCGTGGCTTCCGGATCCGATCGAAACCCGATCATCATTGGCGGCCTTCCGAGTCAGGTTCCTGACTTCGACCCCGAGGAAACCCAGGAGTGGCTCGACTCCCTCGACGCCGCTGTGGACGAGCGCGGCCGGGAGCGGGCCCGCTATCTGATGCTGCGGCTGATCGAGCGGGCCCGCGAGAAGCGCGTGGCCGTGCCCGAGATGCGCAGCACGGACTACGTCAACACGATCGCCACCAAGGACGAGCCGTTCTTCCCGGGCAACGAGGAGATCGAGCGCAAGATCCTCAACGCGACCCGGTGGAACGCCGCGGTCATGGTGTCCAGGGCCCAGCGCCCCGGCATCGGCGTCGGCGGCCACATCGCGACCTTCGCCTCCTCCGCCTCGCTGTACGACGTGGGCTTCAACCACTTCTTCCGCGGCAAGGACGAGGGCGACGGCGGCGACCAGGTCTTCTTCCAGGGCCACGCCTCTCCGGGCATCTACGCGCGCGCGTTCCTGCTGGACCGTCTGAGCGAGCAGAACCTGGACGCCTTCCGCCAGGAGAAGTCGAAGGCGCCGTACGGGCTGTCCTCCTACCCGCACCCGCGGCTGATGCCGGGCTTCTGGGAGTTCCCGACCGTGTCGATGGGCCTCGGCCCGATCGGCGCGATCTACCAGGCGCGGATGAACCGCTATATGGAGGCGCGCGGCATCGCCGACACCTCCAAGTCGCATGTGTGGGCGTTCCTGGGCGACGGCGAGATGGACGAGCCGGAGTCGCTCGGCCAGCTGTCCATCGCCGCCCGTGAGGGCCTGGACAATCTCACGTTCGTCGTCAACTGCAACCTGCAGCGGCTCGACGGCCCGGTGCGCGGCAACGGCAAGGTCATCCAGGAGCTGGAGTCGATCTTCCGGGGCGCCGGCTGGAACGTCATCAAGCTGATCTGGGACCGCACCTGGGACCCGCTGCTCGCGCAGGACCGCGACGGCATCCTGGTCAACCGGATGAACACCACGCCGGACGGCCAGTTCCAGACGTACGCCACCGAGACCGGCGGCTACATCCGCGACCACTTCTTCGGCGACGACCAGCGGCTGCGCGCGATGGTCGAGGGCATGACCGACGACCAGATCCTGCACCTGGGCCGCGGCGGTCACGACCACCGCAAGATCTTCGCCGCCTATTCGGCCGCCCGGGCGCACAAGGGCCAGCCGACGGTGATCCTCGCCAAGACGATCAAGGGCTGGACGCTCGGTCCCAACTTCGAGGGCCGCAACGCCACGCACCAGATGAAGAAGCTGACGGTCGACGACCTCAAGCGCTTCCGCGACCGGCTGCACCTGCCGATCTCCGACAAGGAGCTGGAGAGCGGGCTCCCGCCGTACTACCACCCGGGCCGGGACTCGGAAGAGATCCAGTACATGCACGACCGCCGCCAGGGCCTCGGCGGTTACGTCCCGACGCGTGTCGTACGGTCCAAGCCGCTGGCACTGCCGGACGACAAGACGTACGCGACCGTGAAGAAGGGCTCCGGTCAGCAGTCGATCGCCACGACCATGGCGTTCGTACGACTGCTCAAGGACCTCATGCGGGACAAGGAGATCGGCAGGCGGTTCGTGCTGATCGCGCCGGACGAGTACCGCACGTTCGGCATGGACTCGTTCTTCCCGAGCGCGAAGATCTACAACCCGCTCGGCCAGCAGTACGAGGCGGTCGACCGCGACCTGCTGCTCGCCTACAAGGAGTCGCCGCAGGGCCAGATGCTGCACGACGGCATCTCCGAGGCGGGCTGTACGGCGTCGCTGATCGCGGCGGGTTCGGCGTACGCCACGCACGGCGAGCCGCTGATCCCGGTCTACGTCTTCTACTCGATGTTCGGTTTCCAGCGCACCGGTGACCAGTTCTGGCAGATGTCGGACCAGCTGGCGCGCGGTTTCGTGCTGGGCGCGACGGCCGGCCGTACGACGCTGACCGGTGAGGGCCTGCAGCACGCCGACGGCCACTCGCAGCTGCTCGCCTCGACCAACCCGGGCTGTGTGGCGTACGACCCGGCGTTCGGCTTCGAGATCGCGCACATCGTCAAGGACGGTCTGCGGCGGATGTACGGCGGCGACGCCGAGCACCCGCACGGCGAGGACGTCTTCTACTACCTCACCGTCTACAACGAGCCGATCCAGCACCCGGCCGAGCCGGAGAACGCGGACGTCGAGGGCATCCTCAAGGGCATCCACCGCTTCAGCGAGGGCACGGCGGGGTCGATCCCCGCGCAGATCATCGCGTCCGGTGTGGCCGTCCCCTGGGCGATCGAGGCGCAGAAGATCCTCGCCGAGGAGTGGAACGTCAAGGCCGACGTCTGGTCGGCGACCTCCTGGAACGAGCTGCGGCGCGAGGCCGTGGAGTGCGAGGAGCACAACCTGCTGCACCCGGAGGAGGAGCAGCGGGTGCCGTATGTGACGCGCAAGCTCAGCGGGGCCGAGGGGCCGTTCGTGGCCGTCTCCGACTGGATGCGGTCGGTGCCGGACCAGATCTCCCGGTGGGTGCCGGGGACGTACCAGTCCCTGGGTGCGGACGGGTTCGGGTTCGCGGACACGCGCGGTGCGGCGCGGCGGTTCTTCCACATCGACGCGCAGTCGGTGGTCGTCGGGGTGCTGACCGAGCTGGCGAAGGAGGGCAAGGTGGACCGGTCGGTGCTGAAGCAGGCGATCGACCGTTACCAGCTGCTCGATGTGTCGGCGGCGGATCCGGGTGCCGCGGGAGGCGACGCGTAGCGTCGCCGGCGTCAACAGCTCGAAGGGGTGGTGTGCCCGTGGGTGACCTGCGGGATACACCACCCCTTCACGTTTCCTACGATGCGGCCATGAAGCAACCGCTCGCGCAAGTGCGTTGGGAACGGCGTACCCAGCGGCCCCTGTTCGCCCTGGCCCTGGCGTTCGCCGTGGCCTATGCCGTGCCGATCGTCGAGCCGGACGCGAGCCATGAGGTGGTCTCCGCCTGTCTCGCGGTGGAGTGGGTGGTGTGGGGCGCGTTCGCGCTGGACTACGTCGTCCGGCTCGCTCTCGCCGAGCGGCGGGGGCAGTTCGTACGCAGCCACTGGTTGGATCTCTGCGCGGTCGTGCTGCCGCTGGTCCAGCCGCTGCGGCTGCTGCGGCTCGTGGCCACGCTGCTGCTCGTCGGGCAACGCGCCCGGATGGCCTCGCAGGTGCGGCTCACCACCTATGTCGCCGGGTCGGTGGTCGGGCTGCTGATGTTCGGCTCGCTGGCCGTGCTGTCCGTCGAGCGGGACTCACCGAACGGGAACATCAAGACGCTGGGTGACGCGGTGTGGTGGTCCTTTACGACCATGACGACCGTGGGGTACGGGGATCATGCGCCGACCACGGGCGTGGGGCGGGTGCTCGCGGTGGGGCTGATGCTCTCGGGGATCGCCCTGTTGGGTGTGGTGACCGCGAACATCGCCGCGTGGTTCATCGCTCGGTTCGAGATGGACGACGTGGAGGAGCGGCGGCAGACGGAGGCGATACGGCTGCTCACGGAGGAGGTCCGGGCCTTGCGGGCGGAGGTTGCTGCGCTGTCGGGGGAACCGGTGGGTGACGAGCGGGTGCGTTAGCCGGTTGCCGGGGTGGGGGCGGGCAGGGGGGTCGCGCAGCCCGGCGCTTGCGGGGTGCCGCCTCTCTTTGGGTCGGGAGCCGCCCCAGCGGCACGACTGCCCGCAGGCTACGTAGGCTGCAACGCCCTAAGGGGCGCGGGGCTGTGTCGATATGCGGCTCCGCCGCGTGGGCGCGACCAGCCCCACACAACCCGCAGCCGCCATCGAAACCCAAGGCACCGAGCTCTTTGGCGCTAGATGTACTCGGCCGGGAGGTTGGTGACACGCCTGCTACCGGTTGTTGATCGTGAATGGACCTCCGGGCGTAGTGGAGATTGCCGTCTTCACTC
>NZ_LLZG01000011.1 GCF_001509475.1 Streptomyces regalis
GGTGGGGGCGGCGGGGGTGCCGCGGTCCGGAGCAAACAGCGGAAGAAGGACAGCCCCGCCCCCGACCTGTCCGCCTCCGACCCGGAATCCGGACTGTCCACCGCCGCCGGAATGAAGCCGCACCAGGCCCTGGCCGCGATGGACGGAGTGCACCACTCGGTCAACACCAGCGTCGGCAACGAACAGCAGGCCCTGGCCGACTCCCCGCCCACCATGGACCGCCCGGCCGGTTCCCCGGAGACCCTCAGTGGCTCCCCGGACGCCGCGCCCCCTGGCGAGTACTCCGACGACGACGTCAGCGCGACCGACTCCCCCGAGGCGGAGGCCGCCGAGGTGGAGGGAGCCCAGGCCCCGGAGGGCGAACTCCCGGGCGCGGACTTCGAACTGAGCACCGGCGACAAAATCCTCGCGGGCGTCACCACTGTCGGTGCCGGCATAGTCAACTGGGGCAGCAACCTCGTCGGAGCCGGTGACGTCATCGACACCGACGCGCTCGTCCAGAAGGTCCTCGACCTGCCGACCGAGGACGAGATGATGGAGCAGGCCCAGGTGGGCACGGCTCCCGGTGTCGGCATGGCGGAGGAGACGGGCGGGCTCACCGAGCAACAGGGCGGCGAGCTCGACTCGAAAGCCGGCCAGGTCGAGGAGGAGGGCCGCGCCGACTCCGAACAGCCCCTCGGCGAGGACCAGATCTACCCCGACGTCCCGCCCGAGACCCTCACCGCGGACGTCCCCGAGGGCGGCCAGGAGAAGGGCGCCGCGTCCAAGTCCGGTGGCGGCCCGCAGATCCAGGGCGTTCCGCCGGAGGCGGTCTCGGAGGTGGCCGAGCACGAGGAAGGCCCCAAGATCCAGTCCGCGTTCAAGAAGGGCCAGGACGACCTGGCCACCGAACGCGAGAAGAAGGACACGGACTTCCAGGCCTCCCAGCGCAAGCACGAGGAGGACGTCCGCGCCGAGGTCGACGCCAACACCAGGAGCCAGGCCGACGAACGCGAGCGGGCGAAGTCCGAGGTCGTCGCCGACCGCGAGAACTGGCGGGCGGAACAGGACGCCGAACTCGCCGACATCGACACGAAGAAGGGCGAGAAGTCCAAGGCGGTCCGGGAGGACATCGACAAGGAGGAGCAGGACACCGACGACAAGGTAGAGCAGCGGGAGAAGGACGACGACGAGGCGATCACGAAGAAGAGCACCGAGGCAACCGAGGAGGCGGAGACCGAGCGCGACGACGCGAAGGAGGACTCCGGCAACTGGGTGACGAAGGCCTTCGACGCGATCAAGCAGTGGCTCGAAGATCTCAAGAACACGATCGTCGGCATCTTCGAGCGGGCGCGCCAGGCCGTCGTCGACCTCATCACGAACTTCCAGGAGACGGTGACCGGGTGGATCGAGGAGGTCCGCAACTCGATCGTCGAGATGTTCGAGGAGTTCGTCGAAGCCATCGTCGAACTGGGCCGTGAACTCCTCGAAGCCATCCAGGAGATCGCCGACCGCATCCGCGACTTCATCATCGACCTCATCGCCGACGCGATCGCCTTCATCAACGATCTCGCCAACGAGCTCAAGGAGATGCTCGACGAACTCCTCGACCAGATCGGCCAGATCCTCACCGACATCCTGGACGCCCTGAAGCGCGGCCTGGAGGCGGCCCTCGACGCCGTCAAGGGCGTCCTCAAGGGCGCGATGGACCTCGCGATGGGCCTGCTCAACGCCCTCGGCGAGTGGATGACGATCGCCGGCGACATCATCTCCGACCCCGGCGGCTGGCTCAGCGGCGCCGCCGCCTCCGCCGAGGACGGTGCCAGGAACCACCTGGTCCCGGAGGCCCAGTCGGCGATCAAGCAGTGGTTCAACGACAAGGTCCAGGAGATCCTGGGGATCGACAAGGAGACCTTCGACCTCCTGATCAGCGGTGGCATGACGGTCGAGGAGATCGTCGAGGAGGCCTGGGCCGCGATCCTGCCCCAACTCCCCATGATCATCGGCGAGCTGGTCATCACCAAGGTCGTCGCGAAGCTCATCCCCGGCGCGGGCTGGGTGATGGCCATCATCGACGCCCTGAAGGCCGCGTACGAGACCCTCTCCGAGATCCTCCGCGCCTTCGGCCTGGTCATCGACTACCTCAAGGCCGTCAAGAGCGGAAACGCCGGCCGCCCCTTCGCCAAGGCCGTCGCGGCAGGCATCGTCGCCCTGATCGAGCTGGTCTTCAACGCGCTGGTCAGCGGCATCGGCAAGTACGTCGGCAAGGTGACGGAACGTCTGAAGGGCGTGGCCAAGGGCTTCAAGGACAAGTCACCGTCGAACCCTGACTCCGACGACCGCAAGGACCAGGGCGACGAGGTCAACGCCGCCCAGCAGCAGACCAACAACGCCAACGAGAACCTCAACTCCCAGCCTCAGAACAATCCGCCGGCCAACAACAGCAACAACACCAACAACCAGTCGACGTCCACCACCAACCGCACGGACGACGACAAGAAGCAGGACACCGACAACCGCAAGGACTCCACGTCCGACAACAGCAAGGACAAGGACAAGGACTCCGACACCAACCGCCGCGACGACGACACCCGCAACAAGGACAAGGACGGGGGCAAGGACCGGAAGAAGGAAGAGGGCAAGGACAAGGACAAGCCCCGCCGGAAACCGTCCCCGGCCGGCCGCTCCCACAAGCGTTCCAAGAAGACCACCAAGGCCGCCCTCAAGCGCAACCGCCGCGCGAAGAAGGCCTTGGGACGCAAGGGCAAGAACAGCAAGACGGGCCGCAAGCTGGACAACGACGCCCGCAAGATGCGCCGCGCCTACAAGAACCGCCGCGACCAGCTCCGGCGGCAGCAGCAACGGCGTCATGAGGAGCGCCGCGGCCAACGGGACGAACGCCGCAAGAAGGAAAACTCCCCGGAGTCCAAGGCTGCTCGCCTCCGCAAGATTGTTGCCCGCCTTGAGCCACGGACCGATGCTCTGCTCAAACGGGGCGTGAAAGGCGTGATTCTACGAGGTTTCCTTTCGGCGGCGAGACTTCGGTACCGACTTACAGACCTCTCCATTCGGGGAGATGACAGCTTCTCACTCCACGCAAGACTGAATCCTCAAATTGATTTCTCAAACGGGGCCTCTGTTGATAGAGACCGGCTGCTGAGATTCTTGCGACAAGTGGCCAGAGAAGTCGTCTATTCAAACACTTCTCGACGCGACGCTGCAACGGGAATTAGTCAACAGGTCCTCCCTCGAGGAAAGAAGCCGAAAGACCGTACAGTCCTCAAAGTCGAAGAGGGTGTCGGCATGGGGGCAGTTCAGAATTATTCCCGAAGGATGGCGCCAAGTCGGCCAGGAGTTTGGGAGGACGTCGACCTCGAGAGGAATGGTAACCAACCCCCCATAACCATTTCGAGGAAACAGGGGTACTGGCCCAGTAATCCGAATATAGTTCCACTGGAGCAACAGGGCCGACATCGCGTCATTCGAAACAAGGTCGCGAGCGTCCCAATACCTAAGTCCTCATCGCAACCGCAGCAGGGTGGCGGCCAGGTGCCAAGCACTGCGAAGGAGAGCTATAAGAAGCTGATCCGTGATGCTTCACAGCCGAACGTAGGGCCGGGTCTGTCCAGGAATTCTCTGGACATCATGAAGGGAGAAAGGCCGGTAAACTCACTCGCCAAGGCTTCTGCCGGGCTGACGGACGTTGTTTCTGACATCGAAGGCATGCGCAGTATCGCCGCGACCACCACCAGTGCACTGATGATGGAAAGTGCGGTAGCGTCAGGGGGTCCTCCAGATCTGGCATCATTCCAAATGATCGCCCAAGGTGCACAGAAGGACGCCGAAGAATTGAATAAGTTCGTGGAATTTGACAGCCGAAGAGGTGGGAGTGCTGAGGGTCTGGGCCGAGGCGCACAGAACATGATGAAAGCCGAACTCGACATTGTGGAAAACTGGATTAAGGGGCTCGATATAAAGGTCGATCGATCGTCGAAGAAAAGTACAGAAGATCAACTCTTCGACCAGATCAGGAAGCATGTGCATGCCGCATACGGAACCGAGAAAAACGATGTCGCTGCCTTCCAGATGTGGAACGACGCCAAACGGCAAGGGGTAAGCTTCCAGGATTTCCAGCGAGTATTGCAGGCGAGAAAGGGTGCCAATGGTTTCTGAGTCTCCGCGCTATTTTTCTCGTCCTCTGGTTATTCGGGGCAACTCTGACGAGGCTGAGGAGCAAGTCGAGAGCGCTGCCGAGTCCCTTGGCTGGCCGTGCAGGGGTGAGATCCCTGCGGACCCGGATCAGGGTGTCCCCTACGAAGTCCAGTGGATGGCCGGACCGGCACTTATCCTCCACTTCGTCGTGGACGATCTCTCCAATTGTTCCGTTATGAGAATTTCGGGAGACAATCCGGATTTCGTAGAGTCAGCCGCATTTTTGGTCAAGGGAAGTGTCGACGTCTATTCATTCGAAGAGCTCTTGGATTCCGCAGAGATTTCTGAGGACACTGAGAAGTCGGCGCAAGCGCTCATGCGAGCCAGCGTCGGGGCACCTCCAGAATTCAGTGAGCGCCTCTTCGGTAGGATCCGCTCGTTCCTCGCCAGCGGGAATCCTGAGCTCCAGGAAGCGGCTATCTGGGCGACGTCCTTCACTCCATTCCCTCAATACCGGCCACTCCTGAACGAGGTTCTCGCTACACAGTCCGACCTTCACCTGAGGGAGACGGCTATGAGTGTACTCGAGGCCTACGACCACGAGGGGGTACAAGAGCAGTGACCAGATACGCGGATATACCCAAGCCAATCCGGTCCGGGATCGTCATCGTCGACCCCGAGCTGGGCACCCCGCAGCGTGTCATCGTGCTGCAGTTCAACCCAGACACACTCGAGCGCTCGCTCGCGCCCCAATCTGCAGGAGGCGAAGGAGAAGGCGAGGGTGACCGGAACGAGGCGCTGCGGCTCAAGGGGCCCGCCGAGGAGACCTGGACGTTCACCGCCGAGATCGACTCGACCGATCAGCTCGAGGTGGCGGCGCCGGACGGGATTCACCCGGAGCTCGCCGCGTTGGAGATGCTGGTGCACCCGACGACGGCGCAGCTACGGGAGGCCACTCAGGCGGCGAAGAAGGGGACGATCGAGATCAGTCCCATCGAGATGCCGCTGACGCTCTTCACCTGGGGGAGCAAGCGGGTGCTGCCCGTGCGCCTGACGGAGCTGTCGATCAGTGAGACGGCCTTCGATGTCAACCTCAACCCGATGCGGGCTTCGTTGAACATCGGCATGAAGGTGCTGTCGGTGAGTGATCTGCCGCCCGAGCACCGGGGCGCGGACCTGTATCTGGCGCACCTGGCGCAGAAGGAGCGGTTGGCCGGGATGACGTCGGGCGGGCGGCTGGGGGCATTCGGCCTCGGTGGCGGCCGCGTTCTGGGCCGCCAGGCCGGACGCCAGTACAGGTGACGCCGGTGCAAAGGACGCCAGTGCAAGTGACGCCGGTACACGTGACGACCGTACAAGCGACGCCAGCGCAAGTGACACCGGTACACATGGCGACCGTACAAGCGACACCGGCACCCGTGACACCCGTACAAACAGGGGGAGTTGAGCAGCATGGCCAGCACTGAGCCGTACGAGAGTGCGCTGGACCAGATACCGGGAGCGCATCCGTATCCGCGGTCGAGCCGGTACCACGATGCGGAGATCGGGGTGCATGTGCGGGCCGACGGGACGGAGGTGCGGTATGCGAAGCGGCGGTTGTTGCCGCCCATTGACCGGAACACGAGCGCCGAGGACACCACCACGCACACCGTCAGCAGCGGGGAGCGGCCGGACCACCTCGGGCAGCGGTACTTCGGGGACCCCGACCAGTGGTGGCAGATCGCTGATGCCAACCCCGTAGTGGATCCACGTGAGTTGACGGACGAGCCGGGGCGGGAGATCGACGTTCCGGTGCCAGGGGTGTTCCCGGGAGCCGGGCATGCCCGATGAGCCGATCGGGCGGGGGCCCGTCCACATCACCCTGCACATGGGGCCGAAGCTGACCCGTCCGGTGCCGGCGGAGATCGCGGAGGCGCTGCTGTCCTGCCAGATCACGATGACGGCGGGGGAGCGCAGCGGATTCCAGATGGCCTTTGATCTGAGTAAGAAGGGGGCCCTTGCGAAGAGGCTGCTGCCCGAGGGGTTCTTCGATCCCAAGACTCGCGTGATGGTGACTGTTTCGATCAAGGGCACCTCGCGGGTGCTGCTGGACGGTCTGATCGTGCGGCAGGAGGTGGGGGCGAGCAATCGGCCCGGGCAGTCCACGCTCACCGTGACGGGGGAAGATCTGACCCTGCTGATGGATCTGGAGGAGCGGACGGACCGCTATCCGAACCTCGCGCCGTCGCAGCGGGCCGCGCGCATTCTTGCCAAGTACGCGGATTACGGCATCCAGCCGCACGTCATCCGCGAGCAGATCGCGCAGCCGCCCAGGCAGGACCTGCGCGTTCACTACCAGACCGGTACCGACCTGCAGTACCTCAACGAGCTTGCCCAGGCGAACGGTTACACCTTCTATTTGGAGCCTGGGCCCGTCCCGGGGCGGTCCACCGCTTACTGGGGGCCCGAGCAGCGGCTCGGGCAGCGGCAACATGCGCTGAACGTGAACATGGAGACGAACTCCACGGTTGATCAGCTGACGTTCGCGTACGACGGTACGGCGCGCGAACAACCGCAGGTGCGGGTGCAGGATCCGCTGACGCGGGGGACCCGGCTGCTGCCTCAGCCGGATATCGACCCATTGCGGCCGCCGCTCGGGCGCCGGGCCACTCCGGCGCTCAAACGCCGCACGATCTCCGGGACGGCGAAGAAGGAACTGGGGCAGGCCGAGGCCGAGGCGCTCGCCCGGGCGGCGATGTCGGCAGACGTCATCTCCGGGTCCGGGAGCCTGGACGTGAACAGGCACGGATACCTGCTGCGGCCCCGGGAGTTGGTGGGGGTGCGAGGCGCGGGAGTGACGTACGACGGGGACTACTACGTGAAGTCCGTGACGTCGAATCTCAGCCCCGGCTCGTTCCGGCAGAACTTCACGCTGTCGCGGGAGGGGCTGATCGCCCGGAGCAGCACGGTTCGTCCCTAAGGCCTCCCTAAGGCCTCCCCAAGGCTTCCCCACGGTCGTCAGAAGACGCGGAGAGATACAGGAGCACACTGCACCATGGTCACAGGACCGAAGGACCGGTTCCTCGGCAAGTTCCGAGGCCGGGTCGTCAGCAACGACGACCCGCTGCGCATCGGCCGTATCACCGTCGAGGTCCCGGACGTCCTCGGTGACGAGCCGTCGACGTGGGCACTGCCCTGCCTGCCGTTCACCGGGCCGGAGTCCGGACAGTTCGTGGTGCCGCCGCCGGGCGCCGGCGTGTGGGTGGAGTTCGAGCAGGGGGATCCCAGTTTCCCCGTGTGGACCGGGTGCTGGTACGGGGCCGCCGAGGAGCTTCCGCCCGACGCGCGCCGCGAACTCCAAAGCAACTCGCCCAACAAGCCCGTGGTCGTGCAGACCCCGCAGGCGCACAAGCTCGTCATGAACGACACGCCCGGTGCCGACCAGGGGATTCTTCTCCAGGCCCAGGGCGGCGCGTACATCCGCATCACCAAGGAAGCCGTGGTCATCGCAACCGGCGCGGGAGCGGAGGTCATTCTGCGCGGCCGTGAAGTGACCATCAACGAGGGCCAGTTGACCGTGCTCTCGAAGCGATAAGGAAGACGGGGGACCTAGGAACATGCCCGGGAGTCTGCTCGATGCCGACGCCGTGATCGGCTGCCCGCACGGCGGTCGCGTCACTGCGGCCACCACACCCTCCGGCGGCGTCCGAGCCGGTGGCGCCGCCGTCGCCACGGCCGCCCACAGCTATGTCGTCACCGGCTGCCCGCACACCGTCGACGGCGTGCCCGCACCGTGCGTGACGGTCCGCTGGACCGCGGCCGGCACCGGCATCACCGTCGACGGCGCACCCGTGCTGCTCGACACCTCCGCGGCCGAGTGCTTCACCGCGGCGTTCGTGCCGCAGGGACCGCCCGTCGTCCAGGCCGCGCAGCGAAAGGTCACCGTCCGATGAGCCGCCGAACCAGTCAACGCCCCCGCAGCGACCTCGCCTTCCCCTTCCGCGCCGACCGCCGGGGCCGCACCGCGCACGCCACCCACGGCGAGCACGTCCACGACCTCATCGAACAGCTGCTGTTCACCAGCCCCGGCGAGCGCGTGATGCGCCCCGACTTCGGCTGCGGACTCCTCGACCTGGTCTTCGCCCCGACCAGCCCCGAGCTCATCAGCACCCTCGAACTCTCCGTCCAGGCCTCGCTGCAGCGCTGGCTCGGCGATCTCATCGACGTGGAGGCCCTCGACGTGATCAGCGAGGACAACGTCGTGCGCGTGTACCTGTCGTACGCCATACGCGCCGACGGCACCCGGCGCGACGACGTGTTCGAAGGGAGGGCCACGGCATGACCGGTACGACCGCCACCTCCCGCCGGACGAAGGTCCGCGCCGCCCAGCTCAACGGAGTCGACTCGGTCGAGGTCGGCGACGACGGGCTGCTGCTCACCGTCTCCTTCCTCGGCAAGGCGCCCCACGGCCTCGGCCCCGAGAACGTCCGTATCGACGGCGGCCGCCGCATCACCGGCATCACCGCCGTGGACGTGAGTGTCGAGCGCGAGGAGGACCCCGAGCTCGACGACCGGCTCTACGTCACCCTCGACAAGGTCGGCGACACCTCCCGCTACCGGTTCTCCCTCGTCGAGACCGACCCGTACGGCCGCCCCGGCACCGAGCCCTTCCGCGGCTTCGACCAGCGCTACCACAGCGCCACCTTCGCCTTCCGGCCCGACTGCCCAACTCCCTTCGACTGCAAGGAAGACGAGCAGCCGTCCTCGGACTTCCCTGCCGCGCCCGTCGTCGACTACACGGCCCGCGACTACGACACCATCCGCAAGCTGCTCCTGGACCGGCTCGCGCTGACCACCCCCGACTGGGTCGAGCGCAACCCGGCCGACCTGGGCATGACCCTGGTCGAGCTGCTCGCGTACGCCGGTGACCAGATCAGCTATCAGCAGGACGCGGTCGCCACCGAGGCCTACCTCGACACCGCGCGCCGCCGCGTCTCCGTACGGCGGCACGTCCGGCTCATCGACTACGCGATGCACGACGGTTGCACGGCGCGCGCTTACGTCGCCGTCGAGACCGCCGGCGACCACACGCTCGCCCCGGGCACCTACCGCTTCGCCTCCGTCGACGTGCGCACCCTCGACCCGCACGACCGCCCCGAGCCCGGCACGGTCGTCGACGAGGCCGATCTCGGCGACCTCGACGAGCGCGGCTCGGTGGAGGTCTTCGAACCGGTCGTCACCGCCGACCCGCTTCAGCTGCGCGTCGCGCACAATGCGATCCGGCTGTGGACCTGGGGCGGCGAGGTGTGCACCCTCCCGAAGGGCGCCACTTCCGCGACCCTGCGCGACGAGTGGGTCGACACGGAGACCTGCCGCGAGCGCCAACTCGACCTAAGGCCCGGTGACTTGCTCGTCCTGGAGGAGGTCAAGGGCCCGCGCACCGGCACCCCTGGCGATGCCGACCCGAGCCACCGCCAGGCCGTACGCCTGACCTCCGTCACCCCCGCCGTCGACCGCATCGAGGACCAGCCGGTCCTGGAGGTCACGTGGGCCGCCGAGGACTCCCTGCGCTTCCCGCTCTGCCTGGCCACCCGCGGCGGACGCGACTGCCTGCCCGTCGAGGACGTGACCCTCGCACGCGGCAACGTCGTCCTCGTCGACCACGGCCGCACCCTGCACGGGCTTCCCGAGACGTTCACCGTCCCGCAGGTCCCCGCCGTCGTCGCCCCCTGCGACCCTCCGGCCTTCGGCTGCTACGACCGTGACGAGGGCAACGCGCCTGCCCGGCTCATCAACTCCCTCACGGACCAGGCGGAATCCGGCGATGCGCTGGCCCCCGACGACATCCGCGAGCTCTTCGAGGTCGTCGGCGAGTCCGCCACCAACCGTGCCGGACTCGGTCTGGAACGAGCCGGTCAGCGCCACGAGCGCGTGGTCCCCGGCACCGCATACGCCCAGGCGGCCGCGCTGCGTACGTTGTTGGCCCAGTCCGTGTACCCGGGCATCCAGCCCCGCTTCCGTCCCGTCCTGGGCCGTGCGCCCGTGGTGCAGGCGGTGCCCTTCCCCGACCTCGGCACCGTCGCCGCCGGGCAGGCCGAGCGGATCGCCGCGATACCGGGACGGGTCCGGCAGCGGCTCGTCGAGCTGTGGCGCAGCGCCCGCGACCGGGACGGTCTCGGCGAGGAGGAGATCGCCGAACTCACGGTGATCTACGGCCTGAGGATCCTGGAGCGGATCGAGCTCCGCCGCCACCCTGTCCGTGCCCTGCGTGAACTCCTGCACCGCAGCGACCAGTTGCTCGACGCCAAGCTGCGCCGGATCGAGGTCCTGACGGCACGCGCCCGCGCGGGCACCGTCCTCGACGGGCACATCGCCTGGGAGGTCGCCCACAGTTGGGGCCCGGCGTACGCGGCCGGACTGCACCCCGACGAGCCGGTGCTGCGCGGCTCCGCGACCGCCGCGCTCGACCTGGACCCGCGCCGCGCCCTGCCCGCCGTACGCCTCCACGAGAGCGACGACGAGGACGCCGTGTGGGAGCCGCGCCGCGATCTGCTCGACAGCGGCCCGCGCGAGCGGCACTTCGTCGGCGAACTGGAGGACGACGGCCGCCTCGCCCTGCGCTTCGGCGACGGGCGGCACGGCGCGAAGCCGACGCCCGGATCCCGCCTCGCCCTGCACTACCGGCTCGGCGGCGGAACGGCCGGCAACGTCGGCGCGGAGGCCATCAACCACCTCGTCGTCCAGTCCGACTGCGAGCCGCCGCCCGCCGCCGTGGTCCGCAACCCGCTGGCCGCCAAGGGCGGCATCGAGCCCGAACCCGTCGAGCAGGTACGTCAGTTGGCCCCGCTCGACCTGCGCCGCACCCGGCTGCGCGCGGTCACCGCCGAGGACTACGCGGCCCTCGCCACCGCCCTGCCCGGCGTGCAGCGCGCGGCGGCGGAGCTGCGCTGGACCGGCAGCGTCCAGGAGGCGCATGTCGCGATCGACGCGTACGGCACCGGCGCCCCGTCGCAAGAGCTGCTGGACTCGGTCGCGCAGTCCCTGGAGCCGTACCGGCGCATCGGCCACGACCTCGTCGTCGGCGCCGCGCGGCTCGTCCCGCTGGACATCGCGCTGACCGTCTGCGCGAAGCCGGGCCACCAGCACGGGCAGATCCTGGCCGAGCTGTACCGCGTCCTGGGCAACGGACGGCTCGCGGACGGACGCCTCGGCTTCTTCCACCCGGACGCGCTGACCTTCGGCGAACCGGTACGGCTCAGCCGGCTCGTCGCCGTCGCGGCCGCCGTCCCCGGCGTGGAGAGCATCCAAGTGGCCCGACTGCAAAGGCTGTTCGAGCCGGACCGAGGAGAGAGGGAGGACGGCGTGCTGCGGCTCGGCCCGCTGGAGATCGCCATCTGCGACAACGACCCGGACCGGCCGGAGAACGGCCGGCTGGCGATTTCCCTGGGAGGTGCCCGATGACCGGGGGAGCGATGACCGAAGCCACGATCACCGACGAGTGCACCTGCGGCGGCGCCTGCCGCGGCGGCCACGACGAGCGCCTCGCCCCGGCCCCCGTGCACAACCCGCCCGGCCGCACCGTCCTCGACTACCGCGTCGGCGAGTACGGCTCCTTCCTGTCCGCCCTCCTCGACCGGCTCGCCTCACCGGCGTACCCGGCACTGGACGGCCTCACCGTCCGCACCCCGGACGACCCGGCAATCGGCCTCCTTGACGCCACCGCCGTCCTCGGCGACCTGCTCACCTTCCACTCCGAGCGCATCGCCGACGAGGCCTACATCCGTACGGCCAACGAGCACCGCTCCCTGGTCCTGCTCGGCCGCCTCGTCGGCCACCGCCCGCGCCCCGGCGTCGCCGCCGCCACCCATCTGGCGTACACCTTGGAACGCGACCCGCGCGCCGAGGCGCTGCCGGTCACCATTCCGCGCGGCGCCCGCAGCCATAGCGTGCCGGCATCGGCCGACGAGCAGTCCCTGACCTTCGAGACCAGCCGCGACCTGACGGCCCGCTGGGACTGGAACGAGCTGAAGGTACGCCGTCGGCGCCCCTCCATGGTCACGCCCGAGGACCTGGAGCGCCGCTCGGAGATCTTCGTCGAGGGAACGGCGAACTCCCTCAAGACCGGCGATCAGTTGCTCTTCGTCTTCGGTGAACAGGCTGGCGGTAAACGCAAGTTGCTGCCCGTCGCCAAGGCGCGCGTGGACCGGGACGACGAGATCACGGCGATCTCCCTGCCGACGTCGGCCCCGCCGACCCTGAAGGAGCTTGTCGACGAGGTGCGGCGCTGGACCGCGACGCCGGCCGCTCCGGGGGAGCCCGGCGACGAGCCGCCGACGCCGGAGGTGCCGAACCCGAGGCCGGTGAGTCGGCTGATCGAGGACTTCGAGGACCAGGTTCTGGAGCCGCTGCGGGAGGACCTGGGCGGCATCAAGACGCCCGAGCGGCTTGCGGCCCGTCTTGCGGAGCCTGTGGCGCGGCTGGGAGAGGCGCAGGTGCTGGCTGAGCCTTACGAGGACGTCGCGGCATGGTTTGAGCAGTTGGAGGCGGTGCTGGCGGAACTTGGTGAGCGAGCACTGGAGTTGGCGCCTGCGCAGACAGAGAGTGCCGCGGAGAGTGGTCGGTCGTCTGCGGCGCCGTCGGGGCTGGCCGCGCCCACGCGGCGGAGCCGCATATTGACACGGCCCGCGCCCCTTAGCGGCGATTCGCGCGCCGCTGCCCTTCACGCCCTGGGCGCTGTCCTACCCGCCCTACGCACCTCAACCCCCAGCCCCCGTTACGGCACCGGCCGCCAGCGCCCCGGCAGCGACACCGCTCGCCTGCTCTCCGCCCTCAACCCCGGTCTCGGCACCCTCTACCCGGCGTGGCGGACAGCCGCCGCCCCCGCCACCCCCCAGCTCCTGCGCGAACTCCTCGCCATGCGTGTCACCGCCGCCCCCTTCGGCGCCACGGCCCCGCTCAAGCCCGTCCAGGACGACCGCGGGCGGGTCATCCGCACCGCCGACTGGCCGCTCACGGGTGCGGTGCTGGCGAGCATGCGCGTCGTGTACGACACGGCGGGCAGGACGCCGGTCCGGGCCGAGTTCCAGTACGTCGAGGGCAGCAGCTCCGACCAGCGGGCCGAGAACCTGAACGTCGCCCAGCCGGTGACCTTCCCGCTCGGCACGGGCCAGGTCGAGCTGTCGGTGCGCTCCAGCCAGGACCGCGACCTCAACTGGCTCAACCGCCGCCCCACCGACTCCCAGGAACCCGGCGTCACGGCCCGCCTCCACTCGGGTCTGCCCGAGCGCACGCTGTTCGTGTCCCGGCCGGACGACGAGGGCCTGGTCCACGTCGGCGTCCACAACGGCACGTCGGAGCAGATCGCGCTGCGGCCGAACGCGACCGAGCAGTTCACGCACGGCGAGTACGAGGTCAGCCTCAAGTACACGGTGGGCACCACCGAGCCCAACGTCGAGGTCGTGATCGCCAGCAAGCCCGAGCCCCTCAACCGCCGCGTCCTCCAGCTGGACACGGTCCACACCGGCATCACGGTCGGCAGCTGGGTCGCGATCCAGCGCCCCGCCAAGGGCGCCCAGGGCGGCGTCCCCGGTGACGCCAAGCTCGCGTCCGTCACCACCCAGGTCGTCGCGGCGCGTACGGCGGCGTACACCAACTACGGAATCACCGGGCGCGGCACCGAACTCACCCTCGCCGACCCGTGGTTGGACGAGTTCGACGTCCTGCTCTCGCACATCCGCGACACCACCGTCCACGCGGCCGGCGAGCCGCTCCGCCTCGCCGACGAACCGCTCGGCGAGGACGTCCATGGCAATGAGATCGAACTCGCCACGCTGTACGACGGGTTGCGGCCCGGACGGACGCTCATCGTCAGCGGCGAGCGCAGCGACATCCCGGGTACGGCGGGGGTACAGGCCACCGAGGTCGTCACGATCGCCGCGGCGGACCCGGCCGTCGACCCCCAGCTCCCCGGCGATCACGTGCATACCCGCCTGATCCTGACCGCCGACCTCGCCCACCGCTACCGCCGCGAGACGGTCAGGATCCTCGGCAACGTCGTCGAGGCCACCCACGGCGAGAGCCGCGAGGAGGCCATCGGCAGTGGTGACTCGGACCGGGTGAACCAGACGTTCGCGCTGTGGCAGTCCCCGCTCACCTGGCTCGCCGACGACAACCCCCTCGGCGCCACCCCGGTGCTGGAGGTCCGGGTCGACGGCGTCCTGTGGCACGAGGTCGACAGCCTCGCCGGACGCGGCCCGGGCGAGCAGGTCTACATCACCGGCTCCACCGCCGACGGCGGTACGACGGTGACGTTCGGCGACGGCATCAACGGCGCCCGCCTGCCGAGCGGCCACGAGAACATCCGCGCCCGCTACCGCTTCGGCACCGGCAAGGCCGCGAACGTCGCCGCCGACCGGATCACCCAGCCCCTCACCCGTCCGCTGGGCGTCACCCAGGTGACCAACCCGCGCCCGGCCAAGGGCGGCGCGGACGCGGACGGCCCCGGCCTGACCCGCCGTACGATCCCGCTCGCCGTGTCGGCCCTTGACCGCCTGGTCTCCGCGTCCGACTACGAGGACTTCGCCCGCTCCCGCGCCGGCATCGGCCGGGCCGCCGCACGCGAACTCTTCGACGGCCGGCGGCGCGTGCTGCACGTGACGGTCGCGGGCACGGACGACGTGCCGATCGACGGCGACTCGGACACGCTCAGGGCCCTGCGCGGCGCGCTGACCGAGTACGGGGACCTCAACCTCCCCGTCCGGGTGGACGTACGTGAGCTGGTCCTGCTGCTCGTCGCCGCCAAGGTGAAGGTCGCCCGCGACCACGCCTGGGAAGTCGTCCAGCCGCGCCTGCGTCAGGCACTGCTCCGCCGACTCGGCTACGAGGGACGGGAGTTGGGCCGACCGGCTCGCCTCTCGGACGTCCTGGCCACGGCCCACTCCGTGCCCGGCGTCGACTACATCGACGTCGACGTCTTCACCGGCGTCCCCGCGTCCGCGACGCCCGAGGAACTCACCGGGATCCTCACCGACCCCGGCCCTCCGAAGGCGTCGGTCCCGGCGCACCCGGCGACGTACGACGAGAAGGTCCACACCGTCCGCGCCGCGAACGGCGAGACGCTGTCGGAGATCTGCGCCAAGTACGGGGTCCCGCTCGCCGAACTCCTGCGCCTGAACCCCGACATCACCGACACCCGCCGCCTGGCGAAGGGCCGGTCGGTGTTCGTCTTCCGTGGTATCCGCCCGGCCCAGCTCGCACTGCTGTCGCCGAAGGCCGCGGACACCCTGATTCTGACGGAGGTCAAGTGATGTCCCCGGACGTCCAGTTCGACACGGCCGCCCCGGCGACGACATCCAGGGAGCCGGATGGCCTCGCCGCGCTGCTGCCCCGCTGGCACCTGCTGCGCGACGCCGAGGAGGGCGAGCCGCTGCGCGCGCTGCTCGCGGTGATCGCCGAGCAGCTCGACCGGGTCCGCGACGGCGTCCAGCAGGGCTACGAGGACCTGTTCGTGGAGACGGCGGCGCCCTGGGTGCTGCCGTATCTCGGCGACCTGGTCGGCTACCGTACCCTGCCCGGCTACGAGCGCGTCCTCACGACCGGCCTGCACGAGGGTGGCCGAGCCGCCCTCGCCGAGGCCGTCGCCCCGCGCGCCGACGTCGCCGCGACGGTCGCCAACCGCCGCCGCAAGGGCACCCTCCACCTCCTGGAGGAACTCGCCGACCAGGTCACCGGCTGGCCCGCCCGCGCCGTCGAGCTCTCCCGGCAGGTCTCCCACACCCAGCCCGTGAAGCTGTACGGCGACACCGGCGTCCACCGCGGCGAGCGCGGCCGTCTCGTCGACCTGCGCGACAACTCCGCCCTCGACCTCGCGGGCGGCCCCTTCGGCGCGACGGCCCGCACGGTGGACGTCCGCCGCGCCAACTCCCGTCACCGCCAGGGGGGTCTGACCCCGGCCGGGGTCGCACTCTTCGTCTGGCGGCTGAAGGCGCACTCGCTCACCCAGTCCCCGGCGTACTGCATCGACCGCGCCCGCAACCTCTACACCTTCTCGATCCTGGGCAACGACACCCCGCTGGTCACCAAGCCGTTCCCGGAGCCGTCGCCCACGCACATCGCGACCGTCGACAACGTCCCGGCGTTCATCACCCGCCGCCAACTCCACGACCGGCTCACCGACTACTACGGCCCCGGCAAGAGCCTCGTCATCCGGCGCGACGGCGAGGACCAGCCGGTGCCGCCGTCGGACATCGTGGTCGCGGACCTCTCCGACTGGCGTTACCGGCCCAAGCGCGGACAGGTGGCCGTGGACCCGGAGCTGGGCCGGATCGCGTTCGGGTCGCGGTCGGCGCCCCGTCAGGGCGTCTGGGTGGACTACCACTACGCGTCCGCGGCCGACATGGGCGGCGGCGAGTACGACCGCCCCGACCGCGAGCCGCGTCCCGAGGCGGAGGTCTACCGTGTCGGCCCCGGACAGCCGTACCGCCAGATCATGGACGCCTACCGGGCCTGGCAGCACGACCGCCGCGCCGACCGGACCGGCCCCGCCGGCATCATCGAGATCACCCACAGCGGCGCCTACCAGGAGCAGCTGGACTTCGACCTCGACCCCGGCGACCGCCTCGAAGTCCGGGCCGCCGAGGGCACCCGCCCGGTGATACGCCTGCTCGACTGGTACAGCAACCGCCCCGACGCCCTCAACATCCGCGCGGTGTCCGAGGACTGCGCCCCGCACGAGCGTCCGCGCATCGTCCTCGACGGCCTGCTGGTCGCCGGACGCGGCATCAACGTCACCGGCCCCGTGGGCGCCGTCGTCGTACGGCACTCCACGCTCGTGCCCGGCTGGTCGCTGGAGCCCGAGTGCGATCCGCACTCGCCCGAGGAGCCCAGCATCGTCCTGGAACGCTCGACCGCGTGCCTCCAGGTCGAGCACAGCATCCTCGGCACGATCGAGGTCATCGGCGACGAGGTGAGCGAGGAGCCCCTCGACATCCACCTGCGCGACAGCATCCTCGACGCGACGGGCAGTGACCGCGAGGCCCTGTCCGCACCGGACTGCCGCCACGCCCACGCCGTACTGCATCTGCACCGCACCACCGTGATCGGCGAGATCCACACGCACGCCGTGAAGATCGCCGAGAACTCGGTCTTCACCGGCCGGCTGCACGTGGCCCGGCGCGGCATCGGGTGCATGCGGTACTCGTATGTGCCGGCCGGGTCGCGCACCCCGCGCCGGTACCGCTGCCAGCCCGACCTGGCCGGGCCCGAACAGGCCGGTCGCGTAAGGCCGTTGTTCACCTCCGAGCGCTACGGGACGCCCTGGTACGGGCTGCTCGCGGACCGATGCGCCGAGGAGATCCGGCGCGGCTCGGACGACGGCGCCGAGATGGGCGCCTCCCACGACCTGTACCGGCCGCAGCGCGAGGACGGCCTCAGGGCTCGGCTCGCGGAGTACACCCCGGCGGGCACGGACGCCGGGATCTTCTTCGTGACGTGAGCCGCACCCACCGACTTTGCGAACCCGCACTTTCCTGAACCAGGGGGACCCCCTTCATGCACGCTGACCTCTCCCGCCTCACGTTCCGCCCGCAGCGGCGCTACTCGGCGGTCATCGCCCAGCAGGGGCGCGTCCAGCTCGACGCGGACATCAACGAGCAGACCGCGATCCAGCTGCACCAGGCCCGCACGCTCGCTGCCGATCTGATCGGCCGGTACGGCGGTCCCGCGCGGGACGCGGGCTTCAAGGTCGACTACGTGGGCGGCAAGCACGACATCGACACGCTGCACATCCATGGCGGCCGCTACTACGTCGACGGCATCCTGCTCGACGCGACCCGTCCGGCGCCCGGCGTGCCCGTCCCGGACGACGACGCCGACGAGCAGGAGCAGGAGACCGCCGCCCCGCCCGCGTACTGGACCTACTGGGACCAGCCCGACGGCTTCCGCGACCCGGAGAAGCCCGGCGACCGGCTGCCCTCGCCCGCCACGTCGCCGTTCGTGGTCTACCTGAAGGTGTGGGAGCGGGCGGTCTCCGCCGCCGAGGACCCGACGCTGCGCGAGGTCGCGCTCGGCGCGGCGATGCCGGACACGGCCGCCCGTGTGAAGGTCGTCTGGCAGGTGCTGCCGCTGTCTCTGGCCGCGCTGGAGATCGAGGAGAGCGAGCCGTCCAAGGCGGTCGTCCGGGCCGCCTTCGACAACTGGGCCAAGAAGCAGGCCACGCCCACCGCACGCCTCGCCGCCCGCAGCGAACGGCCCGACCACGCCGACGAGGACCCCTGCCTGGTCAAGCCGGACGCCCGCTACCGCGGCCAGGAGAACCAGCTGTACCGCGTCGAGGTCCACGCGGGCGGCGAGGCGAAGGACGCCACCTTCAAGTGGTCCCGCGAGAACGGCTCGGTGGTCTTCCCGGTCGACGAACTCGACGGAACCTGGGTGCAGTTGGCGTCCCTCGGGCACGACGACAAGCTGGACCTGGACGTCGGTGACCACGTGGAGCTCACCGACACCGCCTACGCCTCCCGCCTCGAACCGCTGCCCCTGCTCCGGATCGAGGAACTGGACCTGCCGGGCCGCCGGGTGCGCCTGAGCGCCGAGCCCGACCAGGCCGTGGGACGGCTGCCCCACCTCAACCCGTTCCTGCGCCGCTGGGACCACCACGAGGGACCGAAGCGCAAGGGCCGTACGACGGCACTGAAGGGCGGCGCGGTCCCGGTCGCGGAAGGGGAGTGGCTGCCGCTGGAGGACGGGGTCGAGGTGTACTTCGCCAAGGGCGCCACCTACCGCACCGGCGATCACTGGATCATCCCCGCCCGCACCGCCACCGGCAGCGTCGAGTGGCCCACCGACCCGGCACGCCGCCCGCTGCTGCGCGGCCCCTTCGGCATCGTCCGCAGCTTCGCGCCGCTGGCCCTCGTCAAGGGCGAGGGCGGCACCGTCGACCTGCGCCTCGCCTTCAACCCGCTGGCCAGCAGCATCCCGGCCGCGGACGAGGCGACGCTCGCGGCGGAGGAACAGGCGCGCCGCGAGGAGCAGTTGGCGGAGGACCCGTCGGGCGGGAGGTCGCAGACCACCGCGGATGCGGAGGCGTCGGCGGAGGGAGACGAGTAATGGCCAGGCCCCTGAGCGCGTCCAAGATGGTGGAGATCCTCCGCGCGGAGGGTCTGACGGTCCACGAGGTGCGCAGCTGGCGCACCCACAACCGCAACAGCAAGGGCGCCTGGGGCCCGGTGAACGGTGTGATGATCCACCACACCGTCACCAAGGGCACCGAGGCGTCGGTCAGCATCTGCTACAACGGCTACTCCGGCCTGCCGGGCCCGCTGTGCCACGGCGTCATCGACAAGAAGGGCCACGTCCACCTCGTCGGCAACGGCCGCGCCAACCACGCCGGCCTCGGCGACAGCGACGTCCTGCGCGCCGTGATCAACGAGTCGAAGCTGCCGCACGACAACGAGGCCGACACCGACGGCAACGCCCGCTTCTACGGCTTCGAGTGCATCAACCTCGGCGACGGCAAGGACCCCTGGCCCGAGGCGCAGAAGGAGGCCATCGAGAAGGTCTCGGCCGCGATCTGCCGCCACCACGGCTGGAGCGAGCGCTCGGTCATCGGTCACAAGGAGTGGCAGCCGGGCAAGACCGACCCGCGCGGCTTCACGATGGACGGGATGCGCAAGCGCATCGCGCAGCGGCTGAAAGGCGGCGGCGGTGGCGGTGAGCCCGCCCCCGACCCGAAGCCCGTGCCCAAGCCGAAGTTCGTGCCGTTCCCCGGCAGCGGCTTCTTCCACATCGGTCAGAAGTCCCCGATCATCACCGCCATGGGCCGCCGCCTGGTCGCCGAGGGCTGCGGCCGCTACGAGGAGGGCCCGGGCCCCGAGTGGACCGAGGCCGACCGCCGCTCCTACGCCGCCTGGCAGCACAAGCTCCACTTCAAGGGCAAGGACGCGGACGGCATCCCCGGCAAGGTCAGCTGGGACAAGCTGAAGGTGCCTGACGTGGGCTGAGTGAACGGCCCCACCGGAGCCGCCCTGAATACCCCGAGGAGGTATTCAGGGCGGCTCCGGCTTGTGTGACGGGTCTTGCTCGGCATCGGAAAACAAGTCACACTGGTACCGAACGAATGGTCGGTTGGGAAGCCGTGAAGCCGTGAAGCCGGAAGTCGGAAGCTGGTATCGATGACGGAGCAGCTGCAGGAGCACTTCGATGCGACGATCTCGCGCGACCAGCGGATCGAGCCGCGGGACTGGATGCCGGACGGGTACCGCAAGACGCTGATCCGCCAGATCGCGCAGCACGCCCACTCGGAGATCATCGGCATGCAGCCGGAGGGCGAGTGGATCACGCGCGCACCGTCGCTGCGCCGCAAGGCGATCCTCTTCGCCAAGGTGCAGGACGAGGCCGGACACGGCCTGTATCTGTACTCGGCGGCGGAGACCCTGGGCGCCGACCGCGCGGACCTGACGAACCGGCTGATCGAGGGCCGCCAGAAGTACTCGTCGATCTTCAACTACCCGACCATGAGCTTTGCCGACGTCGGTGTGATCGGCTGGTTCGTGGACGGCGCGGCGATCTGTAACCAGGTGCCGCTGTGCCGGTCGTCGTACGGGCCGTACGCGCGCGCGATGGTGCGGATCTGCAAGGAGGAGTCGTTCCATCAGCGGCAGGGCTTCGAGCTGCTGATGACGATGATGCGCGGCACCGAGGCCCAGCGCGAGATGGTGCAGGACGCCGTGAACCGCTGGTGGTGGCCGTCCCTGATGATGTTCGGCCCGCCCGACGACTCCTCGCCCAATTCCGCGCAGTCGATGGCCTGGAAGATCAAGCGGCACAGCAACGACGAGCTGCGCCAGCGGTTCGTGGACATGACCGTTCCGCAGGCCGACAAGCTCGGCGTCACACTGCCCGACCCGGAACTGCGCTGGAACGCCGAGCGCGGCCACCACGACTTCGGCACCCCCGACTGGGACGAGCTGATGCGGGTCATCAAGGGCGACGGCCCGTGCAACGACCAGCGGATGGAGCGGCGCAGGAGCGCCCACGAGGAGGGCGCCTGGGTGCGCGAGGCGGCCACCGCCCATGCCGCCAAGCAGGCGGCCCGTGCGGAGAAGGGAGCGGTGGCATGACCGCCGAGAAGCAGGACTGGCCGCTGTACGAGGTGTTCGTGCGCGGCAAGCGCGGCCTCAACCACGTCCACGTGGGGTCGCTGCACGCCGCCGACGACCGGATGGCGCTCACCCACGCGCGCGACCTGTACACGCGCCGCAACGAAGGCGTCAGCATCTGGGTGGTGCGCTCGGAGCACATCGCCGCCTCGACCCGCGACGAGAAGGATCCGTTCTTCGCGCCCAGCGCCGACAAGGTCTACCGCCACCCGACCTTCTACGACATCCCCGACGACGTCCCGCACATCTGAAGGAGAGGGCATGAGTGACGACCACGTCTACATGACCCTCGCCGAGGGACACGAGGACGACACCCGCTGGGCCTACGGCACCGGCTTCGAGGACCCGCTGCACGGCGTGGACACCACGGTGCCCGAGGGCATCGACGCCGGTGAACTGGCGGCCCTGTGCGTCGCGCTGGCCGACGACGCCCTGGTCTCGGCCCAGCGCCTGGCCGAGTGGATCACCCGCGCCCCCGAGCTGGAGGAGGAGGTGGCGCTCGCCAACATCGGCCTCGACCTCCTCGGCCAGGCCCGCCTGCTGTACTCCCGCGCCGGCCAGGTCGACGGCACCGGACGCGACGAGGACGCCTACGCCTACGTCCGGGACGCCGGCGACTTCCACAACGTACGCTTGGCCGAACTGCCGAACGGCGACTTCGCGTTCGCGATCGTGCGGCTGCTGGTGCTGTCCAGTTGGCGCCTCGCGCACTTCGAGCAGCTGGCGTCGCACCCGGACCCCGTGCTGGCGGCGATCGCCACGAAGGGCGTTAAGGAGCTGGCCTACCACCGGCAGTACGCGGCGGAATGGGCGGTGCGCCTGGGCGACGGCACGCAG
Organism: Streptomyces regalis; assembly: GCF_001509475.1. Classification (GTDB taxonomy): domain Bacteria; phylum Actinomycetota; class Actinomycetes; order Streptomycetales; family Streptomycetaceae; genus Streptomyces; species Streptomyces regalis. The sequence goes on from NZ_LLZG01000011.1 coordinate 22,101, forward strand.
GAGTCGCACCGGCGGATGCGCCGCGCCCAGGAGCAAGTGGCCCCCTACCTGGGCGAGTTGTTCACCGCCTGCGACGTACGGGACGAGGTCGTGACGGTCCTGCGCCAGGTCACCGAGGCCGCCGGACTGCCCATGCCGGTGTACCGGCCGCTGCCCGGATCCGGCCGCGACGGCGAGCACACCGAGCATCTCGCGCCGCTGCTGGCCGAGTTGCAGGGTGTGGCCCGCGCCCATCCGGAGGCGACATGGTGACCACCCTGCTCGACGCACGGCGCGCCCGGCACGTCGCCGAAGGGGTGCCGGACCCCGAGCTGCCCATGCTCACCCTGGCCGACCTGGGCGTCCTGCGGGGCGTCGAGCTGACCGAGGACGGCACGGTGGTCGCGCGCCTGACCCCGACCTACTCGGGCTGCCCGGCCATGGCCGAGATGCGGGCGGACGTCGCGGCGCGGCTGCGCGAGGCGGGGTACGCGCGTGTGGAGATCCGTACGGTCCTCGACCCGCCCTGGACCAGCGACTGGATCACCCCGGCCGGCCGCCGCAAGCTCGCCGAGCACGGCATCGCCCCGCCCGGCCCCGCACCCCGCGGCGGCCCCGTCCCGCTCGTGCTGTCACCCACCCGGCACGCGGTGACCTGCCCGCGCTGCGGCTCGGCGGACACCGAGGAGACCTCCCGCTTCGCCGCCACGTCCTGCAAGGCGCTGTGGCGCTGCCGCACCTGCCGCGAGCCGTTCGAGTACGTCAAGGAGATCTGAATGGAAGGCCTGAGGGAAGCACAGACGGCTGCCGCGGTACGCCCGCGCACCCGCCGCCGTCCGGCCTTCCACGCCCTGCGCGTCGCCGCCGTGACGCCCCTGTGCGCGGACGCGGTCGCCGTCGGCTTCGACATCCCGGCGGAGCTGGCCGAGGAGTTCGCCTTCGAGCCCGGTCAGTCGCTGACGTTGCGGCGCGAGGTCGACGGGCGGGACGAGCGGCGGTCGTACTCGATCTGTTCGCCGGTCGGGTCGAGTCCGCGTATCGGCGTACGGGTCGTGCCCGGCGGCCTGTTCTCGTCCTGGCTGGTCGACGACGTACGTCCCGGCGACACCGTCGAGGTGATGGCCCCCACCGGCGCCTTCACGCCCGACCTCACCACGCCCGGCCATCACGTGCTGATCGCGGCGGGCTCCGGCATCACGCCCATGATGTCCATCGCCGAGTCCGTCCTGGCCGCCGACTCCCGCTCGACGGTCACTCTCTTCTACGGCAACCGCCGCACCGACACGGTGATGTTCGCCGACGAGCTGGCGGACCTGAAGGACCTCTATCCGGCCCGGTTCCAGCTGGCGCACGTGCTGTCCCGCGAGCCGCGGGAGGCCGAGGTGCTTTCCGGCCGTATCGACGCCGACCGGCTGTCGACGCTCATCGACGCGCTGGTCGACGCACGGAGTGCCGACCATTGGTGGCTGTGCGGCCCGCACGGCATGGTCCGGGACGCACAGCGGGTGCTGGAGGGACTCGGCGTCCCGGCGGAGCGGGTGCACCAGGAGCTGTTCTACGCCGACGACGAGCCGGTACGGGAGGCGCACCACGAGGAGGCCGGCCCGACGGGCCCCGTCAGCGAGGTCACCATCACCCTCGACGGCCGTTCCACCACCGCCGCCCTGCCGAGGGAGCGGACCGTCCTCGATGGCGCCCAACGCAGCCGCCCCGACCTGCCGTTCGCCTGCAAGGGCGGCGTCTGCGGCACCTGCCGGGCCCTGGTCACCGACGGCAAGGTGGACATGCGGCGCAACTTCGCGCTGGAGCCGGCCGAGGTGGATGCGGGCTACGTGCTGACCTGCCAGTCGTACCCGGTGTCCGAGACGTTGACGGTCGACTACGACAGCTGAGCCGAGCGTCCGCGCCGCGGTGTCGACCATGTGTTCTCGGACAGCCCGGACAGACGGGTCAGCAGTTCTGCCGAGAGCCTGAAGCCCACGGACATCAACGCGGCGTCGAATCGAGACGGTGGACCATTCCCGGATGATCCCGTATGCGTACGTGCGTTCGCATGTGGGTTTTCCGCGGCGCCCATGGCGGCGAACACGGCGTCGAACACGGTTTTCCTCACGCGTCGCACTAGTCATATGTGCGGAAATTCGGCGGGTATCGCTCGCGGTTCGGCCGGGCATCGTTAGTTGGCGGGGTTTGAGGGTGAGAGGGGAACAATGCCGTCGTCGTCGATGCGGTTGACCGATGCACAGTCACAGCCGGTGCTCAGTCCGCCGGCGCCTGTCGCCGTCTTCCTGGTGGTCACGATCGAGCCGGGCGGCGAGCCCGAGGTGCGCGATCTGCTCGCCGGGCTCGCGGGACTGGTACGGGCCGTCGGATTCCCCAGTCCCGACGGCGGCCTGTGCTGCGTCGCCGGTGTGGGGTCCACGGCCTGGGACCGGCTGTTCGGTGACCCGCGCCCCCAGGAGCTGCACCCCTTCAAGGAGCTGGAAGGGGCACGACACCGTGCCGTGTCGACCCCCGGCGACCTGCTCTTCCATATCCGTGCCGCCCGCACGGACCTGTGCTTCGCCCTGTCCGCCGAGATCATGAAGCGGCTGCGCGACGCGGTCACCGTCCAGGACGAGGTCCAGGCCTTCGCCTACTTCGACTCGCGCAACGTCCTCGGCTTCGTCGACGGCACCGAAAACCCGGTCGGCCAGGCGGCGGCCGAGGCGGCGGTCGTCGGTGACGAGGATCCCGCGTTCAGCGGCGGAAGCTACGCGATCGTGCAGAAGTACCTGCACGACGTGGACGCCTGGGAGGCCCTGGCGGTCGAGGCCCAGGAGAAGGTGATCGGCCGCTCCAAGCTGACCAACATCGAACTCGACGTGCCCGGCTCCCACAAGGACGTGAACACGGTCACCGGCCCGGACGGGGAGGAGCCGGAGATACTGCGCGGCGCCATGCCGTTCGGCAGGCCCGGGCACGGCGAGTTTGGCACGTACTTCATTGCCTATGCCCGCACGCCCGAGATACCCGAGGCCATGCTGCGGAAGATGTTCCTGGGCGGCCCGGAATCCGGCCCCGACCCGATCCTCGACTACTCGCAGGCCGTCACCGGAACCCTCTTCTTCATCCCACCGGTCGCTTTCCTCGAGTCGATCCAGGAAAGGTCCGTGACGGACTGAACCCGCCCACGACGAGAACGCGAGGAGGGGGCAGAGCGAGGAGGAGGTCAGGGGCGCTCTGCGGCGCACTCCGCGTCCCGCTCCTTCAGGCGGGCCGCCTCCTTGCGGACCTCGGCCTGGGTGGCGCGCTCCTTCTGCAGCCACTCGGGCTGCTCCTGCTTCAGCGCCTCGATCTGCTCGGTGGTGAGGGGCTCCGTGACACCGCCGCGGGCCAGGCCCGCGATGGAGACGCCGAGCTTCGCCGCGACCACCGGGCGGGGGTGCGGGCCGTCGCGTCGCAGGTCGCGCAGCCACTGAGGCGGGTCGGCCTGCAGCGCGTTCAGTTCCGCGCGCGTGACGACACCTTCCCGGAATTCGGCGGGGGTGGCTTCGAGGTACACACCCAGCTTCTTGGCCGCGGTCGCGGGCTTCATGGTCTGGGTGCTTTGGTGCGACGTCATGGTCCCAAGGGTATCGACTGGGTGAACCGCCGCCGACCACGGCCGGTAACCTGGCCAGGTGACAGGCTCGGAAACATCCCCTTCGTCCTCGGAAGCAGCCGCTTCCTTCCGGCTCGCGTACGTCCCGGGAGTGACGCCCTCGAAGTGGGTGCGGGTCTGGAACGAGCGCTTCCCCGACGTCCCCCTGACCCTCCACGCGGCCACCGCCGCCGAGGCCTCCGACCTGCTGCGGAACGGCTCCGCCGACGCCGGTTTCGTACGGCTGCCGGTCGACCGTACGTTCTTCAGCGCGATCCCTCTCTACACCGAGACCACGGTCGTCGTCGTCCCCAAGGACCACGTCATCACGGCGGTGGAGGAGGTGACCACGGACGACCTGGCCGACGAGGTCGTCTTCCACCCCCTCGACGACGTCCTCGACTGGGAGCGGCCACCGGGGCAGCCCGCCTTCGAGCGGCCCGCGACCACCGCGGACGCCGTCGAGCTCGTCGCGGCGGGCGTCGGCCTGCTGGTCGTACCCCAGTCGCTGGCCCGTCTCCACCACCGCAAGGACCTCACCTACCGTCCGCTCGTGGACGCACCCCAGTCGAGCATCGCCCTGTCCTGGCCGGAGGACGCGACCACCGACCTGGTCGAGGACTTCATCGGCGTCGTCCGCGGCCGCACGGTCAACAGCACCCGGGGCCGCGCCACGTCCCAGACCCCGGCCGCCCCCGACCAGCCGAAGCGCAAGCGCCCCGAAGGCACCGGCAGCCCCCGCCGCCAGCCCGGAACCGGCCGGAGCCCCCGCGGCGGCTCCGGTGGCGCCAAGGGAACCAAGGGAGCCAAAAGCACCGGTCGAGGCAAGCCCCGCCGCCGGTCGTAGCGGACAGCCGACCGGCGACCGCGCACAGTTCATTCGGCGGCCCCTGTGAGCCTGCGCTCGAGGTCGCGCAGGTCCTTGCCGATGTTGGTGCGGACCTGCCGGGCCATGAGCGGCGCCGCCAGCCGGTAGAAGCCACCGTCGCCGCCGCGCACCCGGATGCGGGCGAGAGTGCCGTCCGGGTGCGGGTCGAAGCCGTAGGTGACGTGCATCGGCATCGGACCGGCCACGGACACCATGTCCAGCAGCCGCGGGAAGTCGTACGACGCCACGCGCAGCACGTAGTCGATGCGCCGGCCGAGGAAGTACGCCGTCCGCGTGACCTCGGCGCCGACCCCGAAGCCGCCCGCCTCGGCCTCGCGGGTCAGCTCCGCCGTACGGATGCCCTGCGTCCAGTCGGCGTCGTGGCGCCAGTCCATGGCGTACTCGGCCACCTGCTCGGGAGGGAGCGGGATCACCCGCTCCGCCGACACGTCGATCGTCATCGTGCCAGGATGACCGCGCCGGGCGTGCGCCGCACGTGCAGCAGGGCCCCGAGTGCCGAACCCGGGGCCCTTGGGTGGGCGGCGGCTCAGGGGGCGTACGTGGCCTGCTCCGCCGTACGCACGACCGTCTGCCCGTCCGTCTGGCTCAGCAGACCCGCGGTCACCCACGTGTTCACGGCGGACCGCACACGCGAGACCAGCACAGCCTTGCGGCTGAACGGCGCGCCGGCCCAGATCTCGTCCAGGAGCGTGGTGCCGTCGGACTTCGCGGGATTGGCGACGCCGGAGTCGGTGGTGCCGAAGACGATCCGGGGTTCGGAGCGCCGGAAATAGGCGTGGGTCGGGTCTTCGGTGCCCTCGAAGAACGGGGCGAACTCGGTGCCGGCCAGGGTGTAGTGGAGCGGTTTGCCGGACACTGGGGTGAGGGACGGCAGCAGGTCGCCGGAGAGCCCGGCGTTGCGGTACAGCCCCAGCTGGAGGTAGTCGGTCGAGGAACTGCGGCCGACCAGGTTGACCGGGCCGTAGAAGAGGGTCTGCAGGGACGGATCGTCGAGGGCCTTCTCGACCCGGAGCCGGAACGGGAGGGTGACGCGCACGGTGTCGCCGCCGGCCCAGGTCCGGGACACGGTGAAGTAGCTGCCCGCGGCCGGAGTGCCGCTGACGGCACTGCCGTTGACGGTCACCTTGAAGCCGCTTCTCGCCCAGGACGGCACGCGCAGCTTCAGCTCGAACGACGCGCTGCCCCCGCCGATGGTGATCGTGGAGCCCTGCTCCCTCGGGTAGTCCGTGCTCTGCGTGACCGTGACGCCCTTCTCGGCCCAGGTGAGTGTGGACGGGCTGTACAGATTGACGTACAGAGCGCTTCCGTCGGCCTTCTTGAAGTACACCGAGTCCTGGTACTTCGTGGCGCTCTCCATGCCGGTGCCCTCGCAGCAGGTCGTGCCCTGCTTGGGGGTGTAGTCGCGCACATGGCCGGGCTTCAGGCCGATGAAGTACGTGACGAGCGGCTTCTCCGCGTCGGCCTTGTCCTGTTTGGAGCCGAGCACCTGGTTGTACAGGGCCCGCTCGTAGTAGTCCATGTACTTCGGGTCCTGCTCGTGGAAGAACAGCATCCGGCTCAGCTTGAGCAGGTTGTGCGCGCAGCAGGTCTCGGCGTTGGTGTCGCTGATCGTGCCGGCGATGACCCCGCGGGCCTTCCAGAACTCGGCCGTGCTCGTCCCGCCGATGCCGTACATGCGCTGCGGGACGACCATGCCCCAGAAGTTCCTGGCAGCCGTGAGGTAGCGAGCCTCGCCCGTCGCGTCGTACAGCCGGACGTAACCGGTGAAGATCGGAATGTGCTGGTTGGCGTGCAGGCCGTCCAGGATGTCGGTGTTCGCGGCGCAGGCGTCTATGAGCCTGTCGAGGTCGAACAGCTTGGCCAGGGCGAGGTGTTCGGCCTTGCCGGTGATCGAGTGCAGGTCGACGATCGTCTCGACGATGCCGCCGAACTCGCCGCTGGAGAAGATGCCCCACATCCGCTGGAGGGTGGTGTCGGGCAGCTTGGACAGCCGGGAGTACATCCAGTCGCACATGCCGGACGCGAGGTCGAGGGCCCGGGCGTCATCGGTGGCGAGGTGGGCGTCCAGCAAGCCCTTGAGGATCTTGTGCGCGGTGTAGTACGGCGCCCACACCTTGGTGTAGTCCCCGCTGGTCATCGACTCCAGCTCGATGAACTGGGTCTCCGGGTACGCGGCGAGGAACCCGGGGTGGCTCGGCCCGCCCCAGGTGCGGCGCAGGGTGGCGGTCAGGCCGCGGCCGGAGGAGTCCGCGAACGTGCCGCCGCTGGTCTCGAAGAAGTCGTACGACGCCAGGTTGCCCCGGCCGGCCGCGGTCGCCGAGGCCCGGTTGCTCTGGAGCGCCGTGATCTCGGTGGCGGTCAGGGCCCGCGACCAGACGTTGAACTCGTCGAAGGCGCCCGCGAACACCGGGTCGCCGGAGAAGTTCGAGCGGCCGAGCCAGTTGTTCGTCAGGGTGCCCAGCGCCGACGGGTTCAGGGACATCGACGTGTTCGTGGCGACGGCCGTGCCGTTGACGTACAGCGTGCCGGTGCTGCCGCTGATCGTCACCGCCAGGTGGCTCCACTGGTTCAGCGGCAGCGCGGCGGTGCCGTCGAGACCCTGCTCGCCGCCGGGCCCGCTGGTGGTGAGGGCGAACCGGGGGACGCCGCCCGCGTTGCGCCCGGCCAGGTACATGTACCGGGTGTTGTTGTTGCCGAAGTCGAAGACGCGGGCCCAGTTGGCGTTGTGGGTGGGCTTCACCCAGGCCGACAGCGTGATCGCCGGGGCGCTGCCGAGCACGGCCGCCGGCAGGTCGACGTACTGGTACGAGCCGCGCACGTTCTCCTGGGCGGTCCCGAACTTCCCGGCGACGCTCAGCATCCGCGGGTCGCGGCGCAGCGCCTCGCGTACCTCGGTCAGCGCCCCGACCATGGTCTGGATCTTGTCGGCGTACGCCTGCTCCCCGGTGCTCGCGTACGCCTGCGACAGCATGCTCAGGAAGTGGCCGGTGTAGTGGCCGCGCAGATTGCCGTTGGCCTCGCCGTCCAGCCCCTCCCAGCCACCGGGGGCGACCGCGCCGCCCGTGGAGAGCCCGGCGTTGGCGCGGAAGACCTGCAGGAGCCGGTTCACGTCGTAGCCCCGGCCGTGATCGAGCATGAGCTGACGCTTGCTCGCGAAGATGCCCGGCTTGAGGGCCACGTCGTCGAGGGCGAAGGGCTGGACGGTCCAGGCGGCCGGGGCGACGGCCACCGCCTGAGCCCCCGGAACGGCGGCCGATGCCCGGCTCGTTGCCGCGAACGCGACCGCGGGGGTCGCCGCCGTCAGCGCCGCGGCCTGGAGAAGGGATCTTCTGGAGAGGGGCGGTGCCATGTGTGCTCCTCCACGAGGGTCAACGCGAGTCCGGTATTTCGAACAGTGTGCGGATGGTCGACCAGACGGTATGTGTGGGCTGAGGAGGCGTCAACGGTGCTGACGGGATTGGCGCTCAGGGACGGGCCGGGCGGGGAACGCGGGCCCGAGCGGGTCTGAAGGCCTTTCGTGAGGCTGTCGTGTGACCTGGCGATGTTGCGGGGCGGTCTCCCCATCGCCCTGAGGCCAGGAGGACTTGGCTGAAGGGAACCGCCTCGTGCGGTACAGCTTCCGGACGGCCGGGGCACGGTCCTTGCACACCTCGAAGCGCGAGCCTCCCCACTCCGCCGCCGTGAGCGTGCCGAGCAGCTCGGCGAGGTCCACCGGGTAAGGGACGGCGAAGTGCTCGGCGACGATCTCGGGCAGCGCCGTCATCTCGACGGACATGCCGTACACCAGGGCCAGCAGGAGGGTGGCGCACTGGAAGCGGATCGGCTGATGACCGGGGCTGCAGCGGACGCGGTCGTCGGCGGGCAGCAGTTTCAGGAACTCCGGATGGCACACATCGGGTCCCCGGCAGAGCGCGTGCAGCACGAGTCACCGGGTCGCCGGCCAGCGCACACCACCCAACTCGTCTGAGGAATCGCCAAGTTCGGCCAGCAGGGCGGGGGCCGGGGC
>NZ_LLZG01000012.1 GCF_001509475.1 Streptomyces regalis
CCCCCAGAAGCCCCGCCCATTTTCGCTGCCCCCGCTCGAAGCCGCGGCGGTCCACCACGGTGCAGCGAATCCACTTGACCAGCACCGCGCCATGGTAAGGCCACGGAGCGTGGCGCCGGTCACGCTCGACAGGAGAGCTCCCCGGCGCACGCTCCCGCGCGCGTGGCAGGATGGACAACCGGCCTTGCCTGCTGGGCAGTTCGAGCTGAGGGCATACGCGGAACGGGGAAGGGGCAGCCTGGTGAACGCCATCAACAAGGGAATCCGGAAAGTCGAAATCTCAGTCAAGTGGGACCCGAGTCCGGCTGGGCAGCCGCCCACCGACCTGGACCTCGTCGCCGCGACGTACCTGGCGAGCGATCCGTACGGCGATCCCGCCTATGTCGTGCACTTCGACAGCCGCTCTCCCGACGGCACCATCTATCTCAACCGGGACAGCAGGGACGGCAAGGGCTTCGGCTGGGACGAGGTCATGACCGTGGAGCTCGACCGGCTCGACAGCCGGTACGCGCGCGTGCTGGTCGGAGTCGCGATCCAACAGCGCCCCGCGACACGCACTTTCGTCAGCGTCATCAAGCCGGCCCTGCGCATCCGCGAGGGCTACACCGTCATGGCCGAGGACGACTTCGGCGGCGTCCTCGGGTCGACGGCGGCCACGGTCGCGGAGTTCGTACGACAGGGGTCGACCACCTGGGACTTCCACCCAGGCATCCACGGTTTCGAGGACGACCCGGCAACGTTCACGGCGACCATGGGCAGGACCCACCAGCCCTGACAGTCGCTTCGCGGACTCGCGGAGACACGACGACGAAGAGGGGCGCCGACACATGGTCGGCGCCCCTCTCGCGTGACGTTCGTCAGGGCCCCTCAAGGACTACCCGACGTTCGGGGCCGAGCCCCGCGGCGTCAGCTGCAGCCGCTGGTCGAGCCGCAGCCCTCGCAGATGTAGCAGGAACCGGCCCGCTGCATCTTCGTACCGCAGGAGAAGCACAGCGGAGCGTCGGCCTGGATGCCCAGCTGCATCTCCACCAGCTCAGCGCTGGTGTGGGCCTGCTGCGGGGCGGGCTTGGCCGTCCCGGCCTCGGCCTTCGGGGTGGCGACGGCCTTCAGCTCCTGGGCGCGCGGCGCGGACTGAGCCAGGCCCTCGACGTCGACCTCGTCCTCGGACGGCTCGTACGAACCGGTCTCCAGGTGACGCTGACGCTCCTCGGCGGAGTGGATGCCGAGCGCGGAGCGCGTCTCGAAGGGCAGGAAGTCCAGCGCCAGGCGGCGGAAGATGTAGTCGACGATCGACTGCGCCATCCGCACGTCCGGGTCGTCCGTCATGCCGGCCGGCTCGAAGCGCATGTTCGTGAACTTCGAGACGTACGTCTCCAACGGCACGCCGTACTGCAGGCCGACCGAGACCGCGATGGAGAAGGCGTCCATCATGCCCGCGAGGGTGGAGCCCTGCTTGGACATCTTCAGGAAGACCTCGCCGAGACCGTCGTCCGGGTAGGAGTTGGCGGTCATGTAGCCCTCGGCGCCGCCGACCGTGAAGGACGTCGTGATGCCAGGACGGCCCTTGGGGAGGCGCTTGCGGACCGGGCGGTACTCGACGACCTTCTCGACCGTCTCACGGATGGTGGCCTCGGCCTTCTCCGTGATCTCGGTCTTCTCCTTCTCCTTGGTCTTGGCGGAGAGGGGCTGGCCGACCTTGCAGTTGTCACGGTAGATGGCGAGCGCCTTGACGCCCAGCTTCCAGGCCTCGAAGTAGATCTCCTCGACCTCCTCGACGGTCGCCGACTCCGGCATGTTGACCGTCTTGGACAGGGCGCCGGAGATCCACGGCTGGATCGCGGCCATCATGCGGACGTGGCCCATCGCGGAGATGGAGCGCTCGCCCATGGCGCAGTCGAACACCTCGTAGTGCTCGTGCTTGAGGCCGGGGGCGTCGACGACATTGCCGTGGTCGGCGATGTGGGCGACGATCGCCTCGATCTGCTCCTCCTGGTAGCCCAGGCGGCGCAGGGCCTGCGGAACGGTGCCGTTGACGATCTGCATCGAGCCGCCGCCGACCAGCTTCTTGAACTTGACCAGGGCGAGGTCGGGCTCGAGGCCGGTGGTGTCGCAGGACATCGCGAGACCGATGGTCCCGGTCGGGGCGATGACGGACGCCTGGGAGTTACGGAAACCGTTCTTCTCACCAAGACGCAGCACGTCCTGCCAGGCCTCCGTGGCGGCGGCCCAGATCGGCGTGTCCAGGTCGTCCATGCGGACAGCCACGCCATTGGCGTCGGAGTGCTGCTTCATGACACGCAGGTGCGGCTGCGCGTTGCGGGCGTAACCGTCGTACGGGCCGACGACCGCGGCGAGTTCGGCGGAGCGGCGGTACGACGTGCCGGTCATCAGGGAGGTGATGGCACCGGCGAGGGCACGGCCGCCGTCCGAGTCGTACGCGTGACCCGTCGCCATCAGCAGGGCACCGAGGTTGGCGTAGCCGATGCCGAGCTGGCGGAACGCGCGCGTGTTCTCACCGATCTTCTGCGTCGGGAAGTCTGCGAAGCAGATGGAGATGTCCATCGCCGTGATGACGAGCTCGACGACCTTCGCGAAGCGCCCGACGTCGAAGGACTGGTTGCCCTTGCCGTCGTCCTTCAGGAACTTCATCAGGTTCAGCGAGGCGAGGTTGCAGGACGTGTTGTCCAGGTGCATGTACTCGCTGCAGGGGTTCGAGCCGTTGATACGACCGGACTCCGGGCAGGTGTGCCAGTGGTTGATGGTGTCGTCGTACTGGATGCCCGGGTCGGCGCAGGCCCAGGCGGCCTCGGCCATCTTGCGGAACAGCGCCTTGGCGTCGACCTCTTCGATGACCTCGCCGGTCATGCGGGACGTCAGGCCGAACTTGCCGCCCGTCTCGACGGCCTTCATGAACGTGTCGTTCACGCGGACCGAGTTGTTGGCGTTCTGGTACTGGACGGACGTGATGTCGTCGCCGCCCAGGTCCATGTCGAAGCCCGCGTCACGCAGGGCGCGGATCTTCTCCTCTTCCTTGACCTTGGTCTCGATGAAGTCCTCGATGTCGGGGTGGTCGACGTCGAGGATGACCATCTTGGCGGCGCGGCGGGTGGCGCCGCCCGACTTGATCGTTCCTGCGGAGGCGTCGGCGCCGCGCATGAAGGACACCGGACCGGAGGCGTTGCCGCCGGAGGACAGCAGCTCCTTGGAGGAGCGGATGCGGGAGAGGTTCAGGCCGGCGCCGGAGCCGCCCTTGAAGATCATGCCCTCTTCCTTGTACCAGTCGAGGATCGACTCCATGGAGTCGTCGACGGACAGGATGAAGCAGGCGGAGACCTGCTGCGGCTGGGGCGTGCCGACGTTGAACCAAACCGGGCTGTTGAAGCTGAAGATCTGGTGCAGGAGGGCGTAGGCCAGCTCGTGCTCGAAGATCTCGGCGTCGGCGGGCGAGGCGAAGTACTTGTAGTCCTCGCCGGCCTTCCGATACGTCTTCACGATGCGGTCGATGAGCTGCTTCAGGCTCACCTCGCGCTGCGGCGTGCCGACAGCACCGCGGAAGTACTTGCTGGTGACGATGTTGACCGCGTTCACCGACCAGAAGTCGGGGAACTCGACGCCACGCTGCTCGAAGTTGACCGAGCCGTCGCGCCAGTTGGTCATGACGACGTCACGGCGCTCCCAGGCCACCTCGTCGTACGGGTGCACGCCGGGGGTGGTGTGGATGCGCTCGATACGCAGTCCCTTGGTCGCCTTGGTGCCCTTGGCGCGGGAACTCCGTGCCGGACCGCTCGCCGTCTCTGTCATGCCGCCTCCCTGTACGGGCTAAAACGCCCTGAAGTGCCCCGATGTTCCCCGTGGCACGGTGTTCTGTCTGGTGCTGCGGGCACCCTCTGATTGCCGCCCGCAACAGGTCTTTCGTCGCCGCCTGTCGACCGGATCCGGAGTCCGCACCGGATCCGGCCCGCCCTCAGTCGGCGGCGTTGGCGGGCACGGGGACCTGTGCAGCCCCTCCGGACCCGCGGTCGTCTTCCTGGCTCCCCGCGACAGTGCCTGCGTCGTCTTCGCGGTCGTCGTCGTCCGCGGCGGGGCGCCCCGTCGCCTCCCTGAGCTCCGCGATCGCGGCCTCGAAGTCCTCGAGCGAGTCGAACGCCCGGTAGACGGAGGCGAATCGCAGATAGGCGACGAGGTCGAGCTCCTGCAACGGGCCGAGTATGGCCAGCCCCACGTCGTGGGTAGTCAGCTCGGCGCTTCCGGTGGCCCGCACGGCCTCCTCGACCCGCTGGCCGAGCTGCGCGAGCGCATCCTCGGTGACAGGCCGTCCCTGGCATGCCTTGCGCACGCCGTTGATGACCTTGGTACGGCTGAATGGCTCGGTGACTCCGGACCGCTTGATCACCATCAGCGAGCATGTCTCCACTGTCGTGAAACGACGGGAGCAATCAGGACACTGGCGGCGCCTGCGGATCGACGTGCCGTCGTCGGTCGTACGGCTGTCGACGACGCGACTGTCGGGGTGCCTGCAGAAGGGGCAGTGCATACTTCCCAACCCTCCTCACAGCAGACTCAATAGCCTCGCTGGGCCTCATGGGCCCCTCGAAGCAGCCCCAAGCATAGGCGATCTCCGAGCGTCCGAAGACCCGGGGGACCACAACTTCTGGGCTGCTGCCGCAATCCAACCACTACATGTGGGGATTGGCTCATACACGCACGCTGTACGCGCGTGTCGCGCCCGCAGGGACATGTGCCGTACGGCCACCCCGGCGCGCTCCACCCCTGAACGCACAGCCGTATCGCTGCGACACATACGGAGATACCGTGAGCGCCACACGGAGGGGGCGTGGGACTCCCGCACAGATGGGGGTCGGTCACCGTTTGAACTGATGCCGGATGGCAGACTGGGGCGACAACCCACGAGGTCGTCACCCTGGCGGTGAAGAGTACAGCAATGGGCCCTTTTGCCCGCCGGGCAGCGCGTTAGCCATACACCCAGACACATGATCGCGTCTGGGTATTCGCGATTTTTCACTCGAACGTGTGTTTGGCGCAACCTTTCGAAAGCAACTACCGTTGTGCTGCAGGGAGACCATCGAGAGGGGCCGACGTGACCACCACCGCAGACAGTGCCACCATCACTGCCCAGGACCGCTCCCAGGGCCGACTCGAGCCGGTGCATGCGATGAACGAAGCCATGAATCCCGAGGGACACAAGCGATCCCTCCCGGGCCGACCTCCGGGCATCCGGGCGGACAGCTCGGGGCTCACCGACCGGCAGCGCCGCGTGATCGAGGTCATCAGGGATTCCGTGCAGCGGCGTGGGTACCCGCCGTCGATGCGGGAGATCGGCCAGGCGGTCGGCCTGTCGAGCACGTCCTCGGTCGCACACCAGCTGATGGCACTCGAGCGCAAGGGCTTCCTCCGCCGCGACCCGCACCGCCCGCGCGCATACGAGGTGCGCGGCTCCGACCAGGCCGCCGTGCAGCCCACGGACACCGCCGGTAAGCCCGCCGCGTCGTACGTCCCGCTGGTGGGCCGCATCGCCGCCGGTGGCCCGATCCTCGCGGAGGAGTCGGTCGAGGACGTCTTCCCTCTCCCCCGGCAGCTGGTCGGCGACGGCGAGCTGTTCGTACTGAAGGTCGTCGGTGACTCGATGATCGAGGCCGCGATCTGCGACGGCGACTGGGTCACCGTCCGGCGCCAGCCGGTGGCCGAGAACGGCGACATCGTGGCCGCGATGCTCGATGGCGAGGCCACGGTCAAGCGTTTCAAGCGCGAGGACGGCCACGTCTGGCTGCTCCCGCACAACGCGGCGTACGAGCCGATCCCCGGCGACGACGCGACCATCCTGGGCAAGGTGGTGGCAGTGCTGCGGCGCGTGTGACGGCTGCGGCGGGCGAAGCCGAAGGCGTCGCCCCCTGACCGGGCCCCGGGACCCCTGCGCCGGTTCCGGGGCCCTGTGCTGTGCGGGACTCCGCACAGCACAGTTTTTCCGGATTGAGGGGTGGACTGTCGCAGCGCTGCGACAGTCCACCCCTCAATCACTGTGGCTGTTCGGCCTCCGCCTCCGCCTTCTGCGCCGCCGCATCGATCGCGGCCAGGGACTTCCGGACCTGATTACGGTCCGTCGTGTACCAGAAGTCGGGCAGTGACGCCTTCAGATAGCTCCCGTACCGGGCAGTGGCCAGTCGCTGGTCCAGCACGGCGACCACGCCTCGGTCCCCCGACGCCCGTACGAGGCGGCCGGCGCCCTGGGCCATGAGCAGCGCGGCGTGGGTGGCGGCGACCGCCATGAAGCCGTTGCCCCCGGCGTCCTCCACCGCCTTCTGGCGGGCGCTCATCAAGGGGTCGTCCGGGCGTGGGAAGGGGATCTTGTCCATCACGACCAGCTGACAGCTGGGGCCGGGTACGTCGACGCCCTGCCAGAGCGACAGGGTGCCGAAGAGGCAGGTCTTCGGGTCTGCCGCGAAGTTCTTGATCAGCTCACCGAGCGTCTCCTCGCCCTGAAGGAGGATCGGGAACTCGGGAATACGGGAGCGAAGTTCCTCGGCGGCCAGCTGGGCGGCACGCATCGAGGAGAACAGGCCGAGCGTGCGGCCGCCGGCCGCTTGGATCAGTTCGGTCAGCTCGTCGAGCATGTCCATGCGGTCGCCGTCACGCGCGGGGCGTGACAGGTGTTTGGCGACGTACAGGATGCCCTGTCTGGGATAGTCGAAGGGCGAGCCTACGTCCAGCCCCTGCCACTGCGGGAGGTCGTCGCCCTCCGTTCCCTCGGGGGCAAGGCCGAGGGATGCGCCGACGCCGTTGAAGTCACCGCCCAGCTTCAAGGTCGCGGAGGTCAGGACGACGGAGCGGTCCGCGAAGAGTTTCTCCCTCAAAAGACCCGACACGGACATGGGGGCCACGCGCAGGGAGGCCCCGAAGCGGTCGTGACGCTCGTACCAGACGACGTCCCACTCGGAGCCGTTGGTGATCCGCTCCGCCACGTCGTGCACGGTCTCGACCGAGGCCAGCGCCTGTTTGCGGACCGCGTCCTCGTCCTGCACGGACTTGTCGCGGGTGGCTCCGATCCCGGAGATGACAGTGCGGCAGGCGTCACGCAGCGCCATGAGCGCGTAGGCGAGGTCCTCGGGAATCTCCTCCAGGCGCCCCGGCAGGGCCAGCTCCATCAGCCGTTCGAAGCCCTCGGCGGCGGTCTGGAGCTGGTCGGCGGCCTTCTCATTGACGAGTTTCGCGGCGCGGCGCACCGCGCGGTTGACCTGGCCCGGAGTGAGTTCGCCGGTGGCCACTCCGGTGACCCGGGAGACCAGTTCGTGCGCCTCGTCGACGATCAGGACCTCGTGCTGTGGGAGGACCGGAGCGCCTTCGATGGCGTCGATCGCGAGCAGCGCGTGGTTGGTGACGACGACCTCCGAGAGCTTGGCGCGCTCACGGGCCATCTCGGCGAAGCATTCAGCTCCGTACGCGCACTTCGATGCGCCCAGGCATTCCCGGGACGACACCGACACCTGGGCCCAGGCCCGGTCGGACACGCCGGGAGTCAGGTTGTCACGATCGCCCGTCTCCGTCTCGTCCGCCCAGTCACGCAGCCGCAGCAAGTCCTGCCCCAACTTGCTGGTGGGTGCGGCAGCCTCGAACTGGTCGAAGAGGCCCTCCTCCTCGTCCTGCGGGACGCCCTCGTGCAGGCGGTGCAGGCACAGGTAGTTCGACCTGCCCTTGAGCATCGCGAATTCGGGCCGACGGCGCAGCAGTGGATGCAGTGCCTCGACGGTGCGCGGCAGATCCCGCTCCACGAGCTGGCGCTGCAGGGCCAGCGTGGCCGTCGCGACGACGACGCGCTCCCCGTGCGCGAGCGCGGGCACGAGGTAACCCAGCGACTTTCCGGTACCGGTGCCGGCCTGGACCAGCAGATGGGAGCCGCCGTCGATCGCCTCGGCGACGGATTCGGCCATGGTCACCTGGCCGGGGCGCTCCGTACCGCCGACGGCAGTGACGGCGGCATGCAGGAGTTCGGGGAGTGAGGGCTTTGTCATAGCGCGACCACCCTACGGCCCGGCACTGACAAACGGGCGATCACGGTGGGGACGAGGGGCGGGATCAAGACCGGGGGTTCCTCGGGTGGGAATCGGATCGGTTCGGGTGTGTGTGGGATCGGTTCGAGTGAGGTCAGGGGGTGGTTGGTGTGTGATCGAGGGCGGTTCGGAGTTGGCCGGGGCGATTCGTGCGTGGCCGACGGGCCGATGTCGGCCGGCCCTGTGCGCCACGCGCCGCGGGGAACGGACGCGGTCATGGGAGAGATCCGACTCGGCACGAATTCGGTTCGTCGGGAGTGGGAACCGGATCGGCGCGGGCGGTGTACCAAATGTGATGACGTCGCGACACGGCGTCACATCAGATGGCGCAGGCTCCGGTCTCTGACCATGAGGGCGGCCCGCTTGGCGGGCAGGTCGACCTCGGCGGAGAACCGGAATCCGGCGCCCAGGAAAGCAGCGACGGAGGGGGTATTGCGAATGTCAGGTTCGGCGACGATGCGAGCGCAGGCAGGCCGCTTGTCGAGCACGAGGTCGGCGACGGCTCGGAGCAGGGTCGCGCCGAGTCCTCGGCCGCGGTCGCCGACAGCACCGATAAGGAGATGGACTCCAGTGTCGTGGGGCCGAGCCGCGTAGTACCGGGCCAGCGGGTCGAGGTCGGCTCGGTAGATCTCCCAGTAGCTCATCGGTGTGCCGTCCAGCATGCCCAGGCACGGGACGCTGCGTCCGTCACCGGAATGCTGGGACCGCAGGTGCTCCTCAATCGCGTTCTGGGGTCCGGCGAGCCCCCAGAACGCTGCGATGGCGGGGTCGTTCATCCACTGGCCGACGATCGGAAGGTCCCGCTCGATCCGCACGGGGACAAGGTGAAGCACTCCTGCAGGCGTGCTGATCGGCCCCCAATCGGCCACGCCATCGAGTAGGTCGTCGCAGATCGGGAGGAGCGAGGGAGGTACTGCCGCCGTGCCTGCGGCGCTCTGGTCCCGCCCTCGATCGGCTGTGGCTTCCTCCGCGAAGAGCGCGACGAGTTCGTCGGGCAGGTGCAGATCCAGCGTGTCCTCACTGTCTGCGCCGGCTCCGCCGACCGGGTCGACACGGCGCTCACGAGCACCGGGACTCGCGCCGGTGCCGATATCGGTGACAGGGGCGGTACCGGCGTTGGCACTCGCGTCGGTGGGAGGCACGGCGTTGCTCCTCTCTAGAGGCGAGGTGGGTCATGTTCCTCAGGGATGAAGGGAGTTGGTGATGGCCGACGACGATGATCAGGAACGCAGGAAGCGATCCGTGAGGGTCAGGAATGCAGAGGGTTGGCGATGGTGACGTAGACGGACTGGGTGTCGACCGGGCCGACGAGTTCGTCGAGGCCGTGCAGCCGGGTCAGCAGGTTGGCCTTGCAGCGCAGAACAGGTGAGTCGAGCAGATGGGCAGGCAGTGATGTGGGCAGCCGTGCTGCGCCGGAGGCCACCTCGCCGAGGAAGCGGCGAAAGGCCGCGAGCAGCAGCTCTTCGTCCGTGAGACGCTGCGAGCCGAACGCTCCGATGAGGCCGAGTACGTTGTTGATCGCGAGGTAGTAGGCAAAGCGCTCGTCGGCGACCTCGTCGGAGACAAAGGTGTCGCTGTGCTCGCCGATCCCGGGCAGCCGGGCGTCGAGTGCCGCGCGCCGGGACTCACGGAAGTAGTAGCCCTGGTTGTCGCGGTATCGGCCGCCCGAAGGCCAGCCGTCACCGTCCAGCAGGAGCAGCGTGTTCTGCTGGTGTGCTTCCAGGGCGATTCCCGCCTCGGCATCGAGCCACAGGACGGGGCGGACGACCTGTTCGAGGTAGCGCAGGAACCACTCGGCGGCAACGGCTCCGCGAGGGCGGCCTGTTCGGTCGGCGAGACGCGTGACGAGTTCGGCCAGACGGGACGGAGGAAGCGCCGTGTCCCCTGGGTGATGGCCTGCGGCGGTGCCGGGTTGTGCGAGAGATCGGGGTGAAACGAGGCCTGCTACACAGGACACGTCGTCGGAAGGTCTGAACGGGTTGTGCCGGATCATCACGTCGCAGCCGGTCACAGGGACGCCGTCCGGCCTGTCGACGGCGAGCCATGCCGGATCGCGAACGATGTCGAATCCCGGGTGCGCGGCCTGCCACTGCGTCGAGAGGCCGCTGCGCAGGAGTCGGTGGACCTCGACGCCCCGGTGCAGCTCCTTCCGGAGGTTCTCACGGCGGGAGTTGGTGATGCGCAGGCCCAGCGAGAGTTTGAGCATGGCGGGGGCATCGGATCTGTGGACGGTCCGTACGGAGGAGGTGGGGTGCCAAGGGGCGCCGTGGGTGCCGAGGTCTCGGAGCAGTCCGGCATCGAGCAGGGCCGCGGTCTCGGGGCGGTGCTGGAGCTCGCGTAGCTGCCAAGGGTGCAGGGGCAGGGCCGCGTACCCGTCCGGCAACGGCAATTCATCCCCGGCGAGGCGGGCCGTGAGCTGAGCCGCGGGGACGATACGGCCGCGCTCGGTCCATGCCGAGTCAGTGGCGAGCAGGGAAGGGGCGACAGCCATCCAGCACAAGGGAAAGGAGCCGCGCAACTCGGGTGAATACAGCGGCGCTTCGGTCTCGGAGAGGCCCTCGCGGCTCTTCGGCGTCGGATGGAGCGGGTGTCCGAGCGTGAGCGCCTGCTCGGCCGCGAGGAAGATGTCAGGACCCTCGGCGGGGTGAGCACGGCGCTCGCTGATGAAGGTGGCGGTTCGTCGGACGGAGTCGGCAACGCGGGAAACGAGGTCAGTGGCCGCGGAGATTACCGGGGCTGTCAGGGCTGCCGGCCTCGGAGTGGCGGAGGTCGGGGATACAGCAGTGGGCGATGGGACGGAGGATCCAGGGACGCAGGACGAAGCGGAGCCAGAGATGACAGAGCTGAAGGGGGCAGCAGCAGAGACAGAGACCGGGTCCCCGGAGCCGGGAGTGGTCGCGGTTCGGTGAGGCCGCGTCGCGTCAATCGAAGCAGTCGACGTATCGGGCGCCGGCGAAGAGCAAACGCTCGCGGAAGTCGGGCGAGCCGCTACGCGCCCAGAGCTCGTCGAGGTGATGCTCCCAGCCGAGGGGGTGGCGACCGACGTCATGACGGCGGAGTTGCTTCCCCCTGGCGCCTCCCTGGTGAGTAGGGCAGCAAGGGTGACCGCGTCAGTCGGTGGGGACTGAGCCGGGGCGTCGGCCAGGTGTGGCAGGCCGAAGCGGTGCCATCCCGCCGGGGACCAGTAGTGGACCGGGATCAGCAGGGCCGTACCCGTGGCGGGCAAGGGGATGCGGAGGATCCCGTTGTCGGGTGCCGGGACGTTGGTCTCGCGAACCCAGCAGCGGAGGAGGTTCTCCACGGCGGCGGCCTGGGCTGCGGTGTGTGGGTCGGGGTGCTCCAGGAGGTCGGAGGCGGCACCGGGCAGCCGCTCAACGTCCGGGGCACCTGCCTGCATCGGCGCACGCCCCGGTACCTGTGCACCGGCAACTCCCTGCGCCGACACCGGTTCCCGCGGCCTGTCCCCTGCCTGGGCGAGAGCGCCCCCCTGCCCGCGAGGAGCCGACGCAGGCGGAGACGCAAGCGGCTCAGGCCGGCGCAGGTCTGGGTCGGCCGGGCATCGCTCGCGAGTGTCGGGGCGGCCGTCGGATGCGGGGGTCGTGGTCAAGGCTGGTCCTCTTGAACTGGTTCTGACGCAAGCGGCGACGGCCGCCGTACTGCGGTGAGGGTGGGCGTGGGCTTGATGGACCGCGCTTCGAATGCGCGGCTGGAGGAGGGAAGTTGGACGCGGTTTCGGTGGGAGGCGAGGTTCCGATGGGAAGTGATGTGTCGTTCGAAGGTGAGCCGTTGCTCGGCAGCGGGTCGGTCGGCACAAGCCGATGCGACGGCACCGGGCGAAGTGCGTACTCGGGCGCCCCATCGGCCGCCGCGTTACCCCGCCCGGTCGGCGCGGCCACCGTGCCGCCGGGGGCCCGGGGTCGGCTGGTGCGTCCGGTCCGCATCGAACGCGTCGTCATGGGTGTGGCTGCGGGACACCGCGGCGACCGCGTCGGCCAGTCGGTCCAGCACTGCGGCTGCCTGCTCGTCGCTGATGGTCAGCGGCGGAAGCAGGCGTACGACGCCGGCGTGGCGGCCGCCCAGCTCGACGATCAGGCCACGTCGCAGGCATTCCCGTTGGATGGCGGCCGCGAGTTCGGGAGCGGCGGGGCGAGGATGGCGATCCGGGTTCTGCAGTGCCGCCGCACCTGCTCCTCGACCGGTCGGGTTGGCGTCCGCCGAGGAGCCGCCCGCACCCCGGGCGGGGTCGAGACCCGTCAGAACGCCCGCCCCGCCTCCGGGCCAACCGTTGTCAGCCTGAGCATCCGGCTCGACCTGGCCAGGGGCGCCCCCGTTCCCTTCCAGAGCGGTGAGAAGCCCCGCCCCGCCGCCGGCCCGATCGATCGCCGCCAGGGGCACTGCCCGCCCCTCGCCGCGGTCGGAGGCGGCCTCTGGCTCCACCACCTCGACCCCGATCATCAACCCCCTCCCCCGCACGTCTCCGATGCACCCGAACTCCCCCGCGAGTTGCTGGAGTTGGCGCAGCATCCGGGAGCCCAGTTCGGCCGCCCGTTCGGCGAGCCCGTTCTCGCGGACGTAGGCGAGCGTCGCCGTGCCGGCGGCCATGGCGAGCTGGTTGCCGCGGAAAGTGCCGGCGTGGGCGCCGGGTTGCCAGGCGTCGAGGTCGTCGCGATAGACGATGACCGCGAGGGGCAGGCTGCCCCCGATGGCCTTGGAGAGGACCATCACGTCGGGTGTGACGCCGCTGTGCTCCACAGCCCAGAAGGAGCCGGTGCGCCCGACCCCCGTCTGGACCTCGTCAGCGATCAGCGGGATGGCACGGTCGGCCGTGATCTGCCGCATCCGCCGCATCCACCCGTCCGGCGCGGGGATCACTCCGCCCTCGCCCTGGACGGGTTCGAGGATCATCCCGGCGGGGCGTGGCACGCCCGACTTGGGGTCGTCGAGGACGGACTCGGTCCAGCGGGCGGCGAGTTCGGCACCGCGTTCGCCGCCGATGCCGAAAGGGCAGCGGTAGTCCTGTGGGTAGGGCAGGCGGGCGACCCGTACGTCGAAAGCGCCCCCGGATGCTTCGAGCGCTCCGGCGGTCATCCCGTGGTAGGCGCCGCTGAAAGCGAGGATTCCGGTGCGTCCGGTCGCGGCCCGGACGAGCTTGAAGGCGGCCTCCACCGCGTCAGTTCCGGCCGGTCCGCAGAACTGCACGCGCGCGCGGTCGGCGAGACCGGGCGGCAGCGTGTGGAAGAGCTCGGTGATGAAGGCGTCCTTGACAGGGGTCGCCAGGTCGAGGACATGCAGCGGTGCGCCCGAGTCGAGAACCTTGCGGATGGCCTCCAGGACCACGGGGTGGTTGTGTCCGAGCGCCAGCGTCCCGGCGCCGGAGAGGCAGTCCAGGTAGCGGCGGCCGTCCGCGCCCTCGATGGTCAGCCCACGTGCCCGTACGGGCACGATCGGCAGGGCACGCGCGTAGGTGCGCGCAGCCGACTCGCGCGCCGACTGCCGTCGCAGGATCCCCTCGTGCACGGCACGCGCCCCCGCCGATTCGGATGTCCCCCCGCGCAAAGATTCGGTCACGGCCATGGCTCCCTGTCCTCCCGCTGTCCAGGGGCGAGCAGGCCTCTCGCATCCTCGCCCGACCCGACATACGAAGCCCCGCGAGCGTCGACTCGAAGCTCCGGGGAACTGAGCACTGGGGACCACCCACGGGCAGCAGGTCCCCTGCCGCTACCAACCCCGGACCGTTCACCGGGTTACGGGTTGCTTCAAGATCCTTGCGGTGCCGGAAACCACTGCCGGTGGACCGGCCCGGGCATCAAGGGGAACGGGCCGGTCGGGGCGATCGTGCAGCGCCGACCAGGGGGGCGGGCGCGCTCCGGCTCGGTGGAATGGGTGCACAGGATGCACGTACGGCGCGTGGTCAGCGCACACTTACGCAGACGGGGTCCGTACGCACCGAGGCCCTGCGGCCGATGAACCGGAGGCTGGTTTGAGATTGCTGCTCGTCGAGGACGACAGCCGCCAGGTCGCCGCTCTGTGCGCGGTCCTTTCACGGCACGGCTTCAGCGTCACGAACGCCCGAAGCGGCGGGGCGGCCCTGGATGCGCTCACTTTGAAAGATGCCGGCTTCGACCTCGTCCTCCTCGACCTGGGCCTACCCGACATGGACGGCTACGAGGTCTGCGGCGAGATCCGCAAGCGCACCAACACCCCGATCATCATGGTCACCGCGCGCAGAGACGTACGTTCCCGCATCCACGGCCTCAACCTCGGTGCCGCCGACTACGTGGTGAAGCCGTACGACACAGGAGAGCTACTCGCACGCATCCACGCCGTGATCCGACGCACCGCCTCCGAGGCGGCCGTGGAACGGGTCAAGACCGTGCTGTCTCTCGGCTCGGTGATCATCGATCTGCCGACGCGTCAGGTCAGCGTGGACAACTCGTTCATCCAGCTGACTCCCAAGGAATTCGATCTCCTCGCCCTGCTCGCGCGGCGCCCCGGAGTGGTCGTCACCCGAGAACAGATCATGGGCGAAGTGTGGCGCACCAGCGGAGAGGGGGTCGGGAACACCCTGGGAACGCACATCGCGTCCCTGCGCGCCAAGCTGCGCATGCCTGCGCTCATCGAGACCGTGCGCGGGGTCGGCTACCGAGTCGTCACGCCTGCCGAGTAGTTCGGAGCGGGAGTACACACGTCGTCGCCATGCACCGGCCCCCCTCGCCCCTCGCCTGGCCCGCGCGCACCTCTCTGGATGAATTGCCAGGTCAGGCCGCCCGTAGCCAAACCGTTGCCGTTCCGTCGGAACTCCCCCACAGCGACCGCATAGTGTGTGATGCCGTTCCAACGCGCCGTGACATCACGCCCGACCGGCAAGCGGTCAACGGGAGTTCACGGCCACAGCGCCAAGTACCGTCACCTCAGGGGGAGTCAGATCATGCGATCGATACGGCCGTCGTTCACCGTTCGCCGAGGAGGGAGCGCGCGCCGCAGGACCTCCCCGCTGCCCTTGGTCGCGCTGGCCGCAGCGCTGGCCCTCACCGCCACGGCCTGCGAGTCGGGCGACGCCGATGCGGGCGCGGAGGCCACCGCGTCCGCGGCGGCCGGAGGTGAAGGCGAGATCACGATCCCGGACGACATCAAGGACAAGCTCAAAGAGCACGGGATCGACATCGACAAGTGGAAGGACGGCGCCTGGAAGAACTGGGACAAGGACGACTGGCTCCGCGAGGCCAAGGACTACGTCAACCCGATCATCGAGGGCCTGTGGGACCCGGACCGCATGCGGGAGGCCGAGGACCCGGACCGGAGTGTCGACGACAGCGACCTCTCCGGTGACCAGGGGGTGACCGACCCGACGCCGGAGCCGGTGAACGCGCAGGCCGTGCCGCCTGCGTACCACGCCAACGCCCCCGAGGCGGGCAAGGTGCTCTTCGACTCCCCCGAAGGCACGATGGTCTGCTCGGCGACGGTCGTGCAAGACCCGGCCAACCCCGGCAAGTCCAACATGGTGTGGACGGCGGGCCACTGCGTGCATGCCGGCAAGAGCGGCGGCTGGTATCGCAACATCGCGTTCGTGCCGTCGTACAACGACAAGGCCATGGCGACGGCAGAGCTGGAGAGCGCGACCAAGGAGCAGGTCGCTCCGTACGGCGTGTGGTGGGCCGACTGGGCGCAGACCTCGGACCAGTGGATCGCGCAGGGCGGCCCGACGGGCGGGGACGGCGCCCCGTACGACTTCGCCGTGCTCCATGTGAAGCCGGAGCAAGGCGGCAACGGCAAGTCCCTGGAGGAGACGGTCGGTTCGGCCCTCCCGGTGGACTTCAACGCCCCCGCGGTCCCCGAGGTGGACAGCCTCAAGGCGATCGGGTACCCGGCCGCCGCACCGTTCGACGGCCAGAAGCTGTACCAGTGCCAGGACAAGCCCGGCCGGCTGTCGATCAACACCGCGGCCCCGACGATGTACCGCATCGGCTGCACCATGACCGGCGGTTCGTCCGGTGGTGGCTGGGTCGCGACGGGCTCGAACGGCAAGCCGGCGCTGGTGTCCAACACCTCGATCGGCCCGGTGGAATCGGGCTGGCTGGCGGGTCCGCGGCTGGGTGAGGAAGCCAAGGACGTGTTCGACGGGGTGAGCGAGAAGTTCGCCGGTCAGTGACGGCACCGTAGGCACCAGCTGTGGTGAGGCGGTGGGGAGAAACCTTCACCGCCTCACCGCCGTTCGGCCTCAACTCCACGGGCATAGTGGGTGTCGCGTCCGAGGGGCTCGCACCCATGAGCGCACGGCCCTTCCCGCGGCACGCACCTGCCATCAAGGCGCCACAGCAGTAGCACGCTTCAGCAGTGGCACGCTCCAACGGGGGTTATCGCACCATGCGTTCCACACCTATGCCCGCAGCCCAACGCCGTGGGCGGCGCTCCGTCCTCGCCGCCACCGGCCTTGTCGCCGCGCTGGCGCTGACCGCGACCGCCTGTGGCGGCTCGACCGGGGACTCGGCGAGTGACCGGGCCGAGTCCGCCGCCTCGCAGGCCGTCGATGCCGCCGACGCCGCAGGTGACGGCAAGATCCAGATCCCGGCCGAGCTCGCGGACAAGCTCAAGGAACACGGGATCGACATCGACAAGTGGAAGGACGGGGCCTGGAAGGACTGGGACAAGGACAAGTGGCTCAGCGAAGCCAAGGACTTCGTCAACCCGGTGATCGAGGGCCTGTGGAAGCCTGACCGGATGCAGTCCGCGAAGGAGGCCAACAAGACGGTCACCACGCAGGACGCCTCGGCCGACCAGGGCGTCAGCGACCCGGAGCCGGCGCCCGTCCGGGCCACGGCCGAGAAGACGCCGTACCACGACAACGCCGCCCCCGTCGGCAAGGTCTTCTTCGACACCCCCGACGGCCCGGCCGTCTGCTCCGGCACGGTCGTCAAGGACGCCAACCACCCCGGCGAGTCCAACCTCGTCTGGACGGCCGGCCACTGTGTGCACGCCGGCCGGAGCGGCGGCTGGTACCGCAACATCGTCTTCGTCCCGGCCTACAACGACCTCGGCAAGTCCGAGGCGCAGCTGGGCAACGCGACGGCCACCGAGATCGCTCCCTACGGCAACTGGTGGGCCGACTGGGTCTCGACGTCGAACGAGTGGATCCAGGGCGGCTCGGACACGGGCGGCGCGGGTGCGGCTTACGACTACGCCGTGCTGCATGTGAAGCCGGAGGGCGGCGCGAGGTCCCTGGAGGAGACCACCGGCTCCCTGGACGTCGACTTCTCCGCTCCGTCCGCGAGCGAGGTCGCCACGATGGGCGCCTGGGGCTACCCGGCGGCACCGCCGTACAACGGTCTGCAGATGTTCAAGTGCCTCGACCGTCCGGGCCGCTTGTCGCTGAGCCCGGCCCTGCCGACGATGTACCGCATCGGCTGCACCATGACCGGCGGTTCGTCGGGCGGCGGCTGGTTCCGGGTGGTGAACGGCGAGACCACGCTCGTGTCGAACACATCGATCGGCCCGGAGGACAACACCTGGCTCGCGGGCCCTCAGCTGGGCGCGGGCGCCGAGTCGGTGTACCAGTACATGAGCAGGACGCACGGCGGCCGATGACCCACGCACAATGACCCATACGGAAGGCCCGCCCCCCTGCGACAGGGGGCGGGCCTTTTGCAGTTCTACGCCCGCACGGACCGCCGTTCCACAGCGACTCGACTCAGGCGGTCGCCGCCGGAACGTACGGCGTGAGATCCGCCGCCAGTTCCTCGTGCACCCGCACCTTGAGCAGCGTGCCCTCCGGGGTGTGCTCCTCGGAGATCACCTCGCCCTCGGTGTGGGCGCGGGCGACCAGCTTGCCGTGCGTGTACGGCACGAGAGCCTCGATCTCGACGGACGGGCGGGGCAGCTCGTTGTCGATCAGGGCGAGCAGCTCGTCGATGCCCCGGCCGGTGCGGGCCGAGACGGCGATGGAGCGCTTCTCGATCCGCATGAGCCGCTGCAGCGTCAGCGGGTCCGCCGCGTCCGCCTTGTTGATCACGACGATCTCCGGTACGTCGGTCGCGCCGACATCCCTGATCACCTCGCGCACGGCGGCCAGCTGCTCCTCCGGGTTCGGGTGCGAACCGTCCACCACGTGCAGGATCAGGTCGGAGTCGCCGACCTCCTCCATCGTGGAGCGGAACGCCTCGACCAGGTGATGCGGCAGGTGGCGTACGAAGCCGACGGTGTCCGCCAGCGTGTAGTGCCGCCCGCCCGGGGTCTCGGCCCGGCGCACGGTCGGGTCGAGGGTCGCGAACAGCGCGTTCTCGACCAGGACGCCCGCACCGGTGAGGCGGTTGAGCAGCGAGGACTTGCCCGCGTTCGTGTAGCCCGCGATGGCGACCGAAGGCACCTTGTTGCGCCTGCGGACCTGGCGCTGGATGTCGCGGCCGGTCTTCATCTCCGCGATCTCCCGGCGCATCTTCGCCATCTTCTCGCGGATCCGTCGCCGGTCCGTCTCGATCTTGGTCTCACCGGGACCACGGGTGGCGAGGCCGCCGCCCTTGCCGCCGCCCATCTGCCGGGACAGCGACTGACCCCAGCCTCGCAGCCTCGGCAGCATGTACTGCATCTGCGCGAGCGCGACCTGCGCCTTGCCCTCTCGGGACTTGGCGTGCTGGGCGAAGATGTCGAGGATCAGGGCCGTACGGTCGATGACCTTGACCTTGACGACGTCTTCGAGGTGGATGAGCTGGCCCGGGCTGAGCTCACCGTCGCAGATGACGGTGTCGGCGCCCGTTTCGAGCACGATGTCCCGCAGCTCGTCGGCCTTGCCGGAACCGATGTAGGTGGCCGCGTCGGGCTTGTCGCGGCGCTGGATCACGCCGTCGAGCACGAGCGCGCCCGCAGTCTCCGCGAGGGCGGCGAGCTCCGCGAGGGAGTTCTCCGCGTCCTGCGCGCTTCCCGTGGTCCAGACGCCGACGAGCACGACCCGCTCCAGGCGGAGCTGGCGGTACTCGACCTCGGTGACGTCCTCGAGCTCGGTGGAGAGGCCCGCCACACGGCGCAGAGCCGCGCGCTCGGAGCGGTCGAACTGGTCGCCGTCCCGCTCTCCGTCGATCTCGTGGCTCCAGGCGACGTCCTCTTCCATCAGGGCATCGGCCCGAAGACCTTCGGGATGGGTGTGCGCGAAGCGCTGCGTGTCCTGGGAAAAGGAAGAAGAGGAGGTCATTGGGTCCTTACGTCGATGGAATCCGTGTGCGGCGACAGTGCAGTGGCTCTGCGGAGCGAGTCCGTAGCGCCTCGGAACTGATCCGTCACTGCTTACAACGCACGAGTGCCCCGGGAGATTCCCGCGACCCGTGCCGCGCCGACCCGAAAATGGTCGCACGGCACGGGCCGTCTCGTCACCGTCTTATTTCACGGTCGCCTTCTTCGCGATCGCCTTCTTCGCGGTGACCTTCTTCGCGGTGACCTTCTTCGCGCCGGCCTTCTTCCCGGCGGCCTTCTTCACAGGCGCCTTGTCGGGGTCCAAGGACTTCCACTCCGGCTGACCGGGCATCGGCGGGGTCTTGTCCCCGTACAGCCAGGCATGCAGGAACCCGTCGAGGTCGTGTCCGGAGATCTCCTCGGCAAGCGCGACGAAGTCCGCGGTGGTGGCGGCACCGTCCTGGTGGCGGCTCACCCAGGCGCGTTCCAGACGCTCGAAGGCCGGGGCGCCGATCTCCTGGCGCAGGGCGTACAGGACCAGTGACGCGCCGTCATAGACGTTCGGCCGGAAGATGCTGTTCTTCTTGCCGGGGGCGCCCGCCTTGGGGGCGGCAGGCGGTCCGCCGGCCTTACGCCAGCGGTCGGAGGCGGCGTACGCGGCCTTCATCCGCGCCTCGATCGGCCGGCCCGCCTTCTCCGCCGCGTACAGGGCCTCGTACCAGGTGGCATGCCCCTCGCTGAGCCACAGGTCGGACCAGGTGCGCGGGCTGACGCTGTCACCGAACCACTGGTGCGCCAGCTCGTGCACCATGATCGACTCGATGTACCACTTCGGGTAGGCGGACTCGGTGAAGAGGTCCCGCTCGAAGAGGGACAGCGTCTGGGTCTCGAGTTCGAAGCCCGTGGCGGCCTCGGCCATGAGCAGGCCGTACGTCTCGAAGGGATACCGCCCGACCTTCCGCTCCATCCAGGCGATCTGGCCGGGGGTCTTCTTCAGCCACGGTTCGAGTTGCTCGCGGTCCTTGGTGGGCACGACGTCCCGTACGGGCAGGTCGTGCGGGCCGGTGCGGTGCAGCACCGTGGAGCGGCCGATGGACACCTGGGCGAGCTCGGTGGCCATGGGGTGTCGCGTGCGGTACGTCCATGTCGTCGACTTGCCCGCGCGGTCCACGTCGGTGCGCAGGCCGTTGGCGACGGCGGTGTAACCGTTGGGCGCGGTGACCCGGATGGTGAACATCGCCTTGTCGGAGGGGTGGTCGTTGCACGGGAACACGACGTGGGCGGCGTCGGCCTGGTTGGCCATGGCGAGCCCGTCGCTCGTCCGCACCCAGCCGCCCTCCCGGCTCTTGCCGTACTTGGGGTCGCTGGTGTGCCGCACGGTGACCTGCATCCAGCTGCCCTCGGGCAACGGCTCCTCGGGCGTGACCACGAGGTCCTCACCGGCACTCGTGAACGACGCGGGCTCCCCGTCGACCTCGACGGACTCGACCTTGCCGTGGGCGAAGTCCAGGTTGAAGCGGTCCAGGTCGGTGGTCGTCCAGGCGTTGATCGTGGTGACGGCCTTGAGGGGCTTGGTGTTGGTGCCTGGATAGGTGAAGGAGAGGTCGTACGACGCCACGTCGTAGCCGGGGTTGCCCAGGTGCGGGAAGAGGCGGTCACCGACCCCCAGAGGTGCGGCGGGGGCGCTCGCGGCGAGCAGGCAGGAGGAGAGGGCGACGGCGAGCAGCGCGGGGGCCTTGAGACGCCGGCGGGTTCGGGGACGGGGGCGAGGAGCGCCAGGGACTGGTCGCTGGGCCTCGGTGCGGGGGGTGAGCAGCATGCACCACGGCTATCAGCGCGCGCGTGCGGGGCGTCGACGACGCGCGATCGGCACACTCGAACGGGGGTGTCGGGTGGGTGCTGCGGGTGCTGGACGGGTGCAGTAGTTGGTGGAGTTGTCGGTGTGCGGGCCGGCCGAGGGGGGCGCGCCCGTGCTTGAGGGTGCCCCGTCCCGTGAGGGCCGGCGCCGCGCCGCCCTCACGCCCCTTGCGTCTGCGGCTGCGCCCTGCTCACGTCGTACACGCCCGCCACATTCCGCATCGCCCGCATCAGCCCCGGGAGCAGCGCCGCGTCCGGGAGTTGGACCGTGTAGGTGTGGCGCACGCGCTGCTGGCTCGGAGGCTCGACCGTCGCCGAGACGATTTCGGCGCCCTCCAGGGCCATCGCTTCCGTGAGGTCGGCCAGCAGGTGCGGGCGGACGAACGATTCGGCGACCAGCGTGACCCGGCATTCGGTGGTGTCGCCCCAGCGCACGCCGACCTCCGCGCGCCCCGCGCTCTTCATACGCGCCACCGCGGCGCACTCGACGCGGTGGACGGTCACCACCCCCCCGCGCACAGAGAACCCGGTGACCTCGTCGGGCGGTACGGGGGTGCAGCAGCCGGCGAGGCGTACGCTCGCGCCCGGCTGATCGACGAGCACGTCGGCGGTGGCGGAGCGGCCGGCCGGCCCCTCGGCGGCAAGGCGGAGGGCCTGCCCCTCCGCGCTCACCAATCCGTCCCCGGTGGGCCGGAAGAGCACCCCGGTCTCCTCAGCGGCGGGGACGTCGCCCTGCGCAGGATGGGCGGCCAGCCACCGCTGGATGGCGATCCGGGCGGCGGGCGTGTGGGCGTGCTCCAGCCACTCCCTGGAGGGCTCCGAGGCCGGGTCCTGGCCCATGAGGAGCTGGACGGTGTCCCCGTCCCGCAGAACCGTGCTGAGCGTCGCCAGGCGGCCGTTGACGCGCGCGCCGATGCAGGCGTGGGCGTCCTCGCCGTACTGCGCGTACGCGGCGTCCACACAGGTCGCGCCCTCGGGCAGGCCCAGGGTGCCGCCGTCGGGGCGGAAGACGGTGATCTCGCGGTCCTGGGCGAGGTCCTCGCGGAGCGTGGACCAGAAGGTGTCCGGGTCGGGCGCGGCCTCCTGCCAGTCGAGGAGCCGGGACAGCCAGCCGGGACGCGTGGGGTCGGCGCGCTCGCCGTCACTCGAAGCGGCCTGCTCCTCCGAAGGAGGAGCGTAGGGATTGCCGAGCGCGACGACACCGGCCTCGGCGACCTTGTGCATCTGGTGGGTGCGGATGAGGACTTCGGTGACCTGGCCGTCCTCGCGGGCGACGGCGGTGTGCAGCGACTGGTACAGGTTGAACTTGGGGACGGCGATGAAGTCCTTGAACTCCGAGACGACGGGCGTCATACAGGTGTGCAGTTCGCCCAGGACGCCGTAACAGTCCGCGTCCTCGTTCACCAGCACCAGCAGCCGGCCGAAGTCGGCGCCGCGCAGCCGTCCGCGCTTGCGGGACACCCGGTGCACGGAGACGAAGTGCCGTGGCCGGATGAGGACTTCCGCCTGGATGTCGGCTTCGCGCAGGACCTTGCGCATCGCGTCGGCCATCTCGGCGAGCGGATCGTCGGCGCGGGAGGCGTTGTCGACGATCAACTCCCGTGTGTGCTCGTACTCGTCCGGGTGCAGGATCGCGAAGACCAGGTCTTCCAGCTCGGTCTTGAGCGCCTGGACGCCGAGCCGTTCGGCGAGCGGGATGAGGACGTCGCGGGTCACCTTGGCGATGCGCGCCTGTTTCTCGGGGCGCATCACACCGAGGGTGCGCATGTTGTGCAGCCGGTCGGCGAGTTTGATCGACATCACACGGACGTCGTTGCCGGTCGCGACGAGCATCTTGCGGAAGGTCTCCGGCTCGGCGGCGGCGCCGTAGTCGACCTTCTCCAGCTTCGTCACGCCGTCGACGAGGAAGCGGACCTCCGCGCCGAACTGCTCACCGACCTGATCGAGCGTCACCTCGGTGTCCTCGACCGTGTCGTGGAGCAGGGAGGCCGTCAAGGTCGTGGTCTCCGCGCCGAGTTCGGCGAGGATCAGCGTCACCGCGAGCGGGTGTGTGATGTACGGCTCGCCGCTCTTGCGCATCTGGCCGCGGTGCGAGGACTCGGCCAGCACATAGGCGCGGCGCAGCGGTTCGAGGTCGGCGTCGGGATGGTGGGCGCGGTGGGCGTCGACGACATGACCGATGGCGTCGGGCAGCCGGTCGCGTGAGGCCGGGCCGAGCAGCGCTGCCCGGCCGAGGCGGCGCAGATCGATCCGGGCGCGGGCCTTCCTGCGGGACACCGCAGGCGTCACAGGGCCTGCTACCGGGCCTGGCGTCGCGGAATTCGTTGCCTCCGCACTCATGGGCACCTCCGGCTGCGTGGACCGGCGGACGGGGTGCCCCATGGCGGACACGGCTCAGGGGATGGCGACATCTCCCCCGTCCGGGCCGGTGCTTGATGCTACCGAGCCCATCACGTGAGGTTGACCGCCTCTCGCCGAGCGTGAAACGGATCACCCATTCGAGCGAGGGTTCACAGGTTTGCGATTTCCCGCCACCTGACAGACGACCAGCCATGATTTCGAACGCGCCCGTCGCCCGGAACAGGCCGCTGACAGGCACCGGAGCGGTCAAGGCTGGGATACCAAGCCGCCCCTGCGCCTCAACGGACCGCGTTTTCCAGCCAGTCCGCGTCGATCTCGCCCTCGGCGACGATCACCGCGGGGCCGGTCATCTCGATCTCGCCGTCCGCCCGCTCGGTGATCACGAGGGTGCCGCCCGGCACATCGACGGTGTACGTCGCGGGGGCACCGGTGACCGCCGGGTCCGCGCCGTCCCGCCGCGCGGCGGCCACAGCGACGGCGCACGCGCCCGTGCCGCACGAACGGGTCTCACCGGCACCGCGCTCGTGCACGCGCAGCGCGACATGCCGGGGCCCGCGGTCGACCACGAACTCGACGTTGACCCCGTCCGGGTAGGCGGAGGCAGGGCTGAACGGCGGCGGGGAGTGCAGGTCACCGGCGTGCGCGAGGTCGTCCACGAAGGCCACCGCGTGCGGGTTGCCCATGTTCACGTTGCGTGCGGGCCAGCTGCGCTCGCCGACGCTCACCGTGACGTCCCCTTCGGGGAGCAGCGCCTTGCCCATGCCGACCGTGACGTCACCCGCGGCGGAGCCGCTGGTGGATGCAGTCTTGGCGATGTGCACCGTCTTCACACCCCCGCGCGTGGCGACCGCGAGATCGCCCTCGGCGGCGTGTCCGGCTCGCTGGAGGTAGCGCGCGAACACGCGCACGCCGTTGCCGCACATCTCCGCGACCGAGCCGTCGCCGTTGCGGTAGTCCATGAACCACTCGGCCTCGGCCGCCATGTCCTTGGCCTCGGGGTGCGCCGCGGACCGCACCACATGCAGCAGTCCGTCACCGCCGATGCCCGCGCGGCGGTCGCACAGGGCGGCGACGGCGGCCGGGGGCAGGTCGATGGTGTTCTCGGGGTCCGGGACGATCACGAAGTCGTTCTCGGTGCCGTGGCCCTTGAGGAAGGCGATCCGCGTGCTCATTCCTCGATCGTACGGCGCACTCCGCCGGGAGGGCCGAGGAGGGTGCAGGACGGCAGGTCTGTGTCGGGGCGCTTCAGCGGAGCCTTGCTACACGCCATACGGCCAGCACGACCACCGCAGCGACGACCACGGCGTAGGCCACCACGACCCGCCAGTCCGGTCTGCGTCCGGAGCCCCGCTGTGGCACCCCGGGCCAGGTGTAGCCCACCCGGCGGGCGGCCATCATGCCCCAGCCGGCCGCGCAGGAGCAGATCAGGAGCCCCAGCATGGCGATCACGGCCCCGCTGTCGCCGAAGTCGAAGGCCAGCGGGAACGCGAACATCAGGGAGCCGACCGCGGCAAGGAACACGATGGGCGCGAGCTGCCAGATACGCAGTCGCCGCTGCGGGCGCAGCTCGACCTCGACCTCCGGGCCGCTCGCGTACATCTCCTCGGGCTCGGGGCCGTCGTCGGTGACGCCACCCTCCGCCTCGTCGAGCCCGTCGGGGATCGGACGGTCGTCGTCCTGCTCCCGTTCGCCCCTGTCGGTGGTGACGTTCTCGGTGCCTTGTGCGGTGTCGCGAGGGCCGGCCTCCATCGCCACGCGCCCTCCCAACTCGGACTCCACTTGGTCGATCGAAGCTCGATGATGGCACGGCGCCGGAGGCCGGGACGGCGGCCGGAGCGTCCCGATGCCATCACGTGATCAGGCTGTAACCGGTCGTTCGACCAACGCCAGGGCGAGATGCGGAAGTTCTGTGAGATCCGCCGCAGCCCCACTGAGCCAATGCACCCGCGGGTCGCGCCTGAACCATGAATCCTGGCGGCGCGCGAAGCGCTTGGTGGCACGTACGGTCTCGGCCCGCGCCTCATCGAGGGTGCACTCCCCGGCGAGCGCCGTGAGCACCTGCTGGTAGCCGAGCGCGCGCGAGGCCGTACGCCCCTCACGCAACCCCCGCGCCTCCAGCACCCGGACTTCGTCCACGAGCCCGGCGTCCCACATCCGGTCGACCCGGCGCGCGATGCGCTCGTCGAGCTCCGGGCGGGCCACATCGACGCCGATCTGGACCGTGTCGTAGACCGAGTCGTGGCCGGGAAGGTTGGCGGTGAAGGGCTTGCCGGTGATCTCGATCACCTCGAGGGCCCGGACGATACGGCGCCCGTTGCTGGGCAGGATCACCTGCGCGGCCTCGGGGTCGGCGGCGGCCAGGCGGGCGTGCAGCGCCCCGGAGCCGCGCAGCGCGAGCTCGTCCTCCAATCGGGCCCTGACCTCGGGGTCGGTGCCGGGGAACTCCAGGTTGTCGACGGCCCCACGGACGTACAGCCCCGAGCCGCCGACCAGGATCGGCCAGCGCCCTTCGGCCAGCAGTGCGTCGATCCGCTCCCGCGCGAGCTTCTGGTACTCGGCGACGGACGCCGTGACCGTGACGTCCCAGATGTCCAGCAGGTGGTGCGGGACACCGGCGCGCTCCTCGGGCGTCAGCTTGGCGGTGCCGATGTCCATCCCTCGGTAGAGCTGCATGGAGTCGGCATTGACGACCTCGCCGCCGAGCCGCTGGGCCAGGAACACGCCCAGATCGGACTTTCCGGCTGCGGTCGGTCCGACGACGGCGATGACTCGGGGGACGGAAGGTGCGCTACTCACCGGCCCAGTCTCGCAAACCTCACGGGGTGACCTCGAACGAGTTACGTGACGGCACGCGCGCGGGGTCGTTGCCAGTTGCGAGGTTTTGGCCGCCGGTTTCGCGGAGGCGGCGACCGGGCGACGCAAACGGACGCACCGGACGACGCGGGATTTCGCCCGCACGAGTAACGTATGGAGTGGATATGGGCGTTTTCGCACGACTTCTCCGGAGGTCGAAGGCTACGGAGGAGGCGTCAACCGCCGAGGCGCAGGCCGACACACCAACGGCCGAACCCGCGGCGGAGGAGGCTGCAGAGGCGAAGGGGTCGGCCGAGGCCCAGACCGAGGACGGGGCCCAGCCAACGGCGGCGGAACCCGTCGAGGCCGATACCGACGACGGCGTCGAGATCCCCAAGCAGCAGTCCGCCGACGAGGCGGCCGACCGTGAGGCCGACGAGGGCGCCCGCACGTAACTGCCCCGCGCGGGAAGGTGAAGCATGGGTCTGATGCACAATTTGAAAGCCAAACTCGCCCCAGCCAAGGACAAGGTCTCCGACTTCGCGCAGCGGCACGAGGACAGGGTGCAACACGGCCTCGACAAGGCTGAGAAGTTCGTCGACAAGAAGACCAAGGGCAAGTACAGCGACAAGATCCACACGGGTACGGGCAAGGCCAAGGGCGCCATGGACCGGCTCGCGCACAAGGGCGACCACACGGCGACGGGCAGCAGCACGCCGCCACCGGACGCACCCCCGCCGACGACCTGAACGGCACATCGACGGACGGCCGCGGAGCTTGACGGCTCCCGGCCGTCCGCCGTTTTCAGGTGGGCACCGTCCCGCCCTACGACCAGGCCGCGACCAGGTACCCCACCCCGTACGGCGCGTCCTCGTACAGCAGGGCACCCGAAAGGCCCGCCTCCTCGCCGGCTCCCGCGAGGACCTGCCAGGGGGCTCGGCCCGAGGCCTTCAGGTCACGTGCGAGCCCGGTGTCCAGCGCCTTGAGGGCGGCCACGTCCGCCCTGCCCAGCGCCCGCGCGACGGACGCGTCGAAAGGTGCCGCCCGCTCGTCGAGGTAACCGGGAGCCTTGAGCGTGCGGCAGGCGCTGGCGTCGCCCATCACCAGCAGTGCCACCCGCTCGGCCCGGGCAGCGATGTCCCTTCCGATTTCCATACACCGCTCGACCTCCAGCGGTTCCCCCACACCGAGTCCCTCGATCGGGGCGTCCGACCACCGGGTCCGCTCCAGCAGCCATGCGGCGACGGCCAGCGAGGACGGAAGCAGGCGTTCCGACGGCACCGGGGCGGTGGCCGCGTCGTCCTCGGCCTGGCCCAGCCGTACGTCGATGTCCACGCCGAAGCCGCGGAACGAGCCCGGCGTACCTTCCGCATACGTCCCGTGCCCACTCTCCTGGGCGGGGCCGACGACCACGAGAAGGTCGGGCCGAGCGGCCGCGAGCACGCCGAGCGCGTCCGTGCAGGCGGCTCGCGCGGCATCCAGCTCGGCTGCGGCGCCCGCGGCGAGCTCGGGCACGAGGAGCGGCGGGCAAGGGCAGACTGCGGCGGCGACAAGCATGATCGGCAGCCTACTGCGCGGCCCAGGGGGTCACCCGGGACGCCCGGTCAGTCGACGGCGCAGCCTCCGGTGACCACCGGCAGCGGCTCCGGCACGCCCACCTTGGGCAGGCCGAGCAGCACACCGGCCGGCTTGGCCTGGGCGGCGGCGTTCCGCTTCTCCCAGGCGTCGCCCGCGCGCGTGCGGCGGATGTCGAGGACGGCGCCCTCGGCGAGGAGGTGGTGCGGGGCGGCGTACGTGATCTCGACCGTCACCACATCGCCGGGGCGGACCTCCTGCTCCGGCTTGGTGAAGTGGACCAGGCGGTTGTCGGGGGCCCGGCCGGAGAGGCGGTGGGTGGTGCCGTCCTTGCGGCCCTCGCCCTCGGCGACCATCAGCTCCAGTTTGCGGCCGACCTGCTTCTTGTTCTCCTCCCAGGAGATCTCCTCCTGGAGGGCGACGAGACGCTCGTAGCGCGCCTGGACGACCTGCTTGGGGATCTGGTTCTCCATGGTGGCCGCGGGGGTGCCCGGGCGCTTGGAGTACTGGAAGGTGAAGGCCTGCGCGAAGCGGGCCTCGCGCACCACGTGCAGCGTCTGCTCGAAGTCCTCCTCGGTCTCGCCGGGGAAGCCCACGATGATGTCGGTCGTGATCGCGGCGTGCGGGATGGCGGCGCGGACCTTCTCGATGATGCCGAGGTAGCGCTCCTGGCGGTAGGAGCGGCGCATCGCCTTCAGGACCGTGTCCGAGCCGGACTGGAGCGGCATGTGGAGCTGGGGCATCACGTTCGGCGTCTCGGCCATGGCGGCGATCACGTCGTCGGTGAAGTCACGCGGGTGCGGGGACGTGAAGCGGACGCGCTCCAGGCCCTCGATGCTCCCGCAGGCCCGCAGCAGCTTGCTGAACGCCTCGCGGTCGCCGATGTCGGAGCCGTACGCGTTGACGTTCTGGCCGAGCAGCGTGATCTCGCTGACGCCCTCGGCGACCAGGGCTTCGATCTCGGCGAGGATGTCGCCGGTGCGGCGGTCCTTCTCCTTGCCGCGCAGGGCGGGGACGATGCAGAAGGTGCAGGTGTTGTTGCAGCCGACGGAGATCGACACCCAGGCCGCGTACGCGCTCTCGCGCCGCGTCGGCAGCGTCGACGGGAACGCCTCCAGCGACTCGGCGATCTCGACCTGCGCCTCCTCCTGCACGCGCGCGCGTTCCAGCAGGACGGGCAGCTTGCCGATGTTGTGCGTGCCGAAGACGACGTCCACCCAGGGCGCCCGCTTCACGATGGTGTCGCGGTCCTTCTGCGCGAGACAGCCGCCGACCGCGATCTGCATCCCGGGCCGCTTGGTCTTCATGGGGGCGAGGTGGCCGAGGTTGCCGTACAGCTTGTTGTCGGCGTTCTCGCGAACCGCGCAGGTGTTGAAGACGACGACGTCGGCGTCACCGTCCGAGCCCGCGGGGGCGCGCACGTAGCCGGCGTCCTCCAGCAGTCCGGACAATCGCTCGGAGTCATGGACGTTCATCTGGCACCCGTAGGTGCGGATCTCGTAGCTTCGGGTAACGCCCACTTCGTCCACCGCTCCGGCCCGGTCACTGCTGCTGGTCATGTCTCCAGGGTAAGGGCGCGCCGGCAGCACCCACTCCGGGCCAGTCCTGGTGCCCGATACAAGCCCGTACCACTGTTGCCGAGGGCCAGGACGACGCACGACGAAGCCCCCGCAGCGATCCACCGCTGCGGGGGCGATAGGAAAGACGCCAATGCCTGCGCGGCTTGTCGTCCGTAGTGGCCGGCCTGAGATCGGGCCTGGTGGCGGCGTCGCCAGTAGGACCAGCTGAGCCGGTGGGCTGTGTCGTGGACGGGTCGGATGACGACAGTGATGAACAGGCGCTGGATTTGGTTGGTGAGCGGTGTGAGGGCGTCTGGTGCGGGGTGGCGGGCGTGTTCGTCGGCGCGGACGACTGCGAGGAAGGCGTGGGCGAGCATGGCGAGGGTGACCAAGCGGGACCAGGACGCGTAGCGGTGGCCCTGGTGCTCGTCCAGTCCGGCCAGACCCTTGCCGGACTGGAACGTCTCTTCCACCCGCCATCTTGATCCAGCGACTCGTACCAGCGTGGCCAGCGGCACCGGCGCGGGTGAGTTGCAGCGGTAGTAGGCGAGTTCTCCGGTGGTGCGATTGCGGCGGATCAGCAGCTGGCGGCTGCCTGTGGCGGGGTTAGGCAGGTCGATGGCGGCCCGGTCGTAGAAGCGGTGCCCCTTCGCCCCCGCTCCTGCGGACAGCTTCTGCCGAACTCGCTTGGCAGCTTCTTGACCAGGGTGTCCGCGCGGAACTTCCCGGCTCTGGTGGTGACTTCATGGGAGCAGGCCACGGCCAGCACGTAGCCGGTGCCGCGCTCCTCCAGCGCGGCACGCAGTGTCGGGTTGCCGCCGTAGACCTCGTCCCCCACGACCCACGACGCGTGGTGGCCAGCTCCGGTTTGGTCGCGAACCCGGCTTCCTCGCCCAGCCCGGCGGCCCGGCAGCGAACGGGGTCGGCCGTCCAGGAGCTCGGGAGGTACAGTTCCCGGTCCACCGCCGCATGCCCGCGCTGACCGGCGTAGACCAGGTAGACCGCGACCTGGGAAATCTGAATCCTGCCCGGGGCCCGTATTTCAATAAGTGCTCGGCAGAGGGGTGTTGGTGGGAGTCTGAGATATGACCCCGTGTCTGTCAGGCCGCGTTGCCGCTCGTGCTCTGCG
>NZ_LLZG01000013.1 GCF_001509475.1 Streptomyces regalis
CGGTGCCGGCAAGGTCTACGCCACGGCCCGCGACCCGCGCAGCGTGACGCACCCCGATGCGGTCCCGGTGGCGCTGGAGGTCACCGACCCGGCCTCCGTCGCGGCGGCGGCCGTGCAGGCGGGAGACGTCACCGTGCTGATCAACAACGCCGGTGCCTCGGTCGGCGCGTCCTTCCTCGACTCCCCGGTCGAGGACGTCCGCCGCGAGTTCGAGACCAACTTCTACGGCCCGCTCCTTCTCACCCGGGCCTTCGTGCCGGTCATCGAGCGCAACGGCGGCGGCCACCTCCTCAACGTGCACTCCGTGCTCTCCTGGATCGCGCTCGGCGGCTCCTACAGCGCCTCCAAGGCCGCCCTGTGGTCGCAGACCAACTCCCTGCGCCTGGAGCTCCGGTCGCGCGGCATCGCCGTCACCGGACTGCACGTCGGCTACGTCGACACCGACCTGGCGGCCGGCGTCGACGCACCCAAGTCCGACCCGCGGGACATCGCCGCCCTCGCCCTCGACGGCATCGAAACCGGCGCGTACGAAGTGCTCGCCGACGACGTCTCGCGGCAGGTCAAGGCGGGCCTGGCCGGCGACCTGGCCGGACTGTACGCCCAGCTGGCGAAGTAACCCCTTCACACACAAGGAGTCGGCAAGATGCCTGGTCACGAGTCACGTCCCACGATCCACATTCCGGGGACCACCAGCCACACCATCGCCCCGCGCGCGGGACTTGACGGCCGAGAGGGGACGCTGCGCTACCTCAAGGCGGGCACCGGCGCCCCCTTGGTCCTGCTGCACACCGTACGAACCCAGGCCGAGCACTTCCGCCACCTCATTCCGCTGATCGCGGACCACTACACCGTGTACGCCCTCGATCTGCCGGGGATGGGCTACTCCGACATCGTGCCCGGCGCCTCGTACGACGAGCCGGCCATGCGCGCGGGCGTCAAGCGGCTCCTGACCGAACTCGACCTCCACGACGTGACGTTGGTCGGCGAGTCCATGGGGGCGGTGCTCGCCCTGACCACCGCCGCCGACCTCCCGGAACGGGTCCGTCGCGTCGTCGCGGTCAACACCTACGACTTCCGCGGCGGAATCGCCCGCTCCAGCCTCCTCGCCCGCGTCGTGGTCAGCGGCGTCCTCCTGCCCGGAGTGGGCCCGGTGATCGCCGGTGTGGAGCCCAGGCCCGCCCTCCGCACGATCCTGCAAGGCGGACTCGGCGACAAGAGCGCACTGCGGGCGGACTACGTGGACGAACTCCTCCAGGTGGGCAGGCGCCCCGGCTACCCGACCGTCGCCCGGGGCGTGTACCAGAACCTGCCCAGCCTCATCGCGGCCCGCTCGCGCTACCCCGAGGTCAAGGCCCCCGTCCACCTCGTCTACGGCGAGAAGGACTGGTCCCGGCCCTCGGACCGGGAGGCCAACAAGCAGCTGCTGCCCGCCGCCGACTTCACGCAGGTCCCGAAGGCGGGCCACTTCATCGCCTTGGAACGGCCCGACGTACTGGCCGACCTGTTGAACGCGGCGGCGGCCTGACCTCCCCGAGAGTGCCGTGGTCACCCCCGTTCGGGTGTAGTGCGCCACGGGGACCAGGTTCGACCATGTCGCGTGGCAGCCTCGTGGCACGCAAAGGAGCAGCACATGGCGGAGATGCAGATCGAGTTCGATGTTCCGGCGGAGATGCGTGATGGCACCGTGCTACGCGCGGACGTCTATCGCCCCGGCGGTACGGGGCCGTGGCCGGTGCTGCTGAGTCGGCTGCCGTACGGGAAGCAGATGCCCATGGCGCTCGCGATCCTCGATCCCCTGGCGGCGGCCAGGCGTGGCTTCATGGTGGTCATCCAGGACACCCGTGGCCGGTTCGCCTCCGAGGGGCAGTGGGAGCCGTGGACGTACGAGGAGAGCGACGGGTACGACACCGTGCGCTGGGCTGCCGCCCTTCCCGGCGCGAACGGCTCCGTCGGCATGATCGGCGCCAGCTATTTCGGCAACACGCAGTGGATGGCGGCGCTGTCCAAGCCCCCGGAGCTGAAGGCGATCGCACCGATGGTCACGTGGTCCGATCCGGACGACGGACTATGGACGCGCGGCGGTGCGGTCGAGCTCGGCATCACCGCGCCCTGGACCCTCATGATGGGCGCCGACGCGCTGACGCGCCGGCACGGCACCGACCCTGCCGCGCTCGTGGGCGGCATCACCGGACTCGTACGGGATCTGGACGGCCTGGCGGGCGGCGGTTACGGGGAACTGCCCGTGGGACGCTTTCCCGCCTTCGCCCGCCACGACCTGCCCGAACTGGGCTACGAGCGGTCCCGGCGGGAGCCCGACTGGGCGCGCTCCTGCCGCGTCGCGGGCCGACACGACGAGGTGGACCTGCCCACCTTCCAGGTCGGCGGCTGGTACGACATCTTCACCCAGGGCACACTCGACAACTTCACCGCCATGCGCCGCGCCGGCCGGCCCGCCACACTGATCATGGGCCCCTGGACGCACACCAACCAGCAGCACGTCATCGGCGACGTCAACTTCGGGTTCGCCGCGAACTCTGCCTTCATGGGCATGCGCGGACGCCTGCACGACATGCAGCTCGACTGGTACCAGCGCGCGATCGGTGATGGCGAGGCCCTGGAGCCGGACACGGGCCGGGTGCTGCTGTTCGTCATGGGCGTCAACCAGTGGCGCGAGGAGAGGGAATGGCCCCTGTCGCGGGCCGTGGACACGGACTTCCACCTGCACGCGGACGGACGCCTGACCCTTGAGCCACCCTCCACTGCCGAGCAGCCCGAGGAGTTCACCTACGACCCCATGGATCCGGTGCCCACCACCGGCGGCGCGCTCCTGCTGTCCGACGAGTTCCGTGCCGGACCCCTGGACCAGACGGTCGTGGAGGCACGCGAGGACGTCCTCGTCTTCAGCACCGAACCGCTCACCGAGGACACCGAGGTGACCGGCCGCGTCCGGGCGGTCCTCTTCGCCGCCACGGACGGACCCTCGACCGACTGGGTGGCACGCCTGTGCGACGTCGACGAGAACGGCGTCTCCCGCAACATCACCGACGGCATCGTGCGCGTGCGTGCGGCGACGCCGGGCGAGGCAGCCGAACACGTCGTGGACCTGTGGTCGACCAGCATCGTCTTCCGGGCAGGGCACCGCATACGGGTCCAGATCACCTCCAGCAACTTCCCCCGCTGGGACCGCAACCTCAACACGGACGAACCCGAGCAGGACGCAACCACGGCCCGAGTGGCCCGCCAGCAGGTCTTCCACGACCCCGACCGACCCTCCCGGATCATCCTGCCCGTGGTGCCTCCGGCCTGACCGAAGCGGCGGGAGAGCCGGCCGATCCGTTGCTCCGGTAGGCAAGGGCTGCCGAAGCAGTCATGTCGGCTCGGTCGAAGGGCGGCAGGCATCCGCGGCGGAGGCGATGATCTCCCACCAGGGCGCCTGCCCGTCGGCAAACTCCGGGGTGAAGATTCCCTCGGCCAGCAGGCCGACCAGCCTGCGCTCGGCCGACCGGCGGTGACGCGGCCGCATCAGAAGACGGCGGCCACCCTGCCGAGTACGACACCCAGGGCCTGAGCCAAGAGGGCACGAGCAGCCGGTGGCCCCCGCCTGCTCGATCTGATGCCAGAGTCACAGGGCTCCGGTGAGTTGGCACGACCGGCGGCGGCCGTTCGAGATGACGGTGAGTTCCTCGGGTCACGCGGTGGCTGTGGGCTCGCCGTCGGGGACTGTCGTGGCGCGGAGGGAGTGTTCGTC
Organism: Streptomyces regalis; assembly: GCF_001509475.1. Classification (GTDB taxonomy): domain Bacteria; phylum Actinomycetota; class Actinomycetes; order Streptomycetales; family Streptomycetaceae; genus Streptomyces; species Streptomyces regalis. The sequence continues at coordinate 3,749 of NZ_LLZG01000013.1, forward strand.
CACCTGCCGGTGGCCCCGGAGGGGGACCGTCTGGCCTACGCGCACAACACCGTGGCCGCCGTTCGTGAGGCCCGACCCGCCCGCGTGGTGTTCTCCACCAGCGGCGGCATCGTGAGCACCGACGGCGACAGCTCTCGGGGCGACTCGGCCGAGAACGCCGTATCGGTGCTTGTCGCCGGACTGGCGGACAGTGCTGTCTCCCACACGGTGATCGAGCCCCGCTTCTACCTGGAGAACCTGCTCCTGCCGCACGCGCTCGCGGGCGTCCGCGAGGAGGGCGTGCTGCGCTACCCGCTACCCAGCGGCCTCCGCGCCTCGTGGGCCTCGCACCCGGACATCGCCGACGCCGCCACCGCACTGCTCGAACGCACGGACGTCACCGGCGTGGTCTCTCCGTCGGGCAGTACCCGGCGATCAGCGGAGAGAACGTGGCCGAGGCGTTCAGCACCCGGCTCGGACGAACAGTGACCTACGAGGCGAGCCGGATCGCTCGATCACAGCCGAGCACTCCGCCCAGAAGCGTCTCGGCGTGACACCTCGGACGGCGAGCCAGTCGCCGGCCGGCATCGATCTCTGACATGGATCGCCAACGCTGATTCTCTGATCCTGATGAACAGCGTGGCGGCGCCTGCGGGCCCGGCACCCTTGGCTGAACGCTACTCCCACGACCAGATATCGACCGGGTTGCCGCTGGCGGCGAACCCGAAGGCGTTTCCGGTGTGGGTCGCGGTCATCCGCCAGTGGAGGACCACCCAGCCGCCCGGAAGCTCCTGCTGGAACAGGATCCGGTGCTGCGTTCGGTGAATCCGTCGCGGACCGCAGCGACCAGTGCTCGCATGCCGTCGATGCCCGAAGGGGCGGCGCCGGCAGCAGGGTTGTAGTCGATCACGTCCGGGGCGAACACCTCATCCGCCCCGGCGACGTCGCCGGTGTCGTAGAGCTCGGCTCGCGCGCGGCGACCGCAACGCGGGCCGAGCGCACCATCTCGCTTGCGGTGTTGGCCGTACTGATCGCAGGCGTGAAGATCGCCGGGTTCCTGGCCATGCCGGACAGGCCTGGGAGGTCTCGTCGCGCAGCGGATACCGAGCCACTACCGGCTCGCCTGTTTACAAGTTGCCCGTCTTTACAACTTGCCCGTCCTGAAATCCGCGCTGCTCTTGAGGACCGCGGAGTCCATGGTCCAGTTCTCCGGCTGGACCCTCTCCCAGAGGCTTCCCTTGCCGAGTTCCCTTCCCAGGTGGTCTTCGCGACGGAACCACTCCTCCGCGCTCCTGATCCTGTTGGGGTGGATTTCGTCGAGCAGGGCGTAGTCCCTGGTGATGATTCCGTGTTTCCACACGTTCCAGAAGCCCGTGAAGTTGTCGCGGAAGCTCATGGTGCTCTTGTCGTTGGGATCAGCGTTGTATCCGGCAGGGTGATCAGCGATCCCCCTGAGGTCCGGACTGTTCCAATAGGTGTCCAGATCGGTGTCGATGTACTGCGCCGGATGCCCGGTGACCTTCTCGAATGCCGCGGCCATATCGGTGTAGGTCATGTGCTCGATGGCGACTTCGAGGTCCATGCCGTTGGCCCGCTCCGGATTGTCGAAGAGCCAGCGGACATAGAATCCGCAGTCTTCGAGAGCGACGTGCGGAACGGATCCCTCGCCGAGCGGGACTCGCCACGTGACGACACCGTCCTCGATGCTGGGCGTCATGGGCGTGAGCGGCGAGATCACCATCTCGATGTAGGGACCTGACGTGAAGACCGCCGCTCCCATCCGGTCCCTGTTCTTTTCGTTCTGGAAGAGAACCCATTCGGCCATGCGACCCTTGCCGTCATAGTGGCCGGTGCGGAACCTGGAGTCGTAGCCCGACTTCTTGAGGGCGTAGTCGAGGTTCCCGTAGACGAAGAACTTGATTCCTTCCTCGATCGCTATCTCATAAGTGCGGATGGCCCAGTAGGTCTCGGTCTTCTCGCCGGTGTTGAACCCGTCGATGTTGACGAACGCCCCGTCACAGCCGCGAAATCCTTCGCGCAGCACGTCCTCGTCGGCGAATGACCCTTCGAGGATGGAGACGTTGCCGAGCGCGAGGAGTTCCTGGGCCCGGGGGGAGGTGGCATCCCGGGTGAGGACCCGGACGGAGTATTTCTTGTCTGCAACAAGAGCGCGGACGATGGGAATCCCTTGGGCCCCTGTACCGCCAATGACGAAGATGGTGGAGGTGGCATGAGAAGACATGGTTCTTGACTCCAGAGGTTGAGTACGCACGCGATCAGCACGCGCCGGGTGCGGCGCATTCCGGGCTGATCTCTGCTTCAGCTTGGCGATCAACAGCACCGACCGACTGGCTCTGTCCTGATGTCCGTGGCCACGAGCACTCGGAAATCGATCGGTTTCCATACCGTACACCGATCGGTTTCCAGGCGGCAAGCGCCCGGGGACCCGGTGGTGCGCGCGTATGTCCAGAGCCTGGTTCGAGGGCGCGGTGGCCGCCCACACGGCGCTGGGCGAGAAGCGTGCCGTCCGCGGCCGAGCCCGCCGCCATGCCCAGCGCGCCGACCTGGGTGGCGGTGTCGAAGCCGAGGCCGAAGAGCAGGCCCACGAAGTACAGCTGCCAGCCGTGCTCGATGAACATGTCGGAGCGGCCCTGAAGGACCCGGTTCATCAGGCCGCGGTCGGCCAGGAGTTCCTCCAGTTCCTCCGGCTGGTGGCGGCCGGCCTTCGCCTCGCGCCAGGTGCGGACGATGCCGCGTGCTACGCATCGGCAGTACGGCACGCGTCTTCACCGCATCCCTGCTGCGTGTGCTCGAAAGCGCAGAGCACAAGGACAACGCCGCGCCCCCGGACACTGAACGCCGTCGTGGCACACCACACGACGCAGCCCCGCCTCGCTACAGCGTGGGCCAGATGCGACGATCACGGACATCAGAGCGTCGGTCACAGCGCATGCAACAAGCCGCAGCCCCAAGACCCGCATCGATCTCAAGACCCGGGCCATGACCCGGGCCGGCGGTTCCGACAAGGTCTCGACGGCTGCTATGTGGGCAGGTCAGTGATGCGCTGCCGCTGCACCACCAGCAGACGAAGAACCTTCTGGTGTCGTACTCGCCGAAGAAGCCCGGCTTCTTCTTTACGTTGCAACTCCCAGTTCCTCCCACCGCTATCCCGCTCCTGACCAGCTCTTCCGGACCAGTCACGGACCAAAACCTCGACTCACCCCTCACGCGCCGCGCCCTGGCTGACGCGGTCCCACTCCTGCGTGGACTGCTCCATCAGGCGGTTGGCCTGCTCCCTGACGCCGTCCAGGAACTTGGCGTAGTGCCGGAAGAGGACCTCGATGCTCTGGCCGGCGCGGCGAGCGCATTCGGCCGGGTCCACACCGGAGTACAACGAGAACGAGATCCCGGCGTGCCGGAGATCGTAGGGCCGCTTGGCCAGCCCGGAGGTGGAGGAGTGGAGGGGTGAGGGCCGCGCGTGCGGCTGGAGGAAGGGGAGGCCGAGGGCCGGTGCGGTGCGGCACCGGCCCTCTCGCGCATCGCCGGGCTACAGGGCGATGACCTGCCATTCCTGGTTGGAGCCGCCCGTGTTGGGCCACTGGATGACGCTGGCGCCGTCCGCCGTGGAGGCGTCCTTGACGTCGGCGCACCAGCCGTTGCCGACGTTGACGAGCCGGTGGTAGCCGCTGGTGGCGGGGACGAGCTTCCACCACTGGTTGCTGCTGTCAGTGTCGGTCCACTGGTCGAGGGCAACGCCCTGGGCGGAACCGCCGGGGCTGTCCAGGACCTTGCCGCTGCGGACGTTGGACAGCCGGTAGGAGCCGTCGGTGTTGGGCAGCAGCTGCCACTGCTGGTTGGTGCCGCCGGTCCACGGCCACTGGATGACGGCCGCGCCGTCGGCGCTGGAGGCCCCGCTGACGTCCAGCACCTTCCCGCTCTTGCGGTTCACCAGCCTGAAGGTCCCCAGGTCGGCGGCGAAGGGACGGTCGTATACCTCGAGGTTGCGGATGGAGGTCCAGACGCCGGAGGGCAGACCGGTCACCGTCACCCGTACATACCGGGCCGACGCGCTGAACATGGCGGTCTGGACCTGGCTCGTGCTGGTGGTGTCGGTACGGTCGGCCAGGGTGGTCCAGTCGGTGTTGTCGGTGGAGCCCTCGACCTTGTACCGGTAGTTGGTGGCGTCCAGCTCCCAGGCGATCCGGGTGCCGGTGATCGACTTGGTCGAACCCAGATCCACCTTCAGCCAGTGACCTGTGTTGCCGTTGTTCGCGCACCAGCGGGTCGCGGTGGAACCGTCGACGGCCTTGGCCGCGGTGTTGCCCTTGGAGCTCTCCTCACTGCTGGCCGTGGCCGTCCTGCCGACGGCGATGTCGGCGGGCTGGACCGTCCGGTCCAGGGTCACCCCGACGACGCTGTCCTCGGGGATTCGGGTGCGGTTGATGCCGGTGATGGTCACCTCGCCGTCCGAACTCACGGAGTACGACAGGTCGGTGCCCGACGCCACGTCGAAGACCCGGGTGACCGTCGCGTCGCCGATCTGCGGGGTGGTGAAGGAGGTGCCGCTGTAGCCGGGCAGCAGGTGGACGTAGAAGGTCCTGTCCTTGTACGTGAAGCCGTACTTGCCGTCGACCGGGTTCCACGGGCCGCCTCGGGTGCCGTACACGGCCTCGCCGCACGTGGTCAGGAAGGATCCGATCCGCCGTACCAGGGCCTGCTGGTCGCTGGGCACCGCGCCGGTGCGGTCCGGGCCGACGTTGACCAGGCAGGTCATGTTGCGCACCCAGGCATTGACCAGGATGTTCGTGGCCGTGCCGAAGCTCATCACGCCGGAGCCGGCCTTGTAGCCCCAGGCACCGCCGATGGTGAAGCACTTCTCCGACACCTTGCCGGTGCGGATGGCGCCGCTCGGAACCGACGGGCCCTCCTCGCTGGCGAAGTCGCCGATCCAGCCGGAGCGCAGGGTGGTGACGATATCGGGCTGGTACTTGCGGACGAGGCCGGTCAGCCCCAGGGGCTTTCCGGTCGCGGTGTCGGTGTCGCTGTAGGCGGCGTCCACCGGCCACTCGTTGGACGTGTCCCGGAACTTGCCGGGCTCCCAGAAGAAGGCGGCGTCCGCGTCGGAGCCCTGCTGGCCCAGCCAGCCGCCGTCCCACCAGAGGTCGTCGATCTTGCCGTACTGGGTGACCAGTTCCTTGACCTGCTGGTACACCTCGTTCTTCATGATTCGCGCGTTCTCCTTGTGCGCGGGATCGGTGGTGTAACCCCAGGCGTTCTCCAGGCAGTTGGTGCCGTGGACGTCGTAGTAGCCGGGGTAGCGCCAGCTCAGGGGGGAGAAGTACAGGCCGACCTTCAGCCCGGCGTTCCGCACGGCGGTGACGTACTGGCTGATGAAGTCCTTCTGGAGCGGGGCCTGTCCGGAGTGCCAGGCGTTGGGATGGGTGGACGGCCACAGGGCGAAGCCATCGTGGTGGCGGGCCGTGAGCACCGTGTACCTGGCGCCCATGTCCTTGGCCAGTTGGGCCCAGTCGGCCGGGTCGTAGGCGCTGCCGGTGAACTGCTCGCTGGTGGCGTCGGTGACGTACTTCTTGTAGTTCTCCGGCGTGATGGCGGCGTTCTCCATGTACCACTCGCCCTTGGCCGGGCCGGAGTAGGGACCCCAGTGGATGAACATGCCGATCTTGGCGTCCTGCAGCCACTGGACCTTCTCGTCGGGCTGCTGCTCAAGGCCCATGTCGATCTTGGGGATGCGCAGTGGCGGCAGGGGCAGCGGCTGGGAGGAGGCGGCATGAGCGGGTGAGGCCAGGGTGGGGGTGATGGCGGCGGCGACCGTCATGGCCGCCATGCCGACCAGCACTCTTCGTCGGGTGATGGGTTCTGACAAGGGAGGTCTCTCCTGACTGTCCACAGGACAGCACGGACCGTGCTGCGGCTCAACATCCGGACCGAATAGATCGGATGAGTCATCCATCGCCGGCAAGGTGCAGGGGAGCCGTACGAAGGCGTACACGACACCGGATGACATGGATGCATTAATGGCCCACGAGCCAGGTCCTGTCCAGAGGTTGGGAAGAAACCGGCAGGAAGTCGCAGGCTGCGACGATCGATGAACGGCATGAGCGGTGAATACATCCGATGTCTAGCCTTGACGCGGCCACGCCATCCATCTACCGTCCTCAACGGAGCCGCACATAACCAAACAATTTGAAACCGTCGTCGAGGAATCCAATGCGCCGACGCATTCTCAGCCTCGTGCTGGCCGCCACGATGAGCGTGTTCACCCTGCTCGTCACCGGATCGCCCGCGCAGGCCGCCCTGGTCACCGTGACCAACGCGACCCAGTTCACCGACACCACCGGCGCCGTGGTGCACGCCCATGGAGGAGGGGTGATCAAGGTCGGCTCCTATTACTACTGGTTCGGCGAGAACCGCAACGCCGACAACACCTTCAAAGCCGTCTCCGCCTACCGCTCGACCGACCTGAAAACCTGGGAGTTCAGACGCAACGTCCTCACTCAGGTCAGCGACCCCGAGCTCGCCGTCGCCAACATCGAGCGCCCCAAGGTCATCTACAACTCCACGACCGGCAAGTTCGTGATGTGGATGCACAAGGAGAACGGCACCGACTACACACAGGCCCGCGCAGCCGTCTCCGACACCGTCGACGGCGACTACACCTGGCAGGGCAGCTTCCGGCCGCCGTCCGGCACCACGTCCCGCGACATGACGCTGTTCAAGGACGACGACGGCACCGCCTACCAGATCACCTCCGCGGCCGGGAACGCCGACCTGCACATCTACCGCCTCACCGCCGACTACACGGCGTACGGCAGCCTGGTCGCCAATCCATGGGCGGGGACCTTCCGGGAGGCGCCGGCGCTGTTCGAGCGGAACGGCGTCTACTTCATGCTCACCTCCGGCAACAGCGGCTGGAAGCCCAACCAGCAGAAGTACGCGACCGCCACGAGCCTCACGGGTCCCTGGACCGCCCTGACCGACGTCGGTGACGACACCGCCTACGGCTCCCAGACCGCGTTCGTGTTGCCCGTCCAGGGCACTCAGAGCACCTCGTACCTGTACATGGGCGACCGCTGGGGCAACTCCATGGGCGGCACGGTCAACGACTCGCAGTACGTCTGGCTCCCCCTGACCTTCCCCACCAAGACCACCATGGACCTGCCGTGGTACCCGCAGGTTGCCATCGACACCGACGCCGGCACGATCAGCGGGGTGGGCGGCGGCCCCTACTACAAGCTGATCGCCCGGCACAGCGGCAGGTGCCTCGACGTGTCCGACAACTCGGCCGCCGACAACGCGGTCGCCATCCAGTACACCTGCACGGGCGGCCTCAACCAGCAGTGGCGGCTCCAAGACGCGGGTGACGGCTACGTCCGCGTCCTCGCCCAGCACAGCGGCAAGTGCCTGGGCGTCGCGGGCGCCTTCACGGCAGACGGTGCCTACGTGAACCAGTACCGCTGCACCACCGGCACCAACCAGCAGTGGAGGTTCCAGGACCAGGGCAATGGCTACTACCAGCTGGTGGCCCGGCACAGCGGCAAGTGCCTCGACATGGCGAACGCGTCCACCGCCGACGGAGCCCGGCTCATCCAGTGGCCTTGCGGGACCGGCACCAACCAGCAGTTCCAGCGTGTGACCGCCTGACCGGAGACAAGCGTGGCGGGTGGCGGCCAACTGCCGTCCCCCGCCGGACTTCGTGCCGTCGTCTCCACCGGGCCGCTACGCGTCGCCCAACACGACGATGTCCAGGACACGCGGCCCGTGCACGCCTTCCTCCCGGTCCGCCTCGATGTCGCTGGTGGCCGGGGGCCGGACACGAGCGTCAGCGCACGGCCCCGGGAGCGCGCCGATCCGGCCGTCGCGCGTCAACAACCGGGCTCCCGGGGCGGCGAGTTTCTGGACTGCGGCCAGCCGTCCCGGGGGACAGACCGGCGGATGGCATCTCCTGCCCTCCGCCGGGGTCCGGGCTGTCCCGCACGGAGCTGCTACTCGTCCACGATCACGACGATGTCCAGGATCCGTGGCCCGTGCACGCCCTCGACCCGGTCGAGTTCGATGTCGCTGGTGGCCGAGGGACCGGAGATGAGCGTCAGCGGCCGGTACGGGTCGAGCCGGCTCAGCGCCTCGGGCACGTCGGGGACGATCTGGTCCGCCCGGACAACGCAGATGTGCTGATCCGGCAGCAGGGTCAGCGCCCGGCGCCCCTGGCCGGGACCGTGGTCGAGGGTCACGGTGCCCGTGACGGCGATGGCGGTGGCGGCGGTGGTGACCACGGCGTCCGCCGCGTCGAGTTGTCCGACCTTCAGTCGCGGGACGTCCTCCAGCCTCGACCAGGGCCCCTCCGGGACCAGGTCCTCGGGGAGTCCGGGCGGCACCACCACGGACCGCGCTCCGGTGCGTACCAGCGCGCGGCCGACGGCGGCAGCGGCGTCGGCCGCCGTGGCCCGGACCACGGTGGCGCGGTACTCTGCGGCGCGCTCGGTGAACAGCCCGACAATGTCGGGTCCCGCGTGGTCGGCGCGACGACCGTGCGGGAGCGGTCCGTCGTCGGGGCTCTCGTAGCCGGGCACGTCGGCCAGGGCTCCCCGTACCGCGTTCAGAACGGTCTTGCGGCCGCTCATCGTCTTCCCTTCTCTGCTGCTGTCGTATGTCTTTCGTCTCGCGCGGTCGTCCTCGTACGGCGCCACCAGGAACGCAGCGATTCCCGGGGCGGCGCGGGCGTGTCGCGGGTTCCGGACCAGCGGGCGAACGGACCCGGCAGCGCCCCGATCCGGCCGTCGCGGGCGATCAGTCGGCCCCCGAGGGCTGCCAGCCTCTGGGCTGCGGCCAGGCGCCTCGGGGAGGACAGCACAGCCCCCGCGGCCTTCATCGCCAGCGCCTCGATGGTGGGCAGCCGCCGGCTCCGGCGCTTGGCCTCGACAGCCTCGGCGCGCAGATGGACCAGCACCTCGGGGATGTTGATCTTCACGGGGCAGGCGTCGTAGCAGGCCCCGCACAGGGTCGAGGCGAAGGGCAGCGAGGCCGCGTTCTCGATGCCGACGAGCTGTGGGGTCAGGACGGCGCCGATGGGGCCGGGGTACACGGAGCCGTAGGCGTGGCCGCCGGTGCGCTCGTAGACCGGGCAGACGTTCAGGCAGGCCGAGCAGCGGATGCAGGACAGCGCCTGGCGGCCGACCTCGTCGGCGAGGGTGGCGGTGCGGCCGTTGTCGAGGAGCACCAGGTGGAAGTCGCTCGGTCCGTCGCCCTCGGTGACGCCGGTCCACAGCGACGTGTACGGGTTCATGCGCTCGCCGGTCGATGAGCGGGGCAGCAGCTGGAGGAAGACGTCCAGGTCGGCGAAGGTGGGCAGGACCTTCTCGATGCCCATGACGGTGATCAGGGTCTCCGGCAGGGTCAGGCACATCCTCCCGTTGCCCTCCGACTCCACGACAGCGACCGTGCCCGTGTCGGCCGCGGCGAAGTTGGCGCCGGAGACGGCCACCTTCGCCCGCAGGAACTTCTCCCGCAGATGGAGCCGGGCCGCTTCGGCGAGGTCGCGCGGGTCGTCGGTGAGGACCTCGGGGGCCGGTCTCCCCCACTCCCCCATCTCCCGCAGGAAGATCTCCCGGATCTCGGAGCGGCCCCGGTGGATGGCCGGCACGAGGATGTGCGAGGGGCGGTCGCCGCCCAACTGCACGATGAGTTCGGCGAGATCGGTCTCGTAGGCGCGGATGCCGGCGTCGGCGAGTGCCTCGTTGAGGCCGATCTCCTGGGTCGCCATCGACTTGACCTTGACGACCTCGCTCTCGCCGGTCGCCTGCACCAGCTGGGTGACGATGTGGTTGGCCTCGGCCGCGTCGGCCGCCCAGTGGACGGTGCCGCCCGCGGCGGTCACCGCCTTCTCCAGGCGCAGCAGATGGCGGTCGAGGTGGCGCAGGGTGTGGCGCTTGATCGCCGCGGCCTTCTCCCGCAGCTCCTCCCAGTCTTCCAACTCGGCGGCGACCGCCAGCCGTTTGTCCCGGATGGTGCCGGTGGCCCGGCGCAGGTTCGCCCGCAGTCGGCTGTCGGCGAGCGCGGTGCGCGCCGCCTCGGGGAAGGCCGGTGTGCCCAGCCATACGACGTTGTCGGCGCCGCTCATCGTCCGTCCCCTTCCGTGGCGGCCAGGATTTCAGCCAGGTGCAGTGTTCCGACGCCGGTGCGCAGGCGGGACAGGCCGCCGCCGATGTGGGTCAGACAGGAGTTGTCGCCCGCGCACAGGAACTCGGCTCCGGTGTCCAGGACATGGCGCATCTTGTCGGCGAGCATGGCGTTGGACACGTCCGCGTTCTTCAGCGCGAAGGTGCCGCCGAAGCCGCAGCAGGAGTCGGCGGCGGGCAGTTCGACGAGGTCGATGCCCTTCACGGCGCGCAGCAGCTTGAGCGGCCGGTCGCCGACCCGCAGCATGCGCAGTGAGTGGCAGGTCGGGTGGTAGGTGACGCGGTGCGGGAAGTACGCGCCGACGTCGGTGACACCGAGGACGTCGACGAGGAGTTCCGACAGCTCGTACACCGTCGGTACCACCTGCTCGACCGCCTCGGTGAGGGCGGCGTCCCCGTACTGGGCGGCCACCAGCCGGTGGTGGTCGCGCACCATGCCCGCGCAGGATCCGGAGGGGGCGACCACGGCGTCGTACCCCGCGAAGACCTCGGCGAAGCGGCGCACCATCGGCAGGGTCTCGGGGCGATAGCCGGTGTTGAAGTGCATCTGGCCGCAGCAGGTCTGGCCCTGCGGGAACTCGACCGTGTGACCGAGGCGTTCGAGCAGGGTGGTCACCGCCTGGCCGGTGCGGGGGAACATCGTGTCGTTGAAGCAGGTGATGAAGAGGGCTATGCGCATGGTGCTTCCTGAGGGCCCGGGACCCCGGTGATGGTCAGGCCGTAGGTTCGTACGGCGGTGCCGGTGAAGACCTCGTGGCGTTCGGCGGCAGCGAGTCCCGCCGTCAACTCGGTTGCTGCGGCGATGACTTGGGCATAGGGGGCGGCGAGACGGCAGACCGGCCAGTCGGAGCCGAACATCAGCCGCTCGGGCCCGAAGGCGTCCAGGACTGTGTCGGCGTACGGCCTGAGGTCCTCGACGGTCCACGAGCCCCAGTCGGCTTCGGTGACCAGGCCGGAGAGCTTGCAGACGGCGTGGGGAAGGAGGGCGAGCCGGCGGATGTGGCCGGCCCAGGGATCGAGGGTGCCGGACGCGATGGGCGGCTTTCCCAGGTGGTCGAGGACGAAGGTGAGGCCCGGCAGTCGCTCGGCCGCCTCGACGGCGGCGGGGAGTTGGTGGGGTTTGACCACCAGGTCGTAGACCAGTCCGGCCTCGGAGACCGCGTGCAGTCCGCGCTGCACGTCGGGGCGGAGCAGCCAGCGGGGGTCCGGTTCTCCCTGTACCTGGTGGCGGATGCCCACCAGGTACTCGCCTCCGAGGCCCGCGCGCAACCTCGCGAGGTTGTCGGCGACGTCGGGTGCGGTCAGGTCGGCCCAGCCGACGACGCCGGCGACCAGGTCGCTGTGCGCCGCCAGGGTCAGGAACTCCGGGGTCTCCTCCGGTACGGTGATCGTCTGCACGAGCACGGTGGCCGCGACCCCGGCGGCGCGGGCCTCCGGTTCCAGGTCGGCGAGGGTGAAGTCACGGAGCAGCGGGGCGAGTTCGGGGCCGCTGATCCAGTCCTGGTCGCGGACGGAGAGGTCCCAGACGTGGTGGTGGGCGTCTACGATCCCGGGTTCGGTCTCGGCCGGGGTCACAGCTGCCACACCACCGGTAGTGAGGCGTCCGCGCCTTCCGCGGAGTAGTCGTGGACGACGTCGAGCAGCTCGGCCATCCGTGCCTGCCAGGTGATGTTGACCGGGAGCTGCTCCAGTTCGGCGATCATCGCCGGGTAGTCCTCGACCTCCACCAGGTGGAACAGGTCGGTGCCGCTGCGCCAGATCGTCCACTCGCTCACCCCGGCGGCGCGGATCGCGGCGGTCAGTTCCTCGGGGACCTCGCGGTGGGCGGCCTCGTACTCCTCGATGCGGTCGGCGCGGACCTTGGTGTGCAGGGCGACCCTCATGACGGCTCCTTCGACGGCGTGGACAGGGGGACGGGGGTGCCCTCGGCCAGCAGTCCCTCCGCGTGCAGCTCGTCCCACAGCGCGTCCGGGATCGGGCGCCGCAGCTGCTCAACGGTGTCCCGTACCTCCTCGGGGGACCGGGCGCCGGTCAGGACGCTCGCGACCGCGCCATGACCGAACGGGAAGCGCAGGGCGGCGGCGCGCAGCGGCACGCCGTGGCGTTCGGTGACCGCCAGCAGGCGCAGCGCCCGGTCGAGCACCGGCTGCGGCGCGGGCGCGTAGTCGTACGTGGCGCCTGGACGCGGGGCCGTGAGCAGCCCGGAGTTGAAGACGCCGCCGACGACGACGCTCCGGCCGCGGGCGGCGGCCTCCGGCAGCAGCTCGGCGAGCCCGTCCTGCTCCAGGAGGGTGTAGCGGCCGGCCAGCAGCACCACGTCGATGTCGGTCTCGCGCACGAAGCGGGCGGGCAGCGCGGACTGGTTCATCCCGACGCCGATCGCCCCGATCACACCCTCGGCGCGCAGCCGCTCCAGCGCCGGGTACGCCTCGCGCAGGGCCTGCTCGGCGTGGTCGTCCGGGTCGTGCAGCAGGGCGACGTCGATCCGGTCGAGGCCGAGGCGGTCCAGGCTCGCCTCCAGGGAGCGCAGCACCCCGTCGGCGCTGAAGTCCCATACGCGGCGATGGGTGGCGGGGACGGCGAAGCCATGGGCCAGATCGTCACCGGGGTCGGCCGCCGGATTCGGTACGAGGAGTCGGCCCACCTTGGTGGAAACGGTGTACGTGTCCCGGGGGCGGCCCCGCAGCGCGTCGCCCAGCCGCCGCTCCGACAGGCCGAGGCCGTAGTGGGGTGCGGTGTCGAAGGTGCGGATGCCGGCGTCCCAGGCCGCGTCGACCGTGGCGTGGGCGGTCTCGTTCGTGACCGGGTGATAGAGGTTGCCGATTCCCGCGCAGCCGAGCGCGAGTTGTGTGACCTCGACCGTGCTGTCGCCCAGCCTCGTCGTCCGCAGCGGAGTCACGGCCGGGCCGCCGGACGCAGCCGCAGTCCCTGCATGCCGCCGTCCACCGCGAGCGCGGTGCCGGTAACGCTGGCCGCGGCCGGACTCGCGAGGTAGACGATGGCCGCCGCCACCTCGTCGGCGCTCACCAGACGGCCCATGGGCTGGCGGGCGTTGAGGGCGGCTCGCTCTGCTTCCGGGTCGTCGGCGGCGTCGAGGAGCCTGCCTACCCAGGGGGTGTCGGCGGTGCCGGGGTTGACGCAGTTGACGCGGATTCCCTCGCGGACGTGGTCGGCGGCCATGGCCAGGGTGAGGGACAGCACGGCGCCCTTGCTGGCGGAGTACAGGGCGCGCTGCGGGAGTCCGGCGGTGGCCGCGATGGAGCAGGTGTTGACGACGGCCGCAGTGCCCGGACGGGCAGTGGCAGCGCGGCGCAGATGGGGGAGGGCGGCCCGGGTGGTGCGGACCATGCCGAGGACGTTGACGTCCAGGACGCGGTGCCACTGCTCGTCGGAGTTGTCCTCGACGGTACCGATGGCGCCGATGCCGGCGTTGTTGACGAGGATGTCGATGCCGCCCAGCGCGGTGGCCGCGGCCTCCACGGCGGCGCGTACCGAGGTGTCGTCGCTCACATCGGCCTTGAGTCCGAGCAACGGCCGGGGCACACCGGCGGGTTCGAGGTCGAGGACGGCCACCGCCGCGCCCCGCGCGGCCAGCGCGCGGGCCGTGGCGAGCCCGATCCCGGCAGCGCCTCCGGTGACGATGGCCCTGAGACCTGACAGATCGGTCATGCCGCATCCTCCTGTCCGGCGAGGTCTGCCACCCAGAACGTCCCGTCCGGGTAACGGTATTCGGCGAGGGACTCCTCCAGCATCGTGGCGGAGAAGCCCGGGGTGAGCGGCGCGGTGTAGTGGCCGTCGCGCATCACCACGGGTGCGGTGAAGTGCTGGTGCAGGTGGTCGACGTACTCGATGACCCGGTCGTCGGTCGTGCCGGAGAGCGCCAGGTAGTCGAACATCGACAGGTGCTGCACCAGCTCGCACAGCCCCACCCCGCCGGCGTGCGGGCACACCGGTACGCCGAACTTGGCGGCGAGCAGAAGGATCGCGAGGTTCTCGTTGACGCCGCCGACGCGGGCCGCGTCGATCTGGAGGACGTCGATGGCACCGGCCTGGAGGAGCTGCTTGAAGATGATGCGGTTCTGCACGTGCTCGCCGGTGGCGACCTTCACCGGGGCGACCGCCTGCCGTACGGACGCGTGGCCCAGGATGTCGTCGGGGCTGGTCGGCTCCTCGATCCAGTACGGGTCGAACTCGGCGAGCGCCTTGGTCCACTCGATCGCCTCGTCCACGTTCCACCGCTGGTTGGCGTCGATGGCGATGCGGATGCCGTCGCCGACGGCGGCGCGGGCGGTGCGCATCCGCCGGATGTCGTCGTCGAGGTTGGCGCCGACCTTGAGCTTGATCTGGGTGAAGCCGTCGGCGACGGCCTGCTTGGCCAGCCGGGTGAGCTTGTCGTCGGAGTAGCCGAGCCAGCCCGGTGAGGTGGTGTAGCCGGGGAAGCCGCGCTCCAGCAGGAACGTCTCGCGCTCTGCGAGCCCCGTCCGGCCCTCGCGCAGCAGCCCCAGGGCGTCCTCAGGGGTGAGGGCGTCGGCGATGTAGCGGAAATCGACCTGGGAGACCAGCCACTCCGGGGAGGCGTGGGCAAGCAGCTGCCACAGCGGCTTGCCCTCCCGCTTGGCGGCCAGGTCCCACACGGCGTTGACCACGGCGCCGATCGCCATGTGCATCACGCCCTTCTCGGGGCCGAGCCAGCGCAGCTGGCTGTCGCCGATCAGGTCGCGGCTGAGCGAGCCGGGGTCGGCGCACAGCTCGTCGACGGACCGGCCCACGACGTGGGGCCGCAGGGCGTCGATCGCGGCGACCTGGACGTCGTTGCCGCGTCCGATGGTGAAGGTGAAGCCGTGGCCTTCGAGCCCGTCACCGGCGTCCGTGCGCAGCACCACATAGGCGGCGGAATAGTCGGGGTCCGGGTTCATCGCGTCCGAGCCGTCCAGTTCCCGCGAGGTGGGGAAGCGGACGTCGTAGGTGTCGACGCCGGTGATCCGGGCGGAGATTGCAGTCAAGGGGGTGCCTTTCACGCTGGGGCGAAGGTCTGGTCACACTGGGGCGACGGTCTGCTCACGCTTGGGCGAAGGTCTGGCGCTGGCCGCCGAGCCCGTCGATGGACAGCTCGACGGTGTCGCCGGGGCGCAGGAAGGGGGTGCCGGGAAGGCCCAGAGCCACACCCGCGGGCGTACCGGTGTTGATCACGTCGCCCGGCTCCAGGACCATGTACTGGCTCAGGTACGCCACGATGTGGTCGACCGGAAAGATCATGTCGCTGGTGTGCCCGTCCTGCCGCTTCACGCCGTTGACGCTCAGGTGCAGCCCGAGATCCTGCGGGTCGCCGACCTCGTCGGCGGTGACCAGCCACGGGCCGAGCGGGTTGAAGGTCTCACAGGACTTGCCGAGGTCCCACTGGGGCGAGTACTCCAGCTGGAACTCGCGCTCCGAGACGTCGTGGCTGATCGCGTACCCCGCGATCACGGCCCGCGCGGCCTCAGGTCCGTCGAGGTAGCGAGCCCGGCGTCCGATGACGACCGCGAGTTCGACCTCCCAGTCGGTCTTCACGGAGCCGCGGGGGACGAGCACCTCGTCGTACGGTCCGACGACCGTGCCCGGGTCCTTCATGAAGACCACCGGACGCGGTGGAATCGCCGCGCCTGTCTCGGCGGCGTGGTCGCGGTAGTTCAGGCCGATGCAGACGACCTTGCCGGGGCGGGCGACGGGTGCGCCGATGCGCAGGCCGTCGGCGTCCAGTTCGGGCAGCGAGCCCTGCGCGAGAGCCGCGCGGGCCCGGTCGACACCGTCCGAGGCGAGAAAGGTGCCGTCGACGTCGGAGGTCAGGGAGGAGAGGTCCAGCAGCCGGCCGTCGTCGGTGCGGACGGCGGGCCGCTCCTCACCGGGTGCGCCGACACGTAGCAGTTTCACTGGGCAACTCCCTTGCCGTGGTGGCTGGTTCGTTGGGGATGACGGTCGGCTGTACCGGGTGGGCCGCCGACTCGCACCTGGCCGAACCGCTGCAGAAGGGCCTCGATTCGCGCGCCCTCAGTCATCGGATGTATGGCGGCCCCGTGACTCTAGACGCAGGTGAGGCCACCTGACAACGGATACCTCGGATGAATTAGCTCTCTCGCCGACACTCACCTATCCCTCAAGCCGCATCTGCCTGGGATATCGCCCAAGCGTGCGAGCGGTAGGGTTCCCACCCTCCGATGAATCCAGAGACACCTCATACGGCAACATTCCCTGGCGAGAGGCCATGGGTGCTTCTTCCTTCGAGGTCGCCCGAAGGAAGAAGCACCCCTCCTCGGGACCCTTCAGGCCGCTCACGCGGCAGGGTCCAGTGGCACCGTTTCCGATTTGTGAGCTGCTTCCGCCTGACCCCTCTCGGCCGCTGGATCAGTGAAAGCGCAGGCAGAACCCATGATTCACCCGATCGTTCGGCCCGTCAGGCCCGGCCCGCGAGGGCCGGTGGCCCGATGCGACACAAATCGACTGGGGTGAACCCTTGTCAACTTCGGCAACGCCGTCGTAACGTCCTCGTCGTCCGAGATACATCGGAGGAATGTTCTACGGCTCACAGTGCGCCCATTCGGGGCGCGCAACGCGACCGCTCACTTTCCGCCACCTCGGTCACCGGCTGACCCTCGCTTCCGTCCCCCTCGGGCGCGGTCCGCACATGCCCTGTGTCGGACCGATCCTTGCCCGGCAGGCGGCCTCGCCCCATCCCCTGCGGGCGGGTACGCCGTCCTTCCCACCGTCGCCCTGCGGCACCCCGCCCTGGCCAAGGAGACAACACAGCCATGAAGCTCACCCGCACCCGCACCCGCACCCGCTCCACCGCCGCAGCCGCCACCGCCGTCCTCGCGGTCCTGGCCCTCGCCACCGCGTGCAACCGCGACAGCACGGCCTCGGCAGCCTCGGGCGGCGGCGACAAGCCCGCCATCGGCATCGACCTGCCGCGTTCCGACTCCGACTTCTGGAACTCCTACGCCGAGTACATGAAGAAGGACATCAAGTCCGACGGCATCAACGCCCTGCCGCTGAGCAACTCGCAGAACGACGTCACCAAGCTGGTCGCCAACGTCCAGGTCTTCCAGAACACCGGCGCCAAGGCCGTCGTCATGGCGCCCCAGGACACCGGCGCCATCGCCTCCACCCTCGACACCCTGGCATCGAAGAAGATCCCCGTGGTCAGCGTCGACACCAGACCCGACAAGGGCGACGTCTACATGGTGGTCCGCGCCGACAACAGGGCGTACGGCACCAAGGCCTGCGAGTTCCTCGGCGAGCAGCTGGGCGGCAAGGGCAAGGTCGCCGAGTTCCAGGGCGCCCTGGACTCGATCAACGGACGTGACCGCTCCGAGGCGTTCGCGGAGTGCATGAAGACGAAGTTCCCGAAGATCAAGGTCTTCGAGCTGCCCACCGACTGGAAGGGCGACGTGGCCTCCGCCAAGCTCCAGTCGCTGCTCGCCCAGCACCCGGACCTGAACGGCATCTACATGCAGGCCGGCGGCGTCTTCCTGCAGCCCACCCTGTCCCTGCTGGAGCAGAAGGGCCTGCTCAAGCCGGCGGGCGAGAAGGGCCACATCGCGATCATCTCCAACGACGGCATCCCGCAGGAGTTCGACGCCATCCGCAAGGGCCAGATCGACGCCACCATCTCCCAGCCGGCCGACCTGTACGCCAAGTACGCGCTGTACTACGCCCAGGCCGCGGCCGAGGGCAAGACCTTCAAGCCGGGCAGGACCGACCACGACTCCACCATCATCAAGCTGCCCAACGGCCTGGAGGACCAGCTCCCCGCACCGCTCGTGACCAAGGACAACGTCGACGACAAGGCGCTGTGGGGCAACAACGTCGGCTGACCGCCGACAGCTCACGCCCGCGGTGTGGAGGGACGGCCGGTTCCCTCTCTCCACACCGCGCCCGAGCGCACCTCCCCGGCCCAGCATCCGTACACGGCAGCATCCGTACACGAAGGACGGTATCCACCATGGCGGACACCGCGACCGCCCGGGCCACCGGCCCCGGGCATCCGGCCCCGGTGGCCGAAGCGACCGGCATCAGCAAACGATTCGGGGCGACCGTCGCCCTGCGCGACGCACGTGTCACCATCGCCCCGGGCGAGTCGCACGCCCTGGTGGGACGCAACGGCGCCGGCAAGTCGACGCTCGTGTCCATCCTCACCGGACTCCAGCAGCCCGACACCGGCTCCCTGCGCTTCTCGGGCGAGCCCGCACCCGCCTTCGGAGACATCGACGCCTGGCGCTCCCGCGTCGCCTGCGTCTACCAGCGCTCCACCATCATCGGTGAGCTGACCGTCGCCGAGAACCTCTTCCTGAACCGGCAGAGCGCCGGCGCGGTACAACCCATCCGCTGGAAGCAGCTGCGGCAGCGCGCGGAGGAACTGCTCGCCGAGTACGGCGTGGCCGTCGACCCCGCCGCGCGGGCCAGGGACCTCACGGTCGAGCAGCGGCAGTTCGTCGAGATCGCCCGGGCGCTGTCCTTCGGCGCCCGCTTCATCATCCTCGACGAGCCGACCGCCAAACTCGACGCGCGCGGCATCGGCCGCCTCTTCGACAAGCTCCGCGACCTCCAGGACCAGGGCGTCGCCTTCCTGTTCATCTCCCACCACCTGCAAGAGGTCTACGACCTCTGCAGCACGGTCACGGTCTACCGCGACGCCCGTCACATCCTCACCGCGCCCGTGGCCGAGCTCGGTCACCAGGCGCTGGTGGAGGCCATGACCGGCGAGTCCGCCGCCACGAACACCGCCGCCACGAGCACGGCCCCAGCCGCACGGGCCGACTCCCCGGAGCTGCTGACGATCGACGGCCTGACGCTGCCCGGCGTCTGCGAGAACCTGTCCCTCTCGGTCCGCAAGGGCGAGCTGGTCGGGCTCGCCGGCGCCGCGGCCAGCGGCAACGTGCAGGTGGGCGAGGCCATCGCAGGCCTGCACCGCGCCAAGGACGGCGGCATCACGGTAGGCGGCCGGGTCGTGCGCACCGGCAGCGTGCCCTCCGCCCTCGCCGCCGGAGTCGGTCTGGTCCCCGAGGACCGCCACGTCCAGGGGCTGGTCAACAACCGCAGCGTGGCGGAGAACGCGACGCTCACCGTCACCGACCAGCTCGGCCCGTTCGGCACCGTACTGCCCGCACGCACCAGGACCTTCGCCCGGCGCATGATCCGGGACCTCGACATCAAGACCCCGGGAGCCGCCACCCCGGTCTCCGCCCTGTCCGGCGGCAACCAGCAGAAGGTCGTCGTCGCCCGCGCCCTGGCCACCGACCCCCATGTCCTGGTGGCCATCCGGCCCACCAACGGCGTGGACGTCAAGTCCAAGGAGTTCCTGCTCGGCCGGATCCGGCAGGTCGCCGACGGCGGCAAGGCCGCACTGATCGTCTCCGACGAACTGGACGACCTCCGGGTCTGCGACCGGGTCGTCGTCATGTTCCACGGACGGGTGGTCGCCGAGTTCGAGCGCGGCTGGCGGGACGAGCAGGTGGTCGCCGCCATGGAAGGCGTCGCCACTCCCGCGGCAGGCGCCGCATCCGCCTCATTCACCGCATCCGGCACCGAAGCGCACGGAAGGTAGTCATGTCCGCCACCACAGATCTCACCGAGCCCGCAGCGAGCAAGGCGGAGCCGGCCGCCGCGGAGACCGGCCGCCGCGGCAGCCGGATCGACCTCGGCCACTTTCGTGACCTGTCCCTGATCCCGGCCATCCTCGTGCTGATGCTGATCGGGTTCATCGTCTCGCCGGCCTTCCTCACCGCCGACAACCTCATCGGCGTACTGCAGCAGTCCACCGAACTGAGCCTGCTCGTGCTCGCCACGGCGCTCATCCTCATCTGCGGCCGGATGGACCTGTCCCTGGAGTCCACCATCGGCGTGGCCCCCGTCATCGCCGTATGGCTGGTCCTGCCCACCAGCGGTGCGCGGTTCACCGGCCTCGGCCTCTTCCCCGAGTGGATGGCGTTCCCGCTCTGCCTCCTGGTCGGCGTGGTGATCGGCGCCGTCAACGGATTCCTGATCCTGAAGCTGCGCCTCAACGGGTTCATCGTCACCCTCGGCATGCTGACCATGCTGCGCGGCCTTCAGGTCGCCCTCTCCGAGGGCCAGTCCATCGTCGAACTGCCCTCGTCCTTCACCTACCTGGGCAAGGCGTCCTGGCTGGGTATGCCCGCCGCCATCTGGGTCTGCGCGGTGCTCTTCGCGATCGGGGGCAGCGCGCTGGCCTGGCTCCGGCACGGCCGGGCGCTGTACGCGATCGGCGGCAACGCGGAGGCCGCCCGCACCGCGGGTATCCGCGTCGACCGGACCGTGTGGATCGTCCTCATCCTCGGCAGCCTGCTCGCCGCGTTCGCCGGCATCCTCTACAGCGGCCACTACGGCTCCATCTCCGCCACCCAGGGCAGCGGCTGGATCTTCCAGGTCTTCGCCGCGACCGTCATCGGCGGAGTCAGCCTCAACGGCGGCAAGGGCTCGATCTTCGGCGCGCTGACCGGTGTACTCACCCTCCAGCTCGTCGTCAACGTCATGACGCTCGCTGGCGTACCTCCGCTGTGGAACCAGTTCCTCAACGGCGCGATCATCATCGTCGCCCTGATCATCTCCCGCTTCGCCTCCGGCGAGAAGCAGGAGTAGCCGCGCCCGCCCCATGGGCAGCTCCGCCCGGCCCTGACGTCGCCGGGCGGAACCAACGCCCACCAGCGCATCCCCCAGCACGGAGAGGCACGTTCGTGGCACTGACCGACGAGGCCATCGACAAGATCAAGGCGATGATCGTCGCCGGCGAACTCGCGCCAGGCTCCCGCCTCCCGAAGGAGGAGATCCTCGCCGGACAACTCGGCCTGTCCCGCAACTCCCTCCGCGAGGCCGTCCGGGCCCTGACCGCCATGCGTATCCTGATCACCCGGCAGGGCGACGGCACCTACGTCTCCAGCCTCGAACCCCATCTGCTGCTGGAGAGCCTCTCCTTCGCCGCCGACGTCTCCCAGGGACAAACCGCGCTGCAGCTACTCCAAGTACGCCGACTGCTCGAGCCGCAGGCGACCGGAATGGCCGCCGCACTGCTGCAGCCGGAGGACATCCGGGAACTGCGCGACATCCTCGACCGGTGCCGATCCGCCACCACGGTCGACGAGTTCGTCGCCCACGACATCGCCTTCCATCTCAGGATCGTCGAGACCATCGGCAACCCGGTGCTGTCCATGCTGCTGCGCGTGCTCTCGACCCGCACCCAGCGCGTCCGCATCGTCCGCGGGAGCCGGACCCGTCGTGCCCTGGACAACGCTCACCAGGATCACGAGGAGATCCTCAGCGCGCTCCAGGCACGCGACGCCCACTTGGCAGTCTCCGCCGCGACCGTCCACATCGCAGCCGTCGAGCAGTGGCTGGCGGCCAGCCTGAACGACGGCCCGCTACCGGCGATCGACGGCTGACACTGTCCCGACCCGAGACTCACAGCCCCACGAGTGACACACATTTCACTGGACGAACAGCAACCTGGGTCGGCGTGGGCAGGATCGACGTACGACGAGCTGGCCGCCGCCCATGCCGAAGCCCTCAGCGAATGGGAGTCCGCCGCATGAACCCACAACACGTCCATGGGCCCCATGGACCACGGGATGGGTCCATGCGCTCCAAGGGGTCGATGCAGGTGAGGTCCTTGCCACAGGGTGTCCTCGACGCGGACGTTGTCGACCATCACGTCCCGGACGAGGTCGCCGTCACCGGGGTTGATGGCGATGCAGCCCTGGTAGAGCATCTGCGGTTCCCGGTGGTCGAGGATGTCGATGTTCTCGAGGCGCAGGTTCTCCCCCGGGATGGAGTTCCGCCACTACGTCGACGTCGATGAGGCACCCGCCGTTGGTCTGGAGCACGGCCATGAAGCGGTAGTGGTGGGCCTACGCGTCGATCCGTGAGGCGAGTCCGTCAAACGGATGGCCGCGTCGTCGACTTCGACCGACGACACCTCCGCATGCGCCGGCCGGAGCCAGGCGCGCACGGCGAGCCCTCCGCCGTCGATCGCGTAGGGGATCCCTGCCCGCCCTCCCTCGTCCGTCGGCCGCAGGGCCGCCGTATCTGTTCGCTCATGGACTCCTCGCAGTCTTGGCCCGCGCCGCCATCCCGTCGCGGCTCCCCGAAGCACTCACTGCGCCGACCGGCGGGGCCACCGCCGCCGACAGACCGGACTCCGACCATCCGGGAGCGGGGCCCGCGCCACCGGACGCCCGTTTCCGTCCTCGGCCTCGTAGGCGGTGGCGACCCCGGTGTAGGTGGCGCCGGGCCGGATCCGCCCTGCCGACGATCCGGTGTCGGACGCCGTCTGCGGGGACCGGGGCCCACTCCGAAGCCGTTTGGTTCGGCGGTGAGGAGGCCACGCTGAATGTCTGCGACGTAGGTTGACGAAGCCACCGGGCCATCGCTCGGCACCCAGTACTACCAGTCATGAAGACGATCTGGAGCACCACCCGTGGGAGCGGCTGAACCGCGGGATCAAACGATGAGCCTACGTCGTCCAGGTCTTCTCCGGCCCAGCGGCCCTCGACCGGCTCGCCGCCGCAGTCCTGGCCGAACTCCACGATGCGTGGCAGGTCTTCGACCGCCACTGTCTCCCGGACGGCTTGCTGGCCGAAATCTGCACCGCCAGACCCACCGAGGACAACCGCCGGCTTTCCCCGCCCGTACCGAATCAGCCCGGCAAGTGACTACACCACCGCACAGGACATGACCCCGTGCCCCACCCTCGGGTGACGCAGATCGGTTCGCCAACGGTCTCCACGAGTTCAGCACCCTTGCCGTTGCGGGCGCCTACCGACTCATAGGCGCCCGACGACGAAGACATCAGGCATGCCACCGGGGTCGCGCCAGTCAGCCGACCGGTCTGAACGTCCACAGCAGGTTGGTGTGCTGCTGCCACGTCCACTGCTTGGCCACAGCCCCTGCGGCGACCATGCCTCCGCCGTCGAGGACCAGCCCCGTGCTGCGGTTGGCGATCGAGTACTGGCCCTGGCCGCGGTGGGTGATCTGCCACTGCTGCGTGTTGCTTCCGTCCCAGGCCCTCTGCCGGGCCGGGTCGCCGTTGTTGGTAGCGCCCCAGCCGTCGGCGACCAGGCTGTTGGTGCGGTTGACGAGCCTGTAGTAGCCGTTTCCGAGTTCGATTGCCTGCCACTGGACATTGTTGTGGTCTATTGGCTCCCACTGCTTGAGGTTGGAGCCACTGGTGAAGTTGCCGCCGCTGTCCAGCACCAGGCCGCTCGTGACGTTGCCCAGGCGGAAGTACGTGGCCGGGTTGAACGTCACCCTCAGCGAGGCGATGGCGTCATTGTTGCCGGTCACCCGAAGATCGGCGGCGTTCGAGGTGAACGTCCAGGCGGTGCCGGTGAAGTTGTCGCCGGAGTAGCCCGTCACCCGGTAGCCGTTGGGCACCAGAATGGACGAGGCCATGGCGGGCCCCAGGCCGGCGGCGGACAGCTGGGAGGAGGTGTAACTGCCCAGCGGCAGAACAGCGCGGGTGCCCTGGTAGTCGACGTTCGAGAACACCGCCGGTGAGACACTCATGGGCATGCCTTGGACCTCGACGCACACCACGGAGACGTTGGCGTTCGGCGCGGTGGCCGGCACGGTGACGTTGATCTGGTCGGTGACGGTGTACGAGAGCGAGACCGAGGGGTTGTTCAGCAGATAGACGCGGCTGATCGTGTTGTCGATCCTCGGGATCCTCAGCTGGCCGTTCGTGGGCCAGCTGAAGACGTGGGCGAAGAGCTTGCCGTCCTTCTTGGTGACCTTCCCCCATGCGGGTTCGCTGGTGAACGGGCCGCCGCTGGTCCCGTGGATGCTGTCGCCGTACGTCGACATCCATGAGGCCAGGCCGTTGAGGACGGTCTGGGACCCGGCGGGGACCGAGCCGTCGCCCTTGGGGCCGATGTTCAACAAGAGGTTGCCGTCCCGGGAGACCACCGTGACGAGCTCCTGGATGATGTCCTTGACGGACCTGTAGGAGTTCTCACTCCCCGCGTTGTAACCCCAGGCGCCGTTCATGGTGGCGCACCGCTCCCACGGCCGGCCCATCGGCTCACTGGGGATACCGAACTCCGCGACCGCGTAGTCACCGAGACGGTGGTCCCGCTTGACCCGTTCGTTGACGATGAGGCCGGGCTTGCGGGCGATCAGCCAGTTGTAGAGGTCGACGCCGTCCGATTCCAGCCACCAGTCTTCCAGGGTGGGGCTGGAGGGCTCGCCGAACCAGTCACCGTCGAACCAGAGCAGCGCCGGGTCGTAGCGGTCCAGCAGTTCCTGAAGCTGCGCCTTCATGTCGGCGATGTAGGCGGTGCGGGCGGCCTGCGACGACATCGTCGTGAGGCCGCTTTCGTGGCGATCGGTCTGGGAAGGGTGGTTCCAGTCGAGGATCGAGTAGTACAGGCAGAACTTGATCCCGCGGCTCTCGCACTCGGTCTTGAGGTTCATGAGCGGGTCGGACTGGATGCCGTTGTAGTCGCGCAGGTTGTACTGCTTGGTGCCGGTGCTGTCGGTGAAGCCGGGGACGTTGGAGTCCCACATCGCGTAGCCCTCGTGGTGCTTGGCGGTGATCACGAGGTACTTCATGCCGGCGTTCTTGGCCAGTTCGGCGATGGCGGCGGCGTTGAACTGGGACGGGTTGAAGTTCTGGGTGACCTGCGTCTGGTAGTTCGCCTTGCTCCACTGCTGGGTGTCGAACGCCCACTCGCCCTGGCCGAGCGCCGAGTAGGACCCGTAGTGGATGAACATCCCGAACCTGGCCTGGTACCACCAGTCCATCTTCGAGGGGACGGTGTACGCCTCGGCGGTGGCGGGCCACAAGACCTGAGGCAGCCCGAAGGCCGCCACTCCTCCGGCAAGGGCGGCGGCCTTCATCAGAGAGCGTCTGCTGAGGGAGGCAGAAGACATGGTGCGGCTCCATGGGTCAAGGGAGGAGGGATGGCAGGGCGCTGGGAGCGGAACGCCGGCGTGGCGGCCGTGCTCCGCGTCACCCTTAGAAGACATCGGATGGATTTATAAGTGAACGACGATGGCCGCGTCTATAGCTGAGACGAGGTTGACCCAAACATGAGTGACAAGCGGGGGTCTCTTGCGGCGCGTAGAGCTCGAAAGATCACCCACTCGGCGACTGAAGCGCTATACATCGGATCTATTGGTGAGAGTGCAGCGCCCGGGCTGAACGGCTCAGTCGAGTGGCGGAACCCCAGGAGCGCCCTCGGTGTGGACCCGTCCGGATGGGCTGGAGCACCGCCCTCAGAGCTCGGGGATCCTCGACCGCGGGAGGGGGCGGGCCAAGACTGAGGTGGCGCGGCGGTCCGGTGACGTCTCGCAGCAGGCCGCGCCGGCCCGCGCCGAGACCTCGCCGGATCTGCCGCGCACCTCCATCGACACCGGCTCGGTTCTCACGGCTATGGACAGGGGCCGATAGGAGTCGGAAGTAGGTCAGGAACAAGTCCCGGCGCCAGGTCGCACGGCAGGTACCCTTCGGGAACGCAACCCACCGCCTTGGCGCGCAGTGCTTGGCGGAATCCCCGATCGCCGTGGCCGCTTGTGGGCCCACGCCTAAATCGCGCTCAACCGTGGAGGTCACTGAGGACAATCAGGCATTCACTGACCGGGACGGCCACCGCGTCGACGGCACTGACTGGAACCTGACCTTCGGCGGCGTCGGCGGTGCCCTCGTCTCCACACCGGCCGACCTGACGCGCTTCGCCTCCGCCCTGCTTGGTCGGCGTCTGTCGCATGCGGCCAACTGGATCTCATACGACAGACCGTGGCCGCTGACCCCGACCGGGTGTGGCCCGGCGCCCGCTACGGGCTGGGCCTGATCTCCACACCGTTGTCCTGCGGCGGCATGTGGTGGGCCCATGCGGGCGGGGTGCCCGGCGACCACGGCTCGCTGATCGCCGTCGGCTCCGGAGGCCGCAGCGCCGCCATTGCCCTCAACGAGCTGCCGGCCTCACACCAGGTCGAACACCTCGTCAACGTCGTCGACAAGTCCTTCTGCGAGGCCAGGTCTTCCGGCATCGACGACAGCGCGATCGTCTCGACAGTCCGGCTGTGTCCGTTGATCACGGGGTAGGCGTACACCGCCCAGAACAACGAGACGATGGCCACCTGGGCTTGACCCGCTTTGACAGACATCCGAGATCAGGGTTCCACCCCACCGACGCGCCGACCGCTCGGCCGGTCAAATCGCACAAGGGCTTCGACGTCGGCGGAGTGGAGGTTGGCGGCACTGGACGCCCTCCAAGGACACCGGCGCACAACGACGGTGCCCACGGACACGCGTCCTCAAGGGGTTCATCATCCCCACCGAAGCCAACGGACGTCCCGACCTCGTGCCATTGGCCCTGGAGGGGCCGGTCCAGTGCTTCCTCGACGCCAACGAGAGCTTCGAAATCAAGCGCGGCAACTTCAGCTGGCCGGTGATAGACACCGACCTCACCGTCACGACCTTCACCCGCGAAGGCCCGATCGGCTTCACCCTGCACACACCACACTGGAGTGCCGACTACCAGCTCACCATCGCAGACGGCCGTATCACCTTCACGTGCGACGGTCCCGAACCAACAGTCACGACGAGCCGCCAAGCCCAGCCGTTCAGCGAATACCTGAACCAGCACGGCCTACGGATCCTCTTCGAGGACGAAGCGATCCTTGTCGGTTGGTGCCGCCTTCGCTGTGAGGGGCGGGACCGAGGTCGGGGCCTTGGCCGTCGAGCATGGAGGAAACGGAATCTTGCGATATGACCTCACTCACCCTCGTCCAGCTCACTGAACGGCTCCACAAGGACCTCGGTCGCCCCGAGCGTGACCTGCTGGCGCCGGGCAGCCCCTGGAACCTGTCCCAGACGCTGCAGCACTGTGCCCAGACCGTCCGCTACTCCGTGACCGGTTACCCCGATCTCAAGCCCGCCCTGTTCCGGGCGACGGCAGGCGCTCTGGTCAAACGGGTCTTCCTGCGCCGCGGAGCGATGAAGCACCCGCTCGGTGCGGAGATCGACGGAGCGCCGCCGCTGGACCCGGGCCTGCCGTTGACCGAGGCTGCGGCCGGCTTCGCGGACGCGGTGGCCCTGTTCACCGGCCACATGGGAGAACACGCCCCCACCCCGCCTACGGACGCTGCACACACGACGAGTTCGCGCGGCTGCATGCCGTGCATCTCGCCGAACACCTCCCGGGACTGGCCCATGCCTGACACCGCGCCCGCCGGTGCTCGTTCATCGTGACGCAGGACGTGCGCGACGCCGTTCTGCGGCCGGGCGAATTTCACCTCCGCACGAAGCTGAGTGTTCCCGTCGAACGGGCCACGGCTCGCCCTGCCGTCATCATGGCCCCGACGGCAGTCCTGGTGTGCACCGGTGCGGTGGCGCCCACCGCCTCGGACTCGCCTGCCGTGCCGTCCATGACGAGGCGGGATCGGCTGGCATCGCGAGCCGCTGTGGCAGGTCGGCAGTCGCACGCGGTGGCGGCCTTGGCGGCGCATCGAAACTCCGGTCGGGGAGAACGACCTGACAGGTCACCGTGCCCACCGGAGCTTCGTCGCGTACGGCGTGTGCCAGCTGGCATCGTCACACCGCCGCCACCCGCGCACCTACGGGATCGTCGGAAATGTGGCATCACCCTGCCCCTGTAGCGCCTGTTCCGCTTGTCGGACGGGGCGTCTGTCGAGGGGCCGGGTTCTCAGCCGAGTGTCCAGTTGACGCTGTCGGTGTAGGTGGAGCCGTTGATGGTCGCGGTGACCGTCACGGTGTTCTGTCCGGGCCTCAAGGTGATGCTGGGCCACCTGAAGATGTGGTCGCTGCTGCTCAGGGTTCCCAGGGAGGTGCCGTTGAGGGTGGCGGTGACCTGGCCCGCGTTGGAGTAGACCTTCAGTTCGGTGGTGGCGTCGGTGCGCTGGGTCCAGCGGCGGCTGGTGATGTAGAGGGTGGGAGTGTCGGCCCAGTTGGCCTTGTACCAGTAGAAGGCGTCCTTGCGGGTCTGCCGGTCGCGGGTGACCAGGCCCTTGTCGTTGATTCCGGGCTGGCCTCCTTCGTTGCGGCCGTCGGAGGGGAAGTCGAACATGGCCCAGACGAACGTGCCCCAGATGTACGGACGGCTCGCAAGCTGCCTCCAGGCCGCCTCGTGGAACAGCGACTGGTACTCCTCGGGGTGCCAGGATCCGCCCGGAGCCGGCTTGGGCGGGTTGAGTACGTGCTGGGTGGTGCTGGCGCCGACGCCGTACTCCGACATGGCGATCCTGCGGGAGGGGGAGTTCGCGTGCAGGTTGTCGGCCCATGCTCCGAGGTCATTGTCCTTGGAGCCGTAGTACCAGCCGTAGTACTTGTTGAAGCCCGTCGTCTGCGTGTGCAGGCCCGCCTGCGCGTTGTCGGGGTCCTCGCCACGTACGGCGTAGGTGGAGAATCGGTCCGGGTCCTCGGCTTCGATGATGTCGGCCAGTGACGCGAGCAGCTTGTTCGCGGCGGTGCCGTTGTAGTCGAGGAGTTCGTTGCCGATGCCCCAGAAGGCGATCGAGGGGTGGTTGTAGTTCTGCCGGATCAGTTCCCGCAGTTGGTTCTGGGTGCTGGTGGTGAAGGCGGCCGAGTCGGTGACGATGTCGACCAGCGGGATCTCCGCCCACACGACCATTCCGCGTTCGTCGGCGAGGTTGTAGTCCTTCTGGTCGTGTTGGTAGTGCGCCATCCGGATGGCGTTGGCGCCGATCTCGCCGATGAGGTCGAAGTCCTGTGTGTGATCGGCGTCGGATATCGCCCATCCCTTGACGGCCCGGTCCTGGTGCAGGTTGACGCCGTGCAGGTGGAGGTGGCTGCCGTTGAGGCGGAAGCCTGTGTCGGCGTCGACGGCGAGGGAGCGAAGGCCCAGGCGTTCGGTCACCACGTCCGTGATCTTGTCCCCGCCCCCGGTGACGTCATGGATCTCGACGCTGGCGTTGTGGAGGTAGGGATCCGCCAGGCCGTTCCACAGGCGCGGGTTGTCGATGCGGAGGGTCTGCCGGATCTCCGCGCCGGTGGCCGCGGGGACGGTCTGCGCGGTGCTGCCGGCCTCCGCGACGATGGTCCCGCTCTTGTCGGCGATGACGGTGCGGACGACCACCGATCTGGTGGTGCCGCTGTCGTTCCACAGCTTCGTCGTCACGGTCACCGTGGCCGACGCCGCGGTCACGTTGCTCTGCCTCAGGTAGATTCCGGGGCCCGCGTAGTCCGTCATCCGCACGTGAAGGTCGTCGACGGCCCACAGGCTCACGTTGCGGTAGATGCCGCCCTGGAAGGTGTAGTCCGCGCCCACCGGGGCGATGTCGGTGTCGCGTGCGTTGGTCACCTTCACCGCGATCACGTTGTCCCCGCCCGGGACGAGCACGGCCGTGGCGTCGAACCTGAAGCGGGAGTACCCGCCCTTGTGCTGCCCGAGATACGTGCCGTTGACCCAGACGTCGGCGACCTGGTTGACCCCGGCGAACTGCAGGTACAGCCTCTTGCCCGCCAGTTCGGACGGCACGGTGTAGTGGCGGCGGTACCAGCCCACTCCACGGTAGTAGTTGTTGCCGCCGTCGGCACCGTCGACGGCGTTCCAGGTGTGGGGCGTGTTGACCGACGTCCATCCGGAGTCATTGAATCCGGGCGCCTGCGCGCCTGCGACGTCCGATCTGATGAATCGCCACCCGCTGTTGAGGTGGATCCACACACGGGGATCAGGTGCGGTGTACGTCGTGGCGGCGGACGCGGAACCGGCAAGCGGAATCCCGGCCAGCGAGGCCAGCACTCCCGCAGCCGCCCCGCCGAGCACCTGTCGGCGGCTGGGCAAACCTGTCATGTCAGAACTCACTTCCGTGGAGTCGGAGCAGGAAATTCCGTTGGCGCGGCGTTGTGCCTACACCCGTGGCGGGCCGGGCGGCACCCGGATCGGGCTGACAGCCCGCCTCACGTAACCGAGAGAAGTGCCTCGGTCCCACCTCGCGTCCAGCCGGCGGTTCTCCTGGATCGCGGCGCCGGAGTCGCGCGAGGTGCGGTTCTCAGACACGCTCGGCGCGCCTGCAGGCGCGGCCGTCGGTCATGTGGAAGCCGGGCGAGGTCGCGTGTGGGGAGAGGGCCCCGGCACGGCGCCACAGTCGAGCGGATCCAAGTCCGTCGCGTCGTTTCAGTCGCCGCGCACGTGGCGGCGGCACCGGCCGTAGACGGGCCACGTCCGTACCGCGCGGCGCGGCGCGGTGAGAGCGCCGCCCCGTCCTGATCTTCATGTCCCAAGCGCCTCCTGGACCACACGGCCGAACCTCGCTGACTGTCAAAGTCGTCCGGTCGGCCGCGCGGTGACGTCCCGCCCAGTCACCTCCCGAAGCGAAGGGACAGTGCCCGAGGGGAGACCGACACACGGAGCAACCTCAGATGCCTCACCCGCCACTCGGTTCGCGCGTCGCCTCGCGGACGACTGCGACGCCGCCTTCGGGGACGGTGACGGAGCCCACGACCGGTTTGCCGGTGAGGAGTTCGACCCCTTCGGCGGGGATCTCGGCGCCGTGGCCGGCGTGGTCGATCAGGAAGAGGTAGTCGGCCTCCGCGCCCCGCCGCCTCACCACCTCGACGCCGGCTGCTACGTCGTGCTCCGGGCGCACTCCGGCTTCCTCTCGGATGCGCTCCAGGACGGTGGCCAGGGTGGTGGGGTCCGGGTGGGTGGCGAGGTACCAGGCGGTGCCGCTGCCGTACGCGTGGCGGGTGATGGCCGGGACGCCGGCCAGCGGTCCCTCGGCGTACGTGGCAACGGCATCCGCTCCGGTGAGCCGGAGGCGTTCGGTCCACAGGTCGGCGGTCGCACCCTGCGGAACCTGGCCGGCCAGGCCGACCGTCTGTCCGGGCAGCAGGGGGAACAACTCGTCGCCGTGCACCCCGAGGACCTTCCGGAAGGCGCCTGGGTAACCGCCCAGGCGAACATGGCAGTTCTCGTCCACCGCACCGCTGTGGAAGCCCACGGCGAGGGTGCCGCCGTGCTCGACGAACGCCGCCAGGTTGGTCGCGCCCGCGTCGTCGACCAGGTACAGGCTGGGGGCGAGGACGAGCCGGTAGCGGTCGAGGTCCGGGCTGTCGGGGCGTATGAAGTCGACCGCCACGCCGGCCTTCCACAGCGGTGTGTACCAGTCCCTCACCAGGTCCTGGAAGCGCAGTTCGCTGCTGGGCTGGGAGGGCAGTTCCATGGCCCAGCGGGCGTTCCAGTCCCAGACGATGGCGACCTTGGCGGGGCTGGTGCTGCCGCCCACTTCGGCGAGGGCCCGCAGATCGGCGCCGAGCTGCATGACGT
Organism: Streptomyces regalis; assembly: GCF_001509475.1. Classification (GTDB taxonomy): domain Bacteria; phylum Actinomycetota; class Actinomycetes; order Streptomycetales; family Streptomycetaceae; genus Streptomyces; species Streptomyces regalis. Next base: position 35,217 of record NZ_LLZG01000013.1, read on the forward strand.
CCTGCCAGATCTGGCTGTCGGTGCCCGCGTGCGGCAGCATCGCCGAGTGCCACTGCTCGGCGCCCGCCTTCGCGGCGCGCCACTGGAAGTAGGCGATGCCGTCGGCGCCGTGCGCGACGTGGGCGAGCGCGTTGCGGCGCATCTCGCCGGGCGTCTTGGCCCGGTTGACGGGCTGCCAGTTGATGGCTCCCGTGGAGTGTTCCATCAGCAGCCAGGGCCGCCCGCCGGCCAGGGAGCGGACCAGGTCGCCGCAGAGCGCGATGTCGGTCTCCGACTCCGGGTCGGTGGCGAGCAGGTAGTGGTCGTTGGAGACGATGTCCAGCTCGGGGGCCCAGCGCCAGTAGTCCATGGCGTCGAAGTTGTGCATCACCATGAAGTTGGTGGTGGCGGGGATGTGAGGGGCGGCTCTGCGGAGCACGTCGCGTTCGGCGGTGAACAGCGACAGCAGTTCGTCCGAGCAGAAGCGGCGCCAGTCCAGCCGGTGGGTCGGGTTGGGGTCGGCGCCGGTGGCGCGGGGCGGGAGGATCTCCTCCCAGTCGTAGTACCACTGGCTCCAGAAGGTGGTGCCCCAGGCGTGGTTGAGCGCGTTCAGGTCGTTGCCGTACTTCGCCTTCAGCCAGGTGCGGAAGGCGGCCGCACTGGTGTCGCAGAAGCATTCGGCGTTGTGGCAGCCGTATTCGTTGTGGACGTGCCACATCGCGACGGCCGGGTGGTCGGCGTACCGCTCGGCCAGCGCACCCGCGATACGCAGCGCCGCTGTGCGGTAGGCCCGGCTGGAGGGGCAGAACGTTTGGCGGCTGCCGTACGACAGCGTGCGGCCGTCGCGGTCGATCGGCAGTGCCTCCGGGTGGGCCCGGAAGAACCAGGCGGGCGGGCAGGCCGTCGGGGTGGCGAGGTCTGCGGCGATGCCGTTCTCGTGGAGGAGGTCGAGGATCCTGTCCATGCGGGAGAAGTCGTAGACGCCCTCGGACGGCTCCAGCAGGGCCCAGGAGAAGATGCCGACGCTGACCATGGTCACCCCGGCCTCGCCCATCAGGGCCATGTCCTCGGCCCACACCTCCTCGGGCCACTGCTCGGGGTTGTAGTCGCCGCCGTAGGCGATTCCGGCCAGGCGGAGACGGCGTTCGGTGGTCACTGGTGGTACTCCGGAAAGTGTGGGGAACGAGTGGGAGGCGTGCTTCAGCCCTTGTTGGCGCCCAGCGTGAGGCCGCTGACGAACTGCCGCTGGAGCACGAAGTAGACGATCAGGGTGGGGATAGCGGTGAGCAGGGCGCCGGCGGCGATCAGGTTGGGGTCGGTGAAGTACTGGCCGGAGAGGTTGTTCAGTGCCGAGGTGATCGGCATGTTCTCGCCGGTGGAGATCAGAACGATGGCCCAGAAGAAGTCGTTGTAGATCCAGATGGACAGCAACGTCGCCAGGGCGGCCATCGCCGGCTTGCACAGGGGCAGCACGATCTGCCAGTACAGGCGCCACACGGAGGCGCCGTCGACGAGGGCGGCCTCGGTCAGCTCGTGCGGCAGCGAGCGCATGTAGTTGGCAAGCACGAAGGCGCAGAAGCCCGACTGGAACGCCACGTGGATCAGGACCAGGCCCAGCGCGGAGTCGTACAGCTTGCCGCTCATGGTGATGCCGGGCAGGTCGATGAGCAGGTACAGCCGGTACAACGGGGTGATGATGACCTGCTGCGGGAGCAGGTTGCCGGCCGTGAACACCAGGAGCAGGAAGAGGTTGACCCGGAAGTCGAAGCGGCTGACATAGAAGGCCACACACGACGACAGGAACAGCGTCAGCAGCACCGCCGGGATCGCCACCAGCAGCGTGTTCCCGAAGTAGTGCAGCATGTCCGACTGCTGGAAGGCGTTGGTGAAGTTGTCGAGGCTCAGCTTGTCGGGCCAGGACACGTAGCCCTTGGTGCTGGTCTCGGCGTACGGCCGCATCGCCGCGTACATCGCCCACAGCAGGGGCGCGAGCCAGGCCAGCGCGGCACCAGCGAGGAAGACGTGCAGCAGGATCCGGGCGGGGCGGACGGGGGTGCGCTGCTTTCCGAGCGCGCTCACGGTGCTCATGCGCGCCGCTCCTTCCGGAAGGTCGCGATCAGATACGGGATGATCACGGCAAGCGAGATCACCAGCAGGACCACGGCGATCGCCGAGCCGTAACCGATCCGGCTGGACTCACCGATGATGTTGTTGGTGACCAGGATCGACAGCAACTCGGTGCCCTCGGCGCCCTTGTTGAAGACGAAGACCAGGTCGAAGGCGCGCAGCGCCTCGATGATCGTCACGACCAGGACGATGGTGTTGGTGAGGCGCAGGGTGGGGAAGATGACGTTCCTGAACGTCTGCCACTCGTTGGCGCCGTCCAGCGAGGACGCCTCCCGCAGGGCCGGGTCGACGCCCTTCAGACCCGCCAGGTAGAGGATCATCATGTATCCGGTGTGCCGCCAGGAAGCGGCGATGAGGACGGACCACAGGTTGAGGTCCGGGTCGCCGATCCAGTCGATGTAGTGGCCGGGCTCGTTCGCACCGATCAGGTTGTTGATCAGGCCGGTGTCCGGGTTGTAGACGAGCTGCCAGACGAACCCGATGACCGCCATCGACAGCACGACGGGCAGGAAGAACGCGGTCTGGTACACCTTGCTGAACCGGATCTTCTTGTCCAGCTGCACGGCCAGGAACAGGCCCAGCGGCGTCGGGATCAGGATGAGCACGACGAACCAGACGACGTTGTGCTCGACTGCCGGCCAGAACTGCGGGTTGTTGGTGAACAGCTCCTTGAAGTTGTCCAGGCCGACCCACTTGATGGAGTCGAAGCCGATGCCGTCCCAGGTGGTGAAGGCCAGCGCGATCGAGGCGAGAGCCGTGAGCCAGACGAGCATGACGTGCAGGATCGTCGGCACACCGGCCATCAGGCCGAGCGTGGTGCGGTCCCGTCGGGTGAGCAGCCGTCGGTGGCCCAAGGGGGCCCGTAGCCGCTTGGCCTGATTCTTGGTCACATGCTTCGGGTTGTCCGGGGGCGGCACTGCGGCCGTCCCCGGGGTGCTGGTGGTGCCGGTCCCGGTACCGGTGTTCGTGGTGGCGGTCATGCGGACGCGAAGATCGTCTTCTTCTGGCGCTCGATCGACGTCAGCAGGCTGTCGACACCCTTGGGGTCACGGATGAACTTCTGCAGGGCCGGCTGCATCACCGTGGAGGTGAAGTCCGGGCGGCTGTCGCGATCCATGAACTGGGTGAGGTGCTTGGCGCCTGCGATCGTCGCGTACGCCTTCTTCTGCAGCGCGGTGTACGAGGAGGTGTCGGCCTTGTTGGACGCCGCGACCAGGCTCGGGTCGGACTTCAGGTAGATCTGCTCGGCCTCCGGGGTGCCCAGGAACTCCAGGAGCTTGAGCGCTCCGGCCTTGTTCTTCGGGGCCTTGGAGAGCATGAAGCCGTCGGTCGGCGCCTCGACGGTGTCCTGCCCGTACGCGGAGTTGATCTCCGGGAAGGGGAAGAAGTCGAGGTCGTCCAGGTCGGCCTTGTTCGTGAACTGCTGCGCCACGAAGCTGCCGAACAGGTACATGCCCGCCTTCTTCGAGATCAGCGTCTGGGCCGCGTCCTGCCATGTGCGGCCGACCGCGCCCTCCTGGTGGTAGGGAAGGATCTCGGCCCAGTGGTCGAAGGCGGTGCGGACCTTGGCATCCGTCCAGGACGCCTTGCCGGCCATCAGCTCGACGTGGAAGTCGTAGCCGTTGGTACGGAAGTTGATCTGGTCGAAGGTGCCGAGCGCGGGCCAGGCGTCTTTGTCGCCGAAGGCGAACGGAACCAGGCCGTCCTTCTTCATCTGCTTGCACAGCGCGACGAGTTGGTCCCAGGTGGTGGGGACCTCGTAGCCGTACTTCTTGAAGACGCTCTTGCGGTAGAAGACGCCCCAGAGGGACGTGGAGATCGGCACGAAGTAGTACTTGCCGTCCTCGCCCTTGCTGAGCGCCTTCATCGCCTCGGGGAAGTTGCCGCCGATCTTCTGCCATACGTCGTCGATCGGGGAGGCCAGGCCCTTGGCCGCGAAGAACTGCATGCGGTAGCCGGCGAACCAGTTGAACACGTCGTCCGGGGTGCCCTGGAGGTAGGAGTTGATCTGCTCCTGGAAGGTGTTGTGGTCCTTGGTGTTCACGTCGACCGTGAGCCCGGACTGCTTCGTGAACGCCGCGTAGATCTCGGCGAACGCCTTCTTCGGCACCGCGTCCGACGCGTTCGACCCGAGGCTGACCGTCTTCGGGTCCGCAGCCGTGCCGCTGCCGCCGCAGGCGCTGAGCAGCGGTATGCCGGCGCCGAGGACGGCTGCGCCACCAATACCGCGCAGGACGGAGCGGCGGCTGGCAGCAGGCATGGGCCGGCCGAGGGAGAAAGAGTGCATTTCGGCTCCTGACAGGGCGGTCGTGCCCGGGCGGCACGTCGACCCAAGGGGGTGTGACGGGGAAGCGGCCGTCAACGCGACCAAGACTCAACACGATCGAACAAATACGACCGGCAGCTGCGAGGAAGACTGAACGCTCCGGGGAGCTGCTGTCAAGCCCCCTTCGACCGGAGCGCAGGGCCGACCGCACACGTCGAAAAGTCAGGCACCTTGCAGCCCGACGGGAACGACGGCCGTCTTCCGTGAGCGGACTTGAGAGTACAAATCCACCACTTGACCAGCACATATACCCGGCGAAGGCAACTCCGTCGCGGCGGCTACGACACCCCTCGCCGACCGGTGGCCCTCCATCGAATCCGCTGCCGTCCATCGGAATCGATACTGCGGGGACCCTTGACGAACAGCTGTCGGCTCCGTAGACATGACCACGCGGTCAGACCGCGTGGTCATACAGTTGACCTCATTCGATGCAGACGCACGGCCGTCGGGAGACTTCATGGCAGCAGTGGTGGGGCAGAGCGAGGGCTCCTCTGCGCCGCGCAGCGCGGACGTGGCCCGCCTGGCCGGGGTGTCGCGCAAGACGGTCTCCCGGGTCCTCAACAACGAGCCGTATGTCTCCGAGGAGGCCCGCACAAGAGTCCTCGCAGCCGCTGAGGAACTCGGCTACCGGCTGAACCAGGCGGCCAGGACACTGGCCTCCGGGCGTACCGGATCCATCGGCGTGGTCGCCCTGGGCACCGCCGGATACGGGACCGCTTCACTGCTCGTGCACATCGAGCGGGCCGTGCGCGACGCGGGCTACGCGCTCCGCGTGGTCAACACGCCGGACGGCGACCCGGCGGGGATCGCGGGCGCCGTGGAGTCCCTGCTCGAGCAGGGGGTGGACGGCGTCGTCGTCTCCGAACCCATCGTGGAGGGAGAGGTCGGCGTCCGCGTCGACGTCCCCGTCCTCTTCCTGGGAGCACCGCCGGCCTTCACCGCCGCCCGCACCCTGACCATGAGTGTGGGCGCCCACGCACTGGCTCGGGCTGCCACCGAGCACCTGCTGGATCTGGGGCACGCGACCGTTCATCACCTCGCCGGCCCGCGGCGGTGGTACGCCGCCAAGGACCGCATCGAGGGATGGCGGGCGGCGCTCGCGGCCCGGGGCGCGCACGAGCCGCCGCTGCTCAACGGTGACTGGTCGGCGGCCTCCGGCCATGCCGTGGGCCGGGCGCTGGCGTCGGACAGGTCCGTGACCGCTGTCTTCGCGGCGGGCGACGAGATGGCCATCGGGCTCATCCACGCCCTGCGGGAAGCCGGGCGCCGCGTACCTGAGGACATCAGTGTCGTCGGCTTCGACGGCAACCCGGTCTTCGCCTACGTCTCTCCTCCCCTGACCACCGTGCGCCAGCCCTTCGAGGCCGCGGCCCGAGAGGGCATCCGCCTTCTCGTGCACGCGATCGAGAAGCCCGACACCGACCTGCCGCAGGCGAGCGACCCACCGGTCGAACTCGTCGTCCGCGGGTCGACCGCGCCTCCGCCATCGCACCCCGACAAGACGGGCCGGCGCACCACCTGAGAGCACCCCGGCAGCAGGGAACACACCCCGCCCCGGCACAGCTCTGCCACTCGCACCGCCGTCTCACCCGAGAGGCGGATCGGTACGACTCCCGTGCCGCACGACGCCGCAGTTCCCCGTACGCGGTGGACGCGCACTCCGGGCTCGCCGCTTCCTACCCGGTTTCGTCCCGGGGCGGCAGGCACCGGACCCTCCTATCCCTCCCCTGTCCTGAGAGCCGCACATGTCCCCTGCACTGTTGGGCGCCAGACCCGGCGCCGCTCAGCGTTCCCGCCCCACCACCCTGCTGTTCCTGTTCCTGGCGTTGATCGTCGCCGCGGCGACGCTGGTCCTGCCCGGAGCGGGAAGGGCGGACGCCCTCTCCCGCCCCGCGCAGACCCTGTACACCCCGCCGTCCGACGCGCTCTCCCCCGGAAGCTACTACCCGCGGGCGATGCGCCTGCAGCACAACGGCTCGGCCAACGGCACCTTGCTCGCCACGTTCGAGCAGTACCGCGAGGACATGCCCGTCTTCCCGATCTACCGCAGCACCGACAACGGCACCTCCTGGACGAAGATCTCCGAGGTCGCCGACACCCAGAACGGCTGGGGCATGCGCTGGCAGCCCGAACTGTTCGAACTGCCCAGGGCCATGGGTGACTTCCCCGCCGGAACCATCCTCGCCGCCGGTGACTCGGTGCCGTACGACCGGGGCGGCAGCAAGATCGACCTGTACGCCAGCACCGACCGCGGCCAGAGCTGGACCTTCGTCACCAACATCGCGACCGGCGGTAAAGCCACGGATGTGAACGGCAATACCCCTGTGTGGGAACCGTTCTTCCTGGTCTCCGGCGACAGGCTCATCGTCTACTACTCCGACCAGCGCGACACCGACCACGGGCAGAAGATCGTCCACCAGGTCTCGACGGACGTCCGTAACTGGGGCCCGGTCGTGGACGACGTGGCGATGCCCACCTACAGCCAGCGCCCCGGTATGCCGACCGTCGCCAGGATGCCCAACGGGAAATACATCATGACGTACGAGTTCGGCGGTTCTGCCGCGGGCAACTTCGCCGTCCACTACAAGATCTCCTCCGACCCGGAGGCGTTCGACTCCGTCACCGGCATCCCGCTGCGCACCACCGACGGCCTGGTCCCCCAGGGCACGCCCTACATCACCTGGCTGCCCACCGGCGGCCCCAACGGCACCCTCGTCACCACCGCCCACAGCAGCGACGACCTGTTCGTCAACACACAGAACGGCGCCGCGGACACCTGGACGCGGATGCCCTCCAACGTCGGTGGCGGCTACAGCCGCGGTCTGCTTCCGCTGGCCGACGGCCACAGCCTGATGGTGTTCAGCGCGGGCTTCGGCGGCGACAACCGCCGCAACCCGGTCACCTACAGCACGGTCGACTTCGGCGGGAGCATCTCCGACGGCGCCACCTACACCATGACCAACGCGAACAGCGCCCTGAACCTCACCATCGCCGGCGGCTCCACCACCAACGGCACCACCGCCACCCAGCAGAACCCCACCACCTCCACCAACCAGCAGTGGCGCTTCGAGCAGCAGTCCTCGGGCTACTTCAAGATCTTCAACGTCGCCAGTGGCAAGGTCCTCGGCGTCCAGAACCAGTCCACCGCCGACGGCGCCACCGTCCTGCAGTGGGATGACAACGGCACCCTCGACCACGAATGGGCCGTCGCCCCCCACCCCGCCGGCGGGTACAGCATCACGAACCGCATCAGTGGCAAGTTCCTCGAGATACCCAGCGCCTCCACCACCGTCGGCACCACCGCCGTGCAGTGGAGCGGCACCACCTGCGCCTGCCAGCGCTGGAACCTCACTCAGACTGCCCTGCCGCCCCTGGGCACCGGCCGATACGTCCTGGTGAACAAGAACAGTGGCAAGTACCTCGACATCCCGAACGGCTCCACCACCGCGGGCACCGCCGTCGGCCAGTGGCAGAACACGGCCTGCACCTGCCAGCTCTTCACCTTCCAGTCCGCGGGCAGCGGCGCCTGGAACATCACGAACGTCAAGAGCAACCTCAACCTCGACATCCAGGGCTCCTCCACCACAGCGGGAGCGGCCGTCGTCCAGAACACCGCCTCCAGCGCCGACTCCCAGAAGTGGACCCTCACCGACGCGGGCGGCGGCTACTACAAACTCCGGAACGTGAACAGCACCCTCGTCGCCGGCGTCGCCCAGTCCTCCACCGCCAACGGGGCAGCCGTCGTCCAGTGGGGCAGCGCCGGCCTCGACGACCAGCTCTGGAAGATCGTCCGCGTCAACTGACAGCTCCCACCTCCGATGACCAGGCGCAGGCACCGCCGACGAAGCGGTTCCTGCGCCTGACGTCTGCCCTGGTCGACCGGCCGGGGCGAGCCTGACGTCTCCCCCTACCGTTACCGACGTGAACCTCCTGCCTGCGACAGACGACTTCACCACGACACGGACCCGTCGGCAGGGCTGCCTGCGCGCGACAGGCATCACCATGCTGCTCCTGCTGGCCGTTGCGGACGTGTTCATCGCCGTCGTCAACGGCAAGACGCTCTGGGCGGTACTCCTGCTCCTGTCGCTCGGCCTCGCGGCCGTCCTCTGGCCCTCCGCCCGGCAGCCCGTGTGGCTCACCCCGCAACTGCGGACCATCGTTCCCGCAGGCGTTTCCGTGGCGTTGACCGCCGTGGCCGCGACGACGGAGCGCATGCGGACACTCGGCCCCGGTGAGGTGGCGGTCCTGCTCTGTCTGTTGTTGATCGCCGTCCGCACCTGCCCACCGCGGTGGGCATGGCTGTGCGCCGTCCTCGCAGGCGGGGCGACGATCGCGGCGCCACTGCGCTTCCACGATGTCATCGCCACGGAGGACGCGCTGCTGTTCATGCTGCCGGCAGCGCTGCTGACCGGCGTTTTCGCCGGCCTCGGCGGATACCTGCGCTCCCTGGACCACAGACGCGGCGTCGCGGTCGCCGAGACCCGCCGCGCGGAACGCCTCGCCATGGCTGCCGACCTGCACGACTTCGTCGCCCACCACGTCACCGGCATCCTGGTCCAGACCCAGATGGCCCGCATGATGGCCGCCACCGAACCCGGCCGCCTGGACCCGGTCCTGGCGGGAATCGAGCACGCCGCGACCCAAGCGCTCGACTCCATGCGCGTGACCGTCGGCATCCTGCGCGGCGGCCCGGAGGAAACGGCCCGGCTCAAGCCGGGCGAGAGCCGCCTGGTAGGGGACCTGACAGCCCTTGCGGAACTGGTCGAGGGATTCGGCGGTCCGACCGGTCCGAAGGCCGAACTGCACCGCGACGCCTCAGTGTCCCGGAACCTGCCCCACGAGGTGCAGGCCGCCGCCTACCGCGTCGTCCAGGAAGCCCTCACGAACGTACGCCGCCACGCCGCCGACGCCACCGAAGTCACCGTCGCCCTCGCTCACGCCGACAACACCTTGCACGTGACGGTGCGCGACAACGGTCGCGGGGGCACCCCGATGCCGTACGCCGCCCGCGGCGGAGGCTTCGGCATCGTCGGCCTCACCGAACGTGTCACCGCCCTCGGCGGCACACTGCACACCGGCCCACGCAAGGACCATGGCTGGGAGGTCGTGGCCCTCCTCCCCGCCGTGAGACCAGCGGATTGACCCGAGGGCGGTCGTTCGATGCCTCCGGTGCGTCGATCGGGCTTGCCGCACCGATCGGCAGTGCGCCGGACGGCACCGGCCGGCCCTGCCTCCGTCAACCGACAGCACCCCGTGCCCGCACCGAACAGGTGTTCCGCACGGGCACGGGGTCAGCGGCCGAGCAGGCACTCGATCCGCTTGTTCTCGGCGGACTCTCCCAGCGTGTCCGCGGTTGGTCAGAGCCGGTGTTCGCGTGCACACCGGAGCGTCCTGCTCCGCGCATCTGTCGCCGTACGACACGGTGCCTGCCTGGTACACGCCCTTGCGGCCCCGCAGCTTGCGGAAGAGGCGGCCCACCGCTGTCAGCCTGGCAGGACCCCGCCCCGGCGTGCGATATCAGGCCACCCCATTGCTGTGGGCTCCGGCGGGGTGCGGAGTCGTCAATTCCCCGGCTCGGCCTGTCCGTTCTCGACGAGGCCGGCCCGGCTCGCGATGAGGGCCGCCTCCACCCGCGTGCGGACGTCGAGTTTGGCCAGCAGTTTCTGCACGTGCGTCTTCACGGTGCTCAGCAGGGTTCCGATGATGGCGATGCCGCGCAGCACGTCCAACGACCGCACACGCCGACTCGCGGCCTCCGCTGCCGGTTCTTCCGGCTTGATCTTCTCTGACACCCGGCGAGGCTATGGCGGCGGTGATCGCCGGCACGTCAGACCGGCGAAGGGCACCGTCTCATCACTTCGACGGAGACGCGGCCATCAGGAGGGACGACACCACTTGGCGCCGCTCGGGAACTTGGTCCGGGGCTCGGGCTGGGCCTGAGCGGGGGCTTGAGCGCCGTCAGAAGGTGCCGACTTTCCGGAGGGCGTCATTGCCAACTCGGCTCCTGGGAGGGCCCTGTTGTCGGGTCGTCCCCGCGCCCGCACGCTGACGCGGGAAGACCGACCGCCTCGCGTGTGCCGGCAGGCACGTGCCTGCCCCACTGGCCTTCGTGACGTTGCCCAGGCCGCCTCGACGGGAAGGCCAGGCAGGGCCGGCTTGACCGGTGGGACACGTTTCCGGCTCTGCCCGCCTCCGTACGTCGTTGCCGAGCCTCGTCGTGGCGGCTCGCTGCACGACACGCGTCGGGGACGGGCACAGACTGCCATGCCCGTCCCGGCAGTAATGGCGGAAGTCTCGGCAGATGGGCCATCACGACAGCGCGTGTGACCGCGGTCTACCCGAACGCTCTGCTTCGGACGGGCCGTTCCCACCGAGGGAGAGTCACCGCTGCGGGATGCGCTCGGCCGCACCATCACGCCGGGGCTCGACCGCCGGGGCGAGGAAGGCCGCGAGGACGACGAACGCGAGGACCACCAGCATCGCGGCACGCAGTCCGATGTGCTCACCCAGGAAGCCCAGCCCCGGTGGTCCGACGAGGAACGCGACGTAACCGATGGTCGCGACGAGGCTGACCCGAGCCGCCTCGTCGGAGCCCGACTCCCCCGCGGCGGAGAGCGCGAGGGGAAAACCGAGTGAGGCACCCAGCCCCCACAGCAGCACGGAGACACCGGCCACCACCGCGTTGTCCGAGGCGATCACGAGGAGCAGACCCAGTGCTCCTGCGACGGCGCTGACGCGCATGACCGGGGCACGGCCGAAGCGACTCAGGAAGAAGGATGCCGCGAACCGCCCCAGGGTCATCGCGGCCGCGAAACCCGCGTAAACGAGTGAGCCCAGAGTGGCGTCCATGCCGTGTCCGTCGACCATGAGCAGCGGCAGCCAGTCGTTCGCCGCCCCCTCGGCCAGCGCCATGGCCAGCACGATTCCACCGATGAGGACGAGCTTCCCGTCCCTCCACACCGCCGGGCGGGATCCGGGGCCATGCGTCTTCGCCGACTCGTCGACGGTGGCGCGGCCGGTACCCGCCGGAACGGCGCGCGGCGAGTGGAAGAAGATCGCGACAGCAAGAGCAGTGACCGCCGCGAGGTGCCAGTGGACCGGTACGTCGGCTGCCGTCGCGCCCATGCCCGCGCCGGCTCCGAGGACCGTGCCCAGGCTGAAGCATCCGTGCAGGGCAGGCATGGTCGTCACGCCGGATGTCCGCTCGACGTCCGTGGCATCGATGTTCGCAGCCACATCGCTCGCGCCCATACCGACGCCGAAGGCGCACAGTCCGGCCGTCACCATCGATATGGACATCATGAGGCTGCCCGCGCAGATCGTTGCCATCCCCAGGATGAGCAACGCCGTGGCCCAGAAGATCACGGGTCGCGTCCCGGATCGGGAAACCAGCCGACCGGAGGCGAGGATTCCCAGCATCGAGCCCAGCGACAGCCCGAACAGGACCAGGCCCATCTGCGCCGTGGAGACATCCAGCGCATCCCGGATCGCGGGGGTGCGCGTCACCCACGAGGACATCGCGATACCGGCGAGCAGGAAGAGCAGAAACAACGCCTGACGACGCCTGCGCACGGCCTGGTCCATGAAATTGCTTCTCCTGTGGCGGGAGGCGGCAGCCCAAAGGTCGGGCATCGGCTCCCGCTCGGCCTGGGCCAACGTACACGCCAGGCCACCGCTGCGAGTAAGCGCTTACGACTGGTGGTCGCGATCTCCTGCGGCACCAGCATGTGCCGGCGTCGGTGGTACGCAGGTCGTGTGTGCGCACGAAAAGTCGGCCGCAGCAGCACCGAACGCGGTTCCGGACCGGAGACGGGATGGTCGGGTCGGCACGGCGGAGGTGTGATCAGCTTCGACCTGCACGCCGGCCCGCGCGGCACCGGAGCCACAGCGCAGCGCGGGCTCCGGCAGAGCCCGACGCACTGGACGTCGGCTCCACATCGGCCGCTGAGTCCCTGCTCGCGACCGTACGGCCGCAGGCATGGTGTGCCTGCGGCCGTACGACGACCCGCTCCGCCTACTCGGTCTTGATGGCCGTGAGCATGTTCAGCCGGGCCGCGCTGCGGGCGGGCCACATGGCGGCCAGCAGTCCGACCAGCGCCGCCAGAAGCATGAAGAGCGCGAACCGGCCCCACGGCAGCACCCATGCGTATCCGGGGATCTCCGTCTTCATGGTCTCGCCAACGGCCCAGCCCAGGAAGGCTCCGAGGCCGAGTCCGATCACCGCGCCGAAGAGGGAAATGACCACGGACTCCAGCTGGATCATCCGCGTCACGCCCCGCCGGTCGAGCCCGACGGCGCGCAGCATGCCGACCTCCCGTTGCCGCTCGAAGACCGACATCGCGAGGGTGTTCACCACCCCCAGCACGGCGATGACGAGGGAGATCGCGAGCAGTCCGTACAGGACGTTCAGCAGGGTGTCGAGCTCCCCGCTGATCTCGTCGCGGATGTCCTGCCGGTCGCCGATCTTGACCCCGGGGTCCCCGGCGAGGGCATCGGCCAGTGCCTTCTCGTTCGTGCCGCCCTCCGTCTTGACGTAGATCTTCAAGATGGACGTCTTGTCCGCGTGCGGTTCGATCACGTCCGTGGAGACGACGACCGGCAAGACGACATCGTTGTGCTCGAAGACGGCCCCGACGGTCAGCCTGCCGCTCTTGCCGTCTTCGTACTCCACGGGCAGGGTGTCCCCCACTTTCCAGCCGTTGGACCGCGCGAGGTTCTCGGCGACGGCGATCTGCCCCTTCGCGAGCGTGTCCTGCGAGCCGGAGACCACCGGAAGGCGGAGGGCCTTTTGGAAGTCCGCCGGGGTGACGCCGGTGACATCCTGCTGGCTGCCGTCGATCTGCATCCACGCCTGCTGTTCCTGCGACACCGCCGTGACGCCTTGGACCTTGCGCAGATCGGCGACCGCCGAGGGATCCAGGCCGGCGCCGCTGTCCGTGACCATGTAGTCGGCCCTGACGATGTCCGTGGTCACCTTGTCCACAGCCTGGCCGAGGGTGGCGGCAAGTACGGTCAGAGCACTGACCAGTGTGAGCCCGATGGCCAGCGCGGAGGCGGTGGCGCCGGTTCGGCGCGGGCTGCGTACGGCGTTCTGGCCCGCGAGCTTGCCGGAGACCCCGAAGCCGCGCCGCAGCAACGGGTGTGCGACGGCGATCACGGGCCGGGACAGCAGCGGGATCAGCACGATGACACCGGTCACCGCGAGGACGGCACCGAGCCCTACGAGCCCTTGGCCCAGGGAGCCGCCGGCCCCGGCGCCCGCGAGGACCACCGTCGCGCCGAGCAGCGTGATCATGCCGCCGAGCAGGTTCCGCAGCACCAGGGACCTGGTGGTGGTCGGCAGGTGCGCGCTGCCGATCGCCGCGACCGGCGGGATCTTCGCGGCGCGACGGGCCGGCAGCCAGGCCGCCAGCATGGTGACCAGGACCCCGACGACTGCCGCGACCAGGACGGTCGTCGACGTGACGACCAGCGGCCCGTCCGGGTTCTTCGCGCCGAACACACCGACCGTGGAGCGCGCTACGGCGGCCATGGCGGCGCCGAGCCCGAGCCCGGCGGCCGAGGCGACCGCGCCGACGACCATCGCCTCGATCAGTACGGACCGGGTGACCTGCCCGCGGGAGGCGCCGACCGCGCGCAGCAGAGCGAGTTCCCGGGCGCGCTGGGCGGCCAGCATGGTGAAGGTGTTGGCGATCAGGAAGACGCTGACGAAGAGCGCGACGCCGGCGAAGGCGAGCAGGATCGCACTGAGCGTCGAAGCGTCTCCCGCGCCCCCCTTGGCCCTCTCGTCGGCGAGTTGCTGACCCGTCTTGACGTCCGCGTCGCCCGGCAGCAGCTTGCTGATGGTGGCGGCGAGTTCGGTGCTCGACGTGCCCGGAGCGGCAGTGGCGGTGACGTAGTGATAGAAGCCCGGCTGGAGGAAGAGCCGCTGAGCGACCGGAGTGTCGAACAGCACCAGGCTGTCGCCCAGGGCCACTGAGGTGTCGTCGGTGGTGAAGATGCCGGAGAGCTTGTACGTCTTCGCCGGACCCTTGAGGGCGATGCGCACGGTGTCGCCGACCTCGTAGCCGTTCTTCTCGGCGGTGTCCTTGTCGAGCGCTACCTGCCCGGGCTCGGTGGGTCCGCTGCCGTCGGTGAACACGTAGAGCGGGTCCTGGCCGTCCTTCCCCGGCGCGAAGTTGGCGGCCGAGGTGGACGAGCCACTGTTGATGAGCCTGCCGTCCTTGTCGGTGACGTCGGCGGTCCCGTCGACCCGCCCGGCGGCTTCGGCGACCTGGTCGAGTCGGGTGATGTCGTCGAACGTCTTCCCACTGATGCCGGGAATCTTGTCGGAGGTGTCGTAGGAACGGGCTTCGACGTCCACGTGGGCGTAGCTCTTGGCCGTCTGGTCGCGGTAGCCGTTGCTGAGGGTGTCGTTGAAGATCAGGGTGCCGGAGACGAACGCGACGCCGAGCATGACGGCGAGCACGGTCATCAGCAGTCTGGCCTTGTGCGCGAGGACGTTGCGCAGGGCTGTGCGGAACATGGTGGCAGGGGTCCCGGTGAGGTGAGGGGAGGACGGGGTCGATGAGGGAGTGCGCGTCGCTTCGTACGGCTCGGTCCGCTTCGGCTCAGCTCGTACGGAACGAAGTGTCGAAGGCCTTCATCCGGTCGAGGACCCCGTCTGCGGTGGGCTCGTACATCTCGTCGACGATCCGTCCGTCGGCGAGGAAGACGACCCGGTCCGCGTAGGAGGCGGCGACCGGATCATGGGTGACCATGACGACGGCCTGGCCCAGCGTCCGTACGGAGTCGCGCAGGAAGCCGAGGACCTCCGCACCCGCACGCGAGTCCAGGTTCCCCGTCGGCTCGTCACCGAAGACGATGTCCGGCTTCGACGCGAGTGCCCGGGCGACGGCGACACGCTGCTGCTGGCCGCCTGAGAGCTGGGTGGGTCGGTGGCTGAGCCGGCCGGACAGCCCGACCATCTGGATGACGCAGTCCAGCCACTGCTTGTCCGGCTTCCGGCCCGCGATGCCCATCGGGAGCGTGATGTTCTCGAGCGCGGTGAGGGTCGGCAGCAGGTTGAACGCCTGGAAGATGAAGCCGATCTTGTCCCGGCGGAGCCGGGTGAGCTGCCGGTCCGTCAGGGACCCCAGCTCGACGTCACCGACGCGGACCGAACCGGAGGAGAAGCTGTCCAGTCCGGCCACGCAGTGCATCAGCGTGGATTTGCCGGACCCGGAAGGCCCCATGATCGCGGTGAACTGGGACTGCCCGAAGCCGACACTGACCCGATCGAGGGCGACCACCCGGGTATCGCCGTCCCCGTAGACCTTGGAGAGCTCTATGGCGCGGGCGGCTGCGGTGGGGATGGTGGTGCGCGGGCCGGTGGGCGAGGCGGTGGTCACGGGTACTACTCCGATCGGCGGCAGAGGCAGCGCGGGGCGCAGGCCGCGCAGACGGCCACTGACAGCACATGGACGCGGGCGTCCAGGACCCACCCCGCTGGGTACTCCTCCATCGTCCGGTTCATGCGGGTTCCGTGTATCAGCCGAAGTGCCGACCACCTGAGGCTGATGCGAGAGGCAGTCTCGTGAGCCTCAGGTATGCCGTCGTGTCAGCTTCAAGGATGACGCCCGGTGGAAACCCCGTGGGAAACGGGCCTGACGTGGGGGCCACCATCCCTCCACTGGCGAGACGTGCCACACACCGACAAGACCCACCCCATCGCCGTCTCAGCCATACGGCCGATGCGCAGCCGAGCCGAGCGATGCGAGGCTCGTCCACCAGGCGGGCGGAGCGTGGCCCGCACGGCCCACCGTCCTGCACACTGCTCTGCAACTCCGGCCCAACCGGCCGACAACCAGTGGCAAGAGCTCTACCTGGCGCACGTCGACACTCTCGGCGGCACGGTAGCCCCTGCGGCGACGTCTCACGGCGGCCTGCGCTCATGCCCTGCCCTCCCCCAGGTCCTCCTTCCTCCCTTTCCTCAGTCCGGCCGGAGGCTCCTCACGGCCGGCTCAGTTGACCCCCAAGTAGCCAACACATGATCATCTTTGCTCCCGCAGGCGTCTTCTTCCTGGTGTTCGCCTGCAGCTTCCTGTACGACCGAAGACTCGTACGCAACGGCGTCTACCTCTTCTTCGCGCTCCTCTCCCTGTCCCTGGGGCTGTTGTACAAACTGGCGTCGGCGTCCGAGACGGCGCCCCTGGTCCTGCTGTTGACGCTCTGGATCCTCCTCATGCTGCTGCCCTTCGTGCTCGCGGTCTTCCTGATCGCCAACGGGGTGACGATGCTGCGTCGCGAGGGCAGGAGCCTGGCGAACCTGCTGTCTCTGGCGGCAGGTGGGGGCATCCTGCTGTTCATCGCGCTGAAGGCGATCGCCAACAGCACCCGCTGGGAGCTGCTGGGCACCCCGCTGGACGCAGTGGGGTTCGTCCTCGGTTACGTGTCGCTGCTGTTCGTGTGCTTTCTGCTCTACTCGTTCGTCTACGGCAGGATCCGGCACCGGTGCGCCGTCGATTTCGTCGTGGTGCTCGGCTCCGGGCTCATCGGAGGTTCGCGGGTCCCGCCGCTGCTGGCCGGCCGACTGGACCGGGGACGCGCCGCCTTCGACGCCCGGCGGGCCGAGGGCCGGGAGACGATGCTGCTGACGTCCGGCGGCCAGGGGCCCGACGAGGACCTCCCCGAAGCGCGGGCGATGGCCGACTACCTCATCACGGCCGGCGTGCCCGCCGACCGGATCCTCATCGAGGACAAGTCCCGCACCACCCAGGAGAACCTGCGATTCAGCAAGGCGCTGATGCAGGACCGCAAGACGGACTACCGGGCGCTGGTGGTGACCAACAACTTCCATGTCATGCGCGCCGCGCAGATCGCCCGCAAGGAGAAGGTCGAGGCACAGGTCATCGGTGCGCCGACGGCCCGCTATTTCTGGCCGAGCGCGACGATCCGCGAGTTCGTGGCCCTCTTCCTGTCGCACCGGATCCTGAATCTCGGCATCTGCGCGCTGCTGGCCGTCATCGGCCTGCTGCACCTGTACTGATCCCATTTTTCGTGCGCCGAAGCCGACCGAGTCCGCGGCGCTGAGAGGAATTTCGCTCGTGAGTACGAGGGTGGAGCCGGCCATATGGGCCGCCCTGCTGATGTCCGTGGCCGCGTTCGTGCTGTTCGTTCCCTATATCGCCGTGCGGTACCGGCGGCGCGGCGAACTGGGCCTGGGCAACATGGCATTGGCGTTCGCCGGGCCTCTCTACGGCCTGGCTCTGTTCTTCTACGTGTTCGCACCGTTCCCACCCATGCGGCACGATTTCTGTGCGGGCATCGGTGTTCGCCGACCGCAGCTGATCCCCTTCCACTTCCTGCACGACATGGGGAAGTCCGCCACCGGAAGCGGCGGCCCCATGGCGATGCTGAACAACCCGGCGCTGACCCAAGTGCTGCTGAACGTGGCGCTCTTCATACCTCTGGGCATGTTCGTCCGGTACATGTTCGGGCGCAGCGTGCCCGTCACCGTTGCCATCGGCCTGGGTGTGTCCCTCCTGATCGAGACGACACAACTGACCGGAGACTGGTTCATCTACCCGTGCGCCTACCGGCTGTTCGACGTCGACGACCTGATCGCGAACGGCCTGGGAGGTCTGATCGGTGCGCTGGCCGCCCCCCTGCTCAGTGCCGTGCCCGGTCAGCGGGTCCACGCCGAACCGGGAGAGCCGCGCCCGATCACCTGGCGCAGGCGGCTGCTGGCGTCCGCGTGCGACCTGATGAGCTTCGCCTTCCTCTATGTGCCGACCGTCGCCGCCTGCGCGGCGCTGATGTGGATCTGGCAGGGGGGCCTGTCCGCCGGTGGTACACCTGCGTACTCGTATTTCTTCTTCGACGCGACCGTCGAACGTGTCGGGTTCTGGGTGCCGTGGCTGGTGCTCACCGTCGGAATTCCTCTGGCAGGCAGCGGGGCCAGTCTCGGGCAGCACATCGTCAAGTTGCAGGCGGCCACCGCTGACGGCCGCCGACCGGACGTGAAGGCGAGACTCCTGCGCGGCCTGACGGGTGTCGGCGGCTTCCTCCTCCTCAACCACTTCGAGTCGTTGTCCGGCCCTGTCGTCGTCCTGGCCGCCGTCTCGCTCATCGCGCTGTTCAGGACATCGCGGCACCGCGGCTTCTCCTACCTCTGCGCGAGACTGACGATGACGGACTCCCGCACCCCGACCGGGCAAGCGGCACCCACCGAACTCGTGCACTGACTCGACCCCCGCCGCTGAGGCATGTCCCAGCGGGGCTCACTGTCAGGACAGGCGGGCTATGTCGTCGTCGCTCATCCCTCTGAGGACGAAGCGTTGGATCTTGCCGCTCGGCGTCTGCCCCTCGTCGTCGCGGTACCGCTGACCGCAGCAGCGTTCAGAGTGATTTCAGAGCTACGGGGACGACACGCGGAAGCGGCGAGCGAGGCCGCCGTGATCACTCGGAGCCGGGCGGACGTTCACTGACAAGTTCAGCGCGAGACGGACACGAACACCCACGCGCCCGAGGCCTACTGCGGAAACCGCCGCCTGTCACGCGCGACGACGACACACAGGGGCGAGTTCGACAAATGCGAACGGTTCCCGTCTGGCCCCACAGCCCCGACCTGAAGTCGACATCTTCGGACGGCCGGAGCCGTGCCCTGCGGCCGTTCGTCCCTCCGCGCACCAGCTTGGCCTTCTCGCAGTCTGCCTCCTTGACCTGCACTTACCCAGCCGGGAACACGGAAGTTGGCAGATTCGACCCGGATTCGACCCGACGTCGCTTCCCCCTACCTTTGATCGGGCTTGAACTGGGACAACGCAAAATTCTGCCGGTGTACCACCTCAAGGACCGGCAAGAATTTTCACAATCAAGACTAAGACCGGCACTAACGGGCAATTTCGGCAGCGCCGCGAACGGATGTACTCGATCCAGCCGTCTGCGGCCACCTCGGGCGCAATCCCATCGCCCGCGCCGTCTCAGCGCCCGTTCCAGTGATCAGCAACAGGAAGAGCAAAGCTATGACCAGGCATTTTACAGAAGTCCTTCCGCCTGACAGAAGCCACCTTGCGTGGTGGACGCAGCCCTCAGGACCCTGATCCCAACCACGGCACGCGGGGCGACGACGCCCCGCCGACAGGGACGGGAACCCCATGCCTCACACGACCGCCTTCGCCAGGAACCAGTGGTACGTCGCCGCCTACAGCCACGAGGTCGGGCGCGAGTTGCTCGGCCGGACGATCCTCGGGGAGACCCTCGTCCTGTACCGCACGGAGGAGGACGGGACGCCGGTCGTCCTGCACGACCGGTGTGTGCACCGGCGCTATCCGCTGTCCGAGGCCCCGACCCGCCTTGACGGCGACCGGATCGTGTGCGGGTACCACGGGTTCACGTACGACACGACCGGTGCGTGCGTGTACGTGCCGGGGCAGAAGCGCATCCCCCGTACGGCGCGCGTGGCTTCCTACCCCGTCGTCGAGCAGGACTCGCTGATCTGGGTGTGGATCGGTGACCCGGCGCTCGCCGACCCCCAGGGCATCCCGCGGGCCAAGCACCTCGACTCCCCCGGCTGGGTCACCGTGCGCGGCATGGAGCCCATCGACTGCGACTACGGCCTCCTCGTCGACAACCTCCTCGACCTGTCCCACGAGACCTACCTCCACGGCGGTTACATCGGTACCCCCGAGGTCGCCGAGACGCCGATCACCACCGAGGTCGACGAGGGCGCCGGCATCGTGCGGGTCAGCCGGCACATGGACGACGCCGAGTGCCCGCCGTTCTACGCCAAGTCCACCGGCATCGAGGGCCGCATCACCCGCTGGCAGGACATCGAGTACCACGCCCCGTGCCTGTACCTGCTGCACAGCCGCGTCGCCCCGGTCGGCGTGGTGCCGGAGCCGGACGGCAGTGACCCGGGCGGCTTCCACACCGAGGTCACTTACGCCATCACGCCGTCCGGCGACGGCAAGGTGTACGACTTCTGGGCGGTCTCCCGGGACTGGGCGACGGACGACGACGAGGTCACCGAGTTCCTGCGCAGCAACAACCACACCGTCGTCATGCAGGACGTCACCGCCCTCAACCTGCTGCAGCAGACCCTCGGCACCGAGCGCACCGGCTACCAGGAGCTGAGCATCAATATCGACACCGGCGGCCTGGCCGCCCGCCGTATCCTCGCCCGGCTGGTCGAGGAGGGCGACAAGCCCGTGGAGAAGGTCCTGTGAGCGGTAGCCCCACCGGGGAGATCTACCGCATCGACTGGCTGCCGGGCACCGACATCCTGCACGGCACCTGTCACTGCGGACGCGAGTACACCTCGCAGGACCCGATCGAGATGTGGGAGTGGATGCTCGCCCACCCCCAGGGACACCAGCCACAGGGACACGAGCCGCAAGGACACGAGCCGCAAGGAAACAGCTCATGACCGTGTACGAAGCCGAACTCGTCGTCGACCGCAAGGAGTTCGCGGCCGACGGCGTGCTCGCCCTCACCCTGCGCCACCCGCTGGGCGAGGAACTCCCGGCGTGGGAGCCGGGCGCGCACATCGATGTCGTTCTCGGTCCGGAGCTGGAGCGGCAGTACTCGCTGTGCGGCGATCCGGCGGACCGGGACGCCTGGCGGATCGCCGTGCTCCGGGAGCCGGACGGGCGGGGCGGATCCGCCCATGTGCACGAGCAGTTGGGGCAGGGCGACAAGGTCCGGGTGCGCGGGCCGCGCAACCACTTCGCCCTGCGGCCCGCGCCCCGCTACCGCTTCATCGCCGGCGGCATCGGCATCACGCCGGTCCTGCCGATGCTGGCGGCGGCGGAGGCCGCGGGGGCGGAGTGGACCCTGCTGTACGGCGGACGGACCCGCCGGTCCATGGCGTTCACCGAGGAGTTGAGCCGCTACGGCGGCGACCGCATCACCGTAGCCCCACAGGACGAGACCGGCCTTCTGGACCTCACCTCGGTGCTCGACGACGTTCCCGAGGGCACGCTCGTCTATTGCTGCGGACCCGGGCCCCTGCTCGACGCGGTGGAGGCGCGGTGCCCGGCCGGGCTGCTGCACGTGGAGCGGTTCGCGCCGAAGGAGCAGGAGGGCGGCGAGAACACGGAGTTCGAGGTCGAGCTGGCGCAGAGCGGCAAGACGCTCACCGTCTCCCCGGACGTCTCCGTGCTCGACGCCGTGCGCGCCGCCGGTGTCGAGGTGCTGTTCTCCTGCACCGAGGGCACGTGCGGGACCTGCGAGACCGACGTCCTCGACGGCACTCCGGAGCACCGGGACTCCGTGCTCACGCAGGAGGAGCAGGAGAGCGGCGAGACGATGATGATCTGTGTGTCCCGGTGTCGCGGGAAGCGGCTCGTGCTGGACCTGTGATCCTCAGGTCGGCCTCGATCCGGGCCACCGCCGCGAGCAGATGCGGCAGCAGATCCGCACAGATCGAGTCCACCGAGTTGCGGCCGGCGTGCACCGCGATGTTCACGCCGGCCACCACCTCTCCGTCCCGCTCCCGCACCGGGGCGGCCACCGACCGGAGCCCCTCCTCCAACTCCTGGTCGACGATGGCGTATCCCTGCCGACGGACCCGCCGCAGTTCCGCCCGCAGGGCGTCCGGCGAGGTGATGGTGCGCCCGGTCAGCGGCTTCAACTCCGCCCTGCTGAGCCGGACTTCGACCTGCTCCTCCGGTAGATGGGCGAGGATCACCCGGCCCACCGACGTCACATACGCCGGGAAGCGGGTGCCGACCGTGATGGACGCCGACATGATGCGACGGGTCGGCACCCGCGCCACGTACACGACGTCGTCGCCGTCCAGGACGCACAGCGACGACGACTCCCGTACCTGCGCCACGAGTTGCTCCAGATGCGGCTCGGCGATCTGGGGCAGCGTGTAGCTGGAGAGGTAGGAATAGCCCAGCTCCAGCACGCGCGGCGTGAGGCGGAAGAGCCGTCCGTCCTGGTGGACGTAGCCGAGGTCGGCGAGGGTCAGCAGCAGTCGGCGGGCGGCGGCGCGGGTCAGATCGCAGGCGTGGGCGACCTCGCTCAGTGTGCGGGCAGGGTGCTCGGCGTCGAAGGAGCGGATCACGGCGAGGCCGCGCTCGAAGGACCTCACCAAGTGTGGTGCGCGGTCTCCCGGAAGCATCGCCACCTCCAATGGCGTCAACCATGTTGTCGGCATACCAACTGCCCTGGCTCAGTTGAGACTTCTACCTTCCCGCCGGGCATTCCCACGCACTACTGTGCGCCTTGCGCACAACCTGTCGGAACACCGCTGCACCCGTTGTCTGTAGTTGTCTGTACAGGAGGAGCCATGCGTCGTCTGTCGGCCGTTCTCACCGCCGGCGTCCTGCTGCTGGTCGCGACGGCCTGTGGCTCGTCCGACGGCGGTTCGCCGGAGGCGGGCGCGTCGTCCGGCGGTGTCACCACGGTCAAGCTCGGACTCATCCCGATCGTGGATGTCGCGCCGCTGTATCTCGGCCAGAAGAAGGGCTTCTTCGAGAAGCAGGGCCTGAAACTGGAGTTCACCGCCGCTCAGGGCGGTGCGGCGATCGTGCCCGGCGTGGTCAGCGGGCAGTTCCAGTTCGGCTTCAGCAATGTGACGTCCCTGATGGTCGCCCAGACCAACGGCGTCCCGGTGAAGGCCGTCGCCAACGGCATCGCCTCGACCGGTGTGCGGGGCAAGGACTTCAACGGCCTCATGGTCAAGAAGGACAGCCCCCTCAAGTCGCCGGAGCAGCTGGAGGGCAAGAAGGTCGCCATCAACACCCTGAAGAACATCAACGAGACCGCGGTCCGCCAGGCCGTGCGCAAGGCCGGTGGCGACCCGGACAAGGTGAACCTCGTCGAGATGCCCTTCGACCAGATGCCCGCCGCCCTCGACAACGGCCAGATCGACGCCGCGTGCGTGGTGGAGCCGGCGACTGCCACCATCCGCAGCCAGGGCGGCCGGGAGATCGCCTCGCCCTTGGTCGACGTCGCGCCGGAGGTCACCGTCGCGATGTACTTCACCTCGGCGCAGTACGCGCAGCAACACCCGGACGTGGTCAAGAAGTTCCAGGCGGCCACCGCCGAGTCCCTCGCGTACGCCGGGGCCCACCCGGACGAGGCACGGCAGATCGTCACGACGTACACCAAGATCCCGGCGTCGGTGCTGGAGCAGGTGATCCTGCCGAAGTGGCCGGCCGAGCCGAACCGCTCCTCCATCGAGGCGCTCATGAAGCTCGGCGAGGAGGACGGCCTCTTCAAGAAGACGCCCGACCTGGACGCGCTGCTGCCGTGAGGGACGGACGCTTGAGGGACACGGACGCATGAGGGGCGGGAACGTCGCCCTCGGTGCGACCGGGCTGGCGGCCTTCCTCGCCCTGGGCGAGGCGGTGCCGCGGCTCGGCCTGGTCAAGGAGGCGTACTTCCCGCCGACGAGCCGTATCGCCGTGGCGCTCGCGAACGAGGTGAGCGACTCAGCCTTCTGGAGCGCGCTCGGCGACACCCTCACCGGCTGGGCGCTGGGCCTGGCCATCGCGGTCTGCGCCGGTGTCGTCGCGGGCGTGGTCGTCTCCGTCGTGCCGTACCTGCGCGAGGCGACGGCCTCGACGATCGAGTTCCTGCGCCCGATCCCCTCGGTGGCGCTGATCCCGCTCGCGGTGCTGCTCTACGGCACCGAACTGAAGTCGGTGCTCCTGCTGGTGGTGTACGCCTCCTTCTGGCAGGTGCTGATCCAGACCCTGTACGGCGTCCAGGACGTCGACCCGGTCGCCGAGGAGACGGCACGCAGTTACGGCCTCGGCACCTGGGCGCGCGTGCGCCATGTGCTGTGGCCGACGGCGCTGCCGTACGTCATGACCGGTGTGCGGCTGGCGGCCGCGGTGGCGCTGATCCTCGCGATCACCGCCGAACTCGTCATCGGCGCACCGGGGTTGGGCAGGCAGATCGCGGTGGCGCAGACCTCGCAGGCGGTGCCGGAGATGTACGCGCTCATCGTGGTCGCCGGTCTGCTGGGGCTGCTCATCAACGTCGGCGCGCGGACCGTTGAGCGGCGGGCGCTGGCCTGGCACCAGTCGGTGCGCGGGGAGGTGGCGGTGTGATCGGGCGCCTGCTGCTGAGGCTGTTCTTCGTCGTCGCGCTTCCCGTGGTGCTGGTCGCCGTGTGGTGGGCGGCGTCCGACGGGAGCACGGACCCCTTCTGGCCGCCGCTGCGGACGATCCTCGACACGTTCCCGGACGTCTGGACGGCGGACCAGCTGCGCACGGACGTCGTGCCGAGCCTTCTGCGCCTCCTGGGCGGCTATGCGACGGCGGCCGTGGCCGGTGTCGCGCTCGGCACGGTCATCGGCTCCTACCGCAGGGTGCGCGCGGTGTGCGAGCCGGTCCTGGAGTTCCTGCGGGCCGTACCGCCGCCCGTGCTGGTCCCGGTCATCACGCTGTTCGCGGGCATCGGCGACACCATGAAGATCGTCGTGATCGCGAGCGGCTGCGTCTGGCCGATCCTGCTCAACACCGTGGAGGGTGTGCGCGCGGTCGACTCGGTGATGCTGGAGACGGCCCGCTCCTACGGCGTCACGGGCATCGCCCGCCTGCGCCACCTGGTGCTGCGCTCCGCGAGCCCGCAGATCTTCGCCGGCCTGCGCCAGGCGCTCTCGATCGGCATCATCCTCATGGTCATCAGCGAGATGTTCACCGCCGACAACGGCATCGGCTTCACCGTCGTCCAGTTCCAGCGCAGCTTCGCGATCCCCGACATGTGGACCGGCATCCTCGTCCTCGGTCTGCTCGGCTTCCTGCTCTCCGTCGTCTTCCAGCTGGTCGAGCGCCGGGTGCTCGGCTGGTACCACGGTCTGCGCGCGACCACCCGGCGGTCCTGAGTGAGCATCATCGTGAAGGGGCGGTCCATGCTCGACGTACGCGGCCTGCAGAAGGTCTACGAGGGTTCCGGGCGGCGCGTGGAGGCGGTGCGCGACCTCACCTTCACCGTCGACGCGGGCGAACTGGTCTGTCTCGTCGGCCCGTCGGGCTGCGGCAAGACGACCCTGCTCAAGTGCATGGGCGGTCTGCTCGCGCCGACCAGTGGTGAAGTCCTGCTGGAGGGGCGGAAGGTGAGCGGGCCGCCGCCCGGGATGGCGTTCGTCTTCCAGGAGTACGGGCGCAGTCTGTTTCCCTGGATGCGGGTCGGTGAGAACGTCGAACTCCCGTTGAAGCAGAAGGACTTGAGTAAGGCACGGCGCCGGGAGCTGGTGCGTGACGCGCTGGAGTCGGTGGGGCTGGCGGATGCCGTGGGAGCGTATCCGTGGCAGCTGTCCGGCGGTATGCAGCAGCGGGTCGCCATCGCGCGGGCGCTGGCCTACGAGCCTCGTGTGCTGCTGATGGACGAGCCGTTCGCGGCGGTGGACGCGCAGACGCGGGCCGATCTGGAGGACCTGGTCCGCGGGCTGTGGCGGAAGCGCGGCATCACGATCCTGTTCGTCACCCATGACATCGACGAGGCCGTCTACCTCGGCGAGCGGGTGATCGTGCTGTCCGCCTCGCCCACCGTCGTACGGGAACAGCTGAAGGTCGATCTGCCCGCCGAGCGCGACCAGTTGCACACGCGGGTGGATCCGCGCTTCGCCGAGCTGCGGACCCATGTGTATGAGCAGATCCAGGCGGCGAAGCGGGGTCCGGAGCCGCGGGGTCCTAAGAGCTCGGTCCAGTAGGCCGTCTGGAGGCTGCGGGTCGTGGGGGCTTGTCGCGCAGTTCCCCGCGCCCCTGAGAGGGCGTTGCCCATAGGCCCCTTACGTGTCCCAGGTGGCGGGTCATGACCTCCCGTACAGCCCTCTCGTCGCGGGCGATCAGCGCGTCGAGGAGTTCGAGGTGCTCCTCGGCGGAGGCCAGCAGGCGGCCCGCCTCGACGAGTGCAGTGAGGCCGTAGAGGCGGGAGCGTTTACGGAGGTCGCCGACGACCTCGACGAGGTGGGCGTTGCCGGCGAGGGCGAGCAGGCCGAGATGGAAGCGGGTGTCGGCCTCGACGTAGGCGATGAGGTCACCGGAGACGGCCGCCTGGACGATCTCCCGGGCGGCGGGGCGCAGCGCCTCCAGGGAGACCTTGTCGGCGGTCCTGGCCAGCTCCACCACCGTGGGGATCTCGATGAGGGCGCGGATGTGCTTGTACTCGTCGAGCTGTTTCTCGGAGACCGCGGTGACCCGGAAACCCTTGTTGGGGACGGTGTCGACCAGGCCCTCCTTGGCCAGGTCCAGCATGGCCTCGCGCACCGGCGTCGCCGAAACACCGAAGCGGGCGGCGAGCGTCGGCGCGGAGTACACCTCCCCGGGGAGAAGCTCCCCGGCGATCAGCGCAGCCCGCAGGGCGTCGGCGACCCGCTCCCGGTAGCTGCTCTTCTTGCCGCCCAGGGTGGGCAGCGCCGGGCCGGCTGCGGCGGGCGGGGCGCTGGTGCGCTGGGCGGCCATGGGACTCCTAGCTGTCAAATGTCACGCGCTGTGCAATGTCACGCGTTACGTGCCTCATTATCCTCGACGTTCAGAGCACGAACCCGGCCGGGAACGGGTCCGACGGGTCGAGCAGGTACTGCGCGGTGCCGGTGATCCACGCGCGACCGGTGAAGCTGGGCAGGACGGCCGGTCGGCCCGCGACCTCGGTTGTGCCGAGGAGGCGTCCGGTGAACCGTGTCCCGATGAAGGACTCGTTGACGAACTCGGTGTGCAGCGGGAGTTCACCGCGCGCGTGCAGCTGCGCCATGCGCGCGCTGGTGCCCGTGCCGCAGGGCGAGCGGTCGAACCAGCCGGGATGGATCGCCATGGCATGCCGGGAGTGGCGGGCGGTGGCGCCGGGGGCGATCAGGTGGACGTGGTGGCAGCCGTGGATGGAGGGGTCCTCGGGGTGGACGGGCTCCTCCTCGGCGTTGATCGCCGCCATGAGGGAGAGTCCCGCCTTGAGGATGTCGTCCTTGCGGGCGCGGTCGAAGGGCAGCCCGAACTCCTCCAGCGGCAGGATGGCGTAGAAGTTGCCGCCGTATGCCATGTCGTATGTCACCGTACGCCCGTCGGCCAGTGTGATCTTACGGTCGAGGGCGACGGAGAAGGAGGGCACGTTCTGGAGAGTGACCGCCTTCGCGACCCCGTCCTCCACCGCCACCTCGGCGACGACGAGGCCCGCCGGGGTGTCGAGCCGGATCGTGGTGACCGGCTCGACGACCTCCACCATGCCGGTCTCGACGAGCACGGTCGCCACGCCGATCGTGCCGTGCCCGCACATCGGCAGATAGCCGGAGACCTCGATGTAGATCACGCCCCAGTCGCAGTCGGGGCGGGTGGGCGGCTGGAGGACGGCGCCGCTCATCGCCGAGTGGCCGCGCGGCTCGTTCATCAGGAGCTGCTTGATGTGGTCGCGGTGCTCACGGAAGTACAGGCGCCGCTCGTTCATGGTCGCGCCCGGGATCGTGCCGATGCCGCCGGTGACGACGCGGGTGGGCATGCCCTCGGTGTGCGAGTCGACGGCGTGCAGGACGAGTTTGCTGCGCACGGGCCGGCCTCCTTTGCGATGAGTGGGATGCGGTTACGCGAGCCCTGCGGCGACGGCCTTCTCGGTGGCGGCGCGGATCGTGGCCTCCTGCTCGGGCAGCAGCGGCACCCGTGGGGGACGACAGCGTCCGCCGCGGCGGCCGACGATGTCCATGGAGAGCTTGATCGCCTGCACGAACTCGACCTTGGAGTCCCAGCGCAGCAGCGGGTGCAGCTGCTCGTAGAGCTTCTTGGCGGTGTCCAGGTCGCCGCCGACGGCCGCGCGGTACAGCTCGACACAGGCCTTCGGCAGCGCGTTCGGGTAACCGGCGACCCAGCCCTTGGCGCCGGCGATCGCGAGCTCCAGCAGGACGTCGTCGGCGCCGATCAACAGGTCGAGTTCGGGGGCGAGTTCGGCGAGCTGGTAGGCGCGGCGGACATCGCCGGAGAACTCCTTCACCGCGTGGATGTACCCCTCGCCGTGCAGCTTGGCGAGAAGTTCGGGGACGAGGTCGACCTTGGTGTCGATGGGGTTGTTGTACGCCACGATCGGGATGCCCGCCTCGGCGACCTCCGCGTAGTGCAACAGCACCGAGCGCTCGTCGGCACGGTAGGCGTTGGGCGGCAGCAGCATCACGGACTCGCAGCCCGCGTCGCGCGCCTGCTCGGCCCAGCGGCGGGACTCCGCGGAACCGTAGGCGGCGACGCCGGGCATCACCCGTGAGCCGCCGATCGCGGCCACGGCGGTCTCCACGACCTTCGCGCGCTCCTCGGAGGTGAGGACCTGGTACTCCCCGAGCGAGCCGTTCGGTACGACGCCGTCGCAGCCGTTCTCGACGAGCCAGGCGCAGTGCTCGGCGTATGTGCCGTGGTCGACGGAGAGGTCGTCGTTCAGCGGGAGTGCGGTGGCGACGAGGACGCCGCGCCAGGGGCGGTGGTCGGTCATGAGGTTCCTTCCTCCGTGGCGATGTGGTGTTGGCGAGCGAGCACGCCGAGCGGTACGGGTCGTGCGAACGGCCGCCGGGACGGGGTGAGTTCACATCCGGCGAGCCCGGCGACCGCAGGCCCGCACATGCGTCCCTGGCACCAGCCCATTCCGGCCCGGGTCAGCAGTTTCACGGTGCGGACGTCGCCCGCCCCGAGCTCGTCCACGGCGTCGCGGACGGCCCCGGCGGTGACCTCCTCGCAGCGGCAGACGACGGTGTCGTCGGTGACCTGCTCGCTCCAGTGCGCGGGCGGCGGGTAGGCGGCATCGAGGGCGGCGGCCGACTTCCGGAGTTTCGTACGGGACTTGGCAGCCGCGGCCCACTGCACCGGATCGGGTTCGGTGCCGTTGAGGCGTGCGGCGATCGAGCGTCCCGCGATGTGCCCCTCGGCCAGGGCGAGGCCCGCGCCGCCGATGCCGGTGGACTCCCCGGCCGCCCATACGCCGGGCACATCCGTGCGCTGCTCGTCGTCGACGGCCACCGTCATGCCGTCCAGGCGGCAGCCGAGGGTCTCGGCGAGGTCGGTGTGCGGGAGCATCCCGTGCCCGACGGCGAGGGTGTCGCACGGGACGTACCGCTCGGTGCCGGGGCGGACACGCCCGTCGGTGTCGAGCGCGGCAACGGTGACGCCGGTGAGCCGCTCGTCGCCGTGGGCGCGGACGACCGTATGGCGGGAGAGGAGGCGGACGCGGTGACGCAGGAGGCGGGCCGCGTATCCGGCGCCCTCGGGAAGCTTGCCGGCCAGGGCCCGACCGTGCCGTACCAGGTCCTTGGGGTCTGCCGCCTCGACGAGCGCCGCGATCTCGACGCCCGCCGCCGCGAGCCCGGTCGCCACGGGCAGCAGCAACGGCCCGGTGCCGGCGACGACCGCCTTGCGCCCCGGCACCACGAGCCCGGCCTTCAGCATGGCCTGCGCACCACCGGCGGTGACGACACCGGGAAGGGTCCAGCCGGGGAAGGGAAGCACCCGCTCGTAGCCGCCGGTGGCGAGGAGTACGGCGTCGGCGTGCACGGCGACCGGCTCGTGCTGCTCGGGGCCGAGCAGGGCGTGCACGGTGAAACCGTCGGAGTCCCGTTCCACGGACCAGACATGATGATCCGTCAGGATTCGGACACCGCTCCCGGGCAGAGCGTCCCTCAGCCGTTCCCAGGTGCGCCACTGGTGGTGCAGGGCCTGTGGCCGCCGTGCGCGCAGGCCGGACGCGGGCTGACGGTAGAACTGCCCGCCCGCTTCCGTCGCCGAGTCGACGACGGCGACCGTCACGCCCTGTGCGGCGGCCGCCAGTGCCGCGGCGAGTCCCGCCGGACCCGCGCCGATCACCGCGAGATCAGCCATCGTGCCCCGTCCCCTCCTGCGTGCGGATGGCGTCGCCCGGGTGCAAGGGCACGAGGCAGGCCCGCTGGTTCGGGCGGTCATTGACGGTCACGAGACAGTCGAAGCAGACGCCGATGCCGCAGAAGACACCGCGTGGGCGGCCCTCGCCGCGAGTGCTGCGCCACGACGTGACACCGACCGCCCAGAGCGCGGCGGCGACCGTCTGCCCGGGCAGCGCCTCGATCTCGCGGCCGTCCAGGGTGACCGTGAAGGCCGGTCCCGGGTGGGCGTCGGCAAGCTCCAGAGGGGTTCTCATGCGGCCTCCTCGGCGAAGCGGTCGGGGCGCAGCGGCGTCAGGTCCAGGTCGGGGGTCTTGGCGGTGAGCGCCTGTGCGATCAAGTGGCCGGTGCCGGTGGCGAGTCCGATGCCGGCGCCCTCGTGGCCGCAGGCGTGGTACAGCCCGGGGACGCGGGGGTCGGGGCCGATTGCGGGGAGGTGGTCGGGCATGTACGGGCGGAAGCCCAGGTAGGCGCGCATCGCGTGGACGTCCGACAGGAACGGGAACAGCCGCGTCGCACTCGCCGCGAGCGCCCGTACGACGGGCAGCGAGAAGGTCCGGTCGAAGCCGACCCGCTCGCGGCTCGACCCGATCAGGATCGGGCCCGCCGCAGTGCCCTCGACGACCGGCGAGGTCTGCAGCGCCGCCGAGTCGCTGGCGACGTCGGCCACATAGTCGGCGGCGTACACCTTGTGGCGGACCAGGCGCGGCAGCGGCTCGGTGACGAGGACGAAGCCGCGTCGCGGGAGGACGGGGAGGCGGACGCCGGCGAGTGCGGCGAGCTCTCCGCCCCAGGTGCCGGCCGCGTTGACGAGCGCCGGGGTGTGGATGTCGCCCTTGTCGGTGCGGACCCCGCGCACCGCACCGTCCTGTGTGCGCAGGACGTCCGTGACCGTCCGGCCGGTGAACAGGCGGGCGCCCGAGGCGCGGGCGAGGTGGGCGGCGGCCAGGGCGGGCATGACCTGGCAGTCCTGGGGGTAGTGGACGGCGCCGGGCAGGCCCGGGGCGAGGTGGGGTTCGAGGTCGTACAGCGCGTCACCCGCGACCGGTTCCGCGACGACTCCCGCGGCGCGCTGCCCGTCGGCGAACCGCTCGAGCGCCGCGAGGCCGCCCGGGGACGAGGCCACGACGACGCCGCCCTTCGCCTCGTACTCGACGGCCGCCCCGAACTCCTGCGCCAGTTCGCCCCACAGGCGGCCGGACAGCAGCGCGAGGTCGAGTTCCGGGCCCGGTTCCTTGTCGGAGACGAGGATGTTGCCCTCGCCGGCGCCGGTCGTGCCGCCGGCCACCGGGCCGCGGTCGACGAGGATGACGTCGAGGCCCGCCCGG
Organism: Streptomyces regalis; assembly: GCF_001509475.1. Classification (GTDB taxonomy): domain Bacteria; phylum Actinomycetota; class Actinomycetes; order Streptomycetales; family Streptomycetaceae; genus Streptomyces; species Streptomyces regalis. Next base: position 66,790 of record NZ_LLZG01000013.1, read on the forward strand.
GCCGCGTACAGAGCGCAGGCCGCGCCCACCATCCCGGCTCCGACGACCACGACATCGCAGGTCAGTCGCTCGATCACGCCAGTACTATGTCACACACCACACCTGGAGGGAACAGTCCCACGCCGCCTCCTCACGGGAACCGGACGCCCCGCTGACGGGGCGCCGTCGGCGACCTGAACGCCGACGGTGCCCCGTTCAGTCCTCGGGGGTGGGCACCACGCGCAGGTGGGCCGCGGTACGGCGGGCCCCGCGCGTCCTGGACCGGTCGCGGCGCACCTCGCGCAGCACGAGCGTCAGCCGGGTGCAGCCCATCTCCTGAAGGGTCCTGGGCGTCTCCTCGACGACCCGGCATTCGGTCGCGCCCCAGCGCGGGTCGGGGTGCAGCAACGGACGGACGGCGCCGTCATGGGCGACGGCCCGCTCGCCGACCGCGCGGATCCAGTGCGGCAGGCCTTGCCGGTAGGCGGCCTCCATGATCGGGTCCTGGGCGATCTCCCGGCGGATGGCCTGCAGACCGTGGTCGTGGCCGTGCCGCTCCACGGCGGCCGCGAAGTGGGCCAGCATCGGCAGGCACCAACTGGACTCGTGCTCACCCAGGACCGTGCTCGCGTCCGGGTGGAAGAGCACGAACCTGAGGAAGTTGTCCACGGGCATGGCCGTGGGGTGCGGGCCCACGCCATGGAAAAGTGACGCGAAAGCGGTGTTCGCCAGAACGACGTCCCAGCGGTGGTCGACGACGACGGACGGGAAGGGCACGGCCTCCAGGAGGGTGGCGTAATCCCTTAGATACGCCTGGGCCTCGGGACTCTCGGGGGCGGGCCGCGGTACGGACCGCTGCCCACCTGCCTGATATGCCATCGGGAGGTCACCCCTCTTGCCTATGCGGCCTTCACGCGGCGTCTTGATCCTGCTGCCCCGGTCCGAGGCGTGTCAACTATCGTGGCATTTCATGCCTGTTGACGGCTGAAATTGGCCACAGTTGTGGCGAGACCTGGATGTGAGTTCGAACCAACCGGTAATGTCCGTCGAGTTCACGGCAACCGTTTGTGAGAAGCCTGTGAGAGACGTAGGAGTTCTGTCGGTGACGGATGCCTTCGAGGGTTCGGGCGCCACGCCGACGGCCGCACTGCCGGCCGTCGTCGCTCGTGTCACCGCGCTCGCCGACCGGCTCGGCGTGCCACACGCGCAGGTCTTCGACACCGGCCGCCTGTCCGTCGCCTCCGGCGTCCCGGAGCCCGTGGTCAAGGCCCTGCTGAGCGGCCGCCCGGCGGGCGAGCCGGACGTACAGGCCCGGTTCCTGCAGCGGCTCGACCTCCTGCGCCGCACCCGCGTCAAGCCGAACGGCCGCAAGTACACCCAGCAGGAGATCGCCGACGGCGCGGGCATGTCGCGACAGCAGGCGGGCGCCCTCATCAACGGCGACCGGCGCCCCACCATGGAACACTGCGACGCCATCCAGCGCTTCTTCCGCGTGCACGCCGGATTCCTCACGGCCGAGGACCCCGAGGCGCTCGCGGGCGCCCTCCAGCGCACCGAGCAGGACCTGCTGCAAAGACTCGCGGAGCGCGAGGCCGCCCAGGCCGCCGAGGATCCGCTGGAGAAGCTGCTGCAGGACCACGGCGTGCGCGGTATCGCCTGGCGGGCCGCCCAACTGCCCACCGACCAGCACCGCGACAAGGTCGCGGAGTGGCTGGACATGCTCTTGGAAAGCGTCAAGCGGCCCGAGTCGTGATCCGGAGGGGAAAACCGGGGAAGAACGGGAGAACTGTGGGCACTGGTAGGGAAATGCGCCGCCTGTCCGGCGAGTTGGTCGCGGAGCTGACGCTTCCCGCACCCGCGGCGCCCGAGAAGCTGTACGGCGCCCTGTGCGACGCGATGAGCAGACGCCGCGGCCGACCCGTCCACTTCCGTACGGCCGCCTTCCCGCCCGGCACGGCCAGCGGGCTGTGGCTCGACATGGCCGACCAGGATCTCGTCGTGATCGAGGAACGCACCGCACCCGACCATCAGTTGGTGATCCTCGGCCACGAGCTGTGGCACATGAAGGCCGGCCACTGCAGCCACAGCATCGAGGGTGCCACCGTGGCAGCCAGGCTCCTCGACGACGACGCCGACCTGCAATCGACGGTTCTCAAGGTCGCCGCCCGCAGCCACTTCGACCAGGCCGAGGAGATGGAGGCCGAGACCTTCGGCCTGCTACTGGCCAGCAAGTGCCGTACATGGCTGGCGGGTTCGTCGGTACGGGGCCAGCGGGACCACCTCGCGGGGCGGATCGAGGCGTCACTGGGTTACCTCGGGCCACAGGGCTGATCGAGGCACGTCGGGCCGGATACGGCCCCTCGGGTCACGTCGCGCTGCGTTCGCTCGCCTCCCGCAGGTCCCGTTCCGCCGCGCGTGTACGGGCCGTGTCCGGCTGCCCCGCCGCCGTGCCGGGCCGTCCCGCGCGCAGCAGCTCGCGCCAGTGCTCGCGGCTCCAGTCGGCGGGGTCCGTGCCGCAGGTGAACTCCTCGACCAGGGCGACGAAGCGGGCCGGGTCGGAGTGGAACGGGAAGTGGCCCGCCCCTTCGAAGATCTCCAGCCGGCTGCCCGGCATCGCCTCGTGCGCGCCGTAGGCGTGCCGCACCGGCACGACGCTGTCCCGGTCGCCCCACAGCAGCATGGTCGGCATGCCCTCGGTGAGATAGCAGCGGTCCAGCATGGTGACCACCTGTCCGCGCCAGTCGACGACCGCCCGCAGGGTGCGGATGAACGCGTTGCGCGAGGTCTCGTCGGGCAGCGCGTCGACGAGGGTGAGCAGTTCCGGCGCGTCCTGGCCGAGGTCGGTGTCCAGGAGCCTCATCAGGCGTACCGCCAGCCCGACTTGGAGCCGCATGCCCGGCAGTCGCAGCGTCGACAGCATCAGATGGGCGCCCGGCAGCGAGACCAGCCGCAGCACCGGATTGACCTCGCGGCCCACCCCGCCCGCGCTGACCAGGATCAGCCGCTCGGTGCGCTCGGGGAACTGGTAGGCGAACTGCATCGCCACTCCCCCGCCCAGCGAATGCCCGACCAGCGTCGCCGACTCGATGCCGAGCGTGGTGAGCAGATCGCGCACGCCGTTCGCGTACGCGGCCACCGAGTAGTCGGCGCGCGGCTTGTCCGAGGCGCCGTGGCCGAGCAGGTCGGGGGCGATCACGGTGTGCGTGCGGGCAAGGTCGGGGATCAGCTCGGCCCAGGTGTCGGAGGAGTCCCCTATGCCGTGGATCAGCACCAGCGCCGGACCTTCGCCGGCCATCCGGAAGGCGCGCCGGTAGCCGTGCACGACGCGGTACTGCAACTCGAGTTCTCCGTCGCCCACCGGACGCAGCCGTACGGCGCGCGCCGGGCGCCGTGAGGGTACGTCGTCCACGCACTCGCCTCCGTTCCTGTACGCGTTCCCCGGCCGTCACAGCGCGACCGAAAGCCCTTCCTTCCAGCCTAGGACGGCTTTCCCACAAGGGATTTCGGGGAGGTTTCGCCTCCGCTAAGCGGGCGAACCGACGCGTGGACGAACCCGATTGTCAGTGGCGGACGGCAAGCTGGTGATGCGCCCTCATATGCGGGGCGTGACGCGACGACGCCGACTTGGGGAGAGCCGACCGATGCCCACCGCCGTACTGACCGACCGCGAGCGCACCGCCGTCCAGGCCTATCTGCGGCTGTTGCACACCGTACGAGCCGCGTTCGACGGTCCCCCCGGCTCCCGCCGACCACCCGTCGTCCCGCCCTCCGTCCTCGCCGAGGCGGAACAGGCGCTGGCGGACGCGGGACTGAGCGGCAACGAGGAGGAGTTCTTCCGGTTGCTGCAGAGCTGGTGCCCCGCGGAGCCCTAGCGGAGCTCTGGCGAACCGGTGGCGGACCGTAGCGCCTCCCACGGGATGCCCGGCGCGGGCTCAGGTGTGCGGCACGCTCACCGCGGTCGCGACCAGCCCCCGTTGGACCGTCCACCGGCCCTCGAAGAGGTCGATCCGACGGTCACCCACCACCGGGCCCGGCACGAGGAGCCGGGCCCGGAAGCCGCCGCTGCACCGGTCGCCGGGGGCGGCGAAGACGTCGATGTCGGCCTCGGTGAAGTCCAGCCACTTTCCGGTGAGGGGGAACCACGCCTTGTAGACGGACTCCTTGGCGCTGAACAGCAGCCGGTCCCAGTGGATGCCGGGGTGCTCGCCGGTCAGGCGGCGCAGCCGGTCCGCCTCGGCGGGCAGGGCGACGGCGGGCAGGACGCCCTCCGGGAGCGTCCCGTGGGGTTCGGCGTCGATGCCGAGGGAGGCCAGGTCGGCGGCGCGGACCAGCGCGGCGGCGTGGTAGCCGTCGCAGTGGGTCATGCTGCCGACCAGGCCGGCCGGCCAGGCCGGGGCGCCGCGTTCACCGGGCAGGATCGGCTGCGGCGGCACACCGAGCTTCTCCATGGCGCGACGCGCGCAGGAGCGTACGACGGCGAACTCCCGGCGGCGCTTGCCGACCGCCTTGGCGACGACGGCCTCCTCCTCGGGGTACAGGGCCGTGTTCGGGGGCTCCTCGTCGCCGTACGCCTCAACGGTCACGACCGCGTCCGGCAGCAGTTCCTCGATCAACGGACCCCGTCCTCCCTGGGCAGAATCCGGCGCAGCCGCCCCGGCGGATCCGGTCGCTTGCGCCACTCTCGGGGGTATCCGACCGACACCTCCTCGAAGCGGACGCCCTCGTGCCAGGTGGTCCGCGGGATGTGCAGGTGGCCGTAGACCATGGTCTCGACGCGGAACCTGCGGTGCCAGTCCGCGGTCAGCCGGGTGCCGCACCACATGGCGAACTCGGGGTACCACAGGACGTCCGTGGGGTGCCGGTCCAGCGGGTAGTGGTTGACGAGGACCGTGGGCAGGTCCTCGGGCAGTGCGGCGAGCCGGCGCTCGGTCTCGGCGACCCGGGCCTCGCACCAGGCCTCGCGGGACGGGTACGGGTCGGGGTGCAGCAGGTACTCGTCGTTGCAGACGATGCCGGTCCCGTGGGCGTACTTCAGCCCCTCCTCCTTGGTCGTGCAGCCGGAGGGCAGGAACGAGTAGTCGTACAGCAGGAACAGCGGGGCCACGGTCACCGGGCCGCCGGGGCCGTCCCAGACGGGACAGGGGTCCTCGGGGGTGGTCACGCCGAGTTCCCGGCACATCTCGACGAGGTGCTGGTAGCGGGCGACGCCGCGCAGGGTGACGGAGTCCTTCGGGTGGGTCCACAGTTCGTGGTTGCCGGGTGCCCAGACGACCTTGCGGAAGCGGCCGGCGAGCGTCTCGAGGGCCCAGCGGATGTCGGCCACGGTCTCCGCCACGTCACCGGCGACGAGCAGCCAGTCGTCGTCCGAGTCGGGGCGCATCTTCTCTACGAGGGCGCGGTTCTCCTCGTAGCCGATATGCAGGTCACTGATGGCCAGCAGCTGTCCGGCACCGCCGGCCGTCGACGTCACCCCTCGCCCCTTTCGATCACGCGAATGACACCACGAGAACACAGAGTGCCGCGCCGGTACAAGACGGGATCTCGTCGGCGGCCCGACAGGGCGGTGCCGGGGCGGCTGGCCGGGGTGGCCAGGGTGGTCAGGAATGATCCGCAATTCCGTAACACGTACGTTGCACGCGGCGCCCTTTGAAAGCCGTATGATCGCCCCAACACCACCGCCATGAACGTCCCTTCGCACGGGGCGGTTTGGTGTCCCTCCAACCACCCTGCCCGGGCACGGGCCTGCTTTGCCCTGCCCGCGAACCCGAAAGGACGGCCCTGCATGGTCTCTCGCGTACGCGTCTGGCTCAACCGCACGTACGCGGAGAACGTGTTCTTCATGGATCAGCTGCGGAGAAATCCCAGCGATCGGGCAGTCGAGATCCATGCCACGCACGGGGACGCCGACTCACCCGTGCTGGCCGCCGCCGACACCGCCGACCTGGAGCCGGAGGGCCTGTCCCCGGCCGCGTATGTCGAGTACGCGCTCGACCAGTGCCGGCGCCGCGGCATCGACGTGTTCGTGCCCCGACTGAACCAGTCGGCGGTCGTGGCGCACCGCGCGGATTTCGAGGCGGCCGGTACGGCGCTGCTGGCGCCGCCGCCCGAGGCCGTGGCGGTCTTCCACGACAAGGTGATCGCGTACGAGGCCGTGCAGGCGATCGGGGTGCCGGTACCACCGTGGTGGCGGGTGCGCACCGCCGATGAACTCGTCGCCGCCGTCGAGGAGTTGGAGGCGGGGGGCTACAAGGCCTGCTTCAAGCCGGCGTCCGGTGCGGGCGGGGTGGGCTTCCGCGTCATCACGCGCGCCCCCTTCTCACTCATGCACCTCAACGGGTTCCCGACTCCGTATGTGCAGCTGGATCTTGTGGTGGACGCGCTGCGGCGGGCCGACGAGCCGGTGGACTGGCTGGTCATGCCGCGGCTGGAGCAGCCCGAGGTGTCGGTGGACTGCCTCACCGGTCCCGACAACCGGGTACGGCTGGCGATCGGCCGGGTCAAGAACGGTCGCCGGCGTGGGTTCACCCTGCAGGAGCAGTGGCTGGAGCCGGCGCGGCTGATCGCGGAGGGGTTCGGGCTGCACTACCTGTCCAACATCCAGTTCCGGATGTTCGGGGAGACGCCGGTGCTGATGGATGTGAACACGCGGCCTGCTGGGGGGCTGCATCAGCTGTCGCTGTGCGGGGTCAATGTGCCTTGGCTGGCTGTTCAGTTGGCGCTCGGGGAGGATCCGGGGGAGGTTACGCCGCCATTCCTCGGACAGGACTACACGGTGGTTTCGGGGCCGCGGCCGCTGCGGCCGGTGTCCATTCCGCAGCAGCGTGTCGAAGAGTCGGATGCGTTGCTACCCGCCCTTCCTGCGCCGGTCGAGTCCGTTGAGGTTTCGGCTCAGGTACTGCCGCTTTAGGTTGTCTGCCGGGCGCGGGTGGTGTGTGGTTGCTCGCGCAGTTCCCCGCGCCCCCTAGGGACGTCACCTCACCCGGTATGGACCAATCCCGGCATCAACGCTTGACAGCGGGATTGGTCCATACCAACTTGGTCTGCGCACCCCTCTGCACCTCGTGCACTCCCGAACACCTCACATTCCTCAGGGAGATCGCGTGCGCAACCAACCCCTCAGACGTCTCAGACGTCGACTTCTCGCCCTGCTCGGCTCCGCCGCCCTCGCGGTCACCGGAGCCGTCGTCCTACCCGGTACGGCCCATGCGGCCAACATCCTCTCCAACGCCGGCTTCGAATCCGGCGCCCTCTCCCCCTGGTCCTGCACCGGCAACCTCGGCTCGGTTGTCTCCTCCCCCGTGCACGGCGGCTCCAAAGCCCTTGCGGGGGCGGTGAGTTCGAGTGACAACGCCAAGTGCAGTCAGACCGTCTCCGTCCAGCCGAACACTACGTACACACTCGGCGGCTGGGTGCGCGGGTCCTACGTCTACCTCGGTGTGGACGGCGGTGCGTCCACGTGGACGTCGTCGCCGTCGGCGTACGGTCAGCTGTCCCTGTCCTGTCGTTCACGACCGGCGCCTCGCAGACCAGCGCCACCGTCTACGTCCACGGCTGGTACGCGCAGGGCACCTACTACGCCGACGACATCAGCCTCGACGGGCCCGGTGGCGGCGGTTCGGACAGCCAGGCGCCGACGGTGCCGGGCAACCTGCGGTCCACCGGCAAGACGTCGTCGAGCGTGTCGCTGGCATGGAACGCCTCGACGGACAACGTCGGGGTGACGGCGTACGACATCTACCGCGGTTCGAGCCAGGTGCTCAGTGTCTCCGGTACGAGTGCCACAGTCGGCGGTCTGTCGCCGAGTACGGGTTACACCTTCACGGTGAAGGCGCGGGACGCGGCCGGGAACGTGTCGGCGGCCTCCAACGCCGTGACCGTCACGACGGACGCGGGCGGCGGTGGCGGTACCGGCTTCAAGCAGGCCGCGCCCTACCTCTACCTCGGTTGGGGCGACCCGCCGAGCGCGACCTCGGTGATGAACGCGACCGGCATCAAGTGGTACACGATGGCGTTCATCCTGTCCTCCGGCGGCTGCAACCCGGCCTGGGACGGACAGCGCCCGCTGACCGGCGGGAACGACCAGAGCGTCATCAACTCCATCCGCTCGGCGGGCGGTGACATCGTGCCCTCGATCGGCGGCTGGAGCGGCAACAAGCTCGGGCCGAACTGCTCGTCGGCCGAGGCGCTGGCGGGTGCCTACCAGAAGGTGATCGACGCGTACGGGCTGAAGGCGATCGACGTCGACATCGAGAACACCGACGAATTCGAGAACGCGACCGTGCAGGACCGGATCCTGAACGCCCTGAAGATCGTCAAGGCGAACAACCCGGGCCTGCGGACCGTCCTGACCTTCGGCACCTCGACGACCGGGCCGACGTACTGGGGCAACCGGCTCATCGAGCAGGCCAAGGCGCTGAACGCCGGCATCGACGTGTTCACGATCATGCCGTTCGACTTCGGCGGCGGAGCCGACATGTACGGCACCACCGTGAACGCGACGGAGGGGCTGAAGAACAAGCTGAAGTCCACCTTCGGGTGGGACGACGCGACCGCCTACGCCCACATCGGGATCTCCGGCATGAACGGCCTGTCCGACCAGCAGGAGCTCACCTCGCCCGCGATCTGGACCCAGATCCGCGACTGGGCGAACTCCCGCCACATCGCCCGCCTCGCCTTCTGGTCGGTCAACCGCGACCGGCCGTGCCCGGGCGGCGGCGTGACGAGCAACTGCTCCGGGATCAGCCAGAGCAACTGGCAGTTCACGTCCATCACGGCCGGGTTCACCGGCTGAGGCGACTCTTTCTCGGCAACTTTTTCTCAGGAGGGTGTATCAGGGCGCGGACAGCGCGCTCATAAGAGTGAAAGGCAACGGGGGAACCACGGGGGACTACGGGGAACCACGGGGGAACGCACCACAACGGGGGAAGCACGGGGGCTTCGGGTCGGCCGGCGCTGTCACGGGGGCGGCGGCCGGCCGGCCCGAAAGTGCGTTTCAGGGGCAAAGGTCAGAACCGGCCCGAACCTCGGTACAGCTCCAGCTCCCCGTCCAGTTCGACGGCCAGCACCGTGGCGTACGGGTCGAGGTCTGCCTCGGCGGGCGGTTCGATCCAGAGCACGCCCGGCGTTTCGTGCAGGCCACCGGTGATGCGGTGGGCCAGTTCGGTGCCGCTGCCGAGGACGGTGACCCGGCGTACCGAACCCAGCAGCCCGCGCACGTTGATCTCGGCCCGCGGGGCGTCGAAGATGATCAGGTACAGGGTGCGGTGGTCCTTGGAGAGGGTGCTCGGGCCGTAGTGGTGACCGGGCGGGAGTCCGCGCTCGGTTCCGTACACCGCCTCCGCGTGCTTGGCGATCCAGTCGCCGAGCCCCTCCAGGCGCTCGACGTGCTCCTGCGGGATCGTGCCGTCCTCGCGTGGCCCCACGCTGAGCAGCAGGTTGCCACCGCCGCCGATCGTCTCCGTGAAGTAGCGGATCAGCTGGTCGACCGACTTGTGGTGGTGGTCGTGGTGCTGGTGGCCCCAGGAGTCGTTGACCGTCAGGCACAGCTCCCAGGGGCCCTCGGGCGGGACGACCGGGGCGCCCTGTTCGGGCGTCGCGTAGTCACCCTCGCCGAGCATGCGGGCGTTGAAGACGACGTCCGGCACCTCGGAGCGGATCAGCGCCGCGAGTTCGGGGATGCGCCACTGCTCCTCGCTGCGGTCCCACTCGCCGTCGAACCACAGCAGGTCCGGCTTGTAGCGGGTGGTGAGTTCGCGGATCTGGCCGTCCCGGTAGGCGAGGAAGCGTTCCCAGGCGTCCAGGTCCTCGTCCTCGGCCGCGACTTCGGAGTACCGGTTGTCCTCCAGCTCCGGCGGGCGGCCGGGCTTGCGCGTGGAGGCGTAGTCGGGGTGGCTCCAGTCCGAGTGCGAGTAGTAGAGGCCGACCTTGAGGCCCTGCTCGCGCAGGGCGTCGGCGTAGCCGCCGATCAGGTCGCGGCCCACGTTCAGGTCGCCGTGGGCGGTGTCCCAGAGGGCGACGCCGTCGTGGTGGCGGCTGGTCAGGACGGCGTACCTGGCGCCGGCCCGCGCGAAGAGCTTCGCCCAGTCGCGCGGGTCGTAGCGGGACGCCGTGAAGCGGTCGAACTGGGACATGTAATGGTCGTACGGGACGATGTCGTCGTAGAACGACCAGGACTCCTGGACGCCGTCGACGGCGTAGATGCCCCAGTGGATGAAGATCCCCAACTTGGCGTCGGTGAACCAGGGTTGCATGGGCACCCGCGCTCAGCTCCCTTCCGCGCGCCGCAGGCGGAGCGTGAGGACCTGGAAGGGGCGCAGGGCGACCGCGATCCCGCCGTCGCCGGTGACGTCCGCGTCCTGCAGCGGGCGCTCCAGCAGGTCGGTCACCTGGGCGCCCGCGAGCTCGAAGCCCGTGCGCAGGACGCCGGTCGCGCGGCCGCCGCCGGACTCGTAGAGGCGTACGACGACGTCGCCGGACCGGTCGTCGGCCAGCTTGACCGCCTCGACGGTGACGCCGTTGCCGTCCACGGAGACGACCGGCTCGGGCGTGCCCGCCGCATCCGCCACCCGCAGGGGGAGGTTGAGGGCGTAGCCCTCGGCGACGGCGTCCTCGATGCTCGCGCCGGGGAGCAGGGAGTAGGTGAAGCGGTGCTTGCCCTGGTCGGCCTCGGGGTCCGGGATGCGCGGGGCGCGGACCAGGCTGAGGCTGACCCGGGTCGTCGTACCTCCGTCGTCGCGGACCGTGCGGGAGACGTCGTGGCCGTACGTCGAGTCGTTGATGACCGCGACGCCGTAGCCGGGCTCGGCGATGTGCACCCAGCGGTGGCCGGAGACCTCGAAGCGGGCCGCCTCCCAGCTGGTGTTGGTGTGGGTGGGCCGCTGGATGTGGCCGAACTGGATCTCGGCGGAGGAGTGCGGGGCGCGGATGTCCACCGGGAAGCCCGCCTTGAGGATCTTCTCGGCCTCGTGCCAGTCGATCTCGGTCTCGAAGTCGATGCGGGGGCTGTCGGCGCGGACGGTGATGGTCTGGGTGACCTTGGAGCCCTTGCCGAAGGAACGCGTGACGCGGATCGCGCCGCGCAGGGGGTCCTCTTCGACGACGGCCACCGCGTCGGCGTCCAGCAGATCCGTGTAGCGGTTCTTGTAGTGCTTGTCGATGTCCCAGGCGTCCCAGTAGTTCGGGAGGTCGGTGTGCAGGCGCAGGAGGTTGCCCTGGTCGGCGAGCACCTCGCGGTTCGCTCGCAGATCGAACACGGAGGACAGGGTGCCGTCCTCGGCCACCTCGACGCGCACCAGGCCGTTGTCGAGGACCCGGCCCTGCACCTTCACCGACTGCGCGGGCTCGGCGCCGGTGAGCGGCGCGCTGCCGCTCGCGGGCACCTGGACGTACGCCGGTGCGCCCTCGGGGGTGCGGACGACCTCGGCCCGGTCGAAGGGGCTGGTGTTGAACACCCGGGTGCCGCCGGCGCCCAGCGCGGCCACGGCCTCGGCGGTCAGCGCCTCCAGCTCCTCGGCCACGCGGGCGTATTCGGCCTCCGCCTCACGGTGCACCCAGGCGATCGACGACCCCGGCAGGATGTCGTGGAACTGGTGCAGCAGGACGGTCTTCCACAGCCGGTCCAGCTTCTCGTACGGGTACGCGTAGCCCGGCGCGTGCAGTGCCGCCGTCGTCGCCCACAACTCGGCCTCGCGCAGCCGGTGTTCGGAGCGCCGGTTGCCCTGCTTGGTGCGGGCCTGTGAGGTGTAGGTGGCGCGGTGCAGCTCCAGGTAGAGCTCGCCGACCCACACGGGGGCGTCCGGGTACTCCTCGCGGGCCTTGGCGAAGAAGTCGTCGGGGTGTTCGACGACGACCTTGGGCGAGCCCTCCAGGTCGGCGAGCCGGCGTGCCCGTTCCATGATCTCGCGGGTGGGACCGCCTCCGCCGTCGCCCCAGCCGAAGGGGGCGAGGGAGCGGGTGCCGCCGCCCTTCTCGGAGTAGTTGCGGACCGCGCGGTCCATCTCCTCGCCGCTGAAGCGGGCGTTGTAGGTGTCGATGGGCGGGAAGTGGGTGAAGATGCGGGTGCCGTCGATGCCCTCCCACCAGAAGGTGTGGTGGGGGAACTTGTTGGTCTGGTTCCAGGAGATCTTCTGGGTCAGGAACCACTCGTTACCGGCGAGCTTGGCCAGCTGCGGGTAGGCGGCGGTGTAGCCGAAGGAGTCCGGCAGCCAGACCCCCTTGGTCTCGACGCCGAAGTGCTCGATGAAGAACCGCTTGCCGTGGACGAGCTGGCGGGCGATGGCCTCGCCGCCCGGCAGGTTGCCGTCGGCCTCGACCCACATGCCGCCGACCGGCGCCCACTGCCCCTTCTTCACCGACTCCTGGATACGGGCCCACACGTGCGGGTAGTTGTCGCGCACCCACTCGTACTGCTGGGCCTGCGAGCAGGCGAAGATGAAGTCGTCGTACTCGTCGGCGAGCGACGTGACGTTCGAGAAGGTCCGGGACGTCTTGCGCTTCGTCTCCCGGATCGGCCACAGCCAGGCCGAGTCGATGTGGGCGTGGCCGACACCGGAGACGGTGTGCGCGCTGGCGTGGGCGGGCCTGGCCAGCGCCGGGGCGAGCACCTCGCGGACGGCGGCGGCGCTGCCGGAGATGTCGTCGAGGTCCAGGGCGTCCATGGCCCGGTCCAGGGTGTGCATGATCTCGTGGCGGCGCGGCTCGTGCTCGCCGAGGTGGACCATGAGCCCGCGCAGCACCTGGAGGTCGAGGTCGAGGTGCCAGACCTCCTCGTCGAGGACCGCGATGTCGGCGCGCTTGAAGGTGTAGAGGGGCTTGTCCCCCGCCGTGAGGATGTCGCCGAGCGGGGTGGGGGCCACGAAGTTGTTGGCCAGGATGTCCGGGTTGGACGCCGCCTCGACCAGGTACTCGATCGTCTCCCCGCCCGTCGCCGGGTTGGCGATCGGCACGTACTGGTTGAGGGGGTTGACCGCCTTCAGCGGCGTCCCGTCCAGCAGATGCACCAGCGCCTCGGCCTGGTTGCCGGGCCAGTCGCCCACGAAGCCGAGGTCGATCACGGCCTCGACGCGCCGGCCGGCGAACTCGGCGGGCACCTGGCCGCGCATCCGGAACCAGGTGGTGCCCCAGGGCGGGCCCCACGGGGTGTCCATGGCGAAGGGCTCGTAGGGCGCTGCGGCGGCCTCCGCGAACGGCACCGGCTCTCCCGGCGCCTGCCAGGCCTCGACCTCGAAGGGGACGGTGGCCGCGTAGATCGCGGGCTTGATGCGCTGGTCGTGGAGGCGCTCCACGCGTTCTTCGATCCGGCGGCGTTCGTCGTGCATGAGGGTTCTCCAGAGAGAGCGAGCGGGAAAGCGCTTTCCGTCGGGGTGCCTACTTAAGGTACGCGAGACCGGGGTGGACGCCGGTGTAGCCGTCGACGAGCCGCCGGGCCACGTTCACGGAGTCGACGAGCGGGTGCAGCGCGAAGGCCTTCACCGCCGTCGTACGGGAGCCGGACTCGGCGGCGGCGAGCACCTCGCGCTCGACCGCCTTGACCGCGCAGACGAGCCCGGTGGCGTGGTCGGGCAGCGGGGCGACGGCGACCGGGTGGGCGCCGTTGGCGTCGACCAGGCAGGGGACCTCGATGACGGCGTCGGTGTCGAGGACGGACAGGGTGTCCTGGTTGCGCACATTGAGGATCAGGGTCGTGCGCTCGTCGCGGGCGATGGCCCGCATCAGCGCGAGCGCCACCTTCTCGTAGCCGCCGGAGAGGTCGTCGGCGTCGCGTTCGCCGGCGCCCGCAGTCTCGCGGTTCTCGGACATGTAGGTGGCCTCGCGCTCGGCGCGGGTGCGGTCCCAGACCTCAAGGGCGGAGGCGTCCGGGTTGCGCATCTGCTCGTAGAAGCCGGCCTGCTGGTCCCGCAGGAAGGCGCCGCGGGTCTTGTCTGCCTGTTGGTAGGCGCGGACGGCTTCCCGGTTGAAGTAGTAGTAGTGCAGGTACTCGTTCGGGATCGCGCCGAGCGAGCGGAGCCAGTCGACGCCGAAGAGCTTGCCCTCCTCGAAGGAGCCGAGCAGGTCGGGGTCGGCGAGCAGGCGAGGGAGCTCGTCGCGGCCGGCGACGCGCAGGCCGCGGACCCAGCCGAGGTGGTTGAGGCCGACATAGTCGATCCATGCCTCGCCGGGGTTCTTCACGCCGAGCACGCGGGCGATACGGCGGCCGAGGCCGACCGGCGAGTCGCAGATGCCGATGACGCGGTCGCCGAGGTGGCGGGACATGGCTTCGGTGACCAGGCCCGCCGGGTTGGTGAAGTTGATGACCCAGGCGTCCGGCGCGAGGCGGGCCACCCGCTGGGCGATGTCGACGGCGACCGGGACCGTGCGCAGGCCGTAGGCGATGCCGCCCGCGCCGACCGTCTCCTGGCCGAGGACGCCCTCGGCGAGCGCGACCCGCTCGTCGTTCGCCCTGCCTTCCAGGCCGCCGACGCGGATCGCCGAGAAGACGAAGTCGGCGCCGCGCAGGGCCTCGTCCAGGTCGGTCGTGGCGGTCACCTCGGGCGCGTCCGGTACGCCCGCCGCCTGCTCGGCGAGCACACGGGTCACCGCGGAGAGCCTTTGCGCGTCCAGGTCGTGCAGCACGACGTGGGTGACCCGGCCCTCGGCGCGGTCCGTCAGGAGCGCCCCGTACACGAGCGGTACGCGGAATCCGCCGCCGCCCAGAATCGTCAGTTTCACGCTTGCACCTTTCCTGCCACGACCACCTCGACGCCCGCCTCCTCCAGGGAGGACCGGGTCGCCGCGTCGACCGGCGCGTTCGTCACCACCACGTCCAGGTCGTCCGGACCGCACACCTTCGCCATACCCGTACCGGGGAACTTCGCCGCGTCGGCGAGCAGCACGACCTTCTCGCCGGCCTTGATCATGGCTCGCTTGACCGGCACCTCGACGACCGTCGTGTCCATCACCTGCCCGCCGGGCCGCACTCCACTGGTGCCCAGGAAGAGCCAGTCGGCATGCAGCTGGCGCAGGTTGTCCTCGGTGAGGAAGCCGACCAGGGAGCGGTACTCGCGGCGGACCATGCCGCCGAGCAGCACCAGCTCGATGCCCTCGTCGTCGGCGAGTTCCTCGTAGACCACCAGGTTGCTGGTGATCACGGTGAGCCGGCGGCCGTGCAGCTGGCGGGCCAGCCGGAAGGCGGTGGTGCCGATGTCGAGCAGCACCGACTGACCGTCTTCGATCATCGCGGCGGCGTGCGCGGCTATGGCGTCCTTCTCGGCCACGCGCACCTCGGCGACCTCGGCGAAGGGCTGGTCGCCCTCGTCCGCGACCGCCCCGCCGTGCACCCGCGTGAGCAGGCCGTCCTCCTCGAGTTTGACCAGGTCACGCCTGATCGTGGCGGGGCTCACACCCAGCTGCTCGGAGAGATCGGTCACGGCCGCGGGGCCGCCGGAGCGCAGGGCCCGCAAGATGAGTTGGTGTCGTCGTTCTGCCAGCACGACGTGAACACTACTCGTCATCTTCAATCATCGCCATGCTCATTTCTGCTCGGGTATTGACCAATCCCGCGGAGCGGCGCACGATTCCGCTCACCGAAATGAAGAGTTTTGACGATCTCCGAGCTCTGGCGAGGCGGAGTGACGAGCGAGAGGACGCGATCCGTGGACGACGACCGGCCCGAGGTCCTGCTGACCGGGCTGCTCTTCTACGACCTCGTCCTCACGGGGCTCGGAAAGCCGCCGACGCCGGGTGAGGAGATCTGGACGGGCGGCATGGGCTGCGGCCCGGGTGGCATCGCCAACCTGGCGGTGGCCGCCGCCCGCTTCGGCCTGCGGACCTCGCTGGCCACGGTGTTCGGCGACGACCTCTACGGCGAGTGGTGCCGGGACATCCTGTGCGACCAGGAGGACATCGACCTCTCGCTCTCCCGCACCGCGGACGGCTGGCCCACCCCGGTCACCGTCTCCCTCGCCTACGGCCACGACCGGGCCCTCGTCACCCACGGCCAGGAACCCCCGTACTCGCAGGACGCGCTGATGGGCGACCCGCCCGAGGCGCGCACGGCCCTCGTGCACCTCGAGGCCGAACCGCGCGAGTGGCTGGCCAAGGCCGCCGCGAACGGCACGCAGATCTACGCCGACGTCGGCTGGGACCCCACCCAGCAGTGGTCGACCGACCTGCTCGACCAGCTCGCCCTGTGCCATGCCTTCCTCCCCAACGAGACCGAGGCGATGGCCTACACCCGCACCGACAGCGCGGTCGCGGCGCTCGGCACGCTCAGCGAGCTGGTGCCGGTGGCCGTGGTGACGCGCGGCGGGGACGGAGCCGTGGCCGTCGATCAGATGACCGGCGAGTACGCGGAGGTCCCGGCCCTGGACGTCGACGTCCTCGACGCCACGGGCGCCGGCGACGTCTTCGGCGCGAGCTTCGTCGCGGCCTCGCTCGGCGGCTGGCCGCTGGAAGAACGGCTCAGGTTCGCCGTGCTCGCCGCCGGGCTGTCCGTACGGCACCACGGCGGGGCGCTGGCGGCCCCCGGCTGGTACGGCGTCGACCGCTGGTGGCGGTCGGTGAAAGACCCCGAACTGCGACGCGCGTACGGCTTCCTCGCGCACCGCATCCCGGCCGACGTCGGCCCGCCCGTGCGCCACGCCCCCGTCACCCCGCCGGCCGGTCCCACGCCCGTGGGCCCACGCGCCTGCGAACGGCGGCACTGACCCTCACACCCCCTCTCCACTCTCCACGTCGTACAGGAACAACAGGAGTGACCCGTGGACCTTTCTCGTAGAGGCTTCCTCCAGGCCGCCGTGCTCACCGCGGCAGCCTCCGGCCTGACCGTCGCCTGCGGCGGCTCGGAATCGACCGGCACCAAGAACGGCAAGGACCTCACCCTGTGGTACTGGGGTGGCGCCCTCAGCGACAAGGTGGTCGCCGAGGCCAAGACGCACTTCAGCAGCCAGATCAAGCTGACCGCCGCCTCCATCGGCGGCGACTTCAAGCAGAAGCTCACCACCACCCTCGCGGCGGGCGGCTCCTCGGTACCCGACATCACCGGCATCAAGGGCGAGGACATCGCCTCCTTCCTGCCGAACGCCGACCGCTTCCTCGACCTGAACGACCTGGGCTTCAAGAAGATCTCGTCCCAGTACCTGGAGTGGAAGACCAAGCTCGCCCAGACCAAGGACGGCAAGCAGATCGGGTTCCCGATCGACATCGGTCCCACCGCGCTCTTCTACCGCGCGGACCTGTTCGACAAGGCCGGGCTGCCCACCGATCCGGCCAAGGTCGCAGCCATGGCCAAGACCTGGGACGACTACTTCGCCCTCGGCTCGGAGCTGAAGAAGGCGCAGCCCGGCGTCTTCCTGGTCAACAACATCAGCTCGGTGTTCAACATCGCGGTCGGCCAGGGCACCAAGCGGTTCATCGACGAGGACAACCACTTCATCGGCGACCAGGACCACATCCGCGCCGCGTGGACCACGGCGATACGTCCGTACACGCTGGGCATCGACGCCAAGATCAACGACAACACCTGGAACGCCGCCATCGGCAAGAACCTGGCCACCGAACTCGGCGCCGCCTGGCACGCGCTGGACATCGAGTCGGCGGCGCCGGGCACCAAGGGCAAGTGGCGGGTCTGCGCGACGCCCGGCGGGCCCGCCAACCAGGGCGGATCCTACCTGGCCCTGCCCTCGCAGTGCCGGAACCCCGAAGAGGCGTTCAAGATCATCAGCTGGATCCTCAGCCCCGACAACAACGCCAAGAGCTACACCGACGCCACCATTTTCCCCGCCTCTCCGGCGACGTACTCGATGGAAGCCATGACGGGCCCCGACGCCTTCTTCGGCGGGCAGAAGATCATCGAGGTCTTCGGCCCGGCCGCCGAGGCCATCCCGGTGAGCTACGAGGCACCCGCCGACTCCGCGGTCATGGCGCCCTTCATGGCCGAGCTGAGCAGCATCGAGGCGAAGGGCAAGAAGCCCGACGACGCCTGGAACGACGCGGTCAGCCAGGCCAAGCAGATCGCCCGGCGACAGGGGGTGAGCTGAGGTGTCGTCCCCTCCGGTCACCGGCCCCGCCACGGTGCACGAGCACCGTGGCGGGCCGGGCCCGGCCCGCTTCCGCCCGCGGCGCACCCCGCCCGCGGGCACCGCTCGGCCCGGGCGTCGCGGGGTGCTGTCGTACTGGCGGCAGTACCTGGCGATCTCGCCCTTCTACCTGATCTTCGCCGCCTTCTCCTTCGTCCCCGTCTTCTATTCGCTGTATCTGGCCTTCCAGCGCTACGACGGCCTGGGCACCAAGCAGTTCGTCGGCCTGCAGCAGTTCGAGTTCCTCTGGAACGACCCGGTCTTCTGGCTGTCGATCCGCAACACCCTGGTGATCTGGGTCCTGTCCACCGTTCCCACGCTGTTCGGCGCCCTGGTGCTGGCGACGCTGCTGCACTCGGTGCGCCGCTTCAAGGGCTTCTACCGCATCGCCCTCTACGTACCGAACGTCACGTCGATCGTCGCCGTGGCGATCTTCTTCGGTGCGGTGTTCAGCAACAACTTCGGTCTCGTCAACGCGATCCTGGGCACGGTCGGCATCTCACCCGTCCCGTGGCTGAGCAATCCGTGGCTGATCAAAGTGGTGATCGCGCTGCTGATGACGTGGATGTGGACCGGCTACAACATGATCATTTATCTGGCCGGCCTCCAGGCCATCCCGACGCAGATCTACGAGGCGGCCAAGCTGGACGGAGCCGGCCCCGTCCGTACCTTCTTCCAGATCACCATGCCGATCATGCGGCCCATCATCCTGTTCACCGTCGTCATCTCGACCATCAACGGCCTGCAGAGCTTCAGCGAACCCCAGGTGCTCTTCGCCAGCAACGCCGCCAACCAGAACCTCGGCGGCCCGGGCCAGGCGGGCCTGACCACGCTGTTGTACTTCTACCAGTCGGCCTTCCTCGACAACGACTACGGCTACGGCGCGGCCATCGTGTGGGCCTTCTTCGTGCTGATCATCGTGCTCGTCGTCGTCAACTGGCGCATCGTGCAACGAGGGAGGAAGTCATGACGACAGCCGCCACGCCGCGGCCGGCCACCGGCGCGAAGCGGCTGCGCCGCCCCAAGGGCCTGACCGCGCACATCCTGCTCATGGTGGCCGTCCTGATCTCGGTCTTCCCGTTCGCGTGGACGATCGTGATGGCGACCAACACCACCAAGGACATCTACAAGAGCCCACCGAAGCTGACCTTCGGCTCCCATCTGCTGGAGAACATCCGGCATGTGCTCGACACGATCGACTTCTTCGGGTCGATGCTCAACACGGTCGTCGTCGCGTGCGTGACCACGGTCCTGGTGCTGTTCATCGACTCCCTGGCGGCCTTCGCCTTCGCCAAGTTCGACTTCCCCGGGCGCAAGGTGCTCTTCGGCACACTGCTGGTGTTCATGATGCTGCCGCTCCAGCTGGCCGTCCTGCCGCAGTTCATCCTGATGTCCGAGGTCGGCTGGGTCGGCATGCTCAAGGCCCTGGTCTGGCCCGCCCTCTCCAACGCCTTCGGCATCTTCTGGCTGCGCCAGTACATCCAGAACGGCGTGCCCGACGAACTCCTCGACGCGGCGCGCATCGACGGCGCCGGCTTCTTCCGTCAGTACTGGAACGTCGCGCTGCCGATGATCAAGCCCGCGTTGTCCTTCCTCGCCATCTACGCCTTCGTCAACGCCTGGAACGACTACGTCTGGCCCCTCATCGTGCTCACCAACCCCGACCACGTCACGCTCCAGGTGGAGCTGGCCCAGCTCAACGTCGGCCACAACACCGACTACAGCATGGTCATGGCCGGTGTGCTCATGGCGTCCCTGCCGCTGGTCGTGGTGTTCAGCATCTTCGCGCGTGGGTTCATCGCGGGTGCTACGGAAGGGGCGGTGCAGGGCAGCTAGGCGGTTCTGTCTGTGCGAGATCCGGGCGCCATTTCAGACGCCCCGGGGGGCCGCCGCGACCAGCCACATTGGACGCGCAGCCAAGAACCGGCAGTCGATCCCGAGCTCTTAGTAGTGGAGGTAGGCAGTGACTGACGTCGACGCAGAGGTCCGGCACGGCAAAGTGCTCGTCGTGGGCATGGACGGCCTCCGCTTCGATCGGCTGACCCGCCGGCCGGCCAACGCACCCGTACTGCACGGCCTGATGGCCACGGGCGCGCACGGCACCAGCGTGCTGCCCTACGGCGAGGTGGACGGCCAGGCCGACGACGGGCCGTCCACCAGCATGGCCTACACCGACTCCGGGCCCGGCTGGTCGAGCGTGCTGACCGGAGTGTGGCCCGACCGGCACGGGGTGACCGGCAACGACTTCACCGGCGCCGACTATGCCCGCTACCCCGACTTCCTGACGCGCGCCGCCACCGCCCGGCCCGGCCTGCGCACCGCGGCCGCGGTGTCCTGGCCGGCACTGGTCCGCCGCGGCACCCTCGGCCGCGCCATCGGCCGGCGTGTGCGCTACAACGGCGAGTCCCGCGGCTACGAGACCGCGGACCGCCGCGTCGCCCGCACGGTCACACGCTGGCTCACCAGGGGCGACCCGGACGTCGTGTTCGTGTACTTCGGCGCGACCGACGAGGCGGGCCACGCCACGGGACCCCTCTCCCCCGCCTACGACGACGCTCTCCGTGCCCAGGACACCCACCTCGGGCGGCTGCTGGAGGCGATCGAAGAACGGCGCCGTGACCCCCGGCGTGCCGCCGAGCACTGGACCGTGCTGGTCACCACGGACCACGGTCACCTCGACACCGGCGGCCACGGCGGCGACACGCGTGCCGAGCGGGAAGTCTTCGTCATCGTCGCCGAGCCCGGTGTGCCCGACGGCACCCGGCTCGACACGCCCCGCCTCATCGACATCGCCCCCACCGTCCTGGACCGTCTCGGCATCCCCGTCGACCCTGCCTGGGGCCTGCAAGGCCACGCTCTGCCCCGGCCCACCGCACCGACTTCGGAATGGTCATGACCGACGCACCTCTCGACCCGTTGATCGCCCTGCGCCCCTGGGAGGCACCCGAGGTGACCTCCTGGGGGCGGCTGCCCATGAACGCCGTCGACCGGCGCCCCGGAGCACTCCCCCTGGACGGCGACTGGCGCTTTGAGTTGCTGTCCGCTCCGGACGCGCCGGTCGGCGGTCCCTGGTCCTCGGCGCACGTCCCCGGCGTCTGGACCATGCAGGGCACGGACGACCTGCCGCAGTACACCAACGTCCGGATGCCCTTCCCCGAGTACCCGCCCCACTCCCCCGCCGCCAACCCGACGGGCGTGTACGAGCGTGAGGTGGACGTCCCCGCCGACTGGGCCGGACGCCGGATCGTGCTCCAGGTCGGGGCCGCGGAGAGCGTGCTGCTGGTGCACGTGGACGGGCGGCCGGTCGGCATCTCCAAGGACTCCCATCTGGCCGCCGAGTTCGATCTGACGGGGGTGACCCGCCCCGGCTCGCCCGCGACCGTACGGCTCACCGTCGTCAAATGGTCCGACGCCTCGCACATCGAGGACCAGGACCAGTGGTGGCACGGCGGGATCACGCGCTCGGTGCTGCTGTACGCGACGGATCCGCTGCACCTCGCGGACGTGACCGTGCGGGCGCGGTACAGCGGTGACCTGCAGGTCGACTGCCGGGTGCGGGACGCGGGCGGTGCGCTGCCCGCGGGGTGGTACCTCACCGGGGAGCTGGACGGCCGACCGCTCGCGCAAGACGCGGAGTTCGACCGCGCGAACGCCGAGGACGAGCGCGTCTCCGACTTCCTCGGCGAGGCCCGGCTGCTGACCACCGTCCCCGAGGTACGCACCTGGAACGCGGAGACGCCCGAGCTGTACGACCTGACCGTCCGCCTGCACCGCGCCGACGGCACGGTCGCCGACACCTCCCGCCACCGGATCGGCTTCCGGGACGTCGAGATCGTCGGCCGGGACCTGCTGGTCAACGGCGAGCGGGTCTTCATCCGGGGCGTCAACCGGCACGACTTCCATCCACTGACAGGCCGGACGGTGTCGTACGACGACATGCGCGCCGATCTGGTCCTGCTCAAGCGGTTCGGCTTCAACGCGATCCGCACCGCCCACTACCCGAACGACCCCACGCTCTACGACCTCGCCGACGAACTCGGGTTCTACGTCGTCGACGAGGCGGACATCGAGTCCCACGACCACGCCCACGAGATCGCCGACGACCCGCGCTATCTGAACGCCTTCGTGGACCGGGTCTCGCGGATGGTGCTGCGCGACAAGAACCATCCGTCGGTCGTCATCTGGTCGCTGGGCAACGAGTCCGACTACGGCGCGGGCCATGACGCGGCGGCCGGCTGGGTGCGTCGGCACGATCCGACGCGGCCGCTCCAGTACGAGGGGGCGGCCAAGCTCGGCTGGGCGGACCCGGGGCTCGCCTCCGACATCGCCTGCCCGATGTACGCGCCGCTGGAGGACTGCGTGGCGCACGCGCTCTCCGGCGAGCAGACCAAGCCGCTCATCCCGTGCGAGTACTCGCACGCCATGGGCAACAGCAGCGGCACGCTGGCCGACCACTGGGCTGCCATCGAGGCCACCCCAGGTCTTCAGGGCGGGTTCATCTGGGAGTTCTGGGACCACGGGATTCTGCAACGTGTGAGCGACGGAAGACCGGTCGGGCGTGGGGGCGCCGGGCTCTATGACAACGGTGTCGCCGCGCCCGGGTACCGGTGGGCGTACGGCGGTGACTTCGGCGAGACGATCCACGACGGCGCGTTCATCGCGGACGGCGTGGTGTTTCCCGACCGCACGCCCAAGCCGGCGATGTACGAGCACCGGGAGATCGCGGCGCCTGTGCGGATCGAGTGCTTCCGGCACGAGGGCGTCGTCCTGACCAACCACCAGCACTTCCGCGGCTTCGACTGGCTGGCCGCCGTATGGGAGCTGTCGCTGGCGGACGGTCGCACCCTGACCGCGCCGGCCGAGCTGCCCGAGCTGTGCCCGGGTGAGACGGCGGCGGTGCCGCTGCCGTTCGTGCTGCCGGAGGACGGCGGCGAGGCGTGGCTGACGCTGCGGGTGACGACTGCGACGGATCTGCCGTGGGCGCCGCGCGGCACGGAGGTGTGCGTGCCGCAGGTGCGGCTGCGCGGGCCCGCTGCGGTCGATGTCGCTGCCGTGGCCCGGCAGGTCGAGGTGGACGGCGAGGGGCTCCTCGTCCACCCGCTGCTGACGGTGGCACCCACGCTCTCCCTGTGGCGTGCACCCACCGACAACGACGAGCTGGGCGGCATGGCGCAGCGCTGGCGGAACTGGGGACTCGACGCACTGGTGCGCAAGGTCGTGTCGGTGCGCCAGGACGCCGGACACGTGACGGTGGAGGCCGAGTACGCGGGCGCGACCGGTGTCGTACGGCACCGGCAGGTGCTCACGCCCGTCGAGGGCGGCGTCCGGGTCGAGGAGGAGGCCGAGCTGCCGGAGGCGTTCGACGACGTGGCGCGGGTCGGCACGGTCTTCGAGACGATGGCGGGGCTCGACCTGCTGGACTGGTTCGGGCAGGGGCCCTGGGAGTCGTATCCCGACCGCAGCGCGGGGGCCCCGGTGGGCCACCACTCCCTCCCCGTCGACGACCTGTTCACCCCTTACCTGCGCCCGCAGGAGAGCGGTGGCCGACACGGCGTTCGACGGTTCACGCTGTCCGCAACGGACGCCACCGGCCTCGCGGTGGTGCTGGACGAGCCGCGCCAGGTCTCCGTCACCCGCTACCGCGCCGAGGACCTCACCGCCGCCACGCACCACGACGAACTGGTACCGCGCACCGGCTGCGTGGTGCACATCGACGCGGCGCACCGAGGCCTCGGCACGGCGTCGTGCGGCCCCGACACCTTCCCCTCCTATCGCGTCGCACCGGGCCTCCACCGCTGGAGCTGGACCCTGCGCGTCCTCTGAACTCCCTTCCTCTCCCTCTCTTGAACTCTCTTCCTCTCCGTCTCTTCATGGAGCACCCATGTGTACTTCGCATGCGCACGACCAGGGCGAGGCCGCGCAGGCCGGCGCCGCAAGACGCAGTTTCCTCCGGGCCACCGCGCTGATCGGCGCCGCTGCCACCGCTTCGGTCGCGCTGCCGACCGAAGCGCAAGCGGCATCCACGGAGCTCCGGCGGCCCGACCCGGACAGCCGTCGATTCACGCTCGCGGTGATGCCCGACACCCAGTACCTCTTCGACGGGCCGAGCATCGACAAGGCGCCGGTCGAGGCGTCCCTGCGCTATCTGCTGGAGCAGGGGCGGGAGGAGAACATCGTCTTCCTGTCCCACCTCGGCGACCTCACCCAGAACGGCACCCAGCCCGAAGTGGCCGCGATCAGCGAGGCGTTCCGGCTCCTGGACCGGCGGGGCGTGGGCTACAGCGTGCTCGCCGGCAACCACGACGTGAAGTCGTCGACGGACGACCAGCGCGGTGCGACGCCGTATCTGGACGCCTTCGGGCCGCAGCGGTTCCAGGGGAAGAAGACGTTCGGGGGCGCCTCCCCAGACGGCTACAACACCTTCCACCTGTTCAAGGCGGCAGGCCGCGAGTGGATGGTGCTCGCGCTGGACTGGCGGCTGTCGGCGAAGGGCTATGCGTGGGCCAAGGATGTCCTCGCCCGGCACCCGAAGACGCCGGTCGTCCTCACCACCCACGAGCTGGTGGTCGAGGACGACGCGCTGTCGGCGTACGGGCAGCAGCTGTGGGACCAGCTCATCGAGGACCACGACCAGATCTTCCTCACCCTCAACGGGCACTACTGGCCCGCCGGCCGGGCGACCCGCAAGAACGCGGCGGGGAACGACGTACACCTGCATCTGACGAACTACCAGAACCGCTACTTCGGCGGCGCGGCGATGATCCGCCTCTACCGCTTCGACCTCGACCGGAACGTCATCGACGTGGAGACGGTCTCGCCGTGGATCCTCGGCCGGGCCGCCAAGGGGCTCAATGAGCTGGAGCGGCAGGAGATCGAACTCAGCGGTGACGCCGACCGGTTCAGCGTAGAGATCGACTTCGCGGACCGCTTCGCCGGCTTCGACCCGGTGCCCGCACGCCCCGCGCGGCCCGCGTCGCGGATGCTGATCCCGGGCACGGTGGCGTACTGGCGCTTCGAGCAGCCGGTGGAGGGCAGCACGGTCCGTGACCTTTCCGGGCGCGGCAACGACCTCGCGCTCGTCACGGTGGGCGGCGGCAAGCTGGGCTGGTCCGCGGACCACCACCCCGACCAGCCCGGCCACGGCAGCCTGGAGTTCCAGGGCTTCAAGTCGCCACTGAAGGGCGCGTACCTGCGTACGGTCGACGGTGCTCCGCTCAATTCTGCGACCTTCGCGAACGGTTACACCATCGAGGCCTTCTACCGCCTCCCCGCCGACTGGGACCCCTCCCACAACGCCTGGTCGGGCCTGCTGAGCCGGACCGGCACGGGCGGCGCCGCCGGCAAGACCGCCGACGACCCGGACGAGCCTCTCGCCACCCTCTCCCTGTCGAACGACCGGGAGCCGCAGTGGGCGATGCGCCCGCTCAACCAGCAGGGCATCGCCACCAACTGGGCTCAGGAGACCCCGCTGGAGACCTGGTGGCACCTCGCGGTCGTCAACGACGGCGAGCACACCACGATGTACGTCGAGGGCTGCCCGGTGGTCCGCAATCCGAAGGCGTCCGCGGTCGGCATCACTTCCGTCGGCCTGCCGTGGCTGCTCGGCGGCTACGAGTACGGCGGCAAGATCGACCAGATCCTGTACGGCCGCCTCGGCGACGTCCGGATCGTCGCGCGGGCGCTGCCCGTCAAGTCCTTCATGACCCACTGACGCCCCGTCACCGACGCCCCTCAAGGACCACCATGACCGAGCAGCAGCTCCCCACCTGGGCCGACCCGTCCGTCGCCCCCGCCTTCCTGGACGCCCAGGGCGTCTCCCGCCGCGGACTCCTGCGCCGCGCGGGCCTCTTCGGCGCCGCGTTCGCCCTCGGCTCCGCGGCCGTACCCGCGACAGCGAGCGCGGCCTCGGCGGCGACCACAGCCGACCGGCGTCTCGGCGGCGACGACCCGCGCCTCGCCTATCTCGTCGGCGACCACCACATCCACACCGTCTACAGCCACGACGCCAAGTACACGTTCTCCCAACTGGCCGCCGCGGGCGCCAAGTACGGCCTGGACTGGATGGTGTTCACCGAGCACTCCAACTTCGGGCACGCCAAGTACGGCGCCCCGCTGGAGCACCAGGAGATCGTCAAGGCGCGCGCCGAGAACCCGCGCCAGCTGATCTTCCAGGGCCTGGAGTGGTACATCCCGGCCGCCGAGCACTGCACGGTCTTCACGGCACCCGGCGCGCACGAGGTCGACCTGCTCACGCAGTTCGAGAGCGCCTACGACGGCAAGCTGCTCGGCTACACCGACGGCTCGGCCGGCGGCACGGACACCGCCCGTAACGAGGTCCACGCCGTCAAGGCCATCAAGTGGCTGGCCGAGCAGCGCCGCACCGGCTACATCGACGACGTCCTGGTCCTCGCCAACCACCCGATGCGCCTCGGCATCGACTCCCCGCACGAGATGCGCGCCTGGCGGGACGCGGCCCCCGAGATCATGATCGGCATGGAGGGCGCACCCGGCGCCCAGGGCGCGGCCATCCCCGGCTGGCGCGGGACGACCTCGATCCGCGGCGAGTACGAGAACAAGCCGTCGGCCCAGTCCTGGACCGGCTACCCCGCGGACGGGTACCTGACGTACGGCGGCTTCGACTGGGCGACCGCGACCGTCGGCGGTCTGTGGGACTCGATGCTGGCAGAAGGCAGCCTGTTCTCGATCACCACGAACTCCGACGCCCACCGCATCGTCTTCGACACCTGGAAGAACGGCGACTGGCCGGCGGGCCAGAACTTCGACAGCACCGGCAAGCTCCCCGACCCGGTGAACACCGACACCCCGCAGCCGGGCAGCGACTTCTGGCCGGGCCAGTTCAGCCGCACCCACGTCGGCGTCACCCGCTACGGCTACCGCGCGGTGATGGCGGGCCTGCGCGCGGGCCGGGTCTGGCTCGACCACGGGCATCTGCTCGACGGCCTCGACGTCCGCCTGAAGCGGGACTGCGACCTCGGCCGGGGCGTCACCATGGGCGGCCGGCTGCGCGTGCGCAAGGGCGAGAAGCTCACGCTCACCATCACCGTGACGACCCCCTCCCGCCCCAACCCGCAAGGAATCCTGCCCGAGTTGGCGCACGTGGACGTCATCCGGGGCGCGGTGCGCGGCCCGGTGAGCGACCGGGACACCTGGAAGGCACCGGACACCAAGGTCGTCCACACAAAGGACGTGACGGGCCGGAAGGGGACGTACACCCTGCGCGTCCCGCTGACCGCCGGGGACGAGTCCTTCTACGTCCGGCTGCGCGGCAGCGACGGCAACCGCCACGGTGCGGGCTACCTCGGCGCGTCGGTCGACCCGCACGGGCCGATCCCGCACGAGCCCGGGAACGGTGACCCGTGGACGGATACGTGGTTCTATTCGAACCCCGTGTTCGTCGACGTGGCAGGAGCCTGATGAGGGGGCGCCGAACGGGCCCTCGGCCGCCTTCTCCGGGTCGACGTGGATCCACTGGTGGTCACCGGTGGCGTCGGCGAACGTGTTGATGCGCTCCTGGGTGATCTCGGACATCGCACGCGGCCACACCGTCGACGCCTACCAGGGCCCGGACACGGCCACGTCCAAGATGTTCGCGGTGACGACACCGGCCGGGAAGCGCTACGAGTACGTCCACCGGCTCAACCCGGGCGAGAAGCTGAACAACTCCTTCGCCACCGTCTCGCCCGACGGGCAGTGGCTGGTGTCGGGCGAGTGGGGGGGGGGAGCAGAGGAGACTCCAGGTCTTCCCCGCTCCCCTGCTGAACCCGGCCACGCCCCAGGCCGGTGGCGAGCTGACGGAGGCCTGGCAGATCACCCTGGACAAGCCGGTGCGCGACATCCAGGGCTGCGACTTCGTCACGGACACCCGCCTGGTGTGCGCCTCGAACGACGCCACGGGGACGCTCTTCCCCCAGATCCGCCCGCTGCTCCAGGTGGATCTGCCGCGCAAGGTGGACGGTCGGCCGATCACCGGCACGGTGAAGAGCCTGTTCGCGCTGGAGCAGCGCAGATGATCCCGCCCGGGGTGTGCGCGGTGGCGACGGCCGTCTCCTCGTACCAGCAGGTCACGGACTGATCGACGAGAGGTACCGTGGGCCGCGTGACCGGTGAAGAGGCGCTGCGGCCCCAGTCCCTCATGCTGACGTTCCTGGGCGACCAGGTGCTCGGGCGGGACGTCTGCGTGTACTCGGGCAGTGTCATCGACGTCTTCGCCGGCGCCGGCGTCGGTGAGCAGGCGACCCGCTCGACCCTGACCCGGATGGTGAACCGCGGTCTGCTGCGCCGCCAGCGCGAGGGCCGCCGGATGTACTTCGGGCTGACCGAGCGTTCGGCGGCCGTCCTGCGCGACGGCGAGCAGCGCATCTGGCAGACCGGCGCCGTCAACCGGCACTGGGACGGCAGCTGGACCCTGCTCGGCTTCTCCCTCCCGGAGTCCTGGCAGCGCCAGCGGCACGACCTGCGCTCCAAGCTGACCTGGAACGGCTTCGGCCCGCTGTTCAACGGCCTGTGGATCGCGCCGGGCGAGGTCGATGTGGCGTCACTGGTGGCCGAGCTGGGCCTGTCCGCCCACGTGAAGGTGTTCCGCGCGCACGCCGACGCCGGTATGGACATCGGCGCGATGATCGAGGAGACCTGGGAGCTGGCCGAACTGGCCGCGCGCTACGAGTCGTTCGTACGGCACTGGCAACCGTGGCAGACGCAACTGCCGGAGGCCGACAACGCCCTCGCGCTACGGCTGAGGCTGCAGGCGGAGTGGCTCCAGATCATCCGCCGCGACCCCCGCCTTCCGGTCAAGCACCTGCCGGACGACTGGCCGGCCGAGCAGGCCGAGAAGACGTTCCGGAAGGTGCACGAGCGGCTCACCCCCCTCGCCCGGGAGGCCTCGGAACGTCTGCTCGACCTCGTGCCCGTACGGGCCGATCAGGCGTAGAAGCGGGACAGGCTCTGCAGCACCGCCGCGGGCTTGGCACCGCCCTCGATCTCTATGGTGCCGTCGACGGTGATCTGCACGCCGCCGGGCACCTCCTCGACCTCCGCCAGCTTGCCGACCAGGCGGATACGGGAACCGACCTTCACCGGTGCGGGGAAACGCACCTTGTTCAGGCCGTAGTTGACCTTCGTGGTCACGCCCTGGACGTCCAGCAGTTCGGTGAACAGCGGGATGAAGAGGGAGAGGGTGAGATAGCCGTGTGCGATGGGGGCGCCGAACGGCCCCTCGGCCGCCTTCTGCGGGTCCACGTGGATCCACTGGTGGTCGCCGGTGGCGTCGGCGAACGTGTTGATGCGCTCCTGGGTGATCTCGATCCACTCACTGGTGCCGAGGTCGCTGCCGGCCAGCTTCTTCAGTTCGTCGAGGCCGTTCACGGTGATGCTCATGCGATTCCTTACTGGTTGCCGTACCGGGTACGGACTCGGGACTTGAGGAGCTTTCCGGAGGCGGTGCGCGGGAGTTCCTCCGCGAGCACCACCGTTTTGGGGATCTTGTACTTGGCGAGGCGGCCGGAGAGCGAGGCGAGCACCTCGTCGGGGTCCAGTGCGGCGCCTTCACGCGGGACGACGACCGCGCGCGGCACCTCGCCCCACTTGTCGTCGGGCACCCCGATGACCGCGCACTCGGCGATGTCCGGGTGGGCGAGGAGGAGGTCCTCGATCTCGGCGGGGTAGATGTTCTCCCCGCCCGAGATGATCATGTCCTTGATGCGGTCGACGATGAAGACATAGCCGTCCTCGTCGACGCGGGCCGCGTCACCCGTGCGGAACCAGCCGTCGACGAAGGAGGCGGCCGTCTCCTCGGGCAGGCCCCAGTAGCCGGACATCACGGCCGGGCCGCGCACCACCACTTCGCCGTTCTCGCCGGCGTCGGCCGGTGTGAGGTCGGGCCGCAGGACCCGTACGTCGGCGAAGAAGTGCGGCACGCCGGCCGAGCCCGCCTTGCTGACGGAGTGTTCCCCGTCGAGGAAGCACACGCCGAGCGCCTCGGTCATGCCGTAGCCCTGGAGGAAGGTCAGACCGCGCGCCTGGTACGCCTCGATGAGCGGCGTCGGCACCGGGGCGCCGCCGCAACTGAGCATGCGCAGGCTGGACAGGTCCGCCTCCGGCCAGCGCGGATGGCGGGCGATCTGCTCGAACATCGCCGGCACCCCGAACATATAGGTGATCCGGTGCTGTGCCACGAGGTCGAGGGTGTCGCCCGGGTCGAATGCCTCGACCAGGACGCAGGTGCCGCCCTTGAGCAGCACGGGCAGGGTCAGCACGGTCAGGCCCGCGATGTGGAACAGCGGCGCGGAGACCAGGGCCCGCTCGTCGGCGTGCAGGTCCTTGTCGATGAGGAAGTTGACCGCGTTCCAGGTGGCGTTGGCGTGCGAGAGCATCGCGCCCTTGGGGCGGCCGGTCGTGCCGGAGGTGTAGAGAATCAGGCAGGTGTCGTCGGCGGCGACCGGCTCGTCGATCGGCTCGTCCGGCGCCTCGGCGAGTGTCGCCTCGTACTCGGCTCCGACCTCCAGGTACGTGCGGACGTCGGTGCTGCCCGGCAGGCCGGCGACGAGCCCCGCGTGTGAGGGGCCGTAGACGAGGATCTTGGCGCCGGAGTCGGAGAGCTGGTAGGCGATCTCGGGTCCGGCCAGGCGGGTGTTGAGGGGCACGAAGACCGCGCCGAGCGTGCCCGCCGCGAACAGCGTCTCCAGGAAGGAGGGGTGGTTCGGGCCGAGATAGGCGATGCGGTCGCCGCGTCTGAGGCCCCGGGCGCGCAGGGCGTGGGCGAGCCGGGTGGTGCGTGTGTACAGCTCGGCGTAGCTGATGGCCGTCTCGCCGTGGATCAGGGCGGTGCGGTGCGGGGTCTTGCGGGCCCGGCGTGCGGGCCATGACCCCAGTCCCTCGTTGCGCATGTCACGCCCCTTTACGGTTTCGTCAGCCCGAGCAGGCGGGCGGCGTTCTCCTTGAGGATCTTCGGCTTCACCTCGTCCTTGATCGACAGCTTCTCGAAGTCGGCGAGCCAGCGGTCCGGGGTGAGGACGGGGAAGTCGGAGCCGAAGAGGACCTTGTCCTTCAGCAGTGTGTTGGCGTACTGCACGAGCTGCGGCGGGAAGTACTTCGGCGACCAGCCGGACAGGTCGATGTGCACGCCCGGCTTGTGCGTGGCGACGGCGAGGGCTTCGTCCTGCCAGGGGAAGGACGGGTGCGCCAGGATGATCTTGAGGTGGGGGAAGTCGGCGGCCACATCATCCACGTGGAGGGGGTTGGAGTACTTGAGCCTGATCCCGCCACCGCCCGGGACGCCCGCGCCGATGCCCGTCTGGCCGGTGTGGAACAGGGCGATGGTGCCCGTCTCCTCGATGACCTCGTAGAGGTCGTAGGCCACCGTGCGGTCGTTGGGGAAGAAGCCCTGGATGCTGGGGTGGAACTTGAAGCCCTTCACCCCGTACTCCTCGACCAGCCGCCGGGCCTGCTTCACGCCCGCCTTCCCCCGGAAGGGGTCGATGGAGGCGAAGGGGATGAGGACGTCGGAGTTGGCGGCGGCCGCCTCGGCGACCTCCTCGTTCGGGACGGGCGCGGTACCGGTCGCGGACTCGGCGTCCACCGTGAAGATCACGGCGGCCATCTTCCGCTCGCGGTAGTACGCGGCCGTCTCCTCCAGGGTGGGCTTCCGCTTGCCCTCCACCTTGAAGTAGGCGGAGGAGGCGTCGTGCAGGTCGTCGTCCAGGGAGGAGTGGCCCTTGGACGAGACCTCCGCGTGGGTGTGGACGTCGATGGCGACGAGTTCCTCGACGTTGAGGTTCGCCATGGTCAGGCCTCCGGGAACTTCGGGGCGGGGACGCCGACGCTCTGGAGTTCGGCGCCGACCGAGGTGGGCCAGACGTGGGCCAGGGTGTCGGGGGTCCAGCCGCCGTCGGCGTAGGCCGCCGCGATCTCCTGCGGATGCGACCAGAGTGCCACCTTGTCGCCGCCGATGCCGATGCACTGACCGGTCACCGACCGGGCCGCCTCGGACGCGAGGAAGGGGACGAGGGCCGCGCAGTCCTCGGGGGTGCCGAAGCCCTCGCCCTTGCGGAGGAAGTCCGGGAGCGGCTCGCCGTTCTTCATGGCCTCGATGTACGGGGCGAAGGCGGGGATGGTCTCGGTCATCGCGGTCGCTGCGACCGGCACGATCGCGTTGACGGTGATGTTCGCGCGGCCCAGCTCCATCGACCAGGTGCGGGCCATGGCGGCGATGCCGGCCTTGGCGGCGGCGTAGTTCGTCTGCCCGAAGTTGCCGCGCTGGCCGGCCGGGGAGCCGACCAGGATCAGGGTGCCGCCCTCGCCCTGCTCGCGCATGCGGACGGCGGCGGCGCGGGCGCAGGTGAAGGTGCCCTTGAGGTGGGTGGTGATCACCGCGTCGAAGTCGTCGTCGGTCATCTTCCACAGGACCTTGTCGCGCAGGATGCCCGCGTTGGTGACCAGGATGTCGAGGCGCCCGAACTCCTCGACCGCGCGGTTGACCAGCCGGTCCGCGGCCTCGGTCGTGCCGACCGGGACGACCTCGGCGACGGCGGTGCCGCCGGCCTCGGTGATGGACTTCACGGCCGCCTCGGCCACGGCCTCGTCGACGTCGTTGACGACCACGGAGGCGCCGTGGGCGGCCAGGGCGTGGGCGTAGGCGAGGCCGAGGCCTCGGCCGCTGCCGGTGACGACGGCGGCCTTGCCGGTGAGATCGATGCTGGGCACGGGAGAGTCCCTTCGACTGAGGTGCTTCGACGCGGGTGCGGCTACGGGATCGAAGTTAAGAGCAATAATTGTTGTCGTCAATAGTTGTTGGTGACCTTCGGGTGCGTCATGCTGGAATCTGCACAGAGAAACCCCGCCACCAGGGGCCGAGACCCAGGGAGTCCGCCATCACCCGCCAGCACGCCACGAACCCGGCACCCATCGACGCGAACGAACCGTGGATGCGCGGCCTGCACGCGGACACGGGTTACCTGCTGTACCGCCTGGGCCTGCGCTCGGGTCAGCTGTTCAACACGTTCCTGCAGGAGTCGGGACTGCGCCTGCGCCACTACGCGGTGCTGCGCTTCCTCGCGACGTCCGACGGGGCGCTCCAGCGCGAGCTGAGCGCGCAGCTCGGCTACGACCCGAGCGCGATCGTCGGCCTGGTCGACGATCTGGAGAAGCTGGGCTTCGCCGAGCGCCGCCCCTCCCCCGACGACCGCCGCAGCCGGATCGTCGTCCTCACCGCCGAGGGCCGCACGTTCCTGCGGGACACCGACGAGGCGGGCCTGCGGGTGACGAACGACCTCCTGGACCCGCTGGACCCGGCTGAACGGGAGACCCTGCACGGCCTGCTCCAGCGGATCGTGGAGGATCGACCCAGCTGATGTTGTGCAACTTATTGACGGCCG
Organism: Streptomyces regalis; assembly: GCF_001509475.1. Lineage (GTDB taxonomy): Bacteria > Actinomycetota > Actinomycetes > Streptomycetales > Streptomycetaceae > Streptomyces > Streptomyces regalis. The sequence continues at coordinate 100,211 of NZ_LLZG01000013.1, forward strand.
CACGATGACTGCCTAACTTCACCGGGGCATCGGCACCGGCCCTCAGGGAGCTCAACGTGCAGCCGTCCCCTCCGTCCCCGTCGTCCGCCCCTCAACCGTCCCCCGACACCCGCCAGTTGCGCCGCGTCGCCCTGTCCGGGCTGCTCGGCACCGCGGTCGAGTTCTACGACTTCCTCGTGTACGGCACGGTCGCCGCGCTCGTCTTCGGCGATCTGTTCTTCCCCCGGGCCGACCCCGCGGTCGGCACCATCGCTGCCTTCGGCACCTTCGCCGCGGGCTATCTGGCCCGCCCGCTCGGCGGCATCGTCTTCGGCCACTTCGGCGACCGGATCGGCCGCAAGTCGATGATGCTGCTGACCATGGTCCTGATGGGCTGCGGCAGCTTCCTCATCGGCCTCCTGCCCACCTACGACGCGATCGGCGTGTGGGCGCCCGTCCTCCTCGTCACCTTGCGCGTGGTGCAGGGCCTCGCGATCGGCGGCGAGTGGGGCGGCGCGACCCTCATGGTCGTCGAGCACGCCGAACGCACCCAGGGCGCCCGGCGCGGCCTGTGGTCCAGCTTCACCCAACTCGGCGCCCCGCTCGGCTCGGTGCTGTCGGCCGGCGTGGTCACGCTGGTCTCCGCCCTGCCGGACGACGAGTTCCGCGCCTGGGGCTGGCGGGTGCCGTTCCTGCTGAGCATCGTGCTGCTGGCCGTCGGCCTGTTCGTGCGCCTCAAGGTCGCCGAGAGCCCGCTGTTCGCTCAGGCCAAGCAGCAGCCGGGGCCCGACCGGCCGCCGGTCGTGGAAGTACTGCGGCGGCCGAAGCCCGTACTGCTCGCCGCCTGTGTCGGCATCGGCGCGTTCACCGCCCAGTCGCTGCTGACCGGATTCATGATCTCGTACGCGGTCGGCCACGGGTACACCCGTCCGCAGGTGCTCACCGCCGTGACCGTCGCCTCCTGCGTCGCCCTGGTGGTCCTGCCCGCCGCGTCCGCGCTCTCCGACCGGGTCGGCCGGCGCCCGGTGGTGCTGGCCGGCGCCGTCGCCTCGGCCGCGCTCGCCTTCCCCGTGCTGGCGCTTGTCGACTCCGGCTCCCCCGGGCTGCTGATCCTCGCCCTAGCCCTCGGGCACGGCGTCGCCCAGTCCACGATGTACGGCCCGCTCGGCGCGCTGCTCAGCGAGATGTTCGGCACCCGGGTCCGCTACACCGGCGCCTCGCTCGGCTACCAGGCGGCCACCCTGCTCGGCGCCGGGTTCTCGCCGCTCATCGCCAGCAGCCTCCTCGCCTCGTCCGGCGGCAGCAGTACGCCGGTCTCCCTGCTGCTGTGCGGCGGCGCGGCGATCACCGCGCTCACCGTGTGGCGGCTGCGCGAGACGCACGCCGACACCCTGGACGCCCCCGCCTCCCCCACCCACACCCCCACGCCGGAAGGGACGCTCCGTTGAGATTCCGCACCCGCATCGCCTTACTGACCGTGGCTGCCGTATGCGCGGCCACCGCGACCGCGCTCCCCGCACAGGCGGCGACCGACACCCACCTGGAGGGACAACTCCCCTCGGGCGCCGCCTACTTGATGGACGTACCCGCCGTCTGGAACGGCACCGTCCTCCTCTACAGCCACGGCTACTCCCCGGCCGGAGCCCCCAACCCGGCCCAGAACGCCCCCGGTTCGGCCACCCGCGAGAAGCTGCTGGCCGAGGGGTACGCCCTCATCGGCTCCTCCTACGCCACGAACGGCTGGGCCGTGACGGACGCGGTCCCCGACCAGCTCGCCACGCTGGAGGTGTTCACCGAGAAGTTCGGCCAGGCCAGGCGCACTCTCGCCTGGGGCACGTCGTACGGCGGCTTCGTCACCACGATGCTCGCCGAGCGGCACCCGGACCGCTTCGACGGCTCGCTGGCGATGTGCGGGCTGGTGCAGGGCGGCGTCGCCAACTGGAACAGCACCCTGGACCCGGTGTTCGCGCTCAAGACCCTGCTGGCTCCGGACACCGACATCCCCCTCACCGGCTTCACCGGCCAGGCCGAGGCATCCGGCGCCTCGAACGCCCTCGCCACCGAGCTCACCGCGGCCCAGCAGACCCCCGGGGGCCGCGCCCGGATCGCCCTCGCGGCCGCTTTGCACAACATCCCCGGATACAACGACCCCGGTCAGACCGAGCCGGGCCCGACCGACTGGCAGGCCCAGCAGGCCAACCAGTACCAGGCCGTCACCGGGCTCGTGCGGCTGCCCGCGTTCAGCTGGCGGCAGGAGGCGGAGAGCCGGGCCGGCGGCAACATGTCCTGGAACACCGGCGTCGACTACACCGCCATGCTGGGCCGCTCCCCCCTGTACAAAGAGGTGAGCGAGCTCTACAAGGAGGCGGGACTGTCCTTGCGCACCGACCTCGCGGCCCTGAACCGCGCACCCCGGATCTCCGCCGACGCCACGGCCGTACGCTGGATGCGGCACACCAGCGCCCTTTCCGGCCGTCTCACCGACCCCCACCTCTCCATCCACACCACCGGCGACGCGCTGATCCCCGTCCAGGCCGAGAGCGCCTACCGGCGGGCCGCCACCGCGGCGGGCTCCGGCGCCCTGCTCAGCCAGGCCTACGTCGACGCCCCCGGCCACTGCACCTTCACCCCGGGTGAGACGCTCGGCGCCCTGCACACCCTGGAGCACCGGCTGGACAAAGGCCGTTGGGACACCACGCCCGAAACCCTCAACTCCCGTGCCCAGCAGGAGGATCCGACGACACAGCCGCGCTACGTGACCTACCGCCCCACCACCTACCCCCGCCCCTACGACCTGGCCCACCCGGGAGACGCCCGGCCATGACCACCCGCTCCGCGCCCGACCGGCTGCTGTCCGTCCTCGGGGCCTTCGACCTCGAGCATCCGGCGCTGTCCCTGACGGACATCAGCCGACGGGCCGGGCTGAGCCTGACCACCGCGCACCGCCTCGTGGCCGCCCTCACCGAGTGGGGCGCCCTGGAGCGGGACGAGGCCGGGCTCTACCACGTCGGGCTGCGGCTGTGGGAGCTGGCGGCCCTCGCACCGCGCGGGCTCGCACTGCGGCAGATCGCCCTGCCGTATCTGGAGGACCTGTACGAGGCGACGCACGAGAACGTGCAGCTGGCGGTCCGGGACGGGCCGGAGGTCATCTACATCGAGTGGCTGTCGGGCCGGTCCGCGGTCGGCGTCCACATCCGGGTCGGAGCGCGCTGGCCGCTGCACGCCACCGGGGTGGGGCTGGCCCTGCTCGCGCACAGTGACCCCGCGTTCCAGGAGGAGTACTGCGCCGGACCGCTCGCCTCCTTCACCCCGTACACCGTCACCGAGCCCGCCCGACTGCGCCGCGTCCTGGCCGAAGTACGCCGCACGGGAGTGGCGGTCAGCAGCCGCCAGGTCACCGACGACGCCCTGTCGGTCGCCGCACCGGTACGCGGCCCGGGCGGCTCGGTCATCGCCGCCGTGTCCGTCGTCGTACCCCAGGCCGACGCGCAGGTACCGGTGCTGGTACCGGCGGTACGGCTCGCGGCGCGCGGGATTTCGCGGGGGTTGGGATGGCAGCCGGAGAAGGAGGGGTAGGCGAGCTCGCGGGCAGCCCGGAAAGGGCCGGGTGGGTGACGGGAGCGACCAGGCCGCCGGGACGGACGAACCCTGATCACCCCGCCAACCCCGCCCACAGCCTCGACAGCGACGACGAAGACGACGTCGCGGCCGCTGCGGCCGACAAGATCAGGCAGATCGACCCGCCCAAAGACCACGTCAGCGGCGAACCCGTGCTGGGCGCTGCGGCACCGGGCAGGCCGGAAAGGGCCGGGTGGGTGACGGGAGCGACCAGGCCGCCGGGACGGACGAACCCTGATCACCCCGCAACCTCACCCGCGGCCTCGACAGCGACGACGAAGACGACGTCGCGGCCGCTGCGGCCGACCGGATCAGGCAGATCGACGCGCCCGAAGTCAGGGCGACCGGGCCTGTCCTACAGGCGGACGGTCATCTCCACGGCCACCTCGTCGCCGGACCCGAGTCCCTGCGGAGCTCGTACCGCGTTCTTGAGCGGCAGCAGATAGCCACCGTCCTTGGGAAAGAGCGACGTCTCGAAGGCGACCTCGCCGACCCGGGCCTCGACCGGGATCACACCCCAGCCGTAGGTGGCCATCGCGGCCACCTCGCGGATGTCGGCGGACTCCTCGTCCGGCACGCGGACGAAGTAGTACGGCGCCGGCCCGCGCCATTCGATCACGTGGCCGGTGAAGGCGAGTTCCATGCGGTCGGGGCCTCTTCTCTCCCAGGTGGTCCTCACGGGAATCTCAGACTGCCGTGCCGGGATTCAAAGGTTCAACCAAGGAAGTACCTGCACGATGCACGCGTACCGCAGCAGAACTCAGGAAGGCGTGCCGTGGGCGTCCCGCACCTATCGAAACCGTCGGAGCAGGGCGGCGGGGCGGCGGACGCATCCTCTGCTTCGGAGGACGCGAAGTCGGCGGCGTCCGCGCAGGCCTCCGCGAAGCAGCCGACGATCACGGTCACGCCCGCCGACGGCACCGAGAAGGCCGACTTCACCAGCCCTGTCGAGATCACCGTGACCGACGGCACGCTCGCGTCCGTGAAGGTCACCGGTGACGACGGCTCCGCGCTGGACGGCTCCTTCGACGAGGCCCGCACGAAGTGGACTTCGGACAGGAACGGTGTACTCGGGCACCGAGTACACCGTCACGGCCACGGCGGCGGGCGCATCGGCGGCCACGATCACGACCTTCACCATCACATCCCCCGGCGAGACCTTCGTCGGCCACTTCACGCCCGAGGCCGGCTCCACCTCCGGCGTCGGCATGCCCGTGTCGATCAACTTCACGCACGCCGTCGCCGACAAGGCAGCGGTCCAGAAGGCGATCACGGTCACCGCCGAGCCCGCCGTGGACGTCGTCGGCCACTGGTTCGGCGACACCCGGCTGGACTTCCGGCCGGAGACGTACTGGGCCGCCGGGACGACCGTCACGCTCAGCCTCCGACTGAAGGACGTCGAGGACTCGGACGGGGTGTACGACGTCCAGTCCAAGGACGTCACCTTCCGCATCGGCCGCGAGCAGATCAGCACCGTCGACCTCGCCACCCAGAGGATGACGGTCGTCCGGGACGGCGAGACCGTCGCCACCTATCCGGTCAGCGGCGGCGGCTCCGACCACACCACCTGGTCCGGGATCATGGTGATCAGCGAGCGGTTCAGGCAGACGCGGATGGAGTCCTCGACGGTCGGGCTCGGCGACGAGTGCGACATCTCCGACGTCCCGCACGCCCAGCGGCTGACCACGTCCGGCACGTTCGTCCACGGCAACTACTGGGCGTCCACGTCGGTGTTCGGCCACGAGAACACCAGCCACGGCTGTATCGGCCTGCACGATGCGAAGGGCGCGAGCGACACCTCGGTCGACGGCTACAGGTTCTATGAAAGTTCGATGCTCGGGGACGTGGTCGTCGTCAGGAACTCGGGCGAGAACACCGTCGATCCGGCCAACGGGCTCAACGGCTGGAACCTGTCGTGGGCGGACTGGAAGGCGGGGAGTGCGCTTTAGCACGTATACGCCGTTCATGGCGTGAACGTCCCTGCCCCGAAAGGACTTTCCTTGCTTTAAGTCTTGACGACGCCGATGACGGAGAGCACATTGGGCGCACTTTGAGAGCGCTCTCAGAAGCGAGCGCCCGACACCCGCGCACATCACTCCGTACCCGGGAGGCACCCCCATGAGTGCAACCTCCGGCATACCCAGACGGCGACGCGCGCTCATCGCCGTACTCAGCACGCTCGGTCTGGCGGCCGCGGTAGCCACAGCCGCCACCCTGCCCGCGAACGCCTCCGCCCCCACACCCCCGTCGGGCTGGACGCAGGTCTTCCTCGACGACTTCAACGGCACCGCCGGCACCGGCGTCAACACCTCCAACTGGCAGTACGCGACCGGCACTTCGTATCCCGGCGGCCCCGCCAACTGGGGCACCGGCGAGGTCGAGACGATGACGAACAGCACCAGCAACGTCGCGCTCGACGGCAACGGCAACCTCCGCATCACCCCGCTGCGCGACTCCGCGGGCCGCTGGACCTCGGGCCGCATCGAGACCAACCGCACCGACTTCCAGCCCCCGGCGGGCGGCAAACTGCGCGTCGAGGGCCGCATCCAGATGCCCAACGTCACCGGCACCGCCGCAGAGGGCTACTGGCCGGCGTTCTGGATGCTGGGCGCGCCCTACCGCGGCAACTACCAGAACTGGCCGAGCGTCGGCGAGCTGGACATCATGGAGAACGTCCAGGGCCGCAACACCGTGTGGGCCACGATGCACTGCGGCACCAACCCGGGCGGCCCGTGCAACGAGACCACCGGCATCGGCAACTCCACGGCATGTCCCGGCTCGACGTGCCAGTCGGCCTTCCACACCTACACCATGGAGTGGGACCGCTCGGTGAGCCCCGAGACGATCCGCTTCTACGTCGACGGCACCCAGTTCCACTCGGTCAACGCGAGCCAGATGGACGCGACGACCTGGACCAACGCCACCAACCACGGGTTCTTCATCATCCTGAACGTGGCGATGGGCGGCGCCTTCCCGGACGCCTTCGGCGGCGGCCTGGACGGCGACACGCGGTCCGGCGTGCCGATGGTCGTCGACTACGTCCAGGTGCTGTCGGCCGGTGGGAGCGGTACCACACCCCCGCCTACGGGCAACCGTGACGCCTACAGCGCCATTCAGGCCGAGTCGTACGACGGCCAGAGCGGCGCGAGCACCGAGTCCACGTCGGATTCGGGCGGCGGACAGAACATCGGCTCCCTCGCGAACGGCGACTGGGCGCTGTACAAGGGCGTCAACTTCGGTTCCACGGCGGCCACTCAGTTCGTCGGCCGGGTGGCGAGCGGTGCGGCGGGCGGTGTCAGCGGGCTGGTCGAGGTGCGCCTGGACAGCCGTGGCAACGCACCCGTCGGCAGCTTCGCGGTGGGCAACACCGGTGGGTGGCAGTCGTGGCGGACCATCCCGGCGAACATCAGCGGGGTGACCGGCACGCACGACGTGTATCTCACCTTCACCAGCGGTCAGCCGTCGGACTTCGTGAACGTGAACTGGTTCACCTTCGCCCGCTGACAGGCGTGTTTACGACGCCCCGCGAGGCTTCACCGGCCCTCGCGGGGCGTCGTCGACACGAGCGGCTCCGGGCGACTCCGGGCGGGTCCGGGCGGCTCCGCCGGCCGCCACTACGGCTTCGCGCATGAAGGGTGGGTGCATGGGCCACTCGGCGCGTACCGTGGCAAATGGAGGACCCCATGGGCTTCGCCGACGATCATCTGATTCCCCTGGTCGACGCCGGTCTCGGCAACAGCGCCTACCTGGTCGACCTCGGCGACGGCCGCGCCCTGGCCGTGGACGCGAGCCGTGATCTGCGCGCCCTGCACGCAGAGGCCGAGCGGCGCGGGCTCACCGTCGCCTACGCCGCCGACACCCACCTGCACGCCGACTTCCTCACCGGCGCACTGCAGCTGGCGGCCGACGACGGGGCGACGGTGCTGGCGTCCGCCACCGGACGGCGTGCCTTCGAGCATCGGGCCCTGTCCGACGGCGACGAGGTGGACCTGGGCGGGCTGACCCTGCGCGCGCTGGCCACCCCCGGTCACACGGACGAGCATCTGTCCTTCCTGCTCCTCGACGGCGCACGGGAGTTGGGGGTCTTCACCGGCGGTTCACTGATCGTCGGCTCGGTCGCCCGCACCGATCTGCTCGGCGCCGACCGCGCGGAGGAACTCGCCCGCGCCCAGTACCGCTCCCTGCGGCGCCTGGCCCGGCTGCCGGACTCGACCTCGGTGTGGCCCACACACGGCGCCGGCTCCTTCTGCTCCGCCCCGCCGGGCGCCGAGCGCACCACGACCATCGGCGCCGAGAAGCGGGCCAACGCCCTGCTCGCCGCGCCGGACGAGGACAGCTTCGTACGGCGGCTGCTCGACGGCCTCGGCTCCTGTCCCGCGTACTTCGACCGGCTGGCCGAGGTCAACCGGCGGGGTCCGGCGGTGCTCGCCGCGGCGCCCTCACTGCCCACGCTGTCCGGGGCCGACGTACGTCAGCTGCTCGGCCGGGGCGCGCAGATCGTCGACGTACGAAGGGTGGAGGACTTCGCCGCCGGCCACATCCCCGGCGCCCTCTCCGTCCATCTGCGCGACCAGTTCGCCACCTGGCTCGGCTGGCTGCTGCCCTACGACGCTCCACTCGTCTTCGTCACCGCGCCCGGCCAGGATCTCGGCGAACTCACCTGGCAGGCCCTGAAGATCGGATACGAGCGGCTGTGCGGGCACCTGACCATGGACGCCTGGACGGCCGAGGGAGGCGAGCGGGAGACCGTCGACCTCGTGCCGGCCGACCGGGTCGGCGACCGTCCCGTCCTCGACGTGCGTCAGCGGTCCGAGTGGGACGCCGGGCACATCCCCGGCGCCGTCGGCATCGAGCTCGGCGCACTGCCCGGCCGTACGGACGAGGCGCCGTCGAGCGTGCTGGTGCACTGCGCGCACGGGGAGCGCGCGATGTCCGCCGCCAGCCTCCTGCAGCGCACCGGCCACCGTGACGTCGCCGTCCTCGCGGGCGGCCCGGAGGACTGGGCCGAGGCCACCGGCCGCCGACTCAGCACCTGAGCACCCTTGGCGAGACAGCCCACGGTTCTGCAACCCTTAGGGGCGCGGGGCTGTATCAATGTGCGGCTACCGCCGCGTGGGCGCGACCAGCCACAACGAACCCGCAGCCGTCCAACGGCCCATCGCGGCACCCCCGCACAGCGCATCACGGCCCACCCAGCGGAGCGTCACCGCAGCTCCGCCCGAAACGCCGCCGGCGTCATCTCCGTGTGCTGGTGGAAGAACTTGGAGAAGTTCGCGGCGTCGGGAAAGCCGACCGCCGCACCCACGCGGCCGATCGGCATGTCCGTGTGCGCCAGGAGCCGCTTCGCCTCCAGGATCACTCGTCGGTCGATGAACCCCTTCGGCGTCTGACCGGTCGCCGCGCGGACCGCGCGGACGAGGGTGCGGCGGGAGTAGCCGAGCTGGTCGGCGTAGGCGCTGACACTGTGGTTGGTGGCGAAGCCCTTCTCCACCGCGTCCCGGAAGAGGGTGAAGGTGGTGTCGGCCTGTTGCCGCGCGGCTTCCGCCGAGCTCGCGGCGAGGTGGGCCAGGCGCAGCAGGAATGCCGTCAGCGAGTGGCGCAGGACCGCGGTGTGCAGGCTCAGCGGGAGGGTGGTGGTGTCCTCGTACTCGCGTTGGAGTTGGGCGAGGGCCGAGCGGAGTGCGGTGAGCTGGGCTTCGTCGGGGTGGAGCAGGGGCGGGAGGTCGTAGCGGTAGAGGCCGGTGGCCTCGACCGTGGCGCGGGGCAGGAAGCCGGGCTGCATGGTGAGGACGGTGCCCCGGTAGTCACCGGCCCGTGAGAAGCGGTGGACCTGGCCGGGGCGGATCCACAGCAGGTCGCCGGCGCCCGCCTCGTACTCCGTGAAGTCGATCATGTGGCGCACGGGTCCTCGGCTGAAGAGCATCACGACGTGGAAGTCGATGCGGTGCACGCGCTCCAGGGGCGCCTCGTCGACGTGCCAGGTGTGGTCGGTGCTGCCCATGGGGCCGATCTGCATGCCGACGCCGCCGACGCTCAGCTCGACGGGGAAGGGGAACGTTCTGATCCCGCCGTCGCCGCCTTCGACCCTTGTGTCCACCATGTCCGTCTCGTGCCGCCTCAGTTGCGCGCCGCCCATGCTCAGCCGTGCGCCAGGCCGGCGGCGGTGTCCCACTTTCACCACAGCCTGACACACGCCGACCTTCCCTCGTAAAAGTCAGACTTTTACTTTTGAACGCGTTGGACCAGCCACTTCGCTGCGATCGAGGACTTCTTGAAGATGAGCACGCAGACACCGGACAGCTTCGAATGGACCGAACTCGACCGGCGTGCCGTCGACACGGCCCGCCTCCTGGCGGCCGATGCCGTACAGCGGGTCGGCAACGGCCACCCGGGCACCGCGATGAGCCTCGCCCCGGCCGCCTACACGATCTTTCAGAAGGTGATGCGGCACGACCCGGCCGACCCCGAGTGGACCGGGCGTGACCGCTTCGTTCTCTCCCCCGGCCACACCTCGCTGACCCTCTACACCCAGCTGTTCCTCGCCGGGTACGAGCTGGAGCTCGACGACCTGAAGGCCTTCCGGACCCACGGTTCGAAGACGCCGGGCCACCCCGAGTACGGGCACACGGCAGGGGTCGAGACGACGACCGGCCCGCTCGGCCAGGGTGTCGCCAACGCCGTCGGCATGGCGATGGCCGCCCGCTACGAGCGCGGCCTGTTCGACCCCGAGGCTCCGCAGGGCGAGTCCCCGTTCGACCACACCGTCTGGGCGATCGTCTCCGACGGCGATCTCCAGGAGGGTGTCTCCGCCGAGGCCTCCTCGCTCGCCGGCCACCAGAAGCTCGGCAACCTCGTCTTCCTCTACGACGACAACCACATCTCCATCGAGGGCGACACCGCGACCGCGTTCTCCGAGGACGTGCTGGGGCGGTACGAGGCGTACGGCTGGCATGTGCAGCGGATCGAGCCCGCGCTGGGCGGCGACATCGACGTCCACGCGCTGTACGCGGCGCTCAAGGCGGCGCAGGCCGAGACCGAGCGCCCCTCGATCATCGCGATGCGCACGATCATCGCCTGGCCGGCCCCCAACGCGCAGAACACCGAGGCCTCCCACGGCTCCGCTCTCGGCGCCGACGAGGTCGCCGCCACCAAGCGCATCCTCGGCTTCGACCCCGAGCAGTCCTTCGAGGTCGCGGGCGAGGTCCTCACCCACACCCGCCGTGCCCTCGACCGGGGCGCCGAGGCGCACGCCGCCTGGGACAAGCGGATCGACAAGTGGCGCGGCGCCAACGCCGAGCGCGCCCAGCTGTTCGACCGGATCGTCGCCGGTCAGCTCCCCGAGGGCTGGCAGGACGCCCTGCCCGTCTTCGAGGAGGGCAAGTCGGTCGCCACTCGCGCCGCCTCCGGCAAGGTGCTCCAGGCGCTGGGCGCGGTCGTCCCCGAGCTGTGGGGCGGCTCGGCCGACCTGGCCGGCTCCAACAACACCACCATCGACAAGACGAGTTCGTTCCTGCCGAAGGGCAACCCGCTGCCGGAGGCCGACCCTTACGGCCGCACCATCCACTTCGGCATCCGCGAGTTCTCGATGGCCGCGGAGATGAACGGCATCGCCCTGCACGGCAACACCCGTGTCTACGGCGGTACGTTCCTGGTGTTCTCCGACTACATGCGCAACGCGGTTCGCATGTCCGCGCTGATGCAGCTGCCGGTGACGTACGTCTGGACGCACGACTCCGTCGGCCTCGGCGAGGACGGCCCGACCCACCAGCCGGTCGAGCACCTGGCCTCGCTGCGCGCCATCCCGGGCCTGAACATCGTCCGCCCCGCCGACGCCAACGAGACCGCGGTCGCCTGGGCCGAGATCCTCAAGCGGCACTCGACCAACCCGGCCCCGCACGGGCTCGCGCTCACCCGCCAGGGTGTGCCGACGCTGCCGGTCAACCCGGATGCGGCGAAGGGCGGTTACGTCCTCCAGGAGTCCTCCACGCAGACGCCCGAGGTGATCCTCGTCGCCACCGGCTCCGAGGTCCAGCTCGCCGTCGCCGCGCGGGAGCGCTTGGAGGCCGACGGGATCGGTACCCGTGTGGTGTCGATGCCGTCCGTGGAGTGGTTCGAGGAGCAGCCGCGCGAGTACCGCGAGAGTGTCCTGCCACCGGCCGTGAAGGCGCGGGTGGCGGTCGAGGCCGGTATCGGGCTCACCTGGTACCGGTTCGTGGGCGACGCCGGACGCATCGTCTCGCTGGAGCACTTCGGTGCCTCCGCCGACGCCAAGACCCTGTTCGCCGAGTACGGCTTCACCCCCGAGAACGTCGCCGCCGCAGCCCGGGCTGCATTGAATTCAACTACGGGCCTTGCTGCCGCCCGTGGTTGATCCTGCCGCCAGAAAGAAGATGATCACTGTGACCACCGAAGCAACCGCGACCGCGGGCACCCTCGAGCGCCTCTCCGACGAGGGCGTCTCGATCTGGCTGGACGACCTGTCGCGCAAGCGGATCGAGTCGGGCAACCTCGCCGAGCTGATCGCGCACAAGAACGTCGTCGGCGTCACCACCAACCCGTCCATCTTCCAGGCCGCCATCGGCTCCGGCGAGGGCTACGAGGAGCAGCTCGCCGACCTCGCGGTGCGGGGCGTCACGGTCGACGAGGCCGTGCGCATGATGACCACCGCCGACGTCCGCGCCGCCGCCGACGTCCTGCGGCCCGTGTACGACGCCACCGACGGCCGGGACGGCCGGGTCTCCATCGAGGTCGACCCGCGCCTCGCCCACAACACGGCGGCCACGATCGCCGAGGCCAGGCAGCTCGCCTGGCTGGTCGACCGCCCCAACGTGATGATCAAGATCCCGGCGACCAAGGCCGGTCTCCCCGCCATCACCGAGGTCATCGCCCAGGGCATCAGCGTGAACGTCACGCTGATCTTCTCCCTGGAGCGCTACCGCGAGGTGATGGACGCCTACCTGGCCGGCCTGGAGAAGGCCGCCGCGAACGGCCACGACCTCTCCGCCATCCACTCCGTGGCCTCCTTCTTCGTCTCCCGCGTCGACAGCGAGATCGACAAGCGGCTGACGGCGATCGGCTCGGACGGCGCCCTCGCGCTCAAGGGCAGGGCCGCGCTCGCCAACGCCCGCCTCGCCTACGAGGCCTACGAGGACGTCTTCGCGGGTGACCGCTGGACCGCCCTCGCCGGCGCCAAGGCCAACAAGCAGCGCCCGCTGTGGGCCTCGACCGGCGTGAAGGACCCGGCGTACAAGTCCACCCTGTACGTCGACGAACTGGTCGCGCCCGGGACCGTCAACACGATGCCCGAGGCCACCCTGAACGCCACCGCCGACCGCGGCGAGATCACCGGCGACACCGTGACCGGCGGTTACGCACAGGCCCGCGCCGACCTGGCCGCCGTAGAGGCGCTCGGGATCTCGTACGACGAAATCGTCACCCTTTTGGAGGACGAGGGCGTCGCCAAGTTCGAGGTGGCGTGGCAGGACCTGTTGGACGCCGTCAAGAAGTCGCTCGGCAGCAAGGGAGCTGACGCAGAATGACCTCCGACACCTCTGGCACCCCCGACTGGGACAACCCCCTGCGCGACGCGCGCGACCGCCGTCTGCCCCGGATCGCGGGCCCGTCCGGGCTCGTCATCTTCGGTGTCACCGGCGACCTGTCCCGCAAGAAGCTGATGCCGGCCGTGTACGACCTCGCCAACCGCGGCATGCTGCCGCCGGGCTTCTCGCTCGTCGGGTTCGCCCGCCGGGACTGGGAGGACCAGGACTTCGCGCAGGTCGTGCACGACTCGGTGCGCGAGCACGCCCGTACGGAGTTCCGCGAGGAAGTCTGGCAGCAGCTCGCCGAGGGCATGCGGTTCATTCCGGGGGCCTTCGACGACGACGAGGCGTTCAAGCAGCTGCGCCAGACGGTCGACGAGCTGGACGCGGCGCGCGGTACGAGCGGCAACTACGCCTTCTACCTCTCCGTACCGCCGAAGTTCTTCCCGGAGGTCGTGCAGCAGCTGAAGCGGCACGGCCTGGCGGACGCCCCCGAGGGTTCCTGGCGGCGGGCGGTCATCGAGAAGCCGTTCGGCCGCGACCTCGCGAGCGCCCAGGAGCTCAACGCGATCGTGCACGACGTGTTCGACCCGGAGCAGGTCTTCCGGATCGACCACTACCTGGGCAAGGAGACCGTCCAGAACATCCTGGCGCTGCGCTTCGCCAACCAGATGTTCGAGCCGATCTGGAACCGGTCGTATGTCGACCATGTGCAGATCACGATGGCCGAGGACATCGGCATCGGCGGCCGGGCGGGCTACTACGACGGCATCGGCTCGGCCCGTGACGTCATCCAGAACCACCTGCTCCAGCTGATGGCGCTGACCGCCATGGAGGAGCCCGCCTCCTTCGACGCCGCCTCGCTGCTCACCGAGAAGCTGAAGGTGCTGAAGGGCGTGAAGCTGCCGGAGGACCTGGGCAAGCACACCGTGCGCGGGCAGTACGCGGCAAGCTGGCAGGGCGGCGAGCAGGTCGCCGGGTACCTCCAGGAGGACGGCATCGACGCGCGGTCGAAGACCGACACGTACGCCGCGATCAAGCTGAACGTCGACAACCGGCGCTGGGCGGGCGTGCCGTTCTACCTGCGCACCGGCAAGCGGCTCGGGCGGCGGGTCACCGAGATCGCGGTCGTCTTCCAGCGGGCGCCGCACTCCCCCTTCGACTCCACCGCCACCGAGGAGCTCGGCCAGAACGCCATCGTCATCCGCGTCCAGCCGGACGAGGGCGTGACGGTGCGGTTCGGGTCCAAGGTGCCGGGGACCTCGATGGAGATCCGGGACGTGACGATGGACTTCGCCTACGGCGAGTCGTTCACGGAGTCCAGCCCGGAGGCGTACGAGCGGCTCATCCTGGATGTCCTCCTCGGGGACGCCAATTTGTTCCCCCGTCACCAGGAAGTGGAAGAGTCCTGGAAGATCCTCGACCCGATCGAGGAGTACTGGGACACCCACGGCAAGCCGGCGCAGTACGCGTCCGGCAGCTGGGGACCCGAGGAAGCCGACGAGATGCTCGCACGAGACGGACGGAGCTGGCGCAGGCCATGAAGATCGACCTGACCGACACCACGGCAAGCAAGATCAACAAGGCGCTGGTGCAGGGCCGCCGCGCGATCGGCACGCCGGCCGTGGGCATGGTCCTGACGATGGTGATCGTCACGGACGAGGAGAACGCCTACGACTCGATCAAGGCGGCCGAGGAGGCCTCGCACGAGCACCCCGCGCGCACCCTGGTCGTCATCAAGCGGCACGCCCGCACCCCGCGCGACCGCACCCGCTCGCACCTCGATGCCGAGGTCCGGGTGGGCGCCGACGCCGGCACCGGCGAGACGGTGATCCTGCGCATGTACGGCGAGGTGTCCGAGCACGCCGACTCGGTGGTGCTGCCGCTGCTGCTGCCGGACGCGCCGGTCGTCGTGTGGTGGCCGGTGGAGGCGCCCGAGAACCCCTCGAAGGACCCGCTGGGCGCGCTGGCACAGCGCCGGATCACCGACCTGTACACCACCGAGACCCCGCTGGCCGACCTGGAGGTCCGCGCCCGCTCCTACGCGCCCGGCGACACCGACCTCGCCTGGACCCGGCTCACCCCCTGGCGCTCGATGCTCGCCGCGGCCCTGGACCAGGCCCGGGTACCGATCGTCTCGGCGGCCGTGGAGGCCGAGGCCGACAACCCGGCCGCCGAACTCCTGGCCCGCTGGCTGGAGGCCCGCCTGCACGTCACCGCCGAGCGGGTCGTCACCGCCGGACCGGTCGTCACGGGTGTGCGGCTCGGCACCGAGAACGGCGAGATCGTCATCGACCGTCCCGAGGGCCCGCTGGCCACGCTGACCCTGCCGGACCAGCCGTCGCGCACCCTCGCGCTGAAGGTCCGCACCACCTCCGAACTCATCGCCGAGGAGCTCAGGCGCCTCGACGCGGACGAGATGTACGCCATCGCCCTGCGGGGCGAGGCCACCAAGGAGACCCCCGACCATGTCTGACCCACTGTCCGACTCCCCCCGGCTCACCCGGCGCCCCGAGTGGGTGGCCCTGGAGGACCACCGCGCGGACACGCTGCAGCGCCCGCGGCTGCGTGAGCTGTTCGCGGCCGACCCCTCCCGCGCCGAGCGGTACGTCGTGCGCGTCGGCGACCTGCGCATCGACTACTCCAAGCACCTGATCAACGACGAGACGCTCGCGCTGCTGCAGGAACTGGCCACCGCCACCGACGTGTTCGGGCTGCGGGACGCGATGTTCCGGGGCGAGAAGATCAACGTCACCGAGGACCGCGCCGTCCTGCACACCGCTCTGCGCGCCCCGGCCGACGCGGTGATCGAGGTCGACGGCGCGAACGTCGTACCCGAGGTGCACGCGGTGCTCGACAAGATGAGCGCGTTCGCGGACCGCGTCCGCTCCGGCGAGTGGACCGGCCACACGGGCCGCCGTATCCGCAACGTCGTCAACATCGGCATCGGCGGCTCCGATCTCGGTCCCGCCATGGCGTACGAGGCGCTTCGCCCGTTCACCGCACGGGAGTTGACGTTCCGGTTCGTGTCCAACGTCGACGGCGCCGACCTCCATGAGGCGGTCCGGGACCTGGACCCGGCGGAGACCCTGTTCATCGTCGCGTCCAAGACGTTCACCACGATCGAGACGATCACCAACGCGACCTCGGCCCGTTCCTGGCTGCTGGCCGGGCTCGGCGGCGAGGACAAGGCGGTCGCCCGGCACTTCGTCGCCCTGTCGACCAACGCCGAGAAGGTGACGGACTTCGGCATCGACCCGGACAACATGTTCGAGTTCTGGGACTGGGTCGGCGGGCGGTACTCGTACGACTCGGCCATCGGACTCTCGCTCATGATCGCCATCGGGCCGGACCGCTTCCGGGAGATGCTCAACGGCTTCCGCACCGTCGACGAGCACTTCAAAAGCGCCCCCGCCGAGGCCAACGCCCCTCTGATCCTGGGCCTGTTGGGCATCTGGTACGGCAATTTCTTCGGCGCCGAGTCGCATGCGGTGCTGCCGTACTCGCACTATCTGTCGAAGTTCACGGCGTACCTGCAGCAGCTGGACATGGAGTCCAACGGCAAGTCGGTCGACCGCGACGGCCATGCCGTGGGCTGGGAGACGGGTCCGGTGGTGTGGGGCACGCCCGGCACCAACGGGCAGCACGCCTACTACCAGCTGATCCACCAGGGCACCCGCCTCATCCCGGCCGACCTGATCGGCTTCGCCCGGCCGGTCGCCGAGCTGAGCGACGAACTCAAGGCGCAGCACGACCTGTTGATGGCGAACCTCTTCGCCCAGGGGCAGGCGCTCGCCTTCGGCAAGACCGCGGACGAGGTGCGCGCGGAGGGTGTCCCGGAGCATCAGGTCGCCCACCGCACCTTCCAGGGCAACCACCCCACCACCACGATCCTCGCCCCCGAGCTGACCCCGTCGGTCCTCGGCCAGCTGATCGCCCTCTACGAGCACAAGGTGTTCGTCCAGGGCGCCGTCTGGAACATCGACTCCTTCGACCAGTGGGGCGTCGAGCTCGGCAAGGTCCTCGCCAAGCGGGTCGAGCCCGCGCTGACCGAGGGCGCCGACGTGCCCGGCCTGGATTCCTCCACCGCCGGGCTCGTGGCCGCGTACCGCGAACTCAAGGAATTGAATCCTCACCCCCACGAGCGAGGGTGATTCCTGGCTCTCACAGCCCGGCGAAACAGCATTTCCCCAGGTCTTACGTGATCAACGCCAGCCGGGTCGAACCCTGCCCGGGCAACGTGCATCAAGCCCACACGCTGACGCGTGTAACGTACTTCACACGAATGGATCAGTGCAAATGACTGGCATGCAGCTAGGTCTCATCGGTCTCGGCAAGATGGGCGGCAACATGCGCGAGCGGATCCGCCGCGCCGGCCACACCGTCATCGGCTACGACCGCAATCCCGAGGTCTCCGACGTCAAGAGCCTCGAAGAACTGGTCCAGCAGCTCGACGCGCCGCGCACCGTGTGGGTGATGGTCCCGGCCGGCACCGCCACCCAGACCGTCATCGACGAGCTCAAGGACCTGCTGTCCCCGGGCGACACGGTGGTCGACGGCGGCAACTCCCGCTGGACGGACGACGAGAAGCACGCCGCCGAACTCGGCATCAAGGGCATCGGCTTCGTCGACGCGGGCGTCTCCGGCGGCGTGTGGGGCCTGCAGAACGGCTACGCGCTGATGGTCGGCGGCAACAAGGAGCACGTGGAGCCCCTGGAGCCGATCTTCGAGGCGCTGAAGCCGGAGGGGCCGTACGGCTACGTCCACGCCGGCCGCGTCGGCGCCGGGCACTTCTCGAAGATGGTCCACAACGGCATCGAGTACGCCATGATGCAGGCCTACGCCGAGGGCTGGGAGCTGCTGGAGAAGGTCAACTCGGTGGACAACGTCCGCGAGGTCTTCCGCTCCTGGCAGGAGGGCACCGTCATCCGCTCCTGGCTGCTGGACCTCGCGGTGAACGCCCTCGACGAGGACGAGCACCTGCAGAAGCTGCGCGGCTACGCGGAGGACTCCGGCGAGGGCCGGTGGACCGTCGAGGCGGCCATCGACAACGCCGTACCGCTGCCCGCGATCACGGCCTCGCTCTTCGCCCGGTTCGCGTCCCGTCAGGACGACTCCCCGCAGATGAAGATGATCGCGGCGCTGCGCAACCAGTTCGGCGGGCACGCCGTCGAGTCGAAGGAGTAGCGCACCGTGGGGGATCTCCTGCTGGTCCGCCACGGTGAGACGGAATGGAGCAGGTCGGGACAGCACACCAGCTGGACCGACCTGCCCCTGACCCGGGCCGGTGAGGAACAGGCCAAGTCTCTCGCCCCGCTCCTCACCGGCCGGACCTTCTCGCTGGCGCTCACCAGCCCGCTGAACCGCGCCCTGCGCACCGCCGAACTGGCCGGCGTGACCGGGGCCGTACCGGAACCGGACCTGCACGAGTGGGACTACGGCGGCTACGAGGGTGTCACCACCGTCGACATCCACCGCTCCCGCCCCGACTGGTACCTGTGGACGGACGGAGTGCCGCCCGGACCGGACGGTCACCCCGGTGAGTCACCGGCCGAGGTGGGGGCGCGTGCCGACCGGGTGCTCGCCCGGGTGGACGTGGCGCTGCTCGACGGCGATGTCGTCCTCGTGGCCCACGGGCACTTCCTGCGCGTCCTGACGGCCCGTCGGCTGGGGCTGGCACCGGCGGACGGGCGGCTGTTCCAGCTGGCGACGGGCACGGTGAGCCGCCTGTCGACCGAGCACGGCCGACCGGTGATCGCGGAGTGGAATGCAAGGTCTCACCTCGTGAGTTGACATGTTCGGCAGCCGGCGTCAGAGTCCCGGCTGATGGAGATCAACGATCTGACGCCGGCCGAACTGCGGGTATGGCAGGCCTTCGCCACAGGCACGGAGGTGGACTTCCGTGAGGGGACCGAGCCGGAAGGGGCACCCGAACGTACCCTTCGCGCCGCGGTGTTGCGGACATTACTGCTCAATGGCCCCAGCGAATCCGGAGAGATCGCGGCCCTCAAAGTCAGGGGCGCGCGTGTCACCGGCCCGCTGGACCTGAGGTATGCGACGGTCGACAGCGTCATCCACCTCACCCACTGCCGTTTCGAGCACGCCCCGGACTTCGTCGGCGCCCAGCTGCGCTACCTCAGCCTGCGGGACTCCGAGATGCCCGGCCTGTCGGTGACACGCGCCCGGATCGACGGCAGCCTGCGGCTGACGCGCTGCCGGTTCGGCGGGGCCGTGCGTGTCGACGGCGCGCAGATCGCGGGCGTTCTCTTCATCGATCAGGCGGACATCACCGTCGGCGACACCGCGCAGCCCGCCCTCCAGCTCAACCAGGTGTCCGTCGACGACGACCTGTGCGCGCATCACCTGCGCACGCGGGGCCGGATCCGGCTGGACGGCGCCACCGTGGCGGGCTCGCTCGACCTGGAGGACGCGGAGCTGCACAACCCCGGCGGCAACGTCATCGACGCGGAGGCCCTCGAAGTGGGCGCCAACGTGCTCGGCCGACGGCTGCGCGCCCATGGCCGCATCGACATGCGCGGCGCCCGCATACCGGGGCGGTTCGACCTGTTGTACAGCCGGCTGTCCAACCCCGGCGGCACCGCGATGCGAGCGAGCAGCTGTGTCATCGGCGAGGTGTGGCTGCGCAAGGGCCCGCCGATCGAAGGCATGCTCAACCTGCGCCGCTCCCAGATAGAACACCTCAACCTGGAGCCGGAGATGCTGCCGGACCAGGTCCGCCTGCTCGACCTCACCTACACCTCCCTGACCCCGCACGAGCCGCCGGAGCGCCGGCTGCCCATGCTGGAGCGGGACGAGGACACGTTCGACCCGCACGGATACGAGCAGTTGACGGCCGCCTACCGACGCACCGGCGACGACCACGCCGCCCGGCTCGTCCAGCTCGCCAAGCAGCGCCGCCACCGCACCACTCTGCCCTGGTACGGCCGCCTGTGGGGCCACGTCCAGGACGCCACGGTCGGCTACGGTTTCCGGCCGATGCGTGCCCTGGGCTGGCTGCTGTCCCTGCTCGCCGTCGGCTCCCTCGCGTTCGCGCTGCAGGCGCCCCCAGCGCTGAAGGCCGACGAGGCACCGCACTTCAACGCGGTGTTCTACACCCTCGACCTGCTGCTGCCGGTGATCTCCTTCGGACAGGAATCGGCGTTCGCCCCCGAGGGCGGGCAGCAGGCTCTGGCGTATGTCCTCGTTCTCACGGGCTGGATCCTCGCCACGACGGTCATCGCCGGCGTGACCCGCACCGTCAGCCGCCAGTAGGCCGATTCACCGGCCGGGTCGGAGAACGTGCTGGGCGGCAAGCCGCACCGGCGCGTTCTGGGCGCCGTAACCCCGGTAGCCGTCCCGCTGCACGAGCTCGAAGAAGACGCGGCCGACCGTCACCGTGTAGCAGTGCCGGAACTCGCCGTACGCGTCACGGTCGTAGAGGATGCCCAGCTCGCGATACGTCTCCCACTCGCCGTCCGCGAACTCGTACCGCGCTGCCAGGTCGTCGTAGTAGTTGGCGGGGATCGGCAGCAGACGCCCGCCCGCCTCCCGGTAGCGCCGGGCCGCGGCGACCACGTCGTCCGTGGCCAGCGCGATGTGCTGGGCGTGCACGGTGTCGTCGGTCGGCGCCGCGCCGACGCTCAGGGCGATGCGGACGCTGCCGTCGGGGTTGGTGACGGCGCGGCTGCGCATCAGGCCGTAGGGGTCGGCGACGTCGACGCTCTCCTGGGCGTGCAGGCCGAGGACGCTGCGGTGGAAGAGGGTCGCCTCGTCGAAGTGGTGCCAGGGCTGGGTGAGGGCGAGATGGTCGATGCGGTGCACGCCCGGCGCCCCTGCCTCGTGCTCGGCATCCGTGAAGTCGGCGCGCCAGTTGGGCTGTTCGGGGCGGTTCGTCGCGCAGAAGAAGAGTTCCGTGCCGTCGGGCGCCGCGACCGCGTCCAGGGGGGCGTCCTGCGGGGCGCGGCGGCGGGGCAGGACGGGGGCGAGGAGGGCCTCGGCGCGGCGGGCGGCGCCGGCGGGGTCCGGTGACTCCAGGCCGATGGCGGCGAGTCCGGTGCCGTCGCGGCGGGCGGAGCCCCCGGTGTTCACCAGGATGCGGGCCTCGCCCAGCTCCCAGAGGTCGACCGGCTTGCTGCGGTGCCGTGCGGTGCGGGCGAAGCCCAGGGCGCCGAGTACGGCCGAGACCGGTTCGGCGTCGGGGGTGACCAGTTCGGCGAAGGCGACGCCGGTGGGGACGACGGGTGCGGGGGGTGTGGCCAGGCCGACCGTCTCCTGCAGGACCAGCAGGGAGCGGTGGGCGTCCACGGCCGTCGGGCCGGCCTCGGCCTGGCGGAAGACGTCGTTGAAGACCTCGAGGGAGAGCGGGCCGTCGTATCCCGTGTGCAGGACGTGGCGTACCAGTCCGGCGACGTCGAAGCCGCCCTGCCCCGGGAAGCAGCGGTAGTGGCGGCTCCACTGCAGGACGTCCATCGCGAGCAGCGGGGCGTCGGCCAGCTGGAGGAAGAAGATCTTCTCGCCGGGGATGTCCACAATGCCTTCGAGGTCCTTGGGTTCAGAGCCGCGGGAGAGGATGTGGAAGCTGTCCAGACAGGTGCCGAGCGCGGGGTGCCCGGCCGCCTCGACGATGCGCCAGGCGTGGTCGTACGTGCTGACGTGCCGTCCCCAGGCGAGCGCCTCGTAGGCGACCCGGATGCCGAATTCCTGGGCCAGGTCGGCGAGTTGGGACAGCTGCTCGGCGGCGAGCGCGTCGTCGTCCACGGCCAGGGGGTGGACGGTGGAGCAGACGAGGACGGTGTCGGCGTCGAGCCGCCGCATCAGCTCGAACTTGTGCCGGGCGCGGCGCAGATTGCGGGCGAACTCGTCGGCGGGCACGGCCTCGATGTCCCGCATCGGCTGGTAGAGGTCGATGGTGAGGCCGAGGTCGGCGCAGCGGCCGCGGATCTCCTCGGGGGTGAGGGGGCTGGCCAGCAGGTCGTTCTCGAAGATCTCCACCCCGTCGAAACCGGCCCGGGAGGCGGCCGTGAGTTTCTCGGTGAGGGATCCGCTGAGGGAGACGGTGGCGATGGACGTACGCATGCCGATACCTCTTCCTACCTGTCCTTGGCTGTCCTACCTCGGGGTTCCTACGGGGCCCGCCAGTTCGGCGATGTCCGCGAGCATGCGCGCGCTGTCGGGCTCACGACCGGTGAACAGACGGAACGCGTCCGCGGCCTGGAAGACAGCCATCCCGCCCCCGTCCAAAGCGGCGCAGCCCATCGCGCGGGCGGTGCGGAGCAGCTCTGTCTCCAGCGGCCGGTAGACGACCTCGGCGACCCAGAGCCCCGGGTGGAGCAGCTCGGCCTGGAGGGGCAGGCCGGGGTAGGCTGCCATGCCGGTGGGGGTGGCGTGCACGAGGCCGTCGGCGTGGCTCATGAGCGCGGGGAGCGCGTCGAGAGCGGCGCCCACCGCGCGGCCGACGCCGAAGTGCCGGTTCAAGGAGGCGGCGAGATCGGCGGCCCGGTCGGCCAGCGCGTCGACCACCGTGACGAGCTCGGCGCCGAGCGTCAGCATGGCGTGCGCGACGGCCGCGCCCGCACCCCCGGCGCCCAGCTGCACGACCCGCTCCAGCGGCACGTCGGGCAGCCCGCGGGCGAAGGAGGCGGCGAAGCCGGTGACGTCCGTGTTGTGGCCGACGGCCCGGCCGTCCTCGAAGACGACGGTGTTGACCGCGCCCAGCGCCTCGGCCTGCGGGGCGAGCGCATCCAGGTGCCCGATGACGAGCTGCTTGCACGGGTGCGTGATGTTGAGCCCGTCGAAGCCCAGGTCACGGGCGGCCCGCACCAGGTCGCCCACCGCCTCGGGCGCGACGCCGAGCGTGTCGATGTCGATGAGCCGGTACAGGTAACGCAGACCCTGCCGGTCGGCCTCCCGCTCGTGCAGAGCCGGGCTGAGCGACGGGCCGATGCCGGAACCGATCAGCCCGACGAGATACGAGTCCTTGGCGTCCTTGGCCACCGGGGGACCTCCTGAGCGGCTCACTAATGTACGAACTGGTGAGTTAGTCATAGCAGGAGGTGCGGGCACTTGGGAAGGGCTGCCCCCGCGCCTGATGCGACCGGCCTTCTACAATCACCGGCACGCGAGCAAGCCACCGGGGGCACGCTCGCCCCTCGCCGAAGGAACCCGATGACCAGCGTCGACGAACCGGCACGACCGAACGGGCGGATCCGTGACGCCGCCCGCACCCAGGCCGAGATCCTCGACGTCGCGACGCAGGAGTTCGCCCGGGTCGGCTTCGCCGGCGCCCGGGTCGACGACATCGCCGCCCGCACCCGCACCACGAAGCGGATGATCTACTACTACTTCGGCGGCAAGGAGCAGCTGTTCACCGCCGTGCTGGAGCGGGCGTACGGGGTGATCCGGGAGGCCGAGCAGCAGCTCGACGTCGAGCACCTGGACCCGGTCGCGGCCATCCGCCGACTGGCCGAGCTGACCTTCGACCACCACGAGCAGCACCCCGACTTCATCCGCCTGGTCAGCATCGAGAACATCCACGGGGCCGAGCACATCGCCGCCTCCGAGAAGCTCGGCAAGATCGGCTCACCGGCGCTGGACGTGATCCGCCGGATCCTGGAGTCGGGGCAGCAGTCCGGCCTGTTCACGGCCGACGTCGACGCCGTCGACCTGCACGCGATGATCAGCTCCTTCTGCTTCTTCCGGGTCTCCAACCGGCACACCTTCGGCGTCCTGTTCGGCCGTGACCTGGTGGATCCGGCCCAGCGCGAGCACTACCGCGCGATGCTCGGCGACATGGTGATCGCGTACCTGACCGCGGAGCGGGCGGCAGACTGAAGTCGTCCGGCACAACCCCTTGACACCCAGGAAACGGGAGCGCAACATCCGTAGCCATCCGCTACTAACTATCCAGTGGGTTAATTAGCCGGGTAGCTCCCGGCTCGGCCGACCCGTCACCCCAGGGATCCGGCGCCTCTTCTCTCCGCTCACTCCCCCGTATGGTGGAGATCCCTCGAAGGAGCACCCCTGTGTCAGTCCCCGACACCCCTGCCGGCCAGCCGAAGAAAGCGGCCACGGCTGCCTGGATCGGCAGCGCCCTGGAGTACTACGACTTCTTCATCTACGGCAGCGCCGCCGCGCTGATCTTCCCCGAGGTCTTCTTCGACGAGTCCGACCCGGCGACCGCCACCCTGCTGTCGCTGGCCACGTTCGGTGTCGCGTATGCCGCCCGGCCGGTCGGCGCGCTGTTCCTCGGTCACTTCGGCGACCGGCTGGGCCGTAAGAAGATCATGGTCTTCACGCTGATCCTGATGGGCGTGTCGACGTTCCTCATCGGCTGTCTGCCGACCCGCGACCAGGTGGGCACCCTGGCGCCCGTCCTGCTGGTGCTGTGCCGGGTACTGCAGGGCATCTCGGCGGCGGGCGAGCAGGCCAGCGCCAACTCGATGACCCTGGAACACGCGCCACCGCACCGGCGCGGCTTCTTCACCAGCTTCACGCTGAGCGGCACGCAGGGCGGGCAGCTGCTGGCCACCCTGGTCTTCATCCCGATCGCCGCGCTGCCGGAGGAGCAGCTGCTGTCGTGGGGCTGGCGGGTTCCGTTCTGGATGAGCATCGCGGTCGCCGTCGTCGGCTATGTCATCCGCCGCAAGCTCCAGGAGACGCCGGCCTTCGAGCAGCAGGCCGCCACCGAGGGCGTCCCCAAGATGCCGCTCGCGGTGCTGATGCGGGAGCACTGGGCGGATGTGCTGCGGGTGATCGCCGGTGCGCTGGTCGCCTCGGTCAGCACGATCTTCACGGTGTGGGCGCTGTCGTACGCCACGAGTGACTCGGTCGGGATGAGCAAGTCCTCCATGCTGTGGGTGGGCGCTCTCGCCAACCTGGTCGCGCTCGCCGCGATCCCGCTGTGGGCCACGCTGTCGGACCGCATCGGCCGCCGCCCGGTGTACCTGATCGGCGCGGCCGGCAGCGCGGTGATGATGTTCCTGTACCTGTGGTCGATCTCGACCGGCTCCTACCCGCTGACCCTCCTGCTGGGCATCGTGACCTTCGGTGTGGTCTACAGCGCCGCGAACGGCGTGTGGCCCTCCTTCTACGGCGAGATGTTCTCCACCCGGGTCCGCCTGTCCGGTATGGCCATCGGCACCCAGATCGGCTTCGCCGTGGCCGGGTTCGCGGTCACCTTCGCCGCGCAGATCGCCGGCCCGAACGGCGACGACTGGTCCGCGGTGGCCCTCTTCACGGCCGCCCTGTGCGTGCCGCCGGTCGTGGCCGCCGTCTCGGCCCGCGAGACCGCCAGGATCCCGACGGAGCAGCTGGGCGAGCGCACGGCCCGGGAGTCCGCGCAGCCGGAGACGGTGACGGCCTGATCCTGCGCTGATCTTGCGCGAACCCCCGAGTCCCCGGACGCCGCGAAGGCTCCGGGGACTCGGGCGTCACCCGGCCACCAGCAGCTCCGTCCAGGTCTCGGCGACCCGGTCCAGCGAAAAGCCCTCCCGTACCTGCGTGCGCGCCAGCTCGGCTGCGGAGCGCCAGCCGTCCTCGCCGAGGGCGGCGATCGCCTCGGCCATCGCCTCGGGGCTGTCGTGGATCCACCGCCGGTCGTAGATCTCGTCGGCACCGGGCCACGGCAGCAGTGCGGGCACCGCACCGGAGGCCATCCCCTCGGCGGGTGAGAGGTGGAAGCTCTCGTCGTCGCTGGTGGACAGCACATGCCCGACCCGCCGCAGCCAGCCCGCCACGTCCGGCCCGAAGGTGTCGAAGACGACGGCCCCTTCGAGGAGCGGCGAGGTCTGCATACGGCGCAGTACAGCGTCGTAGTGCTCACGTTCCTCGGGCTTGTTCCAGATCCACCAGTACTCCCAGGGCGGCTTGGACTTGACCGACAGATGCCAGCGCGGGTCCCGGGCACGCAGGGCCTCCAGCACGTCGAGGCCGAGGTCGAGGCGTTTGCGGCTGGGTGCGATGCCGATCATGCCGAGGCGGTGGTGGGCGCCCGGTGCCTTCGGGCGGTCGAGCTGGTCGGTGTCCACCCAGTTGGGGACGACCACGACCTTCGAGGCGGGCCAGCCGGTGTGCTCGCGCGTGCGGCGGGCGTAGTACGGGCTGACGCACACCACCCGGTCGACGGCGTCGATGTCGACCTGGCGGGGCCACGGGGCGTCCAGCTCGAAGCGGTGCAGCCGTACGACGAGCCGGCTGCCGCGCCGCTTGTGGCGGCTGTACCAGACGGCTGCCGGGCCGCACCACTCGACGACCACCACGTCCGCCCAGTCGGCGAGTTCACGGCTCGCGTCCGGGTCGTGGCGGGACAGCGCCGGCCAGGCGTCGACCCGTACCTCGAGACCGGGCAGCGAGCGGAAGTGGTCGAGGAGCCGGGTGAGGAACTTGAGGTCGTGCCCGGCGACGCCCACGCGCAGGGGTCGGCCACGGGGAGTCACCCCGGCGGGGGCGGCGGGGAAGGCGCGGTCGAGGTGGGCGCGCCAGCGGGTGGCCGCTTGGTCCAGGGTGTGGTGCCGGGCGGCCTCGTGGCAGCGGTCGGCCGCGAGGCGCCGGGCCTGCGGCTCACGGACGGCCCGGGCGACGGCTTCGGCGGCGTCGTCGAGTCCGGCGCGTCCGGGCACGAACAACGGATAGTCGACGCCGAGCAACGCCTCGTGCGCCGGTGTGCGGTTGAGCACCACGGGCAGGCCCAGGGTCCCGAACTCCAGGACTTTGGTGGACAGTTCGAGGCTGGAGTCGAGGACCGGGTCCCGCCAGCCGAGGCCCACGTCGCAGTCCGCGGCGATGCGCATGGCCTCCTCGCGCGGCTGTCCGCCGTGGTGGTGGACGCCGGGCGTGCCGGCCAGCGCCCGCGCCATGTCGGCCTGGAAGGAGGGGTGGGACGCATCGTCGTGGATCTTGTCGCCGACGGTGTGCAGTTCCGCGGGGACGCCTCGCTCGGCGAGCAGCTCCGGCAGCCGGGTCATGGGCAGGGTGTTCCACCGGGGTGCGAACTTGCCGGTGTAGACGAGGCGCAGCGGATCGTGCGGTCCGTCCCGGTCCGGCAGCGGGAAGCCCGGCTCGGGCACGGCGGGCGGGCTGAGCACGCACTTGCCGCAGGCCTCGGGCACCCAGGTCTCCAGGAAGCAGCGCAACTCCTCGGTCTGGCACAGGAGTCGCTGTGAGGCCTCGGCGATGAGCGCGAGTTCCGCGCGGGCCGCCTCGGTCATCTCGGCGGCCGACTGCGGGATGTCGGTGAGGTAGGCCCAGATCCGCCCGTCGAACCGGCCGTCGGCCACTACCCGCACGACCAGCCGCCGACCGCGCAGCACCAGCAGGTCACAGGGCTCGTCCTCGTCGAGCCGGGTGAGCACCTGTGCGGCCTGCACCGGCGACATGGGCCGGTCGGCGAGGCCCGGCAGCAGCCGCTCCTCGTGCGGACTCACCAGGGTGACCCCGGGCAACTCGGCCAGCGGATCGGTCAACCGGCCCGTTCGTACCGGGGACTTGAGGACGAGTCGGCTGTCGCAGCCCACCCGCGACAGGGCCTGCACCGTCGACTGCGCCCACACGGCGGAGCCGTCGATGAGGTTCAGGTCCACATCGCCGTGGACGAGCGCCCGCAGCGTACGGCTCATGACGGCTCCTTCCCGCGCACGGCGAACAGTCGGTGTCCCTGACCGGCCCAACTTCCGGGCGCCGCACCGGACATGTGCAACGAACGGCGTACCAGCAGCGGTCGCAGCGACGGTACGAAGACGTAGTCGTCGGCGGTCGGCGTGTGGCCCACCGCGTCGGCGCCGGAGTACTCCTGGGCGCACATCAGATCGAGCAGTAGGGTGTCCGGCCGGTCCTCGGTGAGGTCCGTCCAGTCGGCGACCCAGGGGGCCAGTGGCCGCCCCCGGCGTACCGCCACTCCGGCGGCGGTGAGTTCGTCGAGTCCCGCCGGATCGGGTACGACGACCTCGGCCGGGCGGTGCAGCTGGCCGAGCACCTGCCCGACGAGCCGGGCGACGTCGGTGCGGTCCCGGGGCGCGGCCAGCACGGCGACGCGCCGCTCGTCCAGTGGATCCGGGGCCCCGGCCGTCCGCGCCAGCTGCGACAGCCGTACCCGTGTGCTGTCCGCCCGGAACACCTCACGCAGCCGTTCCCGGCCCTCCGCGACCGGGTCCAGCCGGCCGAGCCGTACGCCGGTGTCCGCGTCGACGACGGCATCCCAGGCGAGCCGGGCGAGCCCGGGCGCGGCGGAGGCGGGACCGTCCCGCCACAGCACTGCCTTCCGCCCCAGCACCCTGGTCTCAGCGAGCAGTTCGGCGAGCGTGCGGTCCAGGTCGGGGGCGAGTCCGGTGCCGGTGAGCGACCAGGGCCCGTCGCCCGCGCAGGCGCTCAGCTGCACGACGAGCACGTCCGGGTCGGTGCGTTGCACGAGCAGCCGGCCGTCGTGCGGCAGCAGCCGGTTGACGACCACGTCCGCCGCGAAGTCCTCGGCGGTGGCGGGGGTGAGCACACCGGCGACGACGAGACGGTCGCGGGGCGCCACGGTCAGTGCGCGATGGGCGAGGTGGAAACGGCCGTCGACGGGCGCGTCCGACTCGGCCCGGTCCTTCGGCGCGCCCTCGGGCGCCGGACCGGCGGCGCGCCGCCGCCCGCGCCACAGTCCGTACAGCTCCCCCGGCAGCCGCACCGCGCCCCTCTTCGGTGAGCGCGCGGCCGTCACCAGCGCCTTCCCCACTCGCAGGGTGGTCGAGCCCTCCAGCATGGCCACCCGCGCCTGCAGCACGTCGACCCGGTCCCGGGTGGCCCGCAGCGCGGCGGCAAGCTGCTCCTTCTCCCGTACGGCGGCGGCGAGCCGCTCGGCGAGCCCGTCCTGCCCGGCGGCGACCCGGGTGCGTTCCGCCTCCTCCACGGTCCGTTCCAGGTCCAGCACCCGGGCGCGCAGGGACCGTGAGGCCAGGTCGGCGAAGACGTACTCGTCGGCGATGCGCAGCGCCGTGGCGTGGCCGTCGGCGGGGACGGGCCGCCCGAAGAAGTCGTGCGGCGCCAGGAGCTCGTCGGTGCGCGCGATGACCGCGCCGGCATGCAGATGGACGTAGTCGAGGGGTGCCGCGCGCAGGACCTGGCAGCGGTGCGCCACGAGATGGTCGAGCAGCCGGTGGTAAGGGAGCTCCGATGCGCGGTGACCGAGCACGATCAGTCCGCGTGCACCGGGCCGCATGCGTGCCAGTACGGCGCGACAGGCATCCTCGCCTCCGTGCAGCTCGGCGTCGGGTCCGTACGAGAGGAGGACCAACTCGCCTTCGGTGACAGGCTGTTCGTCGTCCCCGCGCAGAAAGACACCCGGCGGCAGATGCAGGTAGGGCTCCAGGCTCAGGCCGCCGCGAGTCGCGTCCACCACTGTCGTGACGCCGTCGAGGTGCGGATGGAGCAGGTCGGTCAGGCGCATCAGCGGGTCCTCGTGAAGACGTGGAAGCCAACCTGGCTCTCCCGGAAGCCGTACGGCTGCGAGAGGGTGTGCCGCAGGCCGAGCGGCTCGAGTTCGGCGCGGTAGGCGGCGATCGGGCGGTGCACGGTGCGGGCGCCGCGGGTCGTACGCTCGGCGGTGGCCTCGTCGGTACCTTCGTCGGCGTCCTCGTCGGTGACGATGTCGGTGGCGATCAGGCGGCCGGTTACGCGGATGAGGGAGGCCATGTTGCGCAGACCGGCCGCCCACGCCTGGTCGTCCAGTACATGGAACAGGACGTCCACACAGACCACGATGTCGTACGGCCACGGGCTGCGCCACTCGTCGAGCGCGGCGACGGCGTAACGCGGGCCGCCGCCCTCGGCGCGGGCGTGGTCGACGGCGTGCGGGCTGATGTCGAAGGCGTCGACCCGATGGCCGCAGCGGGCCAGGGCGCGGGCGAAGTACCCCTTGCCGCACCCGGCGTCGAGCACGAACAGCGGGGCTGCGGGGCTGGACAGGTCGCCGATGAGGGAGAGCAGCGAGCCGAACCGCTGGGCGTAGAAGATCTCGTTACCCGGACGGTCCAGCCCGATCTGCCCGCCGGAGGCGAGCTCGTCGAGGTCGCTGTGACGGGCGTCCCAGTACGTCCACGTGCCGTCAGCCATGGCGCTCCAGCCACGCGGTGATCACACGGGCGATCCGGCCGCCCGCCCGGCCGTCCCACAGGGGCGGCCCCTCCGCGGGCGCCGCTCCCCCGCCGTCCAGCACCTTGCGCAGAGCGGGCACCAACTCCCCGTGCGTGACAAGCCGGTTGGTGCCGTGGGTGAGCGTGACGGGGCGTTCGGTCGTGGTCCGCAGGGTCAGGCACGGCACGCCCAGCACCGTCGTCTCCTCCTGCACGCCGCCCGAGTCGGTGATCACCGCGGCGGCTCCGCGTACGAGGCTCATGAACTCGACATAGCCGAGCGGGTCGAGGAGGTGGACGCCCGGTGCGTCCGCGAGGCCCGCCGCGCTCAGCGCCGCCCGGCCGCGTGGGTGCAGCGGTACGGCCAGGTCGAGATGGCGGGCGGCCTCGGCCAGGACACGGGCGGCGGCCCCGGCGGACTCCGGGTCGTCGACGTTGGCGGGCCGGTGCAGGGTGACGACGCCGTAGCGCTCGGGCAGTCGGTGGGCGGCCCGGGCGGCCACCGCGTCGAAATGCTCCAGATGGGTGAGCAGGGTGTCGATCATCGGGTTGCCGACCAGGTGCACCCGCTCGGCGGCGATCCCCTCACGGGCCAGGTGGCCGACGGCCTCGGGGCTCGTGACGAACAGCAACTCCGCCAGCTGGTCGACCAGACGCCGGTTGGTCTCCTCCGGCATCGTCATGTCGAAGCTGCGCAGCCCGGCCTCGACGTGCGCCACCGGGACGCCCAGCCTGGCGGCGACGAGCGCGGCGGCCAGCGTCGAGTTCACATCGCCGTACACCGTGACCAGCGCGGGTGCACGGGCGGTCAGTTCGGCCTCCAGGGCCACCAGCAGCTCGGCGATCTGCCGGGCGTGGCTGCCCGAGCCGACGCCGAGGTCGGTGTCTGGCTCGGGCAGGCCGAGTTGCCGGAAGAAGATGTCCGACATCCGCTCGTCGTAGTGCTGCCCGGTATGGACGAGCACCTGATCGCAGCCCGCGGCGCCGAGGGCGGCGACGACCGGCGCGGCCTTGACGAAGTTGGGCCGGGTGCCTACCACATGGAGTACGCAGCCGTTCATCGTGGCTCCCCTTTTTGATGGCTCGGTCGCCTACGGACGCTTTCAGCCGGTGTCGAGCCGTCGGCGGGCCGTGGCCGTCGGCGGGGCCTAGGTTTGCGATATGTACCGATATGTTCCCCGCGCCCTCAGTTTGGCTGCCTCGGTGGCAGTTGGCGAACTGCGCCAGGATCCGTTGCGGGCGGCACTGCTCGCCTTGCGCCTGTTGCCGGGGCGTGTCCGACGTGGGTTGCTGCCGCTTGAACAGCGGCTGGCCGGGCGTGCCCGCACCGCGGGGCCAGTTGCGACGCCCTCCGCCGCCCGGGTGCCCGCGCCGCCCGGGCGGCGGTTTCACCCCGCACCGGGCCGGGTGCTCCACCTGGTCACCAACGGGCTGCCGTTCCGGCACGCCGGCTACACCGTGCGTACGCAGAAGCTCGCCGAGGCCCAGCTGGCGGCCGGGCTGGACCCGCATGTCGTGACCCGGATCGGTTTCCCCGTGACGCAGGGGGTGCTGGACGCCCGGCCGTCACAGCGCGTGGGCGGGGTGCCGCAGCACCGGCTGCTTCCGCTCCGGCTGCCGTACGGGCAGGCGGCTGCGCTGGCGCGTAACGCCGAACTGGCCGCCCGGCTGGTGGAGCGGCTGCGGCCCGCCGTGCTGCATGCCGCGTCCGACCACGGCAACGGGCGGGTGGCGCTCGCCCTGCGCGAGACCTTCGGACTGCCGGTGGTCTACGAGGTACGGGGCTTCCTGGAGGAGACGTGGCTGACGCAGGCGCCGGGCCGCGGCCGGGACGACGAGACGTACCGGGCGCGGCGCGCCCTGGAGACGTCCTGCATGCGCGAGGCCGATCTGGTGCTGACGCTGGGCGAGGCGATGAAGGCCGAGATCGTGGGCCGTGGAGTGCCCGAGGAGCGGGTCCTGATCGCACCCAACGCCGTGGACGACGACTTCCTGGCCCCCCTGCCGGACGGGACGCCCGTGCGGGCCCGGCTCGGCATCGCGCCGGACGAGTTCGTCGTGGGCACGGTCGGCAGTCTCACCCCGCACGAGGGGATCGAGACATTGCTCCATGCGGGTGAAGAGCTGATCCGGCGCGGCGTCCCGCTGCGGCTGCTGATCGTCGGCGACGGTCCGCAGCGCCCCGCGCTTCAGCGCCTGGCCGCCCGGCTGGGCCTGGACGACGGGGTCGCCCTGTTCACCGGCCGGGTGCCGTACGCCCAAGTGCGGGATTTCCACGCCGTGTTGGATGTGTTCGCGGTGCCGCGCACCGACGAGCGCGTCTGCCATCTGGTGACCCCGCTCAAGCCGGTCGAGGCGATGGCGAGCGGTATCCCCGTGGCTGCGAGTGACGTCACCGCGCTGCGAGAACTGGTCGAACACGAGGTTAACGGGAAGCTAATCAAGCCTGAATCGCCATATTCCTGGGCTGATGAGCTGGAAATACTCCTTTACAGTCGAAATCGGCGTTCTGAGTGGGGAGCAGCCGCCCGCGCGATGGTCGCGCGTGACCGCACCTGGAAGCGGGTCGCCGCCACAACCCGTGACGCGTACCGCACCCTTGGATGCCTTGATGCGGGGTGAGTCCCAATGCAGGTGGACCAGACCGGACCGCTCGGGGAAGAGAGCGAACCGCTCGGGGAAGCAGAACGGCCCGATCACTTGGATCTGGCAGTGATCGGGCTCGGCTACGTCGGACTGCCGCTCGCGCGTGAGGCGGCGTCGGTCGGCCTGAGGGTCGTCGGACTCGACCGCGACCCCCGGGTCGTGGAGGCGCTGAACACCGGGCACTCCCATGTCGACGACGTCACCGACGAGGACGTCCTGCGGATGCGGGCGGCCGGATTCGGCGCGTTCACGGACGCGGCCTGTCTGGCCCGTGCGCAGACCGTCGTCATCTGTGTGCCGACCCCGCTCGGCAAGGACGGCGGGCCCGACCTGGGCGCGGTCACCTCGGCCACCCGGACGGTGGCGGGCCGGCTGCGGCCCGGACAGCTGGTCGTGCTGGAGTCGACCACCTACCCGGGAACCACCGAGGAGGTCGTACGGCCACTTCTGGAGGAGTCGGGGCTGCGGGCGGGCGTCGACTTCGCGCTGGCCTTCTCGCCCGAGCGCATCGACCCCGGCAACACCGCGCACGGGCTGCGCACCACGCCGAAGGTGGTCGGCGGCTGCACACCGTCCTGCGCGGCGCGCGCCGTCGCCTTCTACGGCAAGCTCGTCGACACCGTCGTCCAGGCGAAGGGCACCCGCGAGGCCGAGATGGCCAAGCTGCTGGAGAACACCTACCGGCACGTCAACATCGCCCTGGTCAACGAACTGGCCGTGATCAGCCACGAGTTGCACGTCGACCTGTGGGACGCGATCCGCTGCGCCGGCACGAAGCCCTTCGGCTTCCAGGCGTTCCGGCCCAGCCCCGGCGTCGGCGGGCACTGCATCCCCATCGACCCCAACTACCTGTCGTACAAGGTGCGTTCGTCGCTCGGCTACGAGTTCCGGTTCGTCGAACTCGCCCAGGAGATCAACCGGCGGATGCCGGAGTACGTCGTACGCCGCGCGCAGGACCTCCTCAACACCGCCGGCCGGCCGCTGCACGGCTCCCGGGTGCTGCTGCTCGGGGTCACGTACAAGCCGGACGTCGCCGACCAGCGGGAGTCGCCCGCGGTGCCGGTGGCGCGGCTGCTGCGGGAGCGGGAGGCCGAGGTCTCCTTCCACGACCCGAACGTGCGGTCGTGGTCCGTGGACGGGGTGAGTGTCCCGCGCGTCGACGACGTGATGGCGGCGGTGCGCGAGCAGGACCTGACGATCCTGCTCCAGGACCACTCGGCCTACGACCTGCCGGCCCTCGGCGACGCGGCCCGGCTGCTGTTCGACACCCGGGGGCGGATCTTCCGGCCCGGGGTCGAGGTGCTTTGAGCGCTCGATCCCGGGCCACTTCGAAAGGTGCGCTGATGCGAATACTCGTCGTCACCGTCGTCCATCACCCCGAGGACGCGCGGATCCTGCACCGGGAGATCGCCGCCCTGCGACAGCGCGGCCACCGGGTGGTGTACGCCGCGCCGTTCGCGGCACGGGAGGTGGCGCCGCGGCCGTACGTCGAGGGCGTGGATCTGCCCCGGGCCGCGGGGCGCGACCGCCGGGCGGCGCTCCGTGCGGCCCGTGTGCTGCTCGCCGAGCGCGGACCGACGGTGGACCTGGTGCTGCTGCACGATCCTGAGCTGCTGCTGGCGCTGCCGGGAACACTGCGCCGTTGGGGGCACGAGGGACGCGCCCCCGTCACCGTGTGGGACGTGCACGAGGACACGGCGGCGGCGCTGGTGATGAAGCGCTGGGTGCCAAGACCGCTACGGCCGCCGCTCCGACTGGCCGTGCGGGCGGCGGAACGGCTGGCGGAGCGGCATCTGCGGCTGCTGCTCGCCGAGGACGCCTACCAGCACCGCTTCCGCCGCCCGCATCCCGTCGTGGCGAACCTCGCGACGGTGCCGTCCGAGCCGCCCGAGCCGCCGGGCGACAACCGGGTCGTCTACCTCGGGCATCTGTCGCGGGCGCGGGGCGCGCTGGAACTCGTCGAGACGGCCCGGCTGCTGGGACCGGACGTCCGCGTCGAGGTCATCGGCGCGGCAGACCCCGACGTGCGGGACGCGCTCACCGAGGCCGACCAGGACGGCGTGCTGCGCTGGCACGGCTACCTGCCCAACGACCGCGCCCTCGATCTCCTCTCCGGCGCCCTGGCCGGCCTCTCCCTCCTGCACGACCAGCCCAACTACCGCCATTCACGGCCCACCAAGGCCGTGGAGTACATGGCCCACGGCGTCCCCGTCGTCACCACACCCACCCCGCTCGCGGCCGACCTGGTCGAGCGCTACGGCTGCGGTCTCGTCGTACCGTACGAGGATCCTGCCTCGGCGGCAGAGGCCGTACGGCGGCTGCGCGCCGACCCCGAGATGCGCCGGCGCGCGGCCACGCGGGGCTGGGAGGCGGCGCTCTCCGACCTCAACTGGGCCGACCGGGCGACCGAGTTCGCGATGTGCCTTGAGGCCTGGGTGAAGGAGGCGTCCGCGAACCCGACGCCCTCGGCCGTCGTCGCCCGATGACACGAGCGACACGAGCCAGGCGCAATCCCCGGGCGAAGCAACCCGATCATCGCGGGCAGCCGTCCACGGCAGGAGAGGCAGGTGACGGTACGTCAATCAGCCGCTCACCCGCGGTTGGCCCCCTTCGGAATCCCGTACGCCCGTTCCACTTTCAACCGCAGCACCAGCCGCCCGTCCCGGACCATCGCGGCCCGGAAGTCCTCCCAGTCGGGGTGCTCGCCCAGGACGTCCCGGTAGAGACGGACGAGCTCCTCGACCGTGGCGTCGTACGGGTCCTTCGCGACCGGCGAGAGCTCCGCGGTGCCCTCGGCGACGACGTACGCCCGCCGGTCGCGGGACGTGACGTGATACGACGCCCTGGGGTCCCGGCGCAGGTTGCGCGTCTTGGCCCGGTCGTCCGTGATGGAGACGCGGATGATCCGCTCGTCGGGGTAGTAGGCGTGACCGACGTTCGACAGCTGCGGCCGGCCGTCGCGCTTGAGGGTGACCAGCACCCCGCCGTGGCCCTCGGAGAGCAGCGCGAGCAGTGCGTTCTGGGTGGAGTCCTCAGTCATGCCTGGATCAACCCTGCCGGGCGGCCTGCACATTCCCACGCGGCATTCCCGCATAGACACTGTCTACTCGATCATGGTAGACAGTGTCTATGCAGGAATCCGATTCCGATACGGGACTGCGGGCCCGACTCGTCGACGTAGGCGTGGATCTCGTGACCCGGGAAGGCGCCCAAGCGCTCACCCTGCGGGAGATCGCCCGCCGGGCCGGCGTCTCGCACGGCGCCCCGCGCCGCTACTTCCCCACGCACCTGGAGCTGCTCTCGGCCATCGCACGCCGCGGCTTCGACGAGCTGGCGCGACGGGCGACGGCGACGGCTGGCGTCGGCGACGGTACGGCGAGCCCCAGGGCGGAGCTGACCGTACTGGGGCGCGTCTACCTTGAGTTCGCGCTGGGCAACCGCGGCATGTACGAGCTGATGTTCCGTCACGATCTGCTGGAGAGCGGCCACTTGGGACTGCGGGACACCAGCCTCCCCCTCTTCGGCCGCCTGGTGGACCTGGTCGCCCAGGCCCGCCCCGACGCCGACGCCCGGCTCGTCGCGGGCGCATTGTGGGCGAACCTCCACGGCATCGCCCAGCTGTGGGGCTGGGGCAGCCTCCAACTCGCCACAGGGACCGAGGACTTCGTACCTCTGCTGCACTCCGCCCTGGACGCACACCTCGGGCAGGAGGCCGAATGAACCCGCGCCTCACCCTCGTGAGCAGCGTCATCGGCGCCGTGCTCGTCGCACTCGACGGGACCGTCCTGACCATCGCCCAGCCCACCCTGCAAAGCGACCTGGGCGCCTCCTTCGATCAGGTCCAGTGGACCAGCACCGGCTATCTCATCGCGGTGGCAAGCCTGTTGGTGTTCGCCGGGCGGCTCGGCGACCGGTATGGACACCATCGCGTCTTCGGCATCGGCATGCTCGGCTTCGGGGCCGCGTCGGCCGGTATCGCTCTGGCGCCGGGTGTGGGCTGGGTCGTCGGACTGCGGGTCGTGCAGGGCGCGTTCGGGGCGCTGTTGCAGCCGGCCACGCTCGGGATGCTGCGGGCCGCGTACCCGCCCGACCGGCTGCGGACGCCGATCGCCGTACGGACCGCGGCGATCGGGGTGGCGGCCGCTGCCGGGCCGGTCGTGGGCGGTGCGCTGGTGGCCGGGCCGGGCTGGCGGGCCGTGTTCCTGCTGAATGTCGTGCCCGCCGTCGTCTTCGGCGTGCTCGCCCTCGCCGTGCGGCCCGCGCGCACCGCCTCCCCCGCCCGGCTCGACATACCCGGCGCCCTCCTGCTCGCGGTGACCCTGGCCTGCCTGGTCCACGCCCTCGTCGCGCTGCCGGGCTGGGTCTGGACGGCCACGACAGCCGCCGTCGCCGGCGCCGCGTTCGTCCGGCACGAGCGCCGTACCGCGAGCCCTCTGCTGCCGCCGGACGTGATCGGCTCGGCGGCCGTCGGTTCGGCGCTCGGCATGCTGGTGGCCGCGTCGTCGGCGCTGTCGGGCGCGCTGTTCGTCGGCACGTTCCTGTTGCAGGGCACGCTGGGCCTGGACCCGTTCCGCAGCGCCCTGGTCAGCCTGCCGCTGGCCCTGCTGATGGTGCTCGCGGCACCCTCGTGCGCGGTGCTGCTGCGCCGGGCCGGGGCCCGTCGTACAACCGTGGCGGCGATGGCGGTCCTCGCGCTCGGGATCCTCGCCCTGTCCCGCGCGTCGGCCACGCCTGCCCTGTGCGCCGCGTTCGCCCTGGTGGGGGCCGGGTTCGGCACCGTGATGGTGGCGGCGACCCACGTCGTCGTACGCGAGGCCGCCGTCGAGTCGGCCGGGGTGGCGGGCGGACTGCAGCAGACCGCGATGAACCTCGGGCCGGTGCTGGGCGTGGCCACCGCGACCGCCCTCATGGAGCCGGGCGGTGGCCCCGGGCTGCCGCTGGGCGTCCTCGCCGCCGTCGCCCTGGCCGGTGCGGCGCTGGGCCGAAAGCTGCCGGGACGACCCGGGACGGCAATCAACGATCATGGCCAATCGAAGGACCGTACTCCTGTTCCTGCGCGACGATGAGATCCGAGGCCGTTCCGGCGGGGTATGTCGGAGCGCACCTCGTCGTACGCATTCGGAGGAGAGCCATGGCACTGCTGACACAAGAGGTCGACCCGGGCGAGGTCGGGCTGGACGGGAAGGCTCTCGACCGCCTCGACCAGCACTTCGCCCACTACGTCGACGAGGGGCGACTGCCCGGCTACCTGGTGTCCGTCGCCCGCGGTGGACGCGTCGCCCACCTCGCCACGCACGGCCACCGGGACCTGGCGGCCGGGCTGCCCGTCGAGGCCGACACGCTGTGGCGGATCTACTCCATGACCAAGCCGGTCACCTCGGTCGCCGCGCTGCTGCTGGTGGAGGAGGGCAAGCTGTCGCTCGACGACCCGGTCGACCACCACCTGCCCGCCTTCGCCGAGCCTCGGGTGTACGTCAGCGGATCAGGCGCCGACACCGTGACCCGCCCGGCCGACGGGCCGATACGCATCCGGCACCTGATGACCCACACCGCCGGACTGACCTTCGCCTTCTACCACACGCACCCCGTCGACGCCCTCTACCGCGATGCCAACCTGGACTCCGCGGTACTGCCCGGCTCCGACCTGGCCGGGACGGTCGACGTGTACGCGAGCCTGCCGCTGCAGTTCGAGCCCGGCACGCAGTGGAACTACTCGGTCGCCACCAACGTCCTGGGCCGCGTCATCGAGGTCGTGTCCGGACAGCCGCTCGACGAGTTCTTCGCCGAGCGGATCTTCGGGCCGCTCGGTATGACCGACGCCGGGTTCTGCGTGAGCGACCAACAGGCGTGCAGGCTCTCCGAGTTGTACGGCGAGACCGACGACGGCGGTATCGAACCGATCCCCGGCCTCCCGCTGCACGGCCGTCCCCGCTTCCTGTCCGGCAGCGGTGGCATGGCGGCCTCCGCGCACGACATCCACCGCTTCATGGAGCTGCTGCGCCGCCGCGGCGAACTCGACGGCACCCGCCTGCTGGCCGCCGGGACCGTGGACCTGATGACGTCCAACCACCTGCCGGGCGGCGCCGACCTGCGCGCCTTCGGCAGCCGCCCCGCCCACGACGAACCCGGCAACGACGGCCTCGGCTTCGGCCTCGGCGTCTCCGTGGTGATCGACCCGACGCGGACGAAAGCCCCGACCGTCCTCGGCGCCTACGGCTGGAGCGGGGTGGCGACCACCACGTTCTGGGTCGACCCACGCCACGACCTGACGGTGCAGTTCATGACGCAGGTACGGCCGAAGACCTCGCACACGATGTTCCAGGACCTCAAGCGGCTCGTGAACGAGGCCATCACGGACGACTGAGCCCCTTACTGGTCCACGCGCAGGGCGAACTCCACCCCCTCCAGAGCGAGTTCACGCAGCCACTCCTCCGAGCGGGCCGCCGTCTCGGCGGCGCGGTTCAGGCCCGCCGGCAGGGAGCCGTCCAGGATGTGGCGCACGCCGAGGGCGAGGGGCCGGGAGACACAGCGGGCCATCGCGCTCTCCTCCGCGTCCCCCACCAGGTCGAGGAGGTAACTACCGGACCACGTCCGCCCGTCCCCGCCCCGCGCGTCCAGCGACACGGCGAGGACGACGCGGTCGCGGTCGGCGTCCGTGGTGGGGTACCTGGCCGCCAACTCCCCTGCCAGAGCGGCGATTCGGGCGTCGTCGCCGGCCTTCAGCTCCTCGAAGACCGCGTCCCAGGCACGCAGCCAGCCCTCCAGGCGCAGGGTGCCGCGCACGAAGGTCTGCGGCTTCCAGCCGGGCGGCAGCCCGTACTGCTGCACGAACGGAACGCTGTCGCGGTTGGGGTAGACCTCGAACGCCTCCCCGTCCACCACATGCCGTCGCGTCGCCTCCCACGGCCGCTCGGCGACCGTCTCGGCGCCGTCCCGCACATAACGCGCCGGTGAGCGCAGGGCATTGAGCACACCGGCGGGCGCCCAGCTGAAGCGGTACTTGAAGTCGTTCGGAACCGCGGGGACACCGCCGCAGTACGACGTCAGGCTGTACGAGGCGACCGCGTCGTCGCCGATGGCCTGCCGGGCGCGGCCGACGAGGCAGTGGGCGAAGAGGTGGTCGATGCCCGGGTCGAGGCCGGCCTCGGTGAGCACGACGAGCCCGGCCGCGGCAGCCGCGGGCACCTGCTCCACCACCGCGTCCGACACATAGCTGGAGCAGGCGAAGTGCGCCTGCCGCTGGACACAGGCCGCCAGGATCCCCGCGTGCTCCGGCGCGGGCAGCATCGATACGACGACGTCACCGGGCGCCAGTTCGGCCGTGAGCGCGGCAAGCGTATAGGCGCGGGGTT
Source organism: Streptomyces regalis (assembly GCF_001509475.1). Taxonomy (GTDB): domain Bacteria; phylum Actinomycetota; class Actinomycetes; order Streptomycetales; family Streptomycetaceae; genus Streptomyces; species Streptomyces regalis. The sequence goes on from NZ_LLZG01000013.1 coordinate 140,447, forward strand.
CGGCGCGTCCGGCGAGTCCCCGTCGGGCCAGGGCGTCCGCCGCACGGCTCTCGGTACGGTGCCACAGGCGTACGCGGTCGGCGGTGTCGCAGAGCCGGGCCAGACCGCTGCCCGTGGACAGTCCGGCGCCGACCCAGTGGACGGTGCCGCCGGCGGGAACCCGGGCGGAGTCGTCAGACATGGCGGGACTCCCCTTCTGCAATGCCGTGTTCACGGCAGGCCTGGTGGAACCGGTCCAGACAGCGCCCCCACGGCCCACCCGTCCCGAACTCCAGCAGCTGGAGCAGCAGCGCCGACGAGAAGTCGGTGCTGGACTCCCGGGGCAGCAGGGAGGGCAGGTTGTCGATGGCGATGAGGTCGAGCGGAGGCTCCTTGCGCAGGCGGCGTACGGGCTCGGTCCACTCGGTGGTGCGGTCGTAGACGGGCAGGACGTTCAGCGGGGAGCCGACGTCGACCGTGACGTCGCACAGGGTGCGCAGCCTGCGGGCGGGGTCGTCGAGGTCCTCCTCGCGGAGGAAGGGCGGGACGGGGGTGGTGGCGAGGACGGCGTTCACCATCACGTCGTGCGCCAGCAGGGCCGCGCGGTCCAGGTCGCGGGTCTCGGCGAGGTCCCAGGGCGTCGCCTCGATGCCGGCGGTCAGGAACGCGAGGCGTGCGCCGCGGCCACTGCGGCCCAGGGCGCCGATCACGAGCGCCGTGAACTCCCGGTCATCCGGGGCTGGTTGGAGGGCTGCGTCCAGTTCCTCCTTCGACGTGGGGGTCAGCGGCGCGACGAGCCTGCCGCGGTGCTGGAGGACGGCCAGGGCGGCGCCGAGATAGCCGGCCCAGAAACCGAAGGCGGCGAGGCGTCGGCCGTCGTCGTCCACCAGGTACTCCAGGTCGAGCAGGGCCCCGCCCCCGTCGGCGAACCGGCGGAGCAGGTCCCCGGCGCCGGGCTGCTGCTTGTAGGCGTGGCCGAAGAAGATGTGCCGGTGCGTCAGTTCGGCAGGCCCGTCCGGGAGTTCCTTCAACCCGATGACGACCGCATCCGCCGGGGCCGACACCCAGGAGCCCGAGGGCGCGATGCGGCAGCCGGCCGCCTCGTACTCCTCGATGGGGAAGATCCGCTGCGGGGACTCCTCGACGGTCAGCGTCACTCCGCTCTCGACGAGCCGCCGGGCGTCGGACGGCACGATCGGGGTGCGTCGCTCGGTGGAACGGACCTCGTGGCGCAGCCACAGGTGGAGATCGGTCATACGCGGTTGGCCTCCGGGCGCGGGGCGTCGGCCGCGAACCGGCCGGCGCTCAAGGGGCTGACGTCCACGAAGGGTACGCGGCCGAGGTACAGGTCGCGGACGACCTCGCCGACGGCCGGTCCCTGCAGAAAGCCATGGCCGGAGAAGCCGGTCGCATACAGGAAACGGGACACGGAAGTCGCCTCGCCGATCAGCGCGTTGTGGTCCGGGGTCACCTCGTACAGGCCCGCCCATCCGCCCGTGCGGCGCAGGTCGAGCAGGGTGGGGGCGCGGTGCTCCATGGCTTCGGCCAGGCGGGGGATCCAGCGGTCGTGGGTGTCGGTGGCGAAGCCGGGCCGCTCGTCGGGGTCGGACATGCCGAGGAGGAGGCCGGGGCCCTCGGCATGGAAGTAGAGGCTGGTGCTGAAGTCGATGGTCATGGGCAGGTGCGGCGGCAGTCCGTCGACGGGTTCGGTGACCGCGATCTGGCGGCGCAGCGGCACCACCGGAAGGTCCACGCCGACCATCGCCCCGACCGCCCGTGACCAGGGGCCGGCCGCGCAGATCACCGTGTCGGTGGCGATCCGGCCGATGGTCGTCGTCACGGCGGTGATGCGGTCGCCGCGCAGTTCGATGCCGGTGACGTCGTTGTGGCGTAAGATCCGCGCCCCGTACCGGCGGGCGGCGGACGCGTAGCCGTGCACGACGGATTCCGGAGTGCAGTGGCCGTCGTCCGGCGAGAACGCGGCCGCCAGCAGTCCGTCGGTGGTGATCAGCGGGGAGAGCCGCTGCGCCTCGGCGGGGTCCATCATCCGGCTCGGCACACCGAGGGAGTTCTGCAGCCGGACGCTCGCCTCGAACCCGGCGACCTCCTCCGGAGTGGAGAGCAGGAACAGATACCCGACCCGGTGCAGCCCGATATCGTGTCCGGTCTCCTCCTCGAACCGGCCGAACGCCTCCAGGCTGCGCGCCCCGAGCTGGATGTTCAGCTCGTCGGAGAACTGCGCCCGCACCCCGCCGGCCGCCTTCGAGGTGGAGCCGGAGGCCAGCTCGTCCCGCTCGACGAGGACGACGTCTGCGACGCCGGCGCGGGCGAGGTGGTAGGCGATGCTGGTGCCCATCACGCCGCCTCCGATGACGACGACACTCGCGTTTGCGTTCACAAGCACACCTTCCTGACTGACGCCGGTTCGGCAGCGCCCTCAGGGGCGCGGGGCTGTATCGATCTGCGGCTCCGCCGCGTGGGCGCGACCAGCCACAACGGAGCCGCAGACGACCGACGACACATCGCGGCACAACCCAGCGGAACGCCTCGTCAGGACAAATGCGCCACCGCGTCCAGATGGGGCAGGTGGTGGTCGAGGCGCTCCCGCTTGGTGCGCAGGTAGGTGATGTTGTTCTCACACGGCGGGATCAGCAGCGGGACCGTCTCGGCCACCTGGATGCCGTGCCGCACCAACGCCTCGCGCTTGCGCGGGTTGTTCGACATCAGGCGGACGCTGCTCACCCCCAGGTCGTGCAGCATGCCGGCGGCGACGCCGTAGTCGCGGGCGTCCACCGGCAGGCCGAGCGCGAGGTTGGCCTCGACGGTGTCCAGGCCCTCCGCCTGCAGCGCCATCGCCCGCAGCTTGGCGAGCAGGCCGATGCCGCGGCCCTCGTGGCCCCGCAAGTAGACGACGATGCCGCTTCCTTCGGCGACGACCGCGCGCAGCGCGGAGGCGAGCTGGTCGCCGCACTCGCAGTGCTGGGAGCCGAAGGCGTCGCCGGTCAGGCACTCGGAGTGCAGCCGGGTGAGGACGTCGTCCGTGCCTATCTCACCGTAGACCAGGGCCACTTGCTCGTCACCGCGGTCGTGGTCGAGGTAACCGATCGCGCGGAATTCCCCGTACACGGTGGGCAGGGGGGCATTCACCACGCGTTCCACGCCGGAACGCTGCGTCCGCTGTGCGGACTTCTTGCCGAGGACGCCAATTTTTTCTGTCATGATTCTTCAGTTCCTAAGCAGAGACGAAAGGCCGGGAAAAGATGAGTGGTTCACAAACGCGGCCGGTGGCACACTCGTTGGTGCCGGCGGACACCACCGAAGACGTACGGACGCGAGGCGCGGGCGTTTCACGACAGGTCGCGGTCCTTCCCGTCGGAAGCTTCGAGCAGCACGGTCCGTTCCTCCCGCTGGCCACCGACACGCTCGTGGCCTGCGCGGTCGCGCGCGAGATAGCCGCCACGCATCCGGTGCACCTGCTTCCACCGGTGACGATCTCCTGCTCGCACGAGCACGCGGCCTGGCCGGGGACCGTCAGCATCTCCTCAGTGACCCTTCATGCGGTGATACGGGACATAGCGGCTTCGCTCCGCCGGTCCGGCGTGGACGCCCTGGTGCTGGTCAACGGGCACGGCGGAAACTACGTACTGGGCAATGTCGTTCAGGAGTCCTCCGCGCGCGGCGAGCGGATGGCGCTGTTCCCGGCCGCGGAGGACTGGGAGGCGGCGCGGGAGCGGGCGGGGGTGGAGACCTCGCTCCTCACCGACATGCACGCGGGGGAAATTGAGACCTCCATCCTTCTGCACACTCATCCCGAATTGATCCGACCCGGTTATGAGACTTCCGATTTCGTGGCGGACGACCGCCGTCATCTACTGACCCGCGGTATGTCCGCCTATACCGATTCGGGTGTCATAGGCCGTCCTTCGCTGGGCTGCGCGGAAAAGGGGAAGCGGCTGCTGGCGAGCCTCGCGGATTCCTTCGGCGCGTATGTGTCACTGCTGACCTCCGCGGACGATTCGGTACGGGACACGGGAGACGCGAGGGCGTAGCGGGAGTACCAGCGGGCGACCAGGACGAGGACGCCGGGCAGGGCGGCCACGAAGCTGAGCACGCCGTACACGACGGCGACGGCCAGCCCGGTGTCGGCACCCAGTCCTGCGGCGCCGAACGCCCAGGCGGTGACGCCCTCCCGGGGGCCGAAGCCGCCGACGTTCAGGGGCAGGCCCATGGCGAGCAGGGCGAGGACGGCGAGCGGCAGCAGGACGGCCACGGAGGCGGTGGTGCCGGCGATCCGGGCGGCGAGCACGAACATCGCGAGGTGGCCGGCGAGGACGACGACGGAGGAGACGGCGACACCGGGCCCGTTGCGGCGGGACAGCAGGGCTTCCCGTGCCTCGCCGAGCGTGCTGCGCAGCGCCGTCGGGTTCGACCGGTCACGGCGCGAGGGCGCGCGGTTCATGCGTACGGCGGCCACTACGGCGAGCGCGCCCACCGCGGCGAACAGCAGGACGGGCGTGAGGTCCCGGGCCTCGTTCAGCACCGGCGACGGCATGGTCAGCAGGACGACGGCGCCGGCACCCGCGAGGACGACCTGACCGGCCATGCGCTCGAGAACAACCGCGCGGACACCGCGCCCCATGTCACCGGCGCTCTGCCCGTGCCGCACGGCCCGGTGCACATCGCCGAGGACGCCGCCGGGGAGGGCCGCGTTGAGGAACAGGGCGCGGTAGTAGTCGGCGACGGCCGGCCCGAGCGGCAGCCGGATCCGCAGCCCGCGGGCCACCAACTGCCAACGCCACGCGCTGAACACGGTGGTGACCAGCCCGATCCCGAGCGCCGCGACCAGCGCCGGCCCGTCGATCCGCCGCAGCCCGTCGAGGAAGACGCCGGTACCGAGCCGCCAGAACAGCACCGCGAGGATGACGACGCCGACGGCCGTGCCCAGGTGGGTGCGGAAGGTGGGGGTGTTGAGGCGGGACAGGAGGGTGCGCAGGGACGTACGGGGGCGGGG
>NZ_LLZG01000014.1 GCF_001509475.1 Streptomyces regalis
CTGGACCGGCACCTGCACCACCTGCCACCGCCCCCTGCCCAGAACATCCGCCACCAGCCCAAACCCAAGAGCCAGAGCAACCTAACGGAGTCCTACTAGACGGCGTTGCCGTGCGCGGCGGTCATGAGGGACTGCCAGTCGGGGAGCTTGACCACCCCGCGCCCGAGCGACGCACCCAGCTCCGCCTCCGCCCGCTCGATGGCGCACCAGCCTCCCCACTCGACCGGCTCGATCCCCTCGGCGCGCAGTGCCGTGAGCGGGTCCTCGGCCAATTCCCTCCGTACGAGCGCGGAGGCGTCCTCCAGCAGTGACGTCACCGTCTCCTTCGCGCACGGACGGTTCGTGCCGATGACGCCCGTCGGGCCCCGCTTGATCCAGCCCGCCACGTACTCGCCCGGCGCCACCGCGGCCTCGCGCAGCACGCGCCCGGCGAGGTGTGGCACCGTGCCGGTCGCCGGGTCGAACGGCAGCCCCTCCAGCGGTACTCCGCGATAGCCCACCGAACGCAGCACCAGTTGCGCCTCGATCTCCTCGTACTGGCCCGTGCCGGTGACGCCGCCCTGTCCGTCCGGCGCCGTCCGCTCGAAGCGCACCGCGCCCACGTGCCCCTCGTCGGCGAGGAGTTCGACGGGGCGCAGGAAGAAGCGCAGCCCGATGTGGTGGCCGGCATCCTGCACGGGAGTTTCGGCCCAGCCGCGCAGCACCTCTACGTTGCGGCGCTGCGGGGCGGGCAGTCCGGAAGGGTCGGCGTACGCCGGATCCAGCGCCAGCTCTGCCGGATCCACGGTCACCTCCGTGTCGGGCAGGGTGCCCAGTTCCCGCAGCTCCTTGGTGGTGAAGCGGGCCTGCGAGGGGCCGCGCCGCCCCACCATGCTGATGTTTCTCACCCGGCTCGCGGCGAGGGCGGTGAGCGCCGCCTGCGGCATGTCGGTGGGGGTCAGCTCGGCCGTGCCCCGCGCCAGCATCCGTGTGACGTCCACCGCGACGTTCCCGACGCCGATGACCACCGCCGAGCGCGCACCGAGGACGAACCCGTCGTCGACGGCGTCCGGATGGGCGCTGTACCAGGACACGAACTCGGTCGCCGACCAGCTGCCCGGCAGGTCCTCGCCGGGGATCCCGAGGTGTCGGTCGGTGGCGGCGCCCACGCAGTACACAACTGCGTGGTACAGCTCCCGCAGCCGTTCGACCGGCATCCCGCCGGGGCCGACCTGGGTGCCGCCGAGGAAGCGCACCCGCTCGTGCTCCAGGACCGTGCGCAGGTTGTTCTGGAGGGACTTGATCTTCTCGTGGTCCGGCGCCACCCCGTACCGCACCAGTCCGTACGGGCACGGCAGCCGGTCCAGGACGTCGACGAGCACGTCCGGATCCTGCTGTACGAGGCCCTGCGCGGTGTAGCACCCGCTCGGGCCGGAACCGACGACGGCGACACGCAGCACGGCGGAACTCCTTGTCCGAGGGGCCTGCGGGGATCTGCGGGGATCTTCCGGAGTCGCTCTCGAGTCCAGCATCGCACCGCTGCCGCTCCGCTGACAGGGTGCTGTGCGCCGTCCGGGAAGCGTGTTCATTCGGTATGGAATGTGATCATGCGGTTACGTTGCGTGTGTGCTGGAAGCATCCTTTCTTAATCTTTCCGATCGCTCTGCGACGGACGGTGCCGTGTCCGTGTGGCCCGCGTGGGAAGTGCGGGACGACGCCGGAGCCACGGCGTGGTTCGGAGTCCGGCTGGAGTTCGGCGACGGCGCCCGGGTCGACGCACTCGCCGTGGTGTGCGAGGGGTGTGTCTCCATCGAGGACGTACGGGCCGAGCCGGCGCTGTCCCTCGACGACCTGACGGCGCTCGCCGACTGGATCGAGGCCCCGCTCTTCGACGCGTGCGGGATCGGGACCGAACCCGACGGCGAGGACCTCGGGCCGAGCCCGGACCGGACAGTCTGGCCGGGGGGCGTCGAGGGTCAGTGGCTCGTCGCGCAGAAATATCGCGCGGCGCAGGAGGAGGGGACCGACCCCGTCCTCGCGGTGATGAGCGCGACGGGGCACGGGCGCCGGAAGTCGCTCCGGCTGATCGGTCAGGCGCGCGACGCCGGCTTCCTGACACGGCGCCGAGCCCGCCGCTGAGCACCGCCTCGGCGGCGGACCGTACCGGCCGGGTCCGTCAGAGCATGTCCCGCATCCGCGTGATATCGGTCGACTGCTGAGCGACGACCTCGTCCGGACCCAGCCGGACTACTTCAGCCGACCGTCCGGGCAGCCGGGTGCGGACCCGGTCGCGAAGAACCGCGACAGATCCGTGTCGCACGTCCCGCCGGGCACGGCTCCCGAGTCCGGCGGGACCCCCATCTCCCACTCCAGCCGGTAGCGCTTGAACAACTCGGCCCGCAGCACCGGCACGGACATCGGCGCCCCGGGCACCACTGCCGCGTAGACCGCGCCCATGAGCAGTGCGCGCAGCATCGCGTAGTCGGCGTCGACGTCCCGTGAGCCGTGCCGGACGCAGGTGTCCCGCAGCAGCTCGGCCAGGCGCTGCTGCTCCGGGCACTGCACGAAGCCCTCGCCCTGCAGGATCCCCGCCATGTGCTGGCGCATCAGCACGGGCCGGTCCCGGGCCAGGCCCAGGATCGCGTCGATGGCCCGGGCCATCCGCTCCCGGCCGTCGTCGCTGTGCGGCTCGCGCTCCAGCGCCTCCTCCAGCGTGCGGTGCATCAGCCGGTGCACGGCGGACTGCACCAACTGGCGCTTGCCGGGGAAGTAGTACGACACCAGGCCGCGCGCCGAGCCTGCTCTGTCCGCGATGTCGCCCAGCGTCGTGGCCTCGTAGCCGCGCTCGCCGACCATCTCCACCGCCGCCTGCAGAAGCCGCTCACGGGAACGCCGCCGCAACTCTTCATTGACCGAGGCGCTGCGCGGGGACATGCTGTAACTCCTGTGTTGACTGGCTGCCAGCCAACTATACTCAGCACGTCCGGCCCGGCCTCGATACGGCCTGGTCGGGGGTTGCCGTCTGCCCTGGGCGACGCGGGGGATCGTCCAGGGTGGGCCCGACCCCCGGGGTCCGGATGGCGGCCGGAGGCTACTTGTTCACTCGCGGGTCGGAACCGTTCGCCCGTGGAACGGCGCCCACGAGATCCAGCACCGGCCGCAACCCGTCCGGCCGCTGTGCCGCCGGCAAATGGTCTACGAAGTGCACCGCACAGCCCAGGGCCGCCGCACCACCGTCGGCCCGCCGGTTGTCGCCCACCATGACGACGTCGCGCGGATCGGCGTCGAGTTCCGCGCAGGCGGCCGCGAAGAGCCGGGGGTCGGGCTTCTGGATGCCGTGCTCGTACGACAGCACATACGCGTCCACGTAGGGATCGAGTCCGTGTTCCCGGAACACCGGCCGCAGGTCCCAGCCGATGTTGCTGACCACTCCGACGCCGATGCCCCGCTCACGCAGCGTCCCCAGCACCTCGGTGGCATCCGGGTACGGCATCCACGCGGCCGGTGTCATGTGGCGGTCGTAGAGCATGTCGTGCAGCCGGTCGTCGGGGAGCGGCACATGCCGGGAGAGCGCGGTGTAGGCGGCCCGGTGCAGCTCCGCGCTCTTGTCCCGCACCCCCCAGACGCTCGCGACGTCCTCGGGCAGCCAGGAGGGCTCGATCCCGCCCGGCAGCGCCCCCATCGCCTCCAGTGCCTGCGCCGCCTCGACCAACTCGGCCTCGGCAAGCCCCACTTGGGCCTCGGCGAGCGCTCCGCGCAGCCAGGACTCGGTGGACTCGACACGGAAAAGAGTTCCGGAGAAATCGAACAGAACTGCGGTCATGGCGCGGATCCTACGGGGCCACGTTCCGCCGCGCCGGAAGATCGCCGCAACAGCACACGTACGGTTCAGCTCTGCCGGAGGGCGTGCATCCGCACCGCCAGCACCACGACCAACGCGCCCAGCAGCCAGCCGCCCACGACGTCCGTGGCCCAGTGGACGCCGAGCCACACCCGGGTCAGGCCGACACCGGCCACGGAGATGACGGCCACGGCGGCGGCCGCACGCCGCAGGGCGCGTTCGGCTCCGTAGTGGTGCAGAAGCCAGAGCAGGAGGCCGCACACGACCGTGGCCGTCATGGCGTGGCCGGAGGGGAATGCGGCGTAGTGGGCGGCGTCGACGGGATCGGGCCAGACGGGGCGTGAGCGGTCGACCACGGCCTTCAGGACCTGCTGGATCAGTGTGGCGAGCGCACATGTGGCGACCAGCCATACGGCCGTCCAGCGTGCGGCTCTGCGCCACAACCAGATCGCGACCGCGGCGGACAGGATGCGCATGGTCCACGGATCCCAGACCCAGTCCGTCAGGATGCGGAACGTGTGGGTGACGCCGCTCTCGTCGACCGCCCAGCGGTGTGTGGTCTCGGCGATGTCGCCGTCGAGGGTCATCAGCGGATACCACCGGACCGCGACCAGAGCGAGCAGCAGCGCGGAGCACAGGGCCAGGGTGCCGGCCCAGCGGGCGGTGCTGCGCTCGGCCGGAGGGCGGGGCGGGGACTCGACGGACTGGGTGTGCATACTGCGATCCTCGCCGACTGATGGGGCCAGAGGCCAATGCGGGGGTGGGTTTGCGACGCCCGCCACAGGACCCGGCCCCTCAGCGGCATTCCGGCTGCCCGGCGCGACCAGTACCGGCACAGCGGGGTCGGGCAGGGGTTGAACACGCCCCGGTCCTCGTTGAGTTCGACCAGTGCGAGGGCGGTGGCCCGCCGGCCGAACCGGCCGCTGCCGACGCCGGCGCCGCCACACCGAGCGTCATCGGCAGCGCACAGCACAGAAGTACGCCCTGTTTCAGAGGGTCAGCAGCATCGCCACCATGGCGATCCCCATCGTCAGTCGGCAGGCCCGCGCCAGCTCCGGCCGGTCGCCCCATCCGACACCCCCGCCATCCGCCGCGACGGGCACCAGCCGGACGCCGGACAGCAGCACGTACCCCATGAAGTACAGAAGCAGAGCGCCCGTCACGAGCGGGACCCCGGAACCGCCGTGTCCGCTCTGGTGCCCGGGTGAGGCGGCCATCGCGACCGCCATGTAGGCCATGGCCGAGGCTCCCACCAGGTGGTGCAGGTGGTGGGCGCCCGCCCGCGCCGACCACAGGGCATGCAGGGCGGCCGCTCCGAACACGGCCGCGTAAGCGGGCCAGGCCCACGACGGCGGCGTGAACACCACCGCGGGCACCGCCATCGCGGCCATGCCGAAGCCCATCAGAGCCTCGCCGCCCGCGGCCCGGCGCTGCTCCTCGACGCGGCTGCGCATCCGCAGCAGACAGTAGGCCCCGGTCGCCGCACACAGCGCGACCAGCAGCCAGCCGTGCGAAGCCGGTCCGTGCACGCGCGGCCTCCCCGCTCGACGGTCTCGGTCAGTCCGTCGATGCCCGGGCCGTCCGGCGCGCACGCGAGCGCAAGGGTGTACACGGGGAGCATTCGGCGGAGCGCGGCAGGTCACCGCATATCTTTCACGGGTAAAACACTCGCGGCAACCGACCTGTGCCGGAGGCCGACGACCTCGCGGCCCTCGGCACCGAACTCGCCCCGCTGTCCCGGCCGTTGTGGCGCCTCCTCGGCCCCCTGGCCCCGCTCGCCGTACGCACCGCCCTCGGCTGTGCCCTCGCCGGTTATGTCTCCCTCGCCCTGGGCATCGGCCGCCCCTACTGGGCCCTGGTCACCGCGGCATCCCTCTACCAGGCCAACCTCACCCTCACCTGGGGCCGGGGCGTCCAGCGGGTCGTCGGCAACCTGCTCGGGGTCCTCCTGTTCGCCGCGCTGGTCCCCCTCGCCCACACCGGCGAGGTCGCCCTCGTCCTGTGCTGCCTGGCGCTCAACTTCGGGGCCGAGGCGCTGATCGGACGCAACTACTGGCTGGGCAGCGTCTGCGTGACCCCGATGGCGCTGCTCATCACCGAGTTCACCGGGTTCCAGGAGCCCGGGCGGCTGATCACCGAGCGGGTCGTGGACACCCTGGTCGGCGCGCTGGTCGGCCTGGTCGCCGCCGTGGCCGTACCTGACCGGCGGTGGCAGCGGGTCGTGCGCACCGAGCGGACCGGACCCCGTACGCTCGCGGCGACGGGGCGGAGCCAGAACCCGCACCCGGACCAGCGCACAGGCGACACGACGGAGGGCGTACGGCCATGACGGCGACCAACGGCGGGCCGACCGGGACGAGACGGGACACGGTGGCCGCCGTGGTCCGGCAGTGGCAGGCCGTCCATCCCGACCTCGACACCGCCCCCATGGAGATCATCGGCCGCATCAACCGCTGCGCCGCCCTCCTCCAGCAGGCCGAGGACGCCCCGCTGCGCCGGGCAGGCCTCAGCCGCCCCGAGTTCGACCTGCTCGGCGCGCTGCGCCGCACGGGCCATGAGCTGACCCCCAGTGAACTCGCCCGCGAAACCTTCTCCTCGGGCGCCGCCGTCACCAAACGACTCAAGCAGCTGACCGAGCGGGGCCTGGTGGAGCGCCGCGGCGACACCCGCGACCGCCGCGTCGCCCACGTCCGCCTCACGGACGCGGGCCGGGACCTCGTCGACGGCATCCTGCCCGAGCAACTCGCGTACGAGACGACCGTACTGTCCGGTCTCGACCCGCAAGGGCAGGGTGAACTGGCGGTTCTGCTCGGTGCGTTGCTGGGCCAGCTGGAAGGGCGGTTGGGGGCGCTGCGCGGGTGACCGGAAGCGGGGCCCGTCACTTCTCGTCGGCCGCCCGGTACACGCCGAACATCGCCCCCTGCGGGTCCCGCAGCACGGCGATGCGCGGTCCCTCGGGGACGGAGGTGGGCTCCATGAGGACGGTCCCGCCCGCCTCCGTGGCGTCCGCGGCCGTCATGTCCACGTCGTGCACGGCGAAGTACGGCAGCCAGTGCGCCGGCACCTCGTGCGGGAACTTGTCGTCCATCGTCACCATGCCGCCGAAGTCGGCGCCGTCGATGCCCCACTGCGTGTAGTGCTCCGAGGCGTTGACGCTCCAGCCGAACACCGTCGTGTAGAACTCCACGGCCCGCTCGGGCGCCCTGGTCAGCAGCTCCACCCAGCCCAGCGAGCCGGGCGCGCTGAGCAGCCCCGCGCCCGGGAAGGCCCGCGCCTGCCACAGCTGGAAGACCGCACCCGTCGGGTCCACGGCCACCGCGAAGCGGCCCACGTCGAACACGTCCATCGGACCGACCAGCACCGAGCCGCCGGCCTCCGACACCCGCGCGGCGGCGGCGTCCGCGTCCGGCACGGCGAACGACACGTTCCACGCCACCGGCTGCCCCTCCTGGTACAGCGGCGTCAGCGCGGCCACCGGCGCGTCCCCGAGGTGCGCGATCGTGTAGCCGCCCGCTTCCTGGCGGGGATCGGTCTCGGCGCGCCAGCCGAACAACCCCTCGTAGAACCGCTTCGCCGCGGCCAGGTCGCTGGTCCCGAGCTCGGTCCAGCAGGGCCCGCCGGACACCGGCTTGTCGAGCTTCATGGCGTTCCTTCCGCAGACAGGCCCCTCCAGCACGCTAAGCCCCGCCCGAGGGCCCGGCCATCCGGCGAAACCCACTAGGCCCTGTCGTCAAATTCCCGCCTGCCGCGCGACGCGGCCCGCCCTCCGGGCGGACGACGGGAATTTGACGACAGGGCCTGGAGCCGGGCGCCGCCACCGCCGTACCCTCGACCCCGTACCGCACCGCATGGCGGCCTCCCGACACCGTTCTCCGACCGGAGGTCCCGCATGCCCGCACTCGAGGTGCGCCCCTTCCGCCGCGCCGACCGTGACCAGCTCACCGAACTGATCAACCTGCACGTCGCCGCCGTCGTCCCCGGCGCCTCCGTGTCCGTGAACACGGTGCTCAGCGCGCTGGAGCGGCAGCCGGACGAGTTCATCACCGACCCCTGGGTGAGCGAGCGCGTGACCCTCGTCGCCGAGCAGCGCAACTACGTCGTGGCCGCCGCCCATCTGCTGCGCTATCGGTCGGACGACGAGGTCGGCCCGCAGTACCAGGACATCGGCGAGATCGACTGGTTCGTCTGCCATCCGCAGGCCTCCTTCTGGCCGGACTCCGACGAGGCCGGGGACCTGCTGATGCACGCCTGCCTGGCCCAGCTGGCCCGCTGGAACGTCCGCGCCCGGTACGCCGGCGGCGAGCTCCCCGCCCCGGCCGTCTACGGCCTGCCCCGCACCTGGCCGCATATCCGCGCCCTCTACGAACGCGCGGGCTTCCGGCATGTCGGGGACACCGAGGTGATCCTGATCGCGCGCGTGGCCGACCTGCCGCCCCGCGAGCCGAGGCCGGGCGTCACCGTCGACCGCACGCTGGGGGAGTGCGGCACCCGCCTCACGGCATACGCCCACGGCCATGCCCTCGGTTTCATCGAGGTCGACACGGCTCTGTCCCGCCCCGAACGCCAGGCCCGGGGCAAGGGCCTCGCCGACATCGGCAACCTGCACATCGGCCCGTCGGCGTACGGCGAGGGCCTGGAGCACTGGCTTCTGGGGCAGGCCGCCGACTGGCTGGGCCTGTGCGGCGTCGACCGCCTGCTCGCCTACGAGGCGGCGACCGACGGCACGATGATCGACCACCTGACCTCGGCCGGCTTCCGGGAACTGACCCGCACCGACCGCGGCTGGGAACACCGCCCGGAATGACTCAGACCCCCGGCCGGTATCGCAGCGGATGATCCGCAGGCACCTCCACCAGCACGATCCGCGTCCCGTCCGGGTCCGCGATCCACATCTCGACCAGCCCCCACGCCTCCTTCACCGGCGGCCGCACGATCTCGACTCCCTTGCCCCGCAGCTCGTCGTGCGCCGCCGCCACGTCCTCGACCTGCAGCCACAGCCGGACGGCCGGGGACGGCGGGATCTCGGAGCGGCCGGAGACCTCCAGGAAGCCACCGCCGAGGAAGTAGACGGTGCCGCGCTCCGGCCCCGTGCCGAACTCGCGGTAGACGGCGAGCCCCAGCTGCGTGCCGTAGAAGGCACGGGAACGCTCGGGGTCGGTGGGGTGGAGGAGGGTCCGTCCGCTCAGTACGTGCACCATGCAGCCGGAGCCTAGTCGCGCGTTACGCTCAGCCGTGCCCGAGCCGTGCCCGAGAGTGGAGATGCCCGCCATGGAAACCGCCGCGACGCCCGCCGCCACCGGACTCACCTTCCGCGACGCCACCGACGCCGACGTCGACACGCTGGTCGCGCTGATCGAGTCCGCCTACCGCGGGGACGCCAGCAGGGCCGGCTGGACGACGGAGGCGGACATCCTCGAAGGGCAGCGGACCGACCCGGAGGGCGTGCTGGAGGTCATCAAGTCGTCCGACAGCCGACTGCTGACGGTCGAGCAGGAGGGGCAGGTCGTCGCCTGCTGCCAGCTCGAACACCGCGGCGACCACGCCTACTTCGGCATGTTCGCGGTCAGCCCCGCACTCCAGGGCGCCGGCCTGGGCAAGGTGATCATCACTGAGGCGGAGCGACAGGCCCGCGAGACCTGGGGCGCGACCGAGATGCACATGACGGTGATCTCCGTACGGAACGACCTGATCGCCTGGTACGAGCGGCGCGGCTACCGCCGTACGGGACGGATGGCACCGTTCCCGTACGGCGACGAGCGCTTCGGCATTCCGCAGCGCGCCGACCTGCAGTTCGAGCTGCTGGTCAAGGAGCTGGCGTGACGTTCATGCGGCTCGTCACGCCGTGAAGCGGCCGGTGCGTTTGATCTCCGGGTAGTCGGTGGTCGCGCCGTCCAGCTGCAGGGCCCGTACGAGACGCAGGTGGTCCTGCGTGTTGACCACCCAGCCGATGATCCTGAGGTCCGCCTTGCGGGCGTGCTCCACGACCTCCAGGGTGAGCCGGCGGACGTTGAGGCAGACGGTCGCGGCGCCGACCGCGACGGCGCGGTCCACGATGTCGGTGCCGTAGCGGCTGGCGATCAGCGCGGTCCGTACCCCCGGCACCAGGCGGGCGATCTCGGCGACCGCGTCGTCGTGGAACGAGGACACCTCGACCCGGGAGACGAGGTCGCGGCCGGTCATCACCTCGGCGAGCGCCCGTGCCGCCGCGACGTCCTTGATCTCGGCCTGGAGCGGCGACTTCACGGCGTCCAGAACCTCTTCGAAGACCGGGACGCGCTCGCCGCGGCCCGCGTCCAGGGCGCGCAGCTCGGCGAGGGTCTGGTCGGCGATCGCGCCGGTGCCGTCGGTCGTGCGGTCCACGTCGGTGTCGTGCATGACGACGAGGGCGCCGTCCTTGCTCAGGTGGAGATCGAGTTCGATGACGTCGAGGCCGGCCTGCTGGGCGGCGACGAAGGAACGGAGGGTGTTCTCGGGTTCGACACCCATGACTCCGCGGTGACCGATGGTAAGGAAGTTCAAGATTCCACTCGCTTCCGTCGACGGCGGCTCGGCGTGCGCGCAAACCGGAGCGGAGTGTTCGCGCGGCAGTGCCGCAGCCTAGTGGCCCGGGCGCGTGATGAACCCCACGTGTACACAGGGTTTGCGGCGGTGGACATGGCGTGCCTGGATCGCGCCCCTCCGGGCGGTCACCCTGGCGTGGGCGAGTCCCGCGGGGATTGACCGGCCCGGCGCGGGCCTGCGCCGACCGGACCCCCGTATGCCCACGCAGGGCCGGAGTATGCGCCGCCTCGGTGGCAAACGGGAAAAATTACGGTGACCATGGGGTTGTGCAGGATGATTTCCTGAGGCTCTACTTGCTGGGAGAAACCTCGTATGTATACGGTCTCCTTACGCGAGGTTCTCCCGTGGAGGATGGGACATGACGGAAATTCTTGTGCAGACGGCTTCGGGGGAACAGGTTCCTCCCGCGACCAGGGTGGTGGAGCACCCGGCGTGGCCGGTGCTCAAGGATGCCGTGGAGCAGATCCGGCCATGGCAGTCCAAGGACGGGGCGATCGACTTCGAGGCCGAGGGCGCGCCCGCGTGCGCGGACGCCGAGGCCGCTGTACGGCGTGTCGTGGGCGCCGTCGAGGAGCTCTCCGCGCTGCTGCCGCACGACGCCGCGTATCACCAGGCCCTGATGAAGGACCTGAGCCGCTGGGCCGAGGGCGGCTTCGAGGTGCCGGACTTCCTCGACTCGCTGCTGGCCTTCCAGCCCGCCGCGAACCGCGCGGACGGCCTGCAGCACCTGGTCGTCTTCCCGATGTACACGCAGAACGGCAACCCCGACCGCAACCTCGAGGCGGTCGTGCTGCGCATGGTGTGGCCGGACTGGCTGGCCGAGCTGGAGCGCACCCGCTACGACAACCCGCTGTTCTGCGGCATCAAGTTCGAGGACTTCACGGCGGGCTACGACACCAACTCCGCGGTCCTCTTCCCGGAGACCATCGCCGTGCGCGAGGCGCCCGAGCGGTTCAGCTGGGGCGGCATCTTCTGCGACCGCGAGGCCGCCCGCTTCCGCCGCGTCACCGACGCCGCCGTCGACATCCTGGGCCTGGAGCTGCCCGAGGACATCGCCGCGATGGTCCACGACCAGAAGCGCTGCGAAGAGGCCTTCGTGCTGTGGGACATGGTCCACGACCGCACCCACAGCCACGGCGACCTGCCGTTCGACCCGTTCATGATCAAGCAGCGCCAGCCGTTCTGGATGTACGGCCTCGAAGAGCTGCGCTGCGACCTCACCGCCTTCAAGGAGGCCGTGAAGCTGGAGGCGGACGGCGTCCCGCAGGCCCGTGACGTGCAGTACGCGGTGCTGTTCGACCGTATGTTCCGCTTCCCGGTCACCGGTGAGCGCGTACGCAACTACGACGGCCTCGGAGGCCAGCTTCTCTTCGCCTACCTGCACAAGCACGACGTCGTCCGCTGGACCGACAACAAGCTGTTCATCGACTGGCAGCGCGCCCCGCAGGTCACCAACCAGCTGTGCGCCGACATCGAGCAGCTCTACCGCGACGGCATCGACCGCCCGAAGCTCGTCCACTGGTTCGCCGGCTACGAGCTCGTCTCCACCTACCTCGCCCCGCACCCGGGATCCCGCTGGGCCAAGGGCCCGGACGCCCTGGACCTGACCCAGCCGCCGCGCAAACTCGTCGATGACGTGCTTCCGGACGAGTTTCCGCTGAGCATGTTCTATGAGGCCCTGTCCAAGAAGCTGAAGAACGTGATCGCCTCCACCAAGGGCATCACGGCGGACAGCGCCGAGCGGGTCGCCGCATGAGCGACCGCACCACCACTGCTCAGGAGGCGAAGAAAATGGCGGGGAACGGAGCTCTCAGCGGTGCGGTGATCGCGGTGGCCGGCGCGGGCGGACCCGCCGGCCGGGCGGCGCTGCTGCGGCTGGCCGAGGCGGGCGCGACCGTCATCGGCTCGGACAACGACCCGGAGCGGCTCGCCGAGGCCGTGGACGCGGCGAGCTATGCGCACGGCGGTGCCACCGTCGTCGGTGACACGGTCGACCTGCTCGACCGCGAGGCGACCCGAGACTGGGCCACCCGGATCGAGAAGGACTTCGGCCGCGTCGACGGCCTGGTCCACCTCGTCGGCGGCTGGCGCGGCAGCGAGACCTTCGTCAAGACCAGCCTCGACGACTGGGACTTCCTCGAGCTGCTGCTGATCCGCACCGTGCAGCACACCTCGCTGGCCTTCTTCGAGGGGCTCCAGCGCAGCGACCGCGGCCGGTATGTGCTGATCAGCGCCGCCGGCGCCTCGAAGCCGACCGCGGGCAACGCCTCGTACGCCGCCGCCAAGGCCGCCGCCGAGGCCTGGACGCTCGCGCTGGCCGACGCCTTCCGTAAGGCCGGGGGCCCCGAGGGGCCGACGTCCGCGGCTGCCATCCTGGTGGTGAAGGCGCTGGTGCACGACGCGATGCGCGCCGAGCGACCCCACGCGAAGTTCGCGGGCTTCACGGACGTCAAGGACCTGGCCGATGCCGTCGTCGGCGTCTGGGACAAGCCCGCCGCCGAAGTGAACGGAAACCGTCTGTGGCTGACCGAGAAGCCGTGAACCCTCCGAAGACCGACGCCCGCCGTCATCACGACCCGGACGTCCGCGGTTTTGCCAGTGACAACTACGCCGGCGCCCACCCCGAGGTGCTCGCCGCCCTGGCCCTGGCCAACGGCGGGCACCAGGTCGCGTACGGCGAGGACGACTACACCGAGAACCTGCAGCGGATCATCCGCAGCCACTTCGGTGCCACCGCCGAGGCGTTCCCGGTGTTCAACGGCACCGGCGCCAACGTCGTCGCGCTCCAGGCGGTCACCGACCGCTGGGGCGCGGTGATCTGCGCCGAGAGCGCGCACATCCACGTCGACGAGGGCGGCGCCCCCGAGCGCATGGGCGGCCTGAAGCTGCTCACCGTGCCCACACCCGACGGCAAGCTCACTCCTGAGTTGATCGACCGGCAGGCGTACGGCTGGGAGGACGAGCACCGGGCGATGCCGCAGGTCGTCTCGATCACCCAGAGCACCGAACTCGGCACCCTCTACACGCCGGACGAGATCCGCGCGATCTGCGACCACGCCCACGCGCACGGCATGAAGGTGCACCTGGACGGCTCCCGGATAGCCAACGCGGCCGCCTCCCTGAACGTCCCCATGCGGACGTTCACCAACGCGGTCGGCGTCGACATCCTCTCCCTCGGCGGCACCAAGAACGGCGCGCTGTTCGGCGAGGCGGTCGTCGTCCTGAACCAGGACGCCGTCAGCCACATGAAGCACCTGCGCAAGCTGTCCATGCAGCTCGCCTCCAAGATGCGCTTCGTGTCGGTGCAGTTGGAGGCCCTGCTCGCCAAGGACCTGTGGCTGCGCAACGCCCGCCACGCCAACGGGATGGCCCAGCGCCTGGCCGAGGGCGTCCGCGCCGTGCACGGCGTCGAGATCCTCTACCCCGTGCAGGTCAACGGCGTCTTCGCCAAGCTCCCGCACGACGTGAGCGAGCGTTTGCAGAAGCGGTTCCGGTTCTACTTCTGGGACGAGGCGGCGGGCGTCGTGCGCTGGATGTGCGCCTTCGACACGACCGAGGAGGACGTGGACGCGTTCGTGGCGGCGCTGAAGGAGGAGATGGCACGCTGACTCGCCGTCTTGCATAGATATACGGTCACTCGAAAAGTCATTGACTCGCGGGTGATCGTATTCCTATGCTCTGCGGACATGGAGCTGATCCAGGAAACCCCCGACCTGTCCGCCTATTTGGCCGCCGACGAGGTCATCGATCATGGCCACCCGCTGGTGCGGAAGACGGCCGCGCGACTCGCCGAGAAGGCGTGGGACTCGTATTCCTATGCGCGACTGGCCTTCGAGTTCGTGCGCGACACCATCCCGCACTCACAGGACTCCGGCGACCTCCGCGTCACCTGGCGCGCCTCCGACGTGCTGGAGCAGGGAACGGGCATCTGCTATGCCAAGGCCCATGCGCTCGCCGCACTGCTGCGCGCCGAGGACATCCCGACCGCGCTGTGCTACCAGAAGTTCGACGTGGTGCACGGTCTGGTCGCGGTGCGGTTCAACGGCGCCTGGCATCGGCAGGATCCGCGGGGCAACAAACCGGGGGTGGACGCCCAGTTCTCGCTCGACGGCGAGCGGCTCGCCTTCACGCCCGACCCGGAGTCCAATGAGCTGGACTATCCGGTCCTGTATGCTGAACCGCACCCGGCCGTCCTCAGCGCCCTCAAGGCCGCCCCCGACCGGCCGTACCTGTGGAAGACGCTCCCCACCGCACTCTGAGGCAGGCGATGACCCTCTCCCTGACCGTGTCCGACGAGGTGCGCACCCTCGCGCCCGGCTTCACGCACCTCGCCGTCGAGGCGCACGGGCTGGTCAACGGCCCGAGCACCGACGCCAGTTCGGCCCTCCTCGATGACGCGGCCCACCGGCTCGGCGTACGCCTGGACGGGCGCGCCCCGCACGAGGACCCGCACCTCGCGGCCTGGCGGGAGATCTACACGGCGTTCGGCTCCAAGCCGTCGCGCACCCGCAACTCGGCGGAGGCGCTGGCCAAGCGGGCTCTGTCGGAGGCCGGGCTGCCGCGCATCAACGTCCTCGTCGACGTCTACAACGCCATCAGCGTCGCCCATCTCATCCCCGTCGGCGGCGAGGACATCGACCGCATCAAGGGCGGGATGCGGCTGGTGCGCGCCACCGGGCACGAGGACTTCGTGACCGTGGCCGGCGGTGAGGAGGTCGTGGAGCACCCCGACGCCGGCGAGGTGGTCTGGCGCGACGACGCGGGCGTGACCTGCCGACGCTGGAACTGGCGCCAGGGGCCGCGCACCCGACTCACCGAGGCGACCACCTCAGGCATCTTCCTGCTGGAGAGCATGGCCCCGATGCCGGTCGCCGAGGTCGAGGCCGCGGCGGCCGAACTTGCCGAGCTGCTCGAGAAGTTCAGCCCCGGGGCTCGGATCACGGTGCGTTCGCCGGCGTCGTGACGGCCGGTGTGACGGTCGGCCGCCCGAGCGTGTCCCGGGCGCACTTGCGGAACTCCGCCACCAGCCGACTGCGGTCCCCGGCGCGCGTCGCCAGTACCACATGGCTCGGGTCGACGCCGTCGAGGGGGATCGTGGTGAGGTCGGGGCGGAGGGTGTGCACACGCGGAGTGGCCGGGACGATCGCCACGGCCTGACCGTCGGCGATCAGCTCGTACTTGTCCTCCATGGCGTCCACCAGCGGACCGTCCGGAGCCGGCCGCCCGTCGGGCCGTGGATCGATGCGCCAGTATGCGTTCCACACAGGGTTGTCCCGCACCTGGGGCGTGGGCTCCCCGGCGATGTCGTCCAGCGTCACCGACTCCTTGCCGGCCAGGCGATGGTCCAGCGGCACCATCAGCACCCGCGGCTCGTCGTAGAGGACCGTCACCTCCAGCCCGTCGGTCGGAAGGGGCAGCCGGGTCACCACCGCGTCCACCCGGTGGTCGAGCAGGGCCGCAGGTGCCTCGTCCCAGGGCAGATGTACGGCGTGCACCTCGGCGTCGGGACGGCGGCGGCGCAGGGCCCGTACGGCCGGGGTGACGATGAGGGTAGTGGTGTAGCCGACCGTGAACCTGCTGGGCCGGGCCGCGGCCCGGGTGTGCGCGGCGGCCTCGGCCGCCGAGCGCAGCAGCGCCCGCGCGCGGCGCAGGAAGACCTCCCCGGCCTCGGTGAGCCGGGTGCCGCGCGGGGTGCGGTCGAGCAGACGGGCGCCGAGCTCCTGCTCCAGCCGCCGGATCTGCCGGCTCAGCGACGGCTGGGCGACGCGCAATGCCTCGGCGGCGCGGCCGAAGTGACCGTGCTCGGCGACGACCGTGAAGTAGCGCACGAGGCGCAGGTCCAGGTCCGGCGCGGGCTGCGGCGACTGGGTCATGCCTCCAACGTACGCCCCGTCACCCCCTTGGGCTGGGGTGATGCCTGAAACGTATTGCTCCTTGCGAAACAGGACTTGGACCCGCCATGCCCGATGCCCGCAGGGTGGAGTCACCGGCTCGGAACCTCCGCGGCCGTACGACTTTCCCTGCTGAAGGAGTGCACCGCTGTGCGTGTCTTCGTCACCGGAGCGACCGGATTCATCGGTTCCGCCCTCGTCCGCGACCTAATGGACGCGGGTCACCAGGTCCTCGGCCTCGCCCGCTCGGACCGTTCCGCCATGGCGCTGAAGGAGGCCGGCGCCGAGGTGCACCGGGGCGACCTCGACGACCTCGCCGGCCTGCGGGAGGCGGCGGCCGCGGTGGACGGCGTCGCCCATCTGGCGTTCATCCACGACTTCTCCGACTACCCGGCCGCCGCACAGGCCGACCGGCGCGCCATCGAGGCGATGGGCGAGGCGCTCGCGGGCAGCGACCGTCCTCTCGTCGTCACCGGCGGTTCCATGTTCCTCGCGTCGGGCCGCCCCGCCACGGAGGAGGACGTGGTCGACCCCGGGACGCATGCCCTGCCCCGTATGTCGGAGCAGGCCGCATTGGCGTTCGTCGAGCGGGGGGTACGCGCCTCGGTGCTGCGCCTGCCGCAGGTGCACGGCGAGGGCGACCGCATTGGCTTCGTCCCGCGTCTGATCGAGATCGCCCGCGAGAAGGGCGTCTCCGCCTACCCCGGTGACGGCGCCAACCGCTGGCCGGCCGTGCACCGCGTCGATGCCGCCCGCCTCTACCGGCTGGCCCTGGAGGCGGCGCCCGCGGGCACCAGGCTGCACGGCGTCGACGAGGAGGGCGTCCCGGTGCGTGACATCGCCGAGGTCATCGGCCGCCACCTTGATCTGCCGGTGACCTCCATCCCGCGGGAGGAGGCGGCGGACCACTTCGGCTGGCTCGGCACCATCTTCGCGGCGGACGGCCCGGCCTCCAGTGCCCTCACCCGCGAGCTACTGGGCTGGCAGCCGACGCAGAAGGGGCTCCTGGCGGACCTCGAAGCAGGCCACTACTTCAACTGACGTCGGCAGTACGGGCGTTCGGCCGACGCCGGCGGTTACCCGCGCTCAGCGCGCGTCGGCCTCGCGCACCTGCTCCGGAGTCGGTGCCGTGCCGCCGAGGTGGGCCGGCATCCACCAGGTGTCGGTGGCGTCCTTCGGGCGCACCGGGTAGGCGCGCTGGGCGGCCTCCAGGAGTTCCTGGACGCGCTCGCGCAGCTGGCGGGTGATGGCGCCCGCGTACTTGTCCTTGGAGGCCTCGATCGCCTCGCCGACCCGGATGGTGATCGGGATGTGGCTGCGCTTGAAGTTGCGCGGGTGACCCTTGGTCCACAGCCGCTGGGTGCCCCACACGGCCATCGGGATCAGCGGGACGCCGGCTTCCTGGGCCAGCCGCGCGGCGCCCGACTTGAAGCTCTTCAGGGTGAACGACTGCGAGATCGTGGCCTCCGGGAAGACCCCGACGATCTCGCCGGACTTCAACGAGTCCAAGGCGTGCGCGTACGCCGCCTCACCCTGCTTGCGGTCCACGGGGATGTGCTTCATGCCGCGCATCAGCGGCCCGGAGATCCGGTGCCGGAAGACGGACTCCTTCGCCATGAAGCGAACGAGACGTTTCTGCGGGAGCGCCGCCAGTCCGTTGAAGACGAAGTCCAGGTAGCTGATGTGGTTGCTCACCAGCACAGCGCCGCCCGAGCGTGGAATGTTCTCCGACCCCTTGCAGTCGATCTTGAGGTCCCACGCCTTGAACAACGTCTGGGCGAAACCGACGACGGGACGGTAGACAAGCTCTGCCATGGACGGGGTGGACCCTTCCTTCTGTGCCTGGGAAGGAAGCTCCCAGTGTGAAAGTTACGCAGCCGTAGGTTTACGGCATGTCGCAGATCGTGCCCCAAGAACGCGCGAGGGCCAAGCCCCAGTGCCTGTGAACGGCGAGATTCTCGTCACGTCGACCCGTGGTCCACCTCGGATTTTGAAGCCGCCTTTACTCCGCGCGCACCGCCACCCGCCGTACGAGCAGGTACATCTCGCACCCCAGGCAGTACCCGAAGACGGCGTTCAGGAAGGCGGCCGCGAGCGCGGCCCCGGTGGCGGCGAGTCCCAGCCAGTCCGGCCCGAGGGTGTACCCGACCAGCCCAATGCCGGCGAAGACCAGCCCCACCGCCTGCGCGAACCGCGGTGGTTGCGGCGCCTCGAACTCGGTCGGCGGCCCGATCCGGGGACGTACGGCCTTGCGGAACACCCAGCCGTACGGCGAACGGCCCACCCCGCCCGCGGCGCCCAGCGCGAACGCCAGCGTCTGCCAGGCCAGCAACCAGGCGCTCCCGGTGACCAGAACGACCGCCAGCACCACGCTCGTCACGGCCGCCCCGAAGCGCGGCCCCCTCACATCGATGTCCATGAATCAAGCATTCCGCATGGGAAAGGCTTCCGGGGAGTCGGGAATCTTTGCAGTCTCGTGAATGCTTGAGCAGGGTGATGACCGGAATCGTGGTGTGCGTGGCGGTGCTGGCGGCGGCGAGCGCCTACGGGGTGCTGCATCGGCGGCTGAGCGGGAGAGTGCGGGTGCGCGGGCGGGACGACGGAAAGCGGCTCGGGGCGGCCGAGTTGGGCGAGGAGTTGGGCGAGCGCGCCACCCTCGTGCAGTTTTCCAGCGCCTTCTGCGCGCCCTGCCGGGCCACCCGGCGCGTGCTCGGCGAGGTGGCCGCCATGGTCCCGGGCGTGACCCACGTCGAGATCGACGCCGAGGACAAGCTGGACCTCGTACGCCGGCTCGACATCCTCAAGACGCCGACCGTGCTGGTCCTCGACGCCGACGGCACCGTCGTACGGCGTGCCACCGGTCAGCCGCGCAAGGCGGACGTCATCGCCGCGCTGGGCGAAGCGGTCTGAGGGGCCGTGATGGCGAGGGTGAGTCATCTCCCACATCGCGGAACCCACTTGACTGTGCGCACCACCTATCGTCAGCCTGACCGTATGCCTGAGGAACTCCTTCTCTTCGGCCGGGCCCATGTCGACCTGGCCCGCACCGCGAGCGCGCGCTGTCCGAGCTGTTGAACGGCCACGGGTCCGCACATCTCCCCTCGCAGAAGGACAACTCCATGACGGCCACGTCCGGCCTCGGCACCACCCAGCTCGCCTCTCCCGACCTGCTCCGCTCCGTCTTCCGGCGCCATGCGGCCGGAGTGGCAGTGATCACCGCTCGCGGTGAGACGGGTCCGGTCGGCTTCACCGCCACCTCCCTCACCTCCGTCTCCGCCGAGCCCCCGATGCTCTCCTTCGGTATCGGCACCGGTGCCTCCAGCTGGCCGGCGATAGCCGCGACGGACCATGTCGGCGTCCACATACTCGGCGAGCACCAGCAGCCGCTGGCGGCCACCTTCGCCCGCAGTGGCGCCGACCGCTTCGGCCCGCCCACGGCCTGGCGCGAGGGCCCCGAAGGCGTCCCCGTCCTCGACGACGTCCTCGCCTGGATGGTGTGCCGGATCGTGGGGCGCGTGCCCGCGGGCGATCACCGCATCGTGCTGGCCGAGGTCGTCCTCGGCGACCCCACCGGCCCCGGGCGTCCGCTCGTGTATCACCAGGGCCGGTTCAACGGCCTGCGTGACTGAGCTCACCGCACCTTTGTGACCGAACCGGCCTTCCCCTGTTCTGCGAAGCCGTCGAATTCCGATTACGCTGCGTTGCAAAGGTCACAGTTCAAAGCGCTTGCTTAGCGGGAACGAACTGGGTGTACTGACGAGTAATATT
Source organism: Streptomyces regalis (assembly GCF_001509475.1). GTDB lineage: Bacteria > Actinomycetota > Actinomycetes > Streptomycetales > Streptomycetaceae > Streptomyces > Streptomyces regalis. Next base: position 20,041 of record NZ_LLZG01000014.1, read on the forward strand.
TCGCTCGGAGCGCGGGTCGCCCCGAGCGGGAACGGCCACTTGGGGCGCCTATGCTGCCTGCAAGTAGGCAGCAGAGAAATGTCGACGCAGTAGGAGAGCCGGCGTGAGCTTGAGGATCGTTGTCACCGTGAAGTACGTGCCCGACGCCACTGGCGACCGGCACTTCGCCGATGACCTGACCGTCGACCGGGACGACGTGGACGGTCTGCTCTCCGAGCTCGACGAGTACGCGGTCGAGCAGGCGCTGCAGATCTCCGAGAACTCCGACGACGACGTGGAGATCACCGTTCTGACGGTGGGCCCCGAGGACGCCAAGGACGCGCTGCGCAAGGCGCTGTCCATGGGTGCCGACAAGGCGATCCATGTCGAGGACGACGACCTGCACGGCACCGACGCCCTCGGCACCTCGCTGGTGCTGGCCAAGGCGATCGAGAAGGCCGGCTACGACCTGGTCATCTCCGGCATGGCCTCCACCGACGGCACCATGGGCGTCGTACCCGCCCTGCTGGCCGAGCGCCTGGGCGTCCCGCAGGTCACCCTGCTGTCCGAGGTCTCCGTCGAGGACGGCACGGTCAAGGGCCGCCGGGACGGCGACGCCGCCTCCGAGCAGCTCGAGGCGTCGCTGCCGGCCGTCGTGTCGGTCACCGACCAGTCGGGTGAGGCGCGCTACCCGTCCTTCAAGGGCATCATGGCCGCCAAGAAGAAGCCGGTGGAGTCCTGGGACCTGTCCGACCTGGACATCGAGGCCGAGGAGGTCGGTCTCGGGGGTGCCTACACCGTCGTCGACGCCGCGGCCGAGCGCCCGGCCCGTACCGCCGGCACGATCGTCAAGGACGAGGGCGAGGGCGGCAAGCAGCTCGCTGAGTTCCTCGCGAGCCAGAAGTTCATCTAAGGGGCGCCGGCCCGCTTGAGGCTCAACACCCCTTCCGCCCCTTAAGACTTCGCAATTTCCGCAGGAGAGCATTCCCATGGCTGAAGTTCTCGTCTACGTCGACCACGTGGACGGTGCCGTCCGCAAGCCCACCCTGGAGCTGCTGACCCTGGCCCGCCGCATCGGCGAGCCCGTGGCCGTCGCGCTGGGCAACGGCGCCGCCGACACCGCCGCCACGCTCGCCGAGCACGGCGCGGTCAAGGTCCTCACCCACGAGGCGTCAGAGTACGCCGACTACCTGGTCGTCCCGAAGGTCGAGGCCCTGCAGGCCGCGGTCGAGGCCGTCTCCCCGGCCGCCGTCCTGGTTCCGTCCTCCGCGGAGGGCAAGGAGATCGCCGCGCGTCTGGCGCTGCGCATCGGCTCCGGCATCATCACCGACGCCGTCGACCTGGAGGCCGGCGACGAGGGCCCGGTGGCCACCCAGTCGGTGTTCGCCGCTTCCTTCACCACCAAGTCCCGTGTCTCCAAGGGCACCCCGGTCATCACGGTCAAGCCGAACTCGGCCGCCGTGGAGGCCGCCCCGGCCGCCGGCGCGGTCGAGGCCCTGTCCGTCACCTTCTCCGCGCAGGCCACCGGCACCAAGGTCACCGGCCGCACGCCGCGTGAGTCGACCGGTCGTCCGGAGCTGACCGAGGCCGCGATCGTGGTCTCCGGTGGCCGTGGCGTCAACGGCGCGGAGAACTTCGCGATCATCGAGGCCCTCGCCGACTCGCTCGGTGCGGCCGTCGGTGCCTCGCGTGCCGCGGTGGACGCGGGCTGGTACCCGCACACCAACCAGGTCGGCCAGACCGGCAAGTCGGTCTCGCCGCAGCTGTACATCGCCTCCGGCATCTCCGGCGCCATCCAGCACCGCGCCGGTATGCAGACCTCGAAGACGATCGTGGCGATCAACAAGGACGCCGAGGCCCCGATCTTCGACCTGGTCGACTACGGCGTCGTCGGCGACCTGTTCGACGTCGTCCCGGCGCTGACCGAGGAGATCAAGACCCGCAAGGGCTGATCCCACCCCGGGCTGAACGAGGCCCCCGTGACCGTGTCGACGGTCACGGGGGCCTCGTCTCATGCCGGGCTCAGGTCATGCCAGGCTCAGGAAGGCCTGCACGGGCAGGTGGTCGCTCGGGAACTGGCCGTCGTCGGAGAACGTGTTGATCGCCGCCCGGTGCGCCGTCACGCCGGGGGTGGACAGGATCCAGTCGATGCGGTCGCCGTGCGGCGTCAGCGGCTTGTAGCCGTGGAAGGTCGCGTACAGCGCGCTGCGCTCGCGTGCGGTGTCCCAGGTGTCGACGAGGCCGGCGCCGAGCAGAGTGTCGTACACCGCGTTCTTGTGGGCGGCGACATTGAAGTCCCCGGTCACCACGACCGGCAGGGAGCGGTCGAACCCGGCGATCCGCTCGGCGATGAGCGAGGCGCTGCGCTCGCGCGCGTACTGGCTCGCATGGTCGAAGTGGGTGTTGAGGACGTAGAACTCCCGTCCGCCGTCGGCCAGATCGCGGAAGCGGACCCAGGTGACCATGCGGGCGAAGGTCGCCCCCAGGTGTTGGAGCCGATCACACTCGGGGTGTCGGAGAGCCAGAAGTGGTCGTACCCGGTCGGGCGCAGGCGACGGGAGTCGTAGAAGATCGCCATGGATTCGTCGCTGCTGCCGTGCAGTCGGCCGGTGCCCACCCAGTCGTAGTGCGGGCCGAGGTCGGAGTCGATGTCGAGCAGCTGCGAGAACACGCCCTCCTGGGTGCCGATGACGTGCGGGGCCTCCTGACGCAGCAGCTCGCGCATCACCGGTCTGCGCACGGCCCAGCTGTTGGGCTCGGTGGTGCTCGCGAAGCGCAGGTTGAAGGACATGGCCTGGAGGTGCCGGCGGGCCGGACGTTCACCGGCCGAGGCGGACGACGTCGGCAGTGCTGTACTGGAGAGAGGTGCGGTGACCGCCGCGGCTAACGCGGCCTTCAGGCCCAGACGGCGCGTGACTCGGCTGTGGTTCGGCACTTCGGGCTCCTTCGGTGGGAACGGCCGGACGAGTCGTGCGGGGCGTGCGTATGGAAGTGTGATACCGCGTCCTGAGATGGGCGTGAACATGGCGAGATGGTGGAGTGACTCCCCGTGGACACGGTGTTGACCAGGAGGAAGGTCCCCGGATAGCTTCGTTCTACGGAATGTTGATTTCGTATGGCGGAAATCAGGAGGATGTGGGATGGGTCAGGGCCAGCAGGAGAAGGTGGCGACGAGCCTCGCGGGCGCCGTCAGCGAGGAGATCAGCGCCTCCCTCGCGCCGGTCGACGCCGAACTGGAGCGCCGCTACCCGGGAGACCCGGGCACCCGCCAGCCCGTGCACACCGTCTACGTCCCCGGCGACGTCTTCGCCGCCGACACCGTCCGCTCCTGGGGCGACCAGGCCCTCGCACTCCTCGACGAACACGCCCCGGACGCCGCGTCCTTCGCCGCCGTCCTCGGCCTGTCCGACGAACTCGCCGAGCCCGTCTACGCGCGCGTGCGCGCCAAGCTGGAGCGTGAGCCCATCGAGGACCTGCGCGTCGACTTCGAGGACGGCTACGGCCCCCGCCCGGACGCCGAGGAGGACGAGGCGGCCGCCCGCGCGGCACGGCTGATCGCCCAGGCGTACGAGAACGGCACGGCGGCCCCGTACATGGGCATCCGCATGAAGTGCATGGAGGCGCCCGTACGGGACCGGGGCATCCGCACCCTCGACATCTTCCTCACCGGCCTGATGGAGGCCGGCGGCCTGCCCGACGGGCTGGTGCTCACGCTGCCGAAGGTGACGTACTCCGAGCAGGTCACCGCGATGGTCCGGCTCCTGGAGGAGTTCGAGAAGGCGCGCGGGGTGGAGCCCGGCAGGATCGGCTTCGAGATCCAGATCGAGACCAGCCAGTCCATCCTCGCCACCGACGGCACCGCCACCGTCGCCCGGATGATCCAGGCCGCCGAGGGCCGCGCCACGGGCCTGCACTACGGCACCTTCGACTACAGCGCCTGCCTCGGCGTCTCCGCCGCCTACCAGGCCAGCGACCACCCGGCCGCCGACCACGCCAAGGCGATCATGCAGGTCGCGGCGGCGGGCACCGGCGTACGCGTCTCCGACGGCTCGACGAACGTCCTGCCGGTCGGCCCGACCGCCAAGGTCCACGACGCCTGGCGACTGCACTACGGCCTCACCCGCCGCGCCCTGGGCCGCGCCTACTACCAGGGCTGGGACATGCACCCCGGCCACATCCCGACCCGGTACGCGGCCGTCTTCGCCTTCTATCGCGAGGGCTTCGAGCAGGCGGCGGCCCGTCTCGCCCGGTACGCGGGCCGCTTCGGCGGCGACGTCATGGACGAGCCCGCCACCGCCAAGGCCCTCAGCGGCTATCTGCTGCGCGGCCTGGACTGCGGCGCCCTCGACATCGCCGAGGTCGCCCGGCTGACCGGTCTGACCCGTGCCGATCTGGAGGGATTCGCGGCGCCCCGGCGCGGCGACCTGACGGTCTCCGCCAAGTAGCGGGCCGGTCACAGTCGCAACCACCCGATGGCGTTGTCACCCCTGCCCCGTAGTCTGTACGCCACGCATTGACCAGCCACAGGTGTCACAGGAACGGGGCAGCGGTGTCTTCGGGGGAGTACGGACAGGCGGACGAGGCCGGTCGGCTGCTGGCCGGGCGCTATCGCGTCGTGGCGCAGCTCGGGCGCGGTGGCATGGGCGTGGTCTGGCGGGCCCTCGACGAGGTCCTCGGCCGCGAGGTCGCCGTCAAGGAGCTGCGCACCTACACCGATGCCGACGGTCCCGAACTCGCGGATCTGCGGCTGCGAATGCAACGCGAGGCCCGGGCCGCGGCCCGGGTGCGGCATCCCGGAGTCGTGGCGGTGCACGACGTCACCGAGGTCGACGGACGCCCGCTGATCGTCATGGAGCTGGTCGACGGTCCGTCCCTGGACGACGTGCTGCGCGAGCGCGGCACCCTCGACCCGCGCGAGGCGGCCGGCATCGGCGCCAAGGTCATGGAGGCGCTGACCGCCGCCCACGAGGTCGGCGTCCTGCACCGTGACGTGAAGCCGGGCAACATCCTGCTCGACCGTTCCGGCCGCGTGGTCCTGACCGACTTCGGCATCGCCGCCATGGAGGACCCGGGCGACGGCGAGGCCACCCGCCTCACCCACAGCGGCGCACTCGTCGGTTCCCTCGACTACTTGGCCCCCGAGCGCGCCCAGGGCGTCGAACCGGGCCCTGCCTCCGACATATGGGCCCTGGGCGCCACGCTGTACGCGGCCGTCGAGGGCTCGGCGCCCTTCCGCCGTACGTCGACGTTCTCCACGCTCACCGCGATCGTCACCGAACCACTGCCGGAGCCTCACCGCGCCGGGCCGCTCGGCCCCGTCCTGCAACGGCTGATGGACAAGCGACCCGAGTCTCGCCCCGAGGCCGACGAGGCGCGGGCACTCCTGCAGGCAGTGGCGGAGTCGGGCGACACGGACTCGCAGACGGCCGCGCTGCGGGGGCCGACGGGCGCCGGGCCCGCGCGGGAGGCGACGGAGCTCAGCGTTCCGTCGGCGCCGCCGGCCGGCGGCCCACCGGAGGCAGCGGGTCCGCACGGACCGGGATTCGGTTCACCGGGGCCGACAGGCCCTGCCGGGCAGGCAGTCGGCGGCCAGGGGCAAGGTGCGCCGGGCCCTCAGGGCTCGGACACGCCGGGGCAGGGTGTGCCTGCGTCGGACCTGCCCGGGGCGCCGCGCTTCACGCCTGCCGGACAGGCCGTGCAGGGAGCGCAAGGGCCCGCCACTCCTGGACAAGGCACGCCGCCGGCACAGGGCGGCTTCGGCGCCGTCGGCCACCCCGGCTCGGCCGTCCACGGACACGGCACCCCGGCGCAGCCGTCCGCATCGCCGTACGGCAGTGCCCCGATGCCGTCCGCCCCGCACGCCTTCGGCAACCCCACCCCACCGCCGCAGGGCCCGGAAGCCACCGGCCCCATGGTCACGTCCTCCACCACGCCCACCCGGCGCAAGGGCCGGGCCCTGCTCGCCGCAGCCGCCGTGACGGTCGTCCTCGCGGCAGCCGGAGGCGCGGTCGCCCTGCTGAACGACAAGGGCGACGCCAAGGCCGAGGCGCAGGCCACGTCGTCCGCCACCTCCGAGGGCGCGTCCGCTCCGGCGACCGGCAGCCCCGACGCCGATCGGTCCGGCGGCTCCGGCCTCACCGACAAAGACGACGACGAGAAGACCCCCGGCGCCACCAAGACCCCGAGCCGCACGGCGGAGGCCGAGCCAGACGATCGGCCCACCACCTCGTCCCCGACCAAGACCTCGGACGGCGGCGGCACCAGCGGCGGTACCACGGGCGGCGGTTCCGGAGACGGCGGTACGACCGGCGGCGGAACCACGGGCGGGGGCGGCAGCACACCTACCGCGTCCTGCTCCTCCATCGGCGGCGGCAAGTACAACTGCCAGGTCTGGAAGCAAGCCAAGTCCTACACCGCCTCCGGCACCGAGGTCGGCGTCCTCAACGCGGGCACCAACTACTTCTACTGCCAGCAGAACCTGGGCCGCCGCGAGACATACGGCGAGTGGACCAACGTCTGGTGGGCCAAGACGGACGACGACAGCGGCAACACCAACGTCTTCATCAGCGACGTCTACATCGAGGGCGGCAACAACGACGAGCCGGTGCCCGGACTCCCGGTCTGCTGAAGCCGTACGTACTTCTCCAGACCGGAGACCGTCACCAGCTTCTCCTCCGCCAAGAGCCGGGTGCCCCGCTCACACAGCAGCGCGTCGGCACGCGCCCGCGCGACGAACTCCTCGGGCGTGACACCGAACAGCTCCCGTAAGCGGGCCGACGTCCCGAGGAGTTCGGTGAGCAGGGCCCGCTGGCCCGGGTGGGTGCGGGGCCCGCCGTTCCCGTCGTGGAGCACCCCGTGGCGGTTGACGTACGCGAAGGCACCCGGGAGCGTCGTGCCGTCCGCCAGGGTGATCCGGACGTCGGGCGCGGCCAGCCAGCCGCGGCTGTAGTTGCCGTTCGGCAGCGGCACGCCCTCGCTCGCGTCGATGACCGCCAACTGCTCGGCATCGAGCCAGGTGAGGAACAACTCCCGTACGACAGCGGGTGCGTTGAAGGGGGAGGCCGACACGTATCCCATGCGGCTCACATGCGCGGAGACGCCGACCTCGATGCCCGTGACCTGTGCCTTCACCATCGGGATGGGAGCCGTGATCCCGAACTCGGCCATCTTGTGCCGGAGTTGGCCGGGACAGGCGTTGGAGCCGACCGCGAGCACGGGCGTTCGGTCGTCGTACACCAGGCGGTCCAGGGGCAGCAGTCGGTTCCCGTCGAGGAGGCCGGAGTCCTCGGGCCACGCGCCCGGGTAGAGCAGGGGATGCTCGCGCGGCGCCTCGGCCAGGCCCTGCGCCTCGAGTGTGCGGTCCTCCACGGGCCGCTCAGTCCGCCGGCGGCAGCTCGCCCGAGCCGCGGGTGATGAGCCGCGTCGGCAGCTCGATGCGCTCCGGGGTGACCAGGGTGCCGTCCAGCTGGCGGAACAGGCGCTCGGCGGCGGTACGGCCGATCGCCGCCGCGTCCTGGGCGACGACGGTGACACCCGGCTGCAGCAGGTCGGCGAGTTCGATGTCGTCGAAGCCGACGAGGGCGACGTGGCGGGTCTGCTCGGCCAGGACACGGATCACGGTGACCGTCACCCGGTTGTTGCCCGCGAAGATCGCGGTGACGGGGGAGGGGCCGGTGAGCATCTCCTCGGCCGCCCGGCGCACCCGCTCCGGGTCGGTGACGCCCAGGGACATCCAGGAGTCCTCCACCGGTATGCCCGCGTCCTCCATGGCGGCCCGATAGCCGCGCAGCCGCTCGGCGGCCGTGTGGATGCGGGGCATGTCGCCGATGAAGCCGATCCGGCGGTGGCCGTGGGCGATGAGATGGGCGACGCCGTCACGGGCGCCGCCGTAGTTGTCGGACAGGACGCAGTCGGCGTCGATCTTCCCGGCCGGTCGGTCGACGAAGACCGTCGCGACGCCCGCCTTGAGCTCGGGTTCCAGGTACCGGTGGTCGTCACCGGCCGGAATGATCACCAGCCCGTCCACCCGCCGCGCGCACAGCGCCAGCGCCAGTTCCTGCTCGCGGTCCGGGTCCTCGGCGCTGGAGCCGTTGATGAGCAGCGCGCCATGCGCCCGCGCCACCTCCTCGACCGCCCGGCTGAGCGGGCCGTAGAAGGGGTCCGCGAGATCCTCCAGGACCAGGCCGATGCTCGCCGTACGGCCCTTGCGCAGCACCCGCGCGCTGTCGTTGCGGCGGAAGCCCAGCGCGTCGATGGCCTCCTGGACGCGGCGCTCCGTCTCCGGCGTGACGCCCGGCTCCCCGTTGACCACGCGCGAGACGGTCTTCAGGCCGACTCCGGCACGCGCCGCGACGTCCTTCATGGTCGGACGGTTGCCGTAGCGGTTCTCGGAGAGACGGTCGGATCGGCGGATGGTCTCGGGCACGATGCGGTGTCCTGTCCTGTCGTCCACGGGGATGCGTCGGTCCATGGGTTTGTATGAGGATGTGGCGTCGACAATAGACCCTGGACAACGTTGTCAGATCCAGGGGACACTGTCCACCGCAATCTCCGGCCTGCGCCCCCACCGCGAGACCGGCTCGCCCATTTCCCGTGGTTGACGGGGAGATCCGAATGGTTGACGGGGAGAACTGACACTGATGCACACCGACCTCGTGGCTGCGCTCGACATCGGCGGCACCAAGATCGCCGGAGCGCTGGTGGACGGCCACGGCACGATCGCGGTCCGGGCCCAGCGCGCGACGCCGGCGCGGGAGGACGGCGAGACAGTGATGCGGGCCGTCGAGGAGGTCGTCGGTGAGCTCACCGCATCGCCCCTGTGGGAGCGCGCCACCGCCCTCGGCATCGGCAGCGCGGGACCGGTGGACGCCTCCGCGGGCACGGTGAGTCCGGTGAACGTGCCCGGCTGGCGCGACTATCCGCTGGTCCGGCGCGTCCGGGAAGCGGCCGGCGGCCTGCCCGTGGAGCTGATCGGCGACGGCGTGGCCATCACGGCGGCGGAGCACTGGCAGGGAGCCGCCCGGGGACACGACAACGCGCTCTGCATGGTCGTCTCCACCGGTGTCGGCGGCGGTCTGGTGCTGAACGGCCGGCTCCACCCCGGCCCCACCGGCAACGCCGGCCACATCGGCCACATCAGCGTCGACCTCGACGGCGACCCGTGCCCGTGCGGTTCGCGCGGCTGCGTGGAGCGCATCGCGAGCGGGCCCAACATCGCCCGGCGGGCCCTCGAGAACGGCTGGCGGCCCGGCCCGGACGGCGACACGTCCGCGGCCGCGGTGGCCGCCGCCGCACGGGACGGCGACCCCGTCGCCGTGGCCTCCTTCGAGCGCGCCGCGCAGGCCCTGGCCGCCGGGATCGCGGCCACCGCGACCCTCGTCGAGATCGACATCGCCGTCATCGGCGGGGGAGTGGGCAAGGCGGGCGACGTCCTCTTCACACCGCTGCGCAAGGCGCTCTGCGACTACGCCACCCTGTCCTTCGTCCAGCGCCTGACGATCACGCCGGCCCAGATGGGAACGGACGCCGGCCTGGTCGGCGCCGCCGCGGCCGCGCTCGCCGGGAAGACGGACGCGACTGCGGCGGGGGTGTGAGGGGGCGCGGGTGGGGCAGGAACGTTCACTCGGTGGAGTGG
>NZ_LLZG01000015.1 GCF_001509475.1 Streptomyces regalis
CGTTGCGGAGGGGCGGGTCGGCTACGGGCCGATCTATGTGAGCCATTGACCGGTGGTGCGCGGCGTCAGCCCCAGAAGCTGCTGGGCGCTGTTGTGCGCACTGATGATCTTTCCGGCACAGTGGCGAGGCCCTCGTACAGTGCGGTCAGCGCAGCCGCTCCTGCGTCTCCGGCGGCGGGGAAGGAGCGGGCCGGTGCGCCACCGGCACTGGGTGAGGTGTCAGCGGGTGTGCGGGTCCGGCAGAGTGATGGGCTCGCCCTGGGTGGGCCAGTGCAGCGGGACGCCGGCGGCGTCGAAGACTTGCTGGACGTGGCTGCGGTCTTCGGTGTAGTGCGCCCAGCCCTCGGCGTGCACGGCCACCACGAGGGGGTCGCCGAGCAGGCGGCGGGCCTCGACGGCCTGGGTCGCGGTCAACGACAGTCGTATGTCACCGAATGCCTCGAAGCCGGCCGCGCCCAGGTGCAGCAGCGCCACGTCGATGCGGTACCGGTCGGACAGGGCGCTCATCGCGTCCAGGTCGACGGTGTCACCGGAGACGTACACCGTCGGTGCCGAGCCGTCGTCGGTGTGCAGGAGGAAGCCGGTGACCGGACCGGTGAGGTCCTCGGTGCCGACGGGACCGTGGCGGGCGGGGACCGCGGTGATGTTCAGCGGCGTGCGGCCCGGCGGCTTCGACAGGATCCGGGTCTGCCAGGGCTCCAGGCCGACGGCTGCGCCCCCGAGATCCTCGGCGCCGGCGACGGTGGTGAACACCTCCGAGGCACCGGACAGCACCGTACGCCCGGTGGCGTCGAGGTTGTCCTGATGCCCGGTGTGGCTGACCACGACGGCGTCGAGAGCGGGCAGTTCCCCGGGCTTCAGCGCCGGGTCGGCGGTCTTGCGCACCATGACCGGGCCGTCCTGGTACTCGGTGCCGGCGGCGTCGAAGGTCGGGTCGGTCAGCAGCGTCCAGCCGGCCAGGCGGATCAGCACGGTGGGGCCGCCCAGCACCGTCACGGTGTTCGCGGCGCGGGTCACGGCAACGTCGGTTACCACAAGTACTCCTTGACGATCAGGGGTTGGCTCACTCACTCTGACCGAGTTACTTTCTCCTGGGAAGTACATACCTTTAGGTGAGGTGAGCACGTGCAGGAAAGCGCGCGGGGCAACGTCCGTAATCCGGCCTGCCCCGGCAGGCAGCTGTTCGACCTGGTCACCGCCCGGTGGGCCGCCCTGGTCCTGGTCGACCTCATGGACGGCCCGCAACGCTGGTCCGAGCTGCGCCGGCGGGCCGGCGGCGTCAGCGACAAGATGCTCGCGCAGACCCTGCGCGACCTCGAAGCCGGTGGACTGATCACCCGCACCGTGCACACCAGCCGCCCACCGACGGTGCAGTACGCCCTGACCGACCTCGCCCGCGGCGCCACCGCCGCACTGCAACACCTGCAGGACTGGGCCGAACAACACACCAGCGACTACGCCCACCACCGACACACCCACACCACCGACCCGAAGCCCTGAAAAGGCAGGCTCGGTGTGCACACGTCACCGTGCTTCCGCCGTATCGAGCGCTCTGACCAGCATGAACTGCGTGCAGAGCTCAGGGCTCGACAACGGCTCGCCGTCACTCACGGTAAATGCGCAACGGCTTCTGACGGCTACGACAAGCACCGCGGCCACGGCGACACCAGGACCCTGGCCCGCCGCGTCGATGGAGCCTTCGATGCCATCCCGGCGAGCCTTGCCTTGGATCTGCACTCCACCCCAGCGCCGCAATAACCGTGCCCCACCAGGTGGTCATCCGCGTTGGTTCAGGGCCCGGGTCAGCTCACGGTTCGCGCTGCGGGCTGCCTTCTCGCTCCAGAGAACTGGCCATGGCCCGTATCGAAGGAGCTGGCGTCCCTCGCACACCCGCGCACAGCAGCTCGGTTCATGTGCGCCTGTGCGAGACCAGCCACGCAGCGCCGGCTACTGCTGCGCCGATGGCAACGGCCACGCCGAGCTGGTGGATGGGCAGGTCTGCGCTCTTCCCGTCGGTTTTGCTGCTGGCCCTCATGGTCACCACGAACAGGTAAGTGCTCGCCGCGGCCAGCCCACAGGCGAGCGCGACAAGCGACCTGGTGGTGGTCAGGGCCGACTTGGCTGACCGGATCGCCGCGAGCACACCGACGGCTTCCATGGCGAACGCCAGCATGTACAGGCCGAGTGCGGTGGAGGGAGAGGTGAAGCCGTCGGCCGTGCCGTCGAGGGTGAAGTGCGTTGCCATCCGGGCAGGCAGCGAGTCCCGGAGCAACAGGAAGGCGACGGCTGTGGCGAACGCTCCTGCGGCAAAGGGCACGGTCACCAAGGCAGTGCGCCGTAAGTGGACCATTGCTGCTCCGCGGTTGGCCGGCATGGAAACTCCTTCGTCAGGTGCTCAGTGGCCGCGCGGTTCACAGTCCCGTTCCGTTGTAGGGGCGTCGGTCCCGTCGGTTCCCGTGGTGACGCGGCGGTAGGCGGCGCGGGCGTGGAGGAGGCGGGCCAGAGTCATACCCAGGAGGATGGCGGTGCGAAGGCAGGTGAGCCAGAACGGGTCGCCGCCGGTCGTCTTGATATCGACGCTGCACAGTGGCCCGTCTGCCCAACTCGCCTGCGCATCGTCTCCGAGGCGGGCACCCTGTTCGCTCATGCCACCGGCGCGTGCCCACCACGGAAGCGCGACCTACCCGGCCGTCCGCAACCCCTACCTGCGAGGACCGGAGACAGCAAGGGGGGCGGCAGGGGCAGCCGGAACCGTAGGGATCAGCTGCGACGGATCACGGTGAGCCGCCCCATCGCGCTCCTCGGCAGCGTGCGGCGGGGCACCGGAACCGGCGAGGCCAGCGAGGACGCGAAAGCGGCGACCAGGTCGTAGGGGACGCTGGCGCTGAAGCTCGCACACCACAGGTACGGGGCACCGAGGACCGGCTGCGCCCACGCCTGCCAGCCCAACAGGTCAGGGCGCGGATCGGCGTCCTGGATGAGGGGCGGCACCATCTCCAGGGAGACGCTGGAGCAGAAGCGGGGTCCGTGACCGTTGTCCTGGGCCGGTCGCGGTCAGCACTGCCTCTGGCCCCATGACACCGGCATCGGGCATGTCCCGTGCATCGAGCGCCACCAGGAGATCGGTGACCGCCTCATGTGGCACGCCGGTGGTGAAGTACGCGTTCCACTCCGTCATCGCGGAGGCCGCGTGCGTGCGGGCGCTCAGCTGCAGGGCGACAGGCAGTCCGCCGAGCTCGAACGGGCAGCTGGCGAGGATCCACTCTGCGCCACGCAGCTCGTCCCGGCTCACGTACAGCAGCGTGTGGCGGGACGTCGGCCACACGCGCCAGCCGAGGCCGGTGAGGGTGTCGCCGATCCGCTCGGTGAGCTCGCCGTCGTCACCGGCAAGGTGGCGTGGGGTGACCCAGTACACCGGGTCGGGCTGGGAGGGATGGCTGGCATGGTGCGGGGACAGGGGCGCCTCCAGAGGCTTGGGAATGGGGCATTCGTTGTCGAGATGACTGGCTCCCACCGCGGTGAGACCCTGGTGCCGCGGCGACTGCAGCTCCTTGGGGAAACGGCTGGTCATCCAACGGGCGATGCGTGAGCGATGCGTGAGCGGACGGTGCGGCACAAGGTGGATTCAGCGGCAGGCACCGACGAGCCCGCAAGTCGCTGATCAGGGGAAACGGGATCCAATGTGATGATGCGGCACCGGCCGCCACGACCCCGCGAGCCCTCGTAATGCGTAGGTCTCGGGTTCGAATCCCGAAGGCGGCTCTGTGGTGAACCCCAGGTCGGGCCTCTGACCTGGGGTTTCTCTGCTTCGTTGACCTTGGAATTCTGGCTAATCGAACACTCGTGGCCTACGCATCGCAATGCGTAGGCCTGAGGTTGACGGCCCGTGACTGTTTCGGTTTGCAGGGCTGTGAACTGGCCTTTTGTTCATTGCGGCCGTCTGCTCGGCGCGACGCGGTGGCCATTTGGTGGCCAAGCGTGCAGCGACCGTGCAGATGGGCCCCCAGCCCGCCTTGCAGCCGCAGGTGCGCATGCACCGCGTGGTGATGCCATCCGGACAATCCCACGATCAGTCTGTGGTCTCCCCTGGGGCCTGATGGAGTCGGGTCGCTGGAGAAATGACCGTCCAGTAGTCATCGGAGGGCGTCATGCCCAGAACGCGACAACGCGCCCGACCGGCAGCAGGCGCCGCCGTTGCGCATTCGGCGTGAGGAGTATCAAAGGGCTGATCTCGGACTGCCGATAAAGGTGCTGATCACGGCCCGGCAGGTGCGCTCGTCAGGTGTGCTGAGGGGCTGGCGTGAGCTGCGTAGACGGCCGCGTAGCTACCGTGCGCAATGTTGCATGAGATGCAATTCATCCCGTTTGACTTCGGCCGCGAGGGCCGGCCTCAGCTCCAAGCCGCGGAACGGCCTGGCGAGGTACACCCGGTCCAGGATCAGCAGGTCCCCGACCGGTGAATCGATCGCCTCCATGAAGGCGTCGCTGTACTCTCTGCCGGCCAGCCCGCTCTCGGCGATGCCCAGCAGCTCGGCAGACTAGCCGTCCGCGGCCTCGATCCGGCTGAAGCCGGTGTAGTCACGCAGTTGGAAAGGCTCAGCTCACTGGCTGTGGGACCGTCCTCATCACCGTCGCCCGGCTGCGCGCGACGGACACCGTCAACCTCCTCAGCGTGTCGTCGTAGCCATATCAGAGCCCGTGGGGTGCCGAAATGGCGCGTTGATTGGTTCGTTGGGGTACTTGTTCAACCGGCCGGAGCCACGGGCGGCGTTCGCGCAGTTCATTGTGGGGCTGCTGGCGGAGCTACCGAAGAAGAACGGCTTGACGTTTTCCGAAACGTGCCGGGCATGTGACCGCCGACCGGATGCAGTGGCTGCTCAACGGATCGGCGCGGGACGCCGATCGGCTGCGTGACGCGGTCCGCGACGATGTCATCACGCACCCGGGTGATCCGGACGCCTCACTCGTCACTGATTGCGTCAGCGCCGCACTGCCCACGCCGGGCGCTGGCCGTGCGCGGCGGCTGCCGCGGTTTCGACGAGGTTTCGCTGGCCCGGCGTGGCCTGGCGGGTTCGCGCCTGGCCCACGAAACGGCCCAGCTCTGCCCGGATGGTGGCGGAGTCCAGATTCCGGATCGTGGGCAGGAGCGCCTCGATGGCGTGACACGCCTGATCGAGGTGATCGATACCGACCATGGCCGTAGCCTGCCGGATCGTGAAGCGGGTGCGGGAGTTGCTGTCGGGCGGGAGTGTGGGGTGGCGCTCGAGTTCGACGGCGAAAAGGGCGGCGGCCTGCTCGAAACGCCGGAGGCTAATCAGACATGACGCTTCGATGAGGCGCGGGTTTCCGTTCTCGATGCGTGGGCCCCAGCGGGTTTCGTGTCTGTTGTCCTGGTGGGCGTGGTCTCGCGAGCGCTCCAGTGCTTCGTGGCAGGACCTGTAGTCGCCGATGGACGCGTGCCCCTGGGCTTCGCGCCGCGCGGCGTGGGCACGGATCAGTGGCGTGGCCGCGGGATGGCCTTCCGCCTGGCCGGCCAGTCTGATCGCAGTAGCGGCGTCGCCGCGGTGCTCGGCTATGAATGCTCTGCGGACGAGAGCGTAAGCGGCTATCGCTTCGTCGCCGCCGTTCGCGCCCCAGCGGACCGCGAGATCGGTCCAGCGCAGCGCCTCGGCGGAGTTCCCGGTCTCTTGCGCCATCCAACCTGTGTACTCGGCAAATCTCGATGCCAGCAGCCAGATTTCGTCGCGCCGGTCGGCTTCGGCATGGGGAGCGGTATCGGTCAGGATCCGCGCGATGGACCGCAGCGAGGCGTCCACGAATCGGGGACCGGAGGATCTGCCGATGTCCTTCAGTTCCTCCAGGATCCGCCCGTATCCGGCAATGAGTGAATCGACCTCGACGGGGCTGTCAGCCGGTGCGCTGCGGCGTTCGGTTCCGGCGAGTTCGATCAGCATGCCGTCGGCGCCGAACGCCGCGTCGCATGCCGCGGCTACAGCGGACGTCGGGTTGCGACGACCGCTTTCCAGATTGCAAATCTGCCCCTCGGAGACACTCGTGCGCCGCGCGAGCTCACGCACGGTCCACCCCCGCCGTGCTCGGAGCCTCGCCAGTTCGACGCCGAAGTCGCCCATAGGAGCCAGGGTATGGAGTGGCGCGGGTGGGAGGCAACGCAGCGAGGACGTCCCGATCGCTATTCAGTTCAGGATGAATATGCGTCAAACCCCGCGGCCGGTCGATACCGTACGTGCGAACTGTTGTCAGGGTGGTCCGGAAAGGGGCGATCATGCCGCGTGTCTTCCTGAGCTTCCGCAAAGTGGATTCCCGGTGGATGCGAGACCGTGTCTACCAAGGCTTGATCGGCCGGTTCGGGGCCGGCGAGGTCTTCAAGTCGGGCGAGTCGATCCCGGCGGGTGCCGACTTCGCCGAGATCCTGCGGCGGCAGGCCGCCGAGTGTGAGCTGATGCTCGTACTCATCGGGCCGGCGTGGCTCGAGGCCCGTGGCGACGACGGGATGCGGCTCATCGATCGGGCCGACGACTGGGTCCGCGTGGAGATCGAGACGGCCCTGAAGGCGGGAAACCGTGTCGTCCCCGTCCTGCTGGGCGACGCGACGATGCTTCCCGAGGCATCGGCGTTGCCGCACGAGATCGCCCATCTCGCGCGGCTGCAGTTTCTCCGCGTTCCCGAGACTCACCTGGCCGAGGAGCTCGAGCGACTGTGTGCAGCCGTGGCAGACCTTATGCCCGATATCGGGCACGGGTCGGCGTCGCCGACGGCCCCTGCGGCGCCGGCCGCTGAACCGACGGTGACCATGACGGCGCAGGTGTCCGGTGGCGGCAGCGCGTACCAGGCGGCAGGCGATCAGACAATCAGGCTGGCTTAGGGGTGGGGGCGTTGGAGAGTCTCGAAGCGGGCGATCCTCAGCAGGTCGGGCCGTATTCCCTGATCGGAAGACTGGGCACGTCCAGTGCGGGAGAGGTCTTCGCGGGGTGCTCGGCTGACGGGCGGGCCGTCGCGGTCACGGTGGTACGGCCTGAGGTGGCTGCGGCACCGGGGTTTCGGGAGCGGTTCCGAGCTGGTGTCGGGGCTGCCCGGGCGGTGTCCGGGGACTTCATCATGCCGGTCGTGGACGCCGACCCGGACGCGCCGTCCCCCTGGTCGGCGACCGCGTTCGTTCGGGGAATGCCGCTTCGGCGGGCCGTGGAGCGGTACGGCCAACTGCCGGAGCCGGCGCTGCAGCGGCTCGCCGTCGGCCTCGCCGGGGCAATGACCCGAATCCATGCGGCCGGGCTGATCCACGGCGATGTGGGGCCGGACGCAGTGCTGCTGACGGTGGACAGACCCTATATATACGCATTGGGCACCACCGGGATCACCGAAGCCGCGGGGTCACCGATGGACGACATGTTCGACCTGGGCGCAACGGTGCTGTTCGCGGCTTCGGGAAGCGAGCCGATGTGGGAAGGCGCGTCCGAGGACGCGAGGACCCGTATCGCCGAACTGGAAACGGTGACCAGCGTCCTGCCGTCGTCGCTGCGCGAGGTGATCGGCGGCTGTCTGTACCCGGATCCCTCGACACGGCCCACCGCGGAACAGCTCATCGACTACCTCGATCGTCAGGGTCTGGCGGCCCCCACCGGCAACTGGCTGCCATCGGGGCTGAGCGCCGACATCGAGACACTCGCCGCGGCAATGCCGTCGAGCGCGGTCGCGTCGGGAACGGTCGGCGGTGGGGTCAGCCGCCGGAATCTGATCTTAGGCCTGGCGGGAGGCGGGCTCCTGATGGGTGGCGTGGCCGCAACCGCGGTCTTCTCCTCCAATGGCTCGTCACCGGCGCCCGCTGGTCGGCCTGGTGGATCCACACCCTCAACGCGGCCGACTTCACCATCGGGCGTGTCTCCCAAACCGTCATCGACGGACGGACCAGCCCTGATCACCCTGGACGCACCGGATGCGACCAAGGCATGGACGAGTGACGGGCGCAGCGCTCCGGAGTATCTGGGAGCCTCCGACAAGGTGGTCATGCTGGTCACGGAGAAGGTCACGGCCTTCTTGAGCGCCTCGACGGGCAAGAAGGCACTGCCCTCGCTGAACACCACGAGTATGTTCGTGTCGGACAGCATGACCGTCCCGACGACGTACGCAGCCGGGGTCTTCTACTACCTCGGTGACGCGCCGGACACGTACAACCTGCTGGCCGCGGTCGACGGCACCACCGGGAAGGTGAAGTGGGCGACCTCCATGGCCCGGGCCGGATCCGACGGCGGTGCCGATTCCTCGACATACTTCGCGCAATATGTGGCGGTCAACGGGAACACCGTGTACGTGTGCGGGCGCGTGAGCACCCGCTCGTCCTCGAATTCGGATACGACGACCGGTTACATCCGCGCGTTCGACAGCGCGACCGGTAAGGGACTGTGGAAGGTCGAAGGCACGGACATCAACAACGTGCTGGTGCCGCCGTCGGGCTCCTACCTGCTCGCGGCTTCAAGCACCCCAAAAGGCGGAGCCGGCCGGGTCCAGATGATCGACGCCGGCAAGCAGGGTGCCCGCGGCTGGAAGATACCCGTTCCAAAAGCTCGCTACTTCTTCCAGGCCGGCTGGCCGATGACGTGCTACGCCGCCGGGCTGTTTGTCTTTGCCGGCGGCTCCGGCGACACGCTTTTCGCCGTCGACGCGGCGACCGGCGCCGTGAAGTGGCATCAGCGCTTCCATGCGAAGAGCGGGGACCAAGTCCAACTCGGCAACCCTTTCGCGAGCCTGGACGGCACGACGGTCTACGTCCCGGTGGGCAGCGATCTCGTTTCTCTCAGCTCCGCCGACGGGAGATCCAAGTGGGTAGCGAGGCTCACCGGAGCCAGCGACATAGGCACGCAAAACATGTTCAACGCCTCCATCAGGGTTACTGGCAACAGCGCACGGTGTTCGGCCGACACCGTATTCGTCACCGACACGGCCAAAAATCTGTGGGCCATCGACGCAGCCACCGGTAAAGCCCGGTGGAAGTACAACGACCCGGGACAGCCGGACGCCGGGTTCAAGTGGACTGTCGGTGGTGACCACGTGTTCATCGCCTCAAATCTGACGTTGACCGCGATCTCGGCCCACGGACAGTAGGCGGCAAGGGGAGGGCAAGCATGGAAACGACTCCGGACATGGCCGGGGGGCTGGCATCGGCCGCCGCGGCGCGCTTGATCGACCTGCTGGCCACGGACGGCTGGGCCGCGATCAAGGCCTCGGTCCTGTCGCTGTGGCGGCATTCGCATCCTGAACGCGTGGAAGCCGAACTCGCCGAAGCCCGCGGCGAACTGGTGCAGGCCACGCAGGCCGGCGACAGCGTGGCACTCCAAGGGCTGCTGGTCGCCGAGTGGCAGGCGCGTCTCGCCAGGCTGATCGCCGCGCGACCGGACATCACCGATGAACTGCGTGCGCTGCTCCTCGATGTGCCGCGTGACGCGGGATCAACAGGGCAGCAGGCCACGGCCTCCATGACGCTGGAGGCACAAGTCTCCGGCGGCGGCGACGCCTATATGGCGGGCCGGGACATGACCATCACCAAGGGCGGGGCGGGGTGACCGAAGAGGACGAAGGCACGCGATCGAGCGGAATACCGCCCTGGCAGCCGATAAAGCTCGAGGGTTCTGCGACCGACGGCGGCAGTGTCTACCTAGCCGGCCGGGACCTGACCATCATCCGCAAGCCCGACGGCCCGCGCCGCACCCGGCCCGGCCCTGATGCTCGCGAAATGCAGTGCCCGTATCCCGGGTTGATGCCGTTCGGGGCAGAACACAAAGGCTGGTTCTACGGCCGGGACCAGATGATCCACACGGTCTTGGAGCGGATGGACGCCCGGATACTCGAGGGCGGCCCACTGGTGCTGATCGGTCCGTCAGGGGCGGGGAAGTCCTCGCTCCTCGCGGCCGGGGTGCTGCCGGCCCTGGGCGACGGTCGGCTGCCGGTTGTGGGATCGAGCAAGTGGCCGCGGTTGATGCTGACCCCGACGGCGTCCCCGGCCCTGGCGCTGGCCGCAGCCGCCGGGCTCGATGCCGACGATGCCCGGCACCTGGCCGAGTCCTGGCCGTCCGATCCCTCACGGTGTGTGGCGGATCTGCGCGAGATGACCAGCGCCGACGCCGCGGCGGAGGCCGGGGAGAGCCACGCGGCCGGCCTGATCGTGGTGGTCGACCAGTTCGAGGAGGTCTTCACGGCATGCGCCGATGAGGCCGAGCGGGAGTGGTTCGTCGAGGTACTGGACCTTCTGGCCAAGGATGCGGGCGGTGCGGTGGTACTGAGCCTGCGTGCCGACTTCTACGCCGCGTGCACGTCCTATCCGCAGCTTCGGGCGGCGTTGCAGGCCGGACCTGTGGTGCTGGGCCCGATGACCGAGAGCGAGCTCAAAGAGGCGATCCGCCTTCCTGCCGAGGACGTGGCGCTCGAGGTCGAAGACGGCCTGGTCGAGGTGTTGCTGGCCGACCTCGGGGCGGTCGGGGGCCTGGAGGGTACGGGCTCCGCGGGCCGGTTGCCGCTGCTGGCACACGCGTTGCGGGCAACCTGGCAGCAACGCAGCGGCCACAGGCTGACCGTGGACGGATACCGGGTCACCGGCGGCATCCAGCGCGCCCTCGCCAACACGGCGGAGAGGCTGTTCGACGTGCTCCGGCCGCCGAGTCGCGACATCGCGCGGTGGGTGTTCCTGCGGCTCGTCACAGTGGGACGCGATGCCGACGACACCCGCCGCCGCGCCAGATACGACGATCTGCTCAGACACGCGCCGGATCCGGAGTCGGCCAAGGCGGTCGTGGACGACTTCACCCGCGGTCG
The DNA here is from genome assembly GCF_001509475.1 of Streptomyces regalis. Taxonomy (GTDB): domain Bacteria; phylum Actinomycetota; class Actinomycetes; order Streptomycetales; family Streptomycetaceae; genus Streptomyces; species Streptomyces regalis. The sequence goes on from NZ_LLZG01000015.1 coordinate 10,822, forward strand.
ACTCCTGACCCGTGACCAGGACGCCGTGACGATCACGCACGAGGTGCTGATCCGCGCCTGGCCGCGGCTGCGGGAATGGATCGAGCAGGACCGGGACGGCAACCTGGTCCGGCAGGATCTGGAAGAGGCCGCCGCCGCCTGGGACCATGCCGGCCGGGAGCCAGGCGCGTTGTATCGCGGCAACCGCCTGGAGATCGCTCAGGCTTGGGCCGAAAAGCACACACCGGACCTCAGCACCACGGCCCGCGCGTTCCTGGCCACCGCCCGGCGCCATCAGCGCCGCGGGCAGCGGCTCCGGCGGTCAGCCGTCGCCGTCATCACGGCGCTCGCGGTGATCGCCTCTACGGCCGCGGGGTTCGCTTTCTGGCAGAACGGCCGTGCCCTGGAAGCCCGCGATCAGGCCATCAGCGCCGCTGTCGCCTCAGAGTCTTTGCGGCTGGCACCCACCGATCCCTCACTGTCCGCCCAACTCGCCCTGACCGCCTACCACATGAACCCGACCCCGCGGGCGGCATCCCGGCTGATCACCACCGAGAACACACCGCTGAACATCCGACTGCCCGGCTCGAAAGGCTCGGTCTACACCGCGGACTACAGCCCCGACGGGCACACACTCGCCGTCGGATACGTGTACCAGAACATCGTCCGGCTCTGGGACGTCTCCGACCCCAGCCACCCGGTCGCGCTGGGCCGGCCCCTTCCCGAAGATGCCTCCGTCGACTCGATCCTGTCCGTCAAGTTCAGCCCGGACGGGCGCACGCTGGCTGTCGGCGGCCATGCCAACCACGTCGGCAACGGCGGCTCCGGCGGCTTCGTCGACCTGTGGGACCTGACCAGCCCCAGCCACCCGGTCCTGCTGGGCCGGCCGGCGAGCACCGGCGTGAGTGCCTGGGACTCCTTGAGCTCCATCGACTCGCTGGCATTCAGCCCGGACGGCCGCACCCTGGCCGCCGGACGGCACGGCGGAATCGTCAGCCTGTGGAATGTCACCCACCCCGACGATGTCACCTCGGACGGCGAGGCGTACAACGCCTGCTCGCCCTCTCATTATCTTTCCTCCCTGGCATTCAGCCCCGACGGCCGCACACTCGCGACCGCCTGCGGCACCGGCACCGGCACCGGCACCATCGGCCTGTGGAACACCACCGAGCCGAGCCAGCCGACGCGCCGAGGCCGGCCTCTGAACGCCGGCAGCAAGGTCATTTCGGTCGCGTTCAGCCCCGACGGACACACACTCGCCGCGGGAGCCGCCGACAACGACGTCCACCTGTGGAACCTCACCGACCCGGAGCACCCAGCCCCGTTGGGCAAGCCGCTGAAAGGACCCGCCCAGGCGGTCATGTCGGTCGCGTTCAGCCCGGACGGCCACATTCTGGCCGCCGGCAGCGCCGATCGCACCGTTCACCTGTGGAACGTCACCGACGTCAGAGTCATCACCCCGCTGGGCCGAACGCTGAGCAGCCCCGGCGCTGGGGTCAACGCCGTAGCGTTCAGCCCCGACAGCCGCACCCTGGCAGCGGGGAACAGCGATGGCAACGTGGATCTCTGGAACCTGCCACCGACCCAGCTGATCGGCGCCGGCGGCAATGTCGCATCGGTCGCGTTCAGCCCGGACGGCGACACCCTGGCCGCCGGGAACCAGAACGGCACCGTCAGCCTGTGGAACACCGCCGATCCCGGCCATCCCGCCCCCAGGGGCACGCCCCTGACCGGGCCCACCAAACCGGTCAATGCCGTAGCGTTCAGCCCCGACGGCCACACCCTGGCCGCAGGCGACAGCGGCGGCACCGTCACCTTGTGGAACACCACCGACCCCGACCACCCTGTGACCCTCGGCCGGCCGCTCACCGGAACCAACGGGCTGATCTTCTCGCTTGCGTTCAGCCCCGACGGCCGCACTCTGGCCGCGGCCGGAGACGACATTGACAAGTCCTTTGGTATCGCCTTCTGGGACGTCAGCGACCCCGCGCAACCCACCCGCAATGGCAACATCAATACGGATCATACGAAATCCGTCCAATCCATTGCGTTCAGCCCCGACGGGCACACCCTGGCCACCGGCGGCGACACCAGCACCCACGAGGTCGGGCTGTGGAGCACAACCGACCTCGGCGTCCGCATCGGCAGACCGCTACCCCAACCCACCGGCATCAGCACCTGGGTAGCGTTCAGTCCGGACGGCCACACCCTGGCTACCGGAAACAGCAATGGCATCATCACCCTCTGGGACAGCACCGACCTCAATCACCTCACGCGAAGAGGCCGGCCCCTGACCATCCCCGGTGGCAGTCTCTGGTCGATCGCGTTCAGCCCCGACGGCAAAACCCTGGCCGCGGCGGGCCACACCAGCGTGGGCACCATCGCGCTGTGGAACGTCACAGACCCCGACCACCCGACCGCGATCGGCGAACCGTTGACCGTCGCCACCGGGCCTGTCTCCGTGCTGGCGTTCAGCCCGGATGGCCACACCCTGGCCGCCACCACCGGCGACGGCGTCGCCACCGTCTGGGACCTGAATGTCGAGGCCGCGATCCACAATGTCTGCGCCAACAGCGCCGGCTCCCTGGGAAGCAAGAATTGGAGGACGTACGTTCCGACCATCGGCTATAAGCCACCATGCCCTCAGACATGATCGGCGCAGATCACGCGAGCCGAGGCCGCACCCGATCCGAGCAGGGCGGGCACTGTACGGGAGCTGCGCTGCTGCGCATGGTGTTCGGCCCGGACAGCGCGTTCCAGGTGACGGCATCGAAGGGTGCCCTGGGCTAGAACTCTTTCGAGCAGAGCCCTTGGCAGCGGGACTGGTTAGCGGGCGGGCGCGAACCGCGGATTGTGATCACTCCCCGGCGTGGAGGTCCCGGTGGCCGGCCGGTGGCCGGACGCCTTTGGACGACGTAATACGAGGTGGCACAGACCAACCAGCCGCACGTGCTCTGATCAGGAAGAACGTCACTCGGCAGCACGACCAGGCAGGGTAGGCGTCCCAGGTCTGCTTGACCTCGGCGAGGGCGAGCACCGATGCGCAGCCGGCCTGCCCGGCGGCGGCGCGCAGCAGCGCGGCGCGCTCGGCACCGGCGCCCTTGAGCCGCTCCCAGCTCAGGCCCCGCTGGGTGTACTCGTGGTTGAGCAGATACACCAGCCGGTTCGGCGGGTCGAGGTCCCGCCTCACGTAGCGCTGCCTGGCGGGGGTGCTGAAGTGCTGCTCCAGGCAGTGCGCCAGCTCGGTGAACGGACCGGTATCCGGCGCCGAAGCACCGGCCTTGGCAAGCAGGTTGAAGGTGAGGGTCACCCGGTACCCGGATCGGACCGGGGTGACCTCGTGCCGGCAGTCGGCGTAGAAGGCGACGAGGGTCAGCTCCGTCTTCGAGGCGCGGTAGATGCTGCGCTGCCCGGCATGCTCGATGACCAGTTCTCCGCCGGTGTGCGCCGAGGGCAGGGAGAGCACCAGCGTGCCCACCATGGCGTCGTCCTTCTCCGAATCCTGATGGGGGAGGAAGAACTGGCCCTTGCCGTACACCAGCATCGCGTGCGGCTCTGCCCGCAGCCGGGCCGTCGCCGGGAGCCCGAGCGCGTCTCGGAAATGCTCCAGTGCGTCACTCAGCAGCGTCGGCCAGGAGGGGCCGGTCAGGGTGATCTGATCCGGCGAGATGTGCCAGGTGTCGCGCACATGGGTGTCGCTCAGCTTTTCCTCGCCCCGGCCGAACAACGCCGGGCGCGCCACCGCGATCAGCTTCTTGGCCTGGGGCGCGCGCAGCGGAAGACTCACCGGCCCGACACCGGCCACCTCGAGCCCGAGACCGTGCGCGGGCGCCTCCAGCCGGGCGCTGAAGATCCCCGCTGACGTCGCCCCACCGAGCAGCTCAGCCAGCCGTTCCCTGGCATTCCCCGCCACGCGTGCTCTCCCGACCCGTACGGCGTGCCGCCCTCGGCCCGATCCAGCGCTCGGAGAGATCGGAGACGGCGGGCCGCAGAGGCCTCTGCAAGATGAGGCCCCTGGCTCCAGGGTGCGGTCACATCCACAGGGCGCAGGGCTCACGCGGCAGGGGGTACGAGTCTGGTACAGATCGTCACGTGTCGGCTTCGCGACACCGGTGTTCCAGCTCGTCCTTCAGATCTCGTCGATAGCATTGCGGGACCGGCGAGTTGGGGGAGTCCAGAGTGGAACTATTGATGGGCATGGCGCTTTCGGCTGTCAGTACGGTCGCTTCGGGCGCTCTTTCCGGAGCGGGTGGCGAGACGGGCAGGCGGATCTCCGAGAGGCTCTGCGACCTGCTGAGCCGTGACCGTGCCGGGGGTGGGGAAGCCGACACCGGGGCTGAAGGGGGCGGTCTGCGCCAACTCGCCCTGCCCGTCACCGAACCCGAGCGCATGGCCGCCACGTTACGGCTGATGGAAATCGCCCGTAGTTCCCCGGAGTCCGCGCGCGCGGTGACGGAGTGGGTCCGTGAGGCCTCGTGGCTGGCGCCGAGGGCCGTGGCGCACGGTGCCTCTCGTCCGCAGATGCTGCCGCCTGCGAGTGCGGTGTTCACCGACCGCGCGGATGTGCTGGCGTGGATCACGGCATTGCTGGACGAGGAGGGCCGGCCGCCGGGTGCGCCCACGATCGCCGTTCTCACCGGGCCGGGGGGAATCGGCAAGACCGCTGCCGCTGTCCAGTGCGCGTTCGAATTGGGTGAGCGGTTTGCTGACGGTGCCCTGTTCGTCGATCTCAACAGCGCCTCGGGCACGGCTCTTTCGCCTTCCGAGGTGCTCGTGCGGTTCTTGGAGGGGCTCGGGGTTCCGACCGCCACGGTGCCGGGCGACGAGGCACGGCAGCGGGATCTGTACCGCGACTGCATGGCCGACCGGCGCATGATCGTCGTCCTGGACAACGCTCGTGACGACGCCCAGGTCGTTCCGTTTCTTCCTGCCTCGCCGGGGTGTCTCGTGCTGGTGACCAGCCGGTATCGGCTGGGGCGCCTCGTGGGCGAGTACGGGGCTCGGCCGTTGTCCCTGGGGCCGCTGTCGACCGAGGACTCCGTCAGTTTGATCAGGCGTGTCGTCGGAGACAATCGTCCGCCCGCTGCGGACGCGATCGTCCGTGCCGTGGTGGAGGCTACGGGTGGGATTCCCCTCGCAGTGTGCACTGCGGGCGCCAGCTTGGCCGTCCGGGAGCACCTCACTTGGGAGCGTGTCGCGCGGCAGCTGTCCGACCGGATCCGCGGTCACGATCAGGAAGGCGCCGCCGTGCGAGAGGGAAGATCTGACGGTTCGGGGACTCCGGCGGATCCCGTCCGTCTCGCCCAGGATGTCTCCTACAGCGAACTGACGCCCGACTGTGCTGCCTTCTACCGAGCGATCGCGGTGTGGGCATGGCCGACCGTGAGCGTCATGTGTGCCGCGCACGCCGCCGGCGTCGGAGAGGCCGAAGCACGGGCGCTCCTTGAGCAACTGGCCCGCGTGCATCTGCTGGAGGAGGTCGGGGAGGAGCGTTACCGGTTCCACGACCTGACCCGGGCGCACGCCCGTGAGCTCGCGGATGCTGAGGACGGCCACGGCCGTATGGCCGCGGCGGTCCGCCGGGTGGCGGTCGCGCATCTGCGCTTCGCGGCGGGCGCGGATTTCCGGGTCATGCCGCTGCGGTGGCGTCTCGGCCCCGCCTACCAGCGGCTCGTCCTTCCGGAACACCGCGACCGGGCGGACGGCAAACGCGCGCTGGCGGAACTGCGCCGTGAGCGGGAGAACCTCGCGGCCGTCATCGAGGCCGCCGCGCACCACGGCTTCGACGACCTCGTATGGCAACTGTGCGAGGCCATGTGGGGCCTGCATCTGAAGCTTGGTTTCCACGCGCAGTGGATCGACACGCATCTGCTCGGAGTCGAGGCCGCGCGGCGCAGTGCGGAGGAGTTCGGTGATCCGCGTGCCGTGGGCCGCATGTGGACGCAACTCGCCTTCGGCTACATGGGACTCGGCCAGGTGGGCGACGCCGAGGACGCCCTCAAGGAGGCCAGGGCCGCGGACCGGGCATGCGGCCACCACCGCGGGGAGGCAACCGCCGTCGAGGCGCTGGGGCTGCTCCGCCTGAGGCAGTGGGAGTCCGTGGCGGCCCAGCGGTGCTTCGAGGAGGCGCAGCAGATTCTGGAGCGTATCGGCCGGGGTGAAGACGGATGGGACGACCTGCCCCGTGCCACAGCCCTGCTGGAGCACCACATCGGCCGTGCCCAGACCAAGCAGCGGCACTTCACCACCGCCATCGCCCGGCTGAACGACGCCCTCGCGCGGTTCCGTGACCTGCCGGGCGGCGACCCCTACAACGAGGGCCGTGTCTACATGAGTCTGGGCGACGCACACCTGGACTCGGGAGACACGGAGCTCGCGCGTGTGTGCCTGGACAACGCCGTCAAGGCCATGACCGAGGCGGGCGCGGGACTGCAACTCGCCGACGCCCTCGTGGCGAGGGCCGAGTCCCATCGCAGCGCCGGCCGCCCGGCACAGGAAGCGGAAGATCTGCGCACCGCCGCCGCGTGCTTCGAGGAGAACGAGGACCCGGTCGGCCTCGAACGGGTGCGGGCGCGGCTGGCCGAGGCGGAGGCATGAGGGGGCGACTCACGGTGTGAACGCAGAGAGCGGCTCGACGGCGACGCGGTGCGCCGTCGTGCCCGTGCGCACGGTGATCACGGGAGTGGCCGGCGCCAGGGACCTGCCGCCGGCCACCCAGGCGTAGAACGCGGAGGCGTAGACGGCGGGATCGCACAGGTCGGGCCGCCCCTCGGGATCCGCCACAGCGGACAGCCGCACGAGGTCTCCCTCGCGGGTGCGCACGACACAGCGGTCCGGGCCGTCAACATAGGCGACCAACCCGCAGTACGGATAGCGGTCGAGCGCCTCCGACGTCCAGGCGGCCGGCGGGCCGAGCCGTGGGTCGTCCCCGGCCGCGCGCTGTACGACGACGTCGGCGACGCGCAGTCGGCCGGTCTCCCGTGTTTCCTCGTCCACCACTGTATGTGCGGTGTCGACCCGCACCGCCGGGTCTTCCAATGGATCGGGCTCGTCGCCGACGACTGCGTACCGGACGAGGGCGAGTTCCGGCGGATCCGTACTGATCTGCCGCACGAGGACGCGGATCGGCGCGGTGATGCGGGCGGGAATGTACGGCGGCAGCGGCAGCGGGTCGAGCAGCGCCGCGTGCCCTTCGGGCTCGGGTATGCCCATGAGGCCGTAGAACAGGCGGCGCAGCAGGGCAGCCGACTCTCCTGGTGACGAACTGGTCTGCTCCGCCAGTTCCTTGTAGCGGCCGGGGTTGTGGGAGGTGATCGCCCGGTCGATCTGTGCGCGGAGGCTGCCGCGGCGGAGGAGACGGGGAGCCGTGCGTCCGAGGGCGGCCACCGGAGAAAGCGGGTCGAGGTCTTCCTGGGGAAACGCTCCGAGGAGGACGGGGATGCCTATGGACGCCGCGTAGTAGGTGACGCTCGAGTGGTCCCCAAGGACGCAGTCGGCGGCGATCAGGGCCTGTCTCCACCCGTCGAGCGGCGGGATCGCCTCGAGGCCGGCTCGCCGCGCGTTGTCCAGCCACGCGCGGATCTGGCCAGGACCGTGGCCGTACCAGATATTCGGATGCAGAACAGCAGCTGTCCGGTACTCATCGGCCGGCAACTCCGTCGCCAGACGCGACAGCAGCCAGGGCAGCAGATCATCCGCACCCGGCTCGCCGGCTCCTCCTGCCTCGGCGCCGCCGAAGAGGGAACGCGGCGCCCAGGTCGAGCTGACGACGACCAGCCGTTGGCCAGGCCCCACGCCCAGTGCACGGCGGAAACGGTCCCGTTGAGGGAGAGCGGCGAGGATACGGTCGTAGCAAGGGTCCCCGGCGAGTACCGCCGTGGGCACCGCCTCAGGGCAGGCCGAGCGTAGCCTCTCCAGCTGTTCGGGGTGGGACAGCACCGTGGCGGTCGCGAGCGGACGCCCGTCCTCCAGGAGCCAGTCCGGCGACAGGCCAAAGACCGGTGTCCGGTGTCCGGTGTCCGGTGTCCGCAGCCTCTTATTGTATCCCATCCCGTGGGACAAAATGGCCAACTTGCCGCGTATCGATCCCAGTTCGCCGCCATAGCTCGCGGCCACCGCCAGATCGAACGCCGTGTCCTTGGCCTGTCCCCAAGGGAGGACAGGAAGCCCCGCCTGAGCCAACAACTCGGGCACTCCGGCGAGGAATGGAGATGAACCCGTGCAGGTGGCGAACATCTGCACGCGAATGTCGCTGTGGAAAAGCGGAAGTACGTCCAGCAGGCGAGTCGCGGACGTCACGTTGTGCACGATGAACAGGATGCGACGACAGCCCGCACGCGTGACCCACCGCTCCGCGTCCTCGCCCACCGGTACTCGCAACTGCGCCGTCCCACCTGTCACGCCGGTTCGTTCCCCTGACTTGATCGAGTGTGTTCTTCCCCTTGGTCACTGGATGCTATCGGGGTACAAACTTTGGAAATCGGGAGGCAGCAAACGCCCCTGCGGACTTCACTCAGGGCGAAGCGGTCCCTGGTCGATCCGATCCAACTCGGCCCGAAGACGTTCGGCCTCGGCTTCGGCCTTTCGCAGCGGTGCGCTCGTAGGCCAAGATCATCCGAACTTGGGGGCAGGAATAACAGAGCTGCTCAGGCTCCGGTGTCGGCCAGGCGTCCTCGAACTCGGCGGACATCTGCTGGACTCGTTCCGGAGCAGCACGACGAGGCCCAGAAGCAGGCACCCAATCCATCCGCGCCTGCGGGGCCGGCATCCACGCGAGTGGTGCTACACCATCCCGTGACCAGAACGGCGCTCACCCAGGTGGCCCGCGCCGCCCTGCGAGTCCGCGCCGTGACGACGCTGGACCGCCTGCGTCCGGACGACGTCGACGCCGCGACGATCACGGTCCTGGACGCGACGGTCGACGGGCGGGCCCTCAGGGAGGTGGGCCGGGCCCTGGACGGCCTGGGACCCGCAAGCCATGTCTGGCGTCAGGTGCACTCGTTCAAGCAGGCGGCGCCGCCGTATCGGCGTCCCCCGGCGACAGCCCCAGCCAGGAAGTCCGGAGCAAAGCCGCCCCACTGCCGCGGGAGTTGGTCCGGCATCCGGTCCGCGAAGGCTGACACTCGCCCGGTGGTGGGCTGTTGTTCCTCGGCCCGGGTGGTGTGTCGCGGTTCGGCGATAGCGTGGCGGGGCAAGCGGGGCTGCGGACAGGTTGGGCGGGCGGTTTCATGCGGATGCTGTTCGAAGCCGGGGCCGAGGAGGAGTTCGAGGCGGGATGCGGGTTGCTGGTCGACCGGCTGGTTCGTTGGGCGGGGGAACGGGGGCTGCCTGTGGACGGTTTCCTGGCCGAGGCGGCGCTGGAGTACCGGCACCGGGCGACTGTCGACGGCCGGTTGGGGCTGTGGGAGCCGAGGCATGTGAAGGAGCTGCTGCTGGTCTGGTTGCCGGAGCAGGTCACCGGACTTCCCGGGGCGGAACGTGGCGATGCGCCGGGCACGTTGCGTACGTTGCTGCGTTTTCTGCATGCCGCGCAGTTGGCGGATCCGCGCGGTCCCGCACTGGAGGACTCCCTTGCCGCGGTCGATGCGGTCGCGGAGGAGCATCCGGCGGCGATGGCGGACCGTACCCGGTGGGGTCTGGCGAAGTTCTGGATGATGACGGCCGCCGAGCAGGGCGTGGACGTCCTGGACGGGGCGGCGTTGCAGCGGTTCGCGGATCGGGCGCAGCGCGGGGAGGTCGCCTACGACCAGCAGGCCCTCGACGCGATCATGGAACGGCGGCTGACCGGCCGTGCACTGGCCGGCGTGGTCCGGGCCGAGCCGCAACTGCCCGTGGTGCTGCCCCCGGACGACGAACTGCGCCGACGGGCTGAGGCGTCTGCGGTCGTGGCGCAGTTGCGCGGGCTCGCCGAGTGGGTGGGGCGAGAGGGTCGTGCAGTGACGGCGGCGGGTCGGCTGCGGATCGCTGACGCGCGTGAGCTGGTGGATGTACTGGGCACTGGCGACAAGGTCGAGGGCGTGCGTTCTTCGGCCGACCTGCCGCGGTTGGGGCTGCTGGTGGAGTGGGCGAAGAAGGCGCGGCTGGTCCGGGTGGCCAAGGGACGGCTGTATGCGGTGGTCAAGGCCCGGCCGGTGCTCGCCGACCCGCTTCAGCTGTGGCTGCGTGCCTTCGACGCGTGCTTCGAACTGCGGCAGGCACTCATCGGGGCGCGCAGCGGATGGCACGTCGAGTCGATGCTGTTCGATGCCTACGAGGAGGTGCTGGAGGATGTACTGAACACGCTCTACAGCCTGCCGTACTCGATGCCCTGGCCACACCTGCGAGACTCCGTGCACCTGGCCTACAGCCCTCGGTTCCGGTTCGACGACGGGGCGGACCTCGAGCACAGGATGTGGTTCGAGCACGCCGACCGGGATCTGCGCACGGTGCTCGACGCGCTGGTGGACCTGGGCGCGATCGAGCGTGACAGGCGTATGGCCGAGCCGGTGTTCCTGGAGGTCGACCTCTCCGGTGCCGGAGACGAACTGCCCGCGGACATGCCGCCGGAGCTCGCGGAGCTGCTGGGCATCGCGGGAGCGCCCGAGGACGCGGACGCGGCGGCGCAGGAGCGCGCCCGCGTCCGGCGCGAGGAGCTGACGGCCGGGCCGGTCGAACTCATCCGTCTCACCGAGCTCGGCACCCGGGCCGTACGGCAGCGCCTGCTGGCGGTCGGCCGGGACGCGCCGCTGGTCGGCGAACTGGCCCAAGCGCCGGCGGCCGGCCTGCTGGGGGTGATCGCCGAGGAGTACGACCCGGATGGCGCCCGTGCGGAGCTGGCCGGCTGGATCTCGGCTCACGGCGAGCGGGATGCACTGCGGCAACTCACCGATGCCGTACGGAACACGGCCTTCCGTACGAGAGCGCAGGCGATGCTCGACGTGCTGCTGACGGCGTTGCCCGACGCCGAGGGCGAACGGCTGCTGCGTGCGCTGCGTGACGATGCCGGGCTGGCGCCGCTCGCGCTGAGCGTGCTGGTGCACCGTGAACTGCTGTCCCCCGAGGACATGACCGACGCGGAGCATCTGCTGGTGCTCGCCGAGAGCCTGCTGCAGTTCGTGGAGCTGGCGGGTGGCGGGGATGGCGCCGTGGATGCGCTGCGCGGCCAGGGTCCCGAGGCCAGGGACGCGGTGGCCGCCGCGCTGGACTCCGCGCACCCGGACCGGGCGGGGCTGGAAGAACTCAGGCAGCTGGCGGCCCGGGCCCTGCGCACTCCGGCCGCCCGCCTCGGACGCGGCCGGAAGCGCGGGCGCCGTGTCGGCAAGCATGGTCGTAAGCGCCACCGTTGACCAGGGCAGCACCGCCCGCACCTGCGGGCGCGGGTGGCACTGGCACGGAGCCGGGAGGCCGGTGGCCTTCGGCGATGTCCAACGCGACAGTTCTGACCTTGCAGCCTGCCGAACATGCCTGACCTGCCTGGTGCGGGCAGGACGCGCGTGCTGAGGCGGCAGGGAGTCATGTCAGTGCCCCGGTCCGGTTGCCGGCGCCGGAAGGGATGAGCCCGGGCTTCGAAGTGCCCCTGCTGTCCGTGCAGATCGGGCTGGCCCACGATGAGGAGGCACGTGGTGAGCCGCCGCGGCTGTGGCTGTCGGCCGCCGAGGGCACCGCCGAGCTGGACAGCGCAGGCCTGGACGTCCTTGTCGACGCTCTGGAGCACTTCGCGATGCTTCTGCGCGGGCTGAGGCACCGCCATGACACCGTCATCCGCGGCGGCGTTCCGGAAAGCGTCGATCACTACCCGTCGGCCACTCATCCTCTCGAACTCGTCGCTCCCTGCCCGCCCTGGTGTCAGTACCGGGACGAGGACGAGCACACCCCGGACAGACTGCTGGTCGACCATTTCCATGCCACGCACGAGCACACCATGGAGCTGAAACTGCAGCCCGTCGCCCGCACCAAGGACGGGCCCGACCCCGAAACCCTTGAAGTCGTCATGGAACACATGGCGCACGCCCGGTGGCCGCAGATCGACCTGACCGTTGGCGGCCTGTGGGGCTCGAAGTACGTCGCGCTCACCTTCGAGGAGGCCGACGAACTGCGCGCCAGGCTGAACGAGTTCATCGCACTGGGGCGGGAGTACGCGCAGCCCGAGACGGTCGCGTCGCTGCAGGAGCTGATCGACTACTGCGGGGTGCGGATCACCGAGAGCGAATTCGACACGAGCGCTTCTGGGGGCATGCCGTGGGCGACACGGTGCAAGGCGGGCCGGTCTGGGTGACCGTGCCCTGCGACACGGCCGGTGCGCGCCTGGAGGACCTGGTGATGTCGTTGCTGGCGAGCCTCCACGAGGAGGACGCGAAACTGATCGCTCAGACGGTGCGGAGGTCCGCCAGACGGGCCGGGTGCCGGGCGCCCACCTGGCCGGCGATGCCGGCCGCCGCGTGACGGACAGGTGCCAGACAGAGGCTGCTCCCTGCGGCGCGTGCCGCAGGGAGCAGCCGTCCTGCGCTGGGAAGGAGGGAGACGCGGCTGGGCTTGGGCTCCGGGCAGCGTCTAATAAGAGCAGATATAATAAATGCACCTATCCAAGAGAGGGTCCGTGGACAAGCCTGCTGAGATGTTCGACCGGCACTTCGAATGGGCCGAGCTGACCCGGTTCGCCGCCTTGCCCGGCCCTCGGGCCACGCTCGGCGTGGTTTCCGGCCGCCGTCGTCAGGGCAAGACCTTCCTGCTCGACGCGGTCGCCCGTGCCAGTGGCGGCTTCATGTTCACCGCCACCGAGACCACCGAGGCGGACGCCCTGCGTCAGTTCGGTGAGGCGCTGGCCCGGTATCGGGGCCAGCCCACCCCGTTCCGCTTCGCGCACTGGGACGAGGCGGTCACCGAACTCATGCGCATTGCCGACGGCGGCGACCCCACCGTGGCGGTCATCGACGAGTTCCCCTTCCTCGCCAAGGCATCTCCGTCCCTGCCCTCGATCATCCAGCGCGCGCTCGACCCCGCCGCTCAGCACACCAACACTCCGGTACGCCTGCTGCTGTGCGGCTCTGCGCTGTCCTTCATGGGCAGGCTGCTGTCCGGGAATGCTCCGCTGCGCGGTCGTGCCGGCCTCGAACTGGTCGTTCCCACCCTGGACTTCCGCCTCGCGGCGGACTTCTGGCAGATCTCCGACCCTCGTACCGCGCTGCTGACCAACGCCATTGTCGGCGGCACACCGGCCTACCGCCGTGAGTTCACCCAAGGGGACACTCCGGCCGGGCCGGACGACTTCGACGCCTGGGTGACCCGTGCCGTGCTCAACCCGGCGCGCCCGCTCTTCCGCGAGGCCCGGTACCTGCTTGCCGAAGAGCCCGAACTCCACGACACCGGGCTGTACCACTCCGTGCTGGCGGCCATCGCTGCGGGCAACGCCGCTCGTGGCGGCATCGCCGACTACCTTGGCCGTAAATCCACGGACCTCGCCCATCCGCTGAGCGTCCTCCAGGACGTCGGCATGATCACCCACGAGGCGGACGCCTTCCGCCGCAACCGCTCCGCCTACCGCATCGCCGAGCCGCTCGTCACCTTCTACCACGCGGTCATGCGCCCGGCCTGGGGCGACCTGGAACGCCCCGGGCGGGCGCCCGCCGTATGGCAGCGTGCTCAGTCCACCTTCCGCAGCAAGGTCGTCGGACCGCACTTCGAGCAGATCTGCCGGGAGTGGGCCCGTTGGCACGCAGCGTCCGGCACTCACGGCGGGCAGGTCACGAGGGTCGCCAGCGGCACGGTCAGCGATCCGGCCGCCAGGACCAGTCACGAAGTCGACGTCGCCGTCCATGGCGAGACCGACAACGGTCGCGAAGCGCTGCTCGGCATCGGTGAGGCGAAATGGAACGACGTCATGGGGGCCGGCCACCTGGAACGCCTCCGGCGCATCCGTACTCTGCTCACCACACGCGGCACCGCGACCGAGGCAACCCGGCTGCACTGCTTCAGCGGCGCGGGCTTCACCGACGAACTGCACCACCTCGCCAAGAACGACCCCACCATCCAGCTGGTCGACCTGACCCGCCTTTACCACGGCGAGTGACTGGTGATCCGCGGTCGCGGCCCTACGAGCCCAGGGCCGGGACGCCGAGTAGGACGACGGGATACGCCCTCGCCAAGCGGGGGGAATAGCCGTGCACGGTCCTCCGTCTGGGCAACACGTACCGGGTCGTCACCGTCGAGTTCCTCAAGCTGCTGCATGTTGACGTACCTGAGCTTCCGAGCACTGATCCGTCGGCCGCCGAAGCATCGTCGTCTGTGACGCGAGAAGAGGCCTCGCCCCGTTCCTGTCCAGGGCGCTGTGGCTGCTGCGCCTTGCGGTTGACTGGACACCCTCTGCTGCACGCTGATCGGAAGTCGATAGTGTGAGTGGGCTGGAGTCTGGTCGTTCAAGGGGGCTGAGTGGAAGCGGAGTTGATGTGGCTGGCCGCGTCCGTCGCGACGACCGTGGCAGGGGCGATCAGTACCGACGCATATACCGCGTTCAAGGCCCGGGTGGGAGCACTCTTCAGGCGAGGCAGGCAGGAACGGGCGGATTCCTTCCTCAGCGAACTGGAGGAACGGCGTAGCGATCTGGCCCTGGCTCGTGACAGGGGCGACGAGGCCCGTGTGGCGGATCTGGTGCCGAAGATCGAGGAGCTGCTGCGCAGCGAACTGTGTCGACTGCTGGAGGAACAGCCGTCTCTGGCGGGCGAGTTGAGGGATCTGCACACCGAGGTGAGGAACGTTGTCACCAACGGCACCTTGGTGGTGGGCGGTCAGACTCACGTGTCGAATGTGTACAACCACTACTACGACGGGGCCATGGCGATCCCACGACAGGCCCTCCCGAGCGCCTCGGTGCCGCTGCCCCGAATCACTCTGTGGCCGGTGGACCACTACGAGAACAATGCCGGTCTGCTACGGCGAATGGACGCCGTGTGGGCAAAAGGCCAGGCCGCCGGGGTTGCCGCCACCATGTATATGCAGGGCGTGCCGGGTAGTGGGACGTCCGCCGTCGCGCGTGAATGGCTGCGCAGACACCGGGACGAACTGACGGGGCCTCAACTAGAGGCGTCGCTGGGCAGAGATCCCTGGGGAAACCTGCCGGAGCCCACAGCGATCCTGGAGCGCTGGTTCCGCGAGCTGGGCATCCCAACGGGAGACGTGCCTGCTGACCCCCGTGACCGGTCGATGCACTTCCGCAGTGTCGCTGCTGAACGTGGTCCGATCGTCGTGCTGCTTGAGGATGTCGTAGTCGCCTCCCAGGTCGAACCGCTACTGCCGGGCACTCCGGGCAGCGTGGCTCTCATCACCAGCCACTCCCGCATGCCACAACTGGTCCGCACCGTCGGCGCGGAGCCGTTCGAGATGAAGCCGCTGGGTCGGGTGCACAGCCGGAAGCTGCTCGTCAAGGTCGGCAGGATCAAAGACGACGCGACGGCGTACGAGAAGGAACTGGATCTGATCGCCGACGGGTGTGGCGATCTTCCCCTCGCGCTGTGCATCGCCGGAGCGCAGCTGGCACTCGGCCATGCCGGCAGGGTGCGGGAGCTGGCGGCGGACCTGTCCGACCGAACGACCAGACTGGAAGCGCTCAACGTGGATGACGAGATCTCCGCCGCTCTGGACCCCGGTTATCGCGGTCTAGCCCCGGATGCTGCGCGTCTCTACCGTTGCATCGGCCTGCATCCCGCCGGAACGTTCGAGGCGGATGCCGTACGGGCCATGCTCCCGGACATGGACACCGCCGCCCGGAACAAGGCCCTGCGACAGCTCACCGCCGCGAACCTGATAGAGCCGGACGGGGACAGCTACCGGGTGCGTCACCACCTCATCCACGACCACGCGCGCGCGTGCGCTCTCGCCGACGAACCGGCCGAGGTCCGTGAAGCGGTGCTGGACCGGATCATCGCGCACTACGTGGAGTTCGCCGAACGCGCGGAGGCCGCTCTGTCCTCCCGCTACCGGCATGATCCGTCGGGTGCGTACGAGGCGTACGCACCCACAGGGAGCGTTGACGCACCAGGGGTGATCGCGAGCCTGGAGCGACGCCGGGAGAGCCTGGAGAACGTGGTACGCCTGGCTCACGAGAAGGCCCGGCATGACCAGACCTGGCGGCTGGCCCAGGGGCTGCACACGTTCCACCTCAAATGCGGCCTGCACAGTCCCTGGATCACGACGCACGAACTGGCACTTGAATCGGCCCACGAATGCCGTGACCAGATGGCCATCGCCCGTATGTACTTCGAACTCGGCTTCGCTCATCTTGAGCGGTGGAGCACACGCCAGGGTGACCCGCAGACCGCCCGCGAGCACTTCGAGAGTGCGCTTGAACTCGTACGCCCGGCCGACGGCAACGCCACCGAAGGTCAGCGGCGGACGGAGTCCAGCGCGCTGGAAGGCCTCGGCCTGCTGGAACGCAAGCTGGGCAATCCTGCCGCCGCTCTGGAGTACTACGAGTTGGGGCTGGACGCACTGAACGGCATCGACCACAAGCGTGGCCGAGCCCTGTTCGCCCTCCACCGGGGAGTGGCCTGCACCGATCTGCGACGTCATGACGAGGCGGCCCGGGAACTGCTCTCCGCCCGCGATCAGTTCGCCAACTTGCCGGTGCCCGACCCCTACAACGAGGCTCGTGCCCTGACCCGGTACGCAGAGGACCGGCGCGCTGCCGAGCAGCCGGGCGAGGCCGTGCGGGCGCTCGACGAGGCGATCGAGATCATGACCGTGAACGGTCCGCCCTACCAGCGGGCCGGGATCCTTCTGCTCAGGGGTGATCTGCTGAGTGCACAGGGCGACCATGCACGGGCGACGCTGGACTGGGTCACGGCGGGCGATCTGTTCCGCGAGGCGAACAGTCTGCGGGCGCAGGAGGCGGAGCAGCGCCTCGCGGATGCCACGGGGGCGGGTGACGAGGACGGCTCACAGGGCGTCGACGACGAGTAGGCCGGTCTCGGCCTCTGCGCCGATCGCTACCTGAACGCACGACGGGCCGGGGCTGCCCAGGGTGGACGTCGCGTGGTCGTGGATCACCGACGCCGCGATGGCGGCTGATGTCCACGAGGGGCGCCTGCCATCCCAGTGGGCGCGCAGGCGCACGCCGTCCCGTAGCAACGCCAGGCATCCGCCGTCGGGTTCTTCGAGGGCGAGCAGGGCGCAGCCGGGGTAGAGGGCGGCGATGGCCTCCCAGCTCACCATCCCGGAGACGTGACGCCGTCGGCCGAGCGGCATAAGCAGTACGTCCGCGGAGTGGGGCCAGCCGGCGTCTGGATCGTCGATGTCGGCCACCAGGTGGGTTCCCGACAGATGCCGTTCCATGGTGCGGCGCTGCATGGGCGCGGGATAGCGCCGCACCGTGGCCCGGCCCTCTTCGGAGGCGACGGACACGTAGACCGGCCGCTGGACGGGGGAGGAGTATCCAACCGGCACGGTGGGGGGAACCGGCACCAATCGCGACCTGGCGGGTGTCACGGGCTCGGGAAGTTCAAGCCGTTCATAGAACAGGCGCCGTAGCAGGACGGCCGATTCCCCGGGCCGTGACGTTACAGTCGCACGCAACTGGCGCAGTTCGGCGCTGTCCTGCTGGACCGCGGCTGCTTCCTCGATCTGCGGCAGGAAAGGCCGGTGAGCAGAGAAGCGGGGAAGTATCTTGCCGAGACGAGCCATGGGAGACTGAGGGGCCACCTTCGATTCTGCGAAAGAACCCAAAATAGCGGGGATTCCCAATGCGATTCCGTACATCGTCAAAGAGCCATGGTCGCCAAGAATTCCATCCGCTGCCAGAAGTGCGGCTTTCCAGGTTTCCGTGTCCGGCACCGGAAGTAGTAGTCCGTGCTCCGTAAGTGGCGCCAACCAGCTCTGTAGCTGCCAGGCGCCATGGCCGTACCAGGCATTGCAATGGACGGCCGCCAGGACACGGTATTCATCGACCGGTAGCTCCGCCAGGACACGGCGAATCAAATCCGTTTCATTCTCGTCCGACGCCAAAATCGACCCGCGTCCCCACGTGGACGAGACCACAATGAGCTTCTGGTCCGGACGGATACCCAGAGCCCGCCGGTAATTCTCGCGGAACGGACTGCTCGCCTGTAGCTGATCGAAGCAGGGGTCCCCGGCCACCACGCTCACGGGGACAGCTTCGGGGCAACTAACGGCGAGCCGCTGGCGTTGCTCATCATGAGAGAGAATGATCGCCGACGGGACAACCCGCCCTTCATGCGTCAACCATTCCGGCGACAAGCCAAAGGCTTCCCGCTTCCCGCTTCCCGCTTCCCGCTTCCCGCTTCCCGCTTCCCGCTTCCCGCTTCCCGCTTCCTTCCCGCTTCCCGCTTCCCGCTTCCCGCTTCCCGCTTCAGTAGTTTATTGTACCCCGCGCCATGTGGTGCGCCGATCAATGGAGTTCGCAGATTGTGCAGCTCGCCGCCACGACTTGTGGCAATTGCCATGTCAAATTTGTGAACAGTTGCTTCTTCCCACGGTATGTGCAGCATTCCCCGGGAATCGAAGAATTCAAGGGTCCCCTCGTCAAGAGCCGAGGATTCAGTACAGGTGAAGACCGTCTGGACGCGCCGGTCGCCCTCGAACACGCTGAGCAGGTCGAGCAGCCGCGTCGCGGATGTGATGTTGTGGACCACGCCCAGAACGGTCCGCTTCGCCGCCACACTCACCCAGCGCCCACTGTCCGACGCTATCGGCAACGGCAGCCGCCCTGCACCGCGCATGTATCGCTCCCCACTGCACCCCGTGTGACCTCGTCAGACGATAACGTGTCACCGGACAGGCGGGACTTTGCCTGCAGTTCACGGGCTGGAGCCTTGTGGCGGTCGGCTCACGCTGCCGTACCGGCCTATGACCTTCCGCGTGCGTGCGCAGGCGATGCTCGACGTGTTATAGGCGCCGACGCCGCTCGTGCTGAGCGCGTTGACCGATGCGGAGCATCTGGTGGTGCTCGCCGAGAGTCTGCTGCAGTTCGTGGAGCTGGCGGGTGGCGGGGAACGCGCTGTGGATGCGCTGCGTGCTCAGGGTCCCGAGGCCAGGGACGCGGTGGCCGCCGCGCTGGACTCCGCGCACCCGGACCGGCCCGGGCACTGCACACTCAGGCCGTCCGTCCTGGCCGCGGCCGGAAGCACGGGCGTCGCGTGGGCAAGAGCGGCCGCAGGCGGCATCGTTGACCAGGGCAGCACCCTCGGCGTCATACGTCCTCGGTGGCGCGCGTTACCGTCGGGGCGTGGCCGAGGGATGGGACGAGGACGGGCTGCTGGCCGTGCGCGGCGCTCCACGAACAGGACTGGGCGGCGCTGCTCGCCGCGTTGAGCCGTGGCCCGGTACGTGAGGTGCTGCAACTGGCCGGCGATGGTGTGGCCGGGGCCGCAGTGCAAGGGCTGCCCGGGGCAGCGGAGAGGGGGCCGCGTTTTTCTGCGCGCTCCAGGCACGGGGTTTCCGGGGCGATCAGGGGCTGGCGGACCGGTTGCGCACGGCCACGGGACACGCGGCGATCTCCCTCCTGCGCCCGCTGGCAGTCGATCTGGAGATGCTTGCCATGCTGTTGGAGGGAGATCCGGCTGAGTCCGGTGGTCTGCTCGATCTGTCCACCGGGGAGTACCGGCCGGCGTTCACCGAGGAACTGGATGCCGGGTCCGAGGCCGAGGAGGCGGACGATCCCGAGCGATGGCTGCATGTGCCGGCTTTGGGATCCCGTGCCGGCTACCGGGATATGGAGCTGTTCATCGAAGGGCTCGCCGACGCTGCCCTTGCCGACCGACTGCGGATCGCCGTCGGTGGGCGGGGCGCCTTCCGGCGCTTCAAGGACGTCCTCGCGCGTGACGAGCGCGCCTGGCGCCGGTACCACCGGGTTCTGCGATGAGCGACAGCGTGGCCGGGCCCGGGCCTGGCTGGCCTGAACGCCGAGCGCCACAGCGCGAGGCCGAGAACGTGGGCGCAGGTCCTGGTGACATGGTTCAAAGGCTCCATTGGACGGCCCCTGGACCTTCGGCTGGTGATGGATGCGGCGCCGCCCGGTTGCGTGTGACTGCCCCTCTCCGAAGATGACCCGATCACTGATTGTCAGACCCTGGTGTCACAGTGTGAAGCACAGTGAACGCAGGGGAGGTTCATCGTGGCGGGTGCGACGGCAAAACACCTCACGCTCGAAGCGGCACGCCGGGAACTCGGCTTGCACAAGGACGAGTTCGCCCTGGGGATCGAACACGGCGTGATCCGTACGTGCTGGAGCGGGGACGAACTGTGCGTCAGAGCGGGCGAGGTGGCCCGGTGGCGCGCGAGCCCCGGTGAACTCGCCGAAGTTACCCGACTGGTGCATGCGGCAGAGGCTGCCGAGCTCGCGGGGATCAGCAAGCACCGCTTCGACCAGTTGACGCACGCCGGTGTCATCCGCCCGGTCCGGTCGTACATCAACCGCTACCACGCCGAGGTCTGGCAGTACTCGGCCGCTGACGCCCGCCAGCTGTCCGAGCGGCATCCCGAGTTGTGTGGTACCCGGCTGCCCGGTCCCTTCCTGGCCGAACTGGCGTCCGGCGTCGACCGCCGGGCCGAGGGCTACCGTTCGCGGCTCCGTGCCCAGGCGTTGCTCACGTTGCGTGATCCCTGGGCGAAGGCTGCCGCGTGGTCGCACTGGCTGCGATCCGCGCAGTCGTCCGTCGACAGCGCGCGGATCAGTCAGGCCGAGGCCGCCCATCTCGTGAGGCGTGCGGTGGAGGAGAGGCTGGAGGATGTGCTGGGCTCGCACACGAATCCCGTCACCTCTGAGGAACAGGCGGAAGCCGGCCGGGAGTTCACGGCCGCCCTGCGCAGAGCCAGGCGCAGCCGCCCGGCGCCCGAGCTGGTCGCGCCCGCCGACGCGGCGGCACGGCTGGGCTGCGCCGTGGAGCGGATTCCGGACGAGTACCGCGACCGCGGCGTTCCCGCGGACCTGCTTGAGCAAAGCGCGGCCGACGGCCTGGCTACGGTACCCACCCCCGCGCAGGTCGCGGCGGTGCGTGCACGGCGGGCCGCGCAGCGCCGGAAGGGCGAGCGGCAGGCGGCCCGGGAAGCCGAACGGGCTGCGAATCGGCTGCGCGAGCAGCGCGAGCGCGAAGCCGCTGCACGTGCCCGCGCCCACATCCCGGAACGGAAAACCGTCCCCGAAGTGACCCTCCACCTGGGCCCCACCAACTCCGGCAAGACGCATGACGCCATTGCTCTACTGGCCGCTCACGCCGAGGCCGGCCGGAGCGGCGTGTACGCGGCGCCGCTACGCATGCTCGCCTTCGAGGTCTACGAACGGCTGCGTACCCGGCTCGGTGCGGAGCGGGTCGGTCTGCGCACAGGTGAGGAGCTCCTCAACCCGGACGCGCCGGTGCTGTGCTGCACGGCCGAGGCGGCGCCGACCGTCGGCGACTTCCTGGTCGTCGACGAAGCGCACTGGCTGGCCGACGAAGACCGCGGCCACGCCTGGACCGGCCTGCTGTTGGGCGGGGCGCACACAGCCGTGCATGTCTGTGCCGCGCCGGAAGCCGAAGACCTGCTGCGCAAGTTCTTCGCCCCCGGCACGGACATCACTGTGGTCCGCCACGCTCGGCAAGGCACACTGAGCCGGACGGAGGAGTTCCGGGCTGCGACCCTCCCGTCGGCAAGCGCGGTGGTGGCCTTCTCCCGCAAAGCCGTCCTCGCTCTGCACCGCGAACTGCTCGGGGCGGGCCGATCAGCGACTGTCCTCTACGGAGCGATGCCGCCCACGGCCCGTCGCGAGCAGATCCGGCGCCTGTCCGAGGGCGAGGTCGATGTGATCGTCACCACGGATGTGATCGGTCACGGCGTCAACCTTCCGCTGCGCGCCGTGGCGTTCGCGGAAACGGGCAAGTACGACGGCAAATCCCGCAGGGAACTGCTGATCTGGGAAGCGGCCCAGATCGCCGGCCGGGCCGGCCGACAGGGCCATGACGCGGGGGAGGGGCTCGTGGGCGCCTACCGCAGCCGACTGCCTGGCCTCACCGCCAGGGCCAAGCTTCTCGACCGTGCTGTCCAGGCAGCCAATGAAGCGCGGCCCGGTGACCTGCACGTCACGACGGCCCGGCTGCGCCCCACTTGGGCCGACCTCGGGCAACCGGAGCCCGGAGAGATTCCGCATGCTCTGGCCGGCTGGACAGCTGCCGCCCGTACGGTCGCACAGGGGCGCTCATGGCTGCGGCCGATGCCCGTGGACGAGGTTCATACCAAATTACTGGCGGCACGCCAGGCCGTCGCGGCACCGCGGGGCATCGATGCTTGCTGGCCACGCGACGGCCACACCGTCTGGCGTTTGATCACCCTGCCCATCGACGCTGACCGCCCGGCCTACCCGCTCATCTGCCGAGCGGTTCTGCGTGGCGCGACCCTGCACCACCTGATCCGTCCGCTCACAGGCATCGAACGAATGACCTTGCCTCAAGCCGAGGAGTACGCTGCGACCATGCGGGACCTGCGTATCGCTGTCCTGGCCTTCGGCCGTGAATGTGGCGGCCTGAGCACCGAGGAAGTGGCCGCCGGCGAGCAGGCGGCTGCTAAACGGATCAACCAACTGGTCGCTGCCTCCCGGCCACTGGCCACGCATGGCAGTTGCGCCTCCTGCGGCCAACCCTGTGCTCCCTGGTACACACACTGCGATGCCTGCCACTCCGCCCGCTTCTCCTGCGATGACACCGAGTGGCTCGACTGGTGAGAGCGGTATGGCTCCGGCTGCCCCCGGTTTCTTCCACACCTCGCGAGCGGGTTGGGGATGCGTGGTCAGATTTTGATCACGCGGACGCCGGGGCCGCACAGCATCAGGAGGTCTTCGGGGTCTGACGTCAGGACGGTCACGGGGGAGGGCAAGGCCAGTGCGGTGGCAGCCACGAGGGCGTCGAGGGCGTATTTGTGGCCGTGCAGGCCGGCTGCGGCGAGGAGCTTGCCGGCGTGGCGGGCGATGGCTTCGGTGGGCGGGACGATGTTGACGCGGGAGACGGCGTAGTCGAAGCGGGCCTGGTTGGTCTTGGGGTCGCGGGCTTCGACGAGGGTGACGGAGCTGGTGATGACGCGGATGTCCTCTGCCTCGGCTGCAGCGAGCCACTCGGTGAGCTCGGGTGTGCGGCGTACGAGTTTGGACAGGCCCTCGCAGTCCAGGACGAGGGTGCCGCTCACGCGGCGTCCGCCGAACCCGCGGCGTCACCGCGCAGAATCGCCCGCTTGGCTTCGACCGCTGCCTGATCCACCGGGCCGTGTTCGGCTTCGGCGTCCTCGATGAGTTCGCGCAGCCGTTCGCGCTCCAGCTGGCGCTGGATGAGGGCCTCGACGTAGGCGGACATGCCGCGCTTGCCGGTGCGTGCCTTGAGGGCGGCGATGGTGCCTTCGTGGAGGGAGACGGAGACCGGGCGGACGGGACCTTCGCCGGGACCGGGGTCGGGAGTAGTGGCCATGGAGCCATTTTAACAAAACTCTTGTTATTCGAGTGGGGCGTTTCTCACCAAACGCGAGGACGCGTCCAGTCGCTGACCTGGGGTTTTCTGTTGCTCAGGAACGGCGGCGCGCGTGGCCGGGGTGCTGTGCGGCGGCTTGCGTTGTACCGGCGCGTCCTACAGCACGTTTACGGCGTGCAGCGCCGCGTAGGCCGGGATGATCACGGCGCAGGCGAGCCATCGGGAGAGCAGGCGGTGGCCGACCAGCAGGCGGAAACCGGCGATGGCGACGGTTCCCCACGCCAGTGACATCAACAGGGAGGGAATCGAGTCCTGGAACCTTTCCGCGGCCGTCCGCTCACCGAACCCCCACCCGGCGAAACTCGCCGCGACCACCGACGCGATCAGGAACAAGCACAGGAAGGCCAGTCCCAGCACCCAGCGAATGATCCGTATCGCGACCGTCTGCTGCTCGTTCATGTCATCTTTCCTGTGGTGGTGACCGGCCGTGGACCGGCACGGAAGCCTCGGCCGAAGCCGCAGGACCGCGCCGCTCCACGGCGTGTTCGGTGTTTGTCTCAGCGGGTGTACTGGTACTGGTGCGCTGAGCAGCCGCCCATCCAGCCCGCGAGGCACTTCGGGTCTTCCAGTGGGTGATCGAAGACCAGTTTCAGGTAATAGGTCCCGTCGGAGTACTGGTCGTAACGGTAGAACTGGTGATTCGGCATCTTGTCGTGGGCGCCGTAGATCCAGTGCGAACCGTTCTGATAGAGGTCCTGCTGGTTGTCGTAGCTGATATCGGCGATCCCGGTGCAGTACGGGTTGCCGACATTGTGCTCGATCACCGTGCGGGCATACCGGCCGTCGTTCTGCAGCGGCCGGATGATGAAACCGTCACCGCCGGCCGTGCGCTGGGAGTCGTAGTAGTACGTGCTCCCCACCTTCCGGTAGCGCTTGGTGGGGCTGATGCCCTTCGACGTCCAGGTCGAGGCGCTGGTCCAGTAGTGGTTGGACGCGGCCTTGGTGCGGTACTTCCCGGTGTCGTAGCCGGTGCTCCGGCCGTCACCGGAGAACCAGGGGGCGTTGTCGTCGGCCGACTCGCAGGGGAAGCCGAAGCTCCAGCTCTCGCCCTGCAGGTAGCTCATGGGGATGTACGTCTCGTACGTCGTACGGGACGTCGTCAGGGTGCGGACGTTCGCGGGCAGTGTGTCGCCGGGCTGGGCGTCGCTCGGGGTCTGTGAGACGTCCGTGGTGGCCGGGGTCACCTCGACGCCGTAGGTGGAGCGGGTGACGGTGTCCGCGGTGATCTCCTCGGCGGGCAGGTCCAGCTCGGCGTCGATCGTGTACTCGGTGGTCTCGCCCAGCGCCGTGTCGGTCGGCACCTGGACGGCGGCGGTCGTGGTGAGGTGCGTGCCGTCGGCCGTGATCTCGTAGTCGGCCGCGTCCGGCAGGGCGCCCCAGCCGAGGGTGGTGCCGGTGGGGGTGGTGACGGCGGTGAGCGGGGTCAGGCCCGAGGCCGCGTCGGGGATGGTGGCCAGCGTCTTGGCGACCAGGCGCGGGCCCTGCTCGGTCAGTGCGACGACGAGGACGGAGACGGAGGTCGGGGCCTGGACGGGGAGCGTGGCGGCGGTCTGCTCGCCGCGCCAGAGCACTTCGTGTGCCCGGTCGTCGATGACGAGGTAGGCGGTGGCGCCGGAGACGGCGGACCAGCTGAGACTGACGCTGTCGTCGGTGACGGAGACGGCCGCCGGGGCCGCCGCTGTGGCGGCGTGCGTCGGCATCGTGCCGCCGAGCAGCAGGCCGGCGGCGAGCATCGACGGGAGGAGGGCCCGGCGCAGGCGCCGGGCGGGGTGGGATCTCATGGTGTCGCTTTTCTCGCTTTCGTTCAGGCCGTGGTGCGGGAGAGGACCTCGCCGGTGCGGGCGTCGATCTCGACTCGGTCCACGTCCGGGACGTGGGCCTCGGACCAGCCCGTCAGGCCACGGTCGAAGGTGACCGTCCAGCGGCCGGCGTTCCAGGTGTCGGCCACCGCTGTGGCGGCCGTGGTGCGGTCGCCGGTCAGCTCGCGGGCCGTGGCCTCGGCCTGCTCGGCGGTCACCGGGAAGGCGGCGCTGTCGGCCGTGCCCCGGGCGGCGGAGAAGTAGACGACCGCGCCGGTGCGCCGGTCCAGCTCCACCGTCACCTCACGGGCGGCGTCCCGGCCGTCGGCGACGGTCCGCCAGCGCAGCAGCCGCACCGCGTCGCCCTCGATGTGGCTGACGGTGTCGTCGGTGACCAGCCGCCAGTCCGGGCCGAAGCCGGGGACGTTGGCCTGCGCGAAGTCCTGGGCGGCGGTACGGGCCTCGGCAGCGGAGAGGGTCATCTCGCCGTCGGTCGACGGGGTGCCCACGGCGTCCAGGACGGTGCCGTCCTGCCGTTGCCGGTACTGGACGCCCTGGGCGGTCGTCACATCCGTCAGCTCGGCGCCGTCCGGGCCGTCGGTGGTGGTGGACGCGGTGGGGGTGAGCTGGCTGAAGGTGGTGAAGGGGAGGGTGGCGAGCGGCTGGCTGTTCAGCGGTTCACCGCTCCCGGCGGGCTTGAGACGGACGCCGGCCGGGTTGCTGACGGCGCCCTGGATCACGTAGTTGTTCCAGCCACCGGCGCTGCCCTCCTTGGCCACCAGGTCGGTACGGGCCCGGGACAGAGCGGTGCCGATCGTCACGCCGGCCTTGGCGTGATAGCCGAAGCGGTCCCAGAAGTAGTTGCCCGAGTAGTTGGTCGAGCCGATCGACGTTCCGGAGGAGGTCGCCGGGAAGTAGACCAGGCCGCTGAAGCTGATGACCGAGTCGACGCCCCGGGACACGGCGGCGTCGTTGAAGTTGCCCCACGAGCCGTTCAGCGAGGTGTAGCAGCCCGCCAGCACCATCAGCCGCATGTCGTCGACCTCGGCGTAAGGGAAGTACTCGGAGACGAAGCGGAGGTTGGCGTACGGGCTGACCACGTCGGCGGCCGTACCGGCGGCCAGGATCTCGTCCTGGGGGTCGGTGGGGCCCTCGTCGGTCTGGAAGATCCCGGCGTTGGCGTGGCCGAACAGGCCGAGGACGGCGGCCCCGGCGCCGTCGTTGAATGTGTTGGTCGCGCTGCGGCCGCCCGTGTGGCCGAGGGTGTCGTAGCCCATCGTGTTCGCGGCGCTGGTGAAGCTGGTGACGCTGTAGCGGCTGTCCAGGCCGTCGTTGTAGCGCTGCCCGATGTTCACGCCGGAGGCGGCCTGGGACGGGGACGACAGCAGGGTCGCCGACGCCGCTCCGGCCAGCGCGAGGGCGAGCCCGCCGCGCAGGGCGCGGGTTGCGCCGCCGCCCCCTCCGTTTCTGCTTCGAGCCACTGAGTGACCTCTCCTTCGCAGCTGTTGCCACTGCTGGTGGCACTGTCAGCCGCTCTACGGGGAGAGGCGGGGCTTGCGTCGCACGGATTCGCGATTTTTTTCGGTGCCTATTCGACGGCCGAGGGAGGGGTGGTGGGAAGGGTGGTGCCGGTGGCCTCGGCGGACGCCGCCTCCCAGGCGCCCAGAAGGTCCGGCTCCGGCAGAGCGGGCCCCGCGACCTGCGGCAGCGTGGGCGTACCCGGCAACGCCGGACCGGTCACCTCCGGCAGCATGGGCGTACCCGGCAACGCCGGGCCGGCCACTTCCGGCAGCCCCGGCGCCCCCGGCAACCCCGTGCCGCCCGGCTCCCCTTGCGTCCCCGGTACCTCCGGGGTGCCCGTCCCGCTGTCGCCCTGACCCGGTAGCGCGCCGCTGCGGGGCAGCCCCGCACCGGGGTCGCCGCCCGGGGCGGCCGGCCCCTTCGGCGCGTCCGGCTCCGGGATCGCCTGTGCCACCGGGCTGCCCGGCACCGGGCGCCCCGGACCGCTCCCCGGCGCGGGGTCGGCCGCACCCGGGGCGAGCAGGGTCAGCCCGGCGAGCGTCAGCGTCACGGCGGCCGTCACCAGCGGCGCCGCTCCGGCCGGTACGCCACCGCCCACCCCGGTCGAACGGCTGCCCCGCCACGGCCACAGCAGGAGGGCCAGGGTCCCGGCCAGCACGCCGCGCAGCGTCTTGCGGGCGCGGGCCAGCAGCGACTGAACCGCCCGGTAGCTGAGCCCCATCCGCTGCGCGATCTGCCCCAGCTCCAGGCCCTGCGCCTGCAGCCCGAGCGCCTCGGCCTGCCGCCCGGGCAGCTCCTCCCGGCCGCGCCGGGAGAGCCAGTGCGCCTCGGCCCGGTCGCACACCCGGTCCTCGACGGTGACGTACCCCGGCAGCCCCCGCGCCGCCTGCCGGTGCACCTCCGTCTCGCGGACGACCTGACGGTGCCGGTCGACGCACAGCCGCATCGTCACCGTGGTCAGCCAGCCGCCGAGCCGTTCGTCATCCAGCTCCGGCCGCTCCATGGCCCGCACCATCGCCTCGTGCACGGCGTCCTCGGCGTCCTCCAGGCTCGCCGACCGCCGCCGGGCCACGCGTAGCAGCGCCTCCCGGTGCCCCCAGATCCGCTGCCACCGATCGGCCCGCTCCCGTTCTCCCGCGGCCCCCGCCTCGCCGTACGTGCTCACCGCCCCGCTCCCTTCCGCCGTGCGTCGGCGGTCGACCGTCGGTACTTCCGCACGGAACCTAACCAACCCGAAGTCGATCAGAAGGGGCGGGGCCCGGTGAGCGCCGTCCGGATGGCGGCGGGCGGCTGAGGCGCTTCTTTCTGAGTGAGCGTCGCTCCTGCGAGAGCCGGACAAGCCTTTGTCCTGGCAGGACAGGACCGGGCGTGATGACCGGGCAGGACGCGTCATGATCTTGCGCACGTAGGCGGACATGCCGCGTTTGCCGGTGCGTGCCTTGAGGGCGGCGATGGTGACTTCGTGGAGGGAGACGGAGACCGGGCGGACAGCGCTCGGCGTCCGTGCGACGGGCGCGCTTGGCAGGAGGCGGGTTCACCGAAGGGCCGCTGGGATCAAGGAACCGATCCCGGCGGCCCTTCGCGCTGTTCTACGGCCTACCGGCTTCGTGCACGGCTACCTCACGGGTTCACCACGATGTGGGACTCGTTGTTGGTGAGATTCGGGTCGAAGGCGCGGACGGGCGGCTCGTAGGCGTCGTTCCAGATGGCCGAGGCGGCGCTGGAGCCGGGGATCACCTCGTTGATGCGGAGGTCGAAGATGAAGCGGTGGGTGGATTCCGCACCGGCCTCGGTCAGATAGATGGGAGAGAAGCAGCGGTAGCGCGGCGCGCCCAGCTGTTCGTCGCGGTAGCCGCCGGAGGCGGTCCGGGCCTCGCAGTTCTCCGGCTTGGCGGTGACCGTGGTCCCGGCAGGGATGTTCACGTCGACCGTCGCGGCCGGGTCACCGGCCGACAGGGAGGCGACCCATGCCGGTCCGTGGTTCCGCACGGTCACCGACGCCTGCACGACCTCGCCCGCGGCGCCGGAGACCTGCGAGCCGGTCAGCCGGTAGTCGGCGGTGTTCGTCGCCCGCACGGAGAGGATCCGGTACGAGTTGGTCTCCTCGTCCGTCGGGGATGCCGGGGAGAGGTTCAGTTCGGCGCCGGTTCCGGAGGTGAAGACCTGCCCGTGGCGCTGATCGGCCAGGGCCTGCTCGGAGTAGGGCTGCACCGAGTAGTCGATGCGGTCGAAGAGAGCGTTGTCCTTGGCGCGGAAGCTGAGCGGAAGCGTCTGGTACGAGCCGGGCGCCGCCTTCTCGTCCAGGACGCAGAGCAGGGTGCGGCCGGTGGAGGCGTCGTTGAACTCGCAGTTGGACGGCACCGGGTCGCGCAGCTTCACCCCGCGGGAGGTGAACAGGGTGAGGAGAGTGCGGTCCGCGGTGCGGTTGCCCTTGTTGGCGAGGGTGACCGGGGCAGCGAAGGCCGCTCCAGGGGCCAGGCCGGTGACGGACGCGGCCTGGGTCAGGCCGAGCGCGGGGCCGTTGCCGACGGCGACCCGGGTCTCGCCCGGCCAGGCCGTCATGCCGCCGGCCTCGGCGGAGTACCGCACGTACCCCTCACTCGCGTCCGGTGCGTCCGCCTTCGCGGTCAGCCCGATCGCGGCGGCCGACGCGTAGCCGCCACCGGGCAGCTCAGGGGTGTCGCAGACGGCGGTGGTAGCCGTCTCGGGACGGCAGTTCGCGGGCCAGTTGACGTCGGCGAACGCGGCGATCTCGGAGACATCGACGGAGAGCGTGCCGGCGGGCACGGTGGTGCTGGTGTTGTCATGGCTGACCAGGATCGTCAGCGTCTGCGGCGGCCCCGCCGAGCCGTCCTCGTACGGGCCGGACAGCGTCATCTCGTAGGGGTCGGAGTAGACCCACAGCATGTCGGACGCGGCCGCTGCGTGCAGCGCGCCGGGACCGAGCACCGCAGCGAAGGCCGCAGTGGAGGCCAGCACGGGCGCGAGCAGCATGCGACCGGTGCGGCGAGAGACGAACATTTTCTTCATGCGGACATGACATCTGTATCAGGCGAAAGGTTGCACGGAGCGAAGTGCAGGTCGAGGGTCTGGTGCGGCGAGGCGAGCAGGCGGGACACATCCCAGCCGAGGCCGGAGAACGCGTTGCCGAGAAGACGCTTCTGCTGTTCCGGGTTGTGGCGGTCGTACGACAACTTGGGCGCGGCGAATCCGAAGAACGCGCCTGCCTGTGTCGGGTCCCGGTGGACGGCGCCGACGGAGGCGAGGCGCCCCGGCGCGTTGTGGCCGACCGAGTCTTTCCCCGGCCAGGTTGTTGGGCAGCTGCCAGGCGCGGCGTAGTGGCCGAGGCGGCTGACATGGTCGTCCGACGTGCAGGACCAGGCATGGGAGTTCGGCCTGCAGCGCATCCTTGACGGCTTGGCCGTACTCATCGATCAGCGCGCGCGGTGACTGCGGCCGATCTGGGCATCACCCGTCACGATCTTGCAGGCCCTCGTAACGCGTAGGTCTCGGGTTCGAATCCCGAAGGCGGCTCCAGTAAAGGCCAGGTCACATAGTCCTTGACCTGGCCTTTTGCGTGCTCCGGGCTTGACGCGTCACATGGTCGACCAAGGCCGGCCCCGTCCTCACCGTTTCCGAGTCAGGCAGGCATCAACTCGTCGCCAACTGCTGTACATCTCAAGGATGTTGACCCGATCCATCCGTACCAGCAGAATAAGCGCCCATTCGTGAGAGCGCTCTCAAGACCGAGGGAGACCCATGACCGGCATGAGCGGCATCACCAGCATGACCGGCAAGCAGGGCCCGGCGCTGCCCCGTCGCACGCTCATCGGTGCAGGTCTGGGTCTCGGTGTCGCGGGCTTCACGGCGGCCGGTGCCGGTGCCGCTCGGGCCGCCGCAGGTGACGCCTCCGCCGCCCCCGCCCAGCGCCGCGCCCGGGCCTTCCTCGCCGCCGCCATGGACGCCTACCCGGAGCACGGCAGCATCCGGCTCACGCAGAGCTACAGCGACCAGGCCGGCCTGTTCAGCACCGCCTTCACGTACGACAACGCCCTCGCGGTCCTTGCCCTCCTGGCCACCCGCACCACCGACGGACGGGCGCGGGCCGTCGTACTCGGGGACGCGCTGCTGTACGCCCAGGAGCATGACCCGGTCCATGCCGACGGGCGGCTTCGGCAGGCCTACAACGTCGGGCCGTACACCTTCTACGACGGCTCGCGGCAGCCGGACGGGTTCGTGCGGGCGGACGGGAGCGCCAACGTCGGGACGCAGTTCGGGTTTACGGGGACGGCCGTGGGTGACATGGCCTGGGCCGGGATCGCGCTCAGTGCGCTCGCGCGGCGGACCGGGGAGCGGCGGTTCCTCTACGGTGCCGTGCGGATCGGGGAGTGGATCGAGCGGAACGGGCGTACCGAGGAACCGCTCGGGGGGTACAAGTTCGGGGTCAACGGGGCCAACGAGAAGCTTCCCTTCACCTCCACCGAGCACAACACCGATCTTGTCTGCCTCTTCGGGCGGCTCGCCCGGCTCACGGGAGACGCGGTGTGGCTGGAGCGGCGTGCTCGTGCCCGGGGCTTTGTCGTGAAGATGTGGGACGTGGACGGTGGCTTCTTCTACACCGGGACCAATGACGGGGTGACGATCAACACCTCGCCCGTCCCCGAGGACACCCAGACCTGGACCCACCTCGCCCTCGACTCCCGTGTCCACGCCCGGTCGTTGGACTGGGCCGCGCGTGAGCTGGCCGTTCTCGACCATGCCGAGCGGCGTAACAGCACGGTGCCGGCGGGGCAGTCGTACGAAGGTGTCACCTTCAGTTCGGCCAGTCTCCTCGCGAACGAGGACGCACCGATCGCCGACTCCCAGCCCAGGCCGGACCGCAACGGTGTGTGGTTCGAGGGGACCGCACATCTCGCGCTGGCCCTGCGGGCGCGGCACGGGCGGGGTGACGAGGCGCAGGCCAGGCGGCTGATCGACTCCATCGAGCGGGCCCAGGATCTGCTCGGGGGCGGGCAGACCGTCGGTGGGCAGGCCCTTCCCGGACGTTCCGGTGTCGTCGCGGCGAGCAGTCCGCTCGACACCGGCTTCGGGTTCGGCTACTACCCGTACCGGCATACGGGGGCGACCGCCTGGTACCTGATGGCGGCGACGCGCTCCAATCCGCTCGGGGTCTGAAGGGGCGGTCGCGCCGGTCCGGCAGGGGACGAGTTGGGCGGAGTTCGACTCCTGGAGCTTCGACTGGACGGCCGAGCAGGGCGGCGGCTCCGCCCACGAAGTCCCCGCCTGGAACGTGGCGTTCGCCTCTCCGGACGGCTCAGCCCGCACACCGCCGACGGCTCAGCCCCCGCACACTGCCCGCGGTGAGCCCGCCGACGATGAAACGTTGGAACAGGGCGAACACGCAGACCACCGGCACGCTGATGAGGGTGGCCGTCGCCATCAGGGCGCCCCAGGCCGTGCCGTGCCGGCCGGTGAAGGCGTTCAGTAGGACGGTGACGGGCTGGACGTCCGGATGCTCGGCCAGGGTGAGGCCGAACAGGAACTCGCTCCAGCCGATCAGGAAGCACAGCCCTGCCGTGGCGACCAGGCTCGGCGCCATGAGGGGCAGGACGACCCGCAGGAGTACGCCGGGCAGCCCGCAGCCGTCGACCAGCGCGGCCTCGCCTCCTCCAACTCCGGCGGGATAGACCGCAGCACGGGGCGCAGCACGATCACCGCGAAGGGGAGGTGAGGGTCGTGTCGGCGGCGATCAGGCCGAGGTAGGTAGGTGTCGTCGAGACCGGCCCGGCGTTCGAGGATGAACAGCGGTGCCGCCAGCACGATGGCGGGCGGGAGTTGGGCGACCAGCAGGGCGAGCACCATCGTGCCCGAGCCGCGCATGCGGACGCGGGCGAGGGCGTGGGCGAGCGGGACGCCGAGCAGGAGCGTGAGGGCCACGACTCCGCTGGAGATCACCACGCTGTTGAGGAGGGCCCGGGTCAGCCCTTCGTAGTCCAGCGCCGTCCGGTAGTTCTCGCCGGTGAGCGGGGCGGGCAGCCACTGCGGGGTCGGGGTGAGGATCCGGTCATGGCGGGTCAGGCTGGTCTTGGCCATCCAGTACACCGGCAGCAGGAACGCCGCGGTGATCAGCACGGCGAACGCCGTGAGCAGCCAGGGGCGTTGGGGATGTTTCACGTGGAACATCCCACCGCGTCCTCGCGGCGCAGTCGTCGTACGTGCGACGACGGCCCAGTCGAAGTCGGCCTCCTTCAGCGTGGGGATCTGCCAGGGACCGTTGATCTGCAGGGCGGCGGCTGGTTAAGAAACCGGGTGTTGACGTCCTGCTGCGTCCAGCCCACGCACTGCTCGGACAGGGAGCCCTTGGCGATCAGGTCGTCCAGGAACGACAGGGCGGTGGCGCCGTCCGTGGCGAAGGTGTCCAGGTCGCCGCCCGCCTGCCACAGGAACGGCAGGAACTGGAAGACGCCCTCCTCCGTCCTGATCGCGCTCAGCGCAAGCCCGAACCGGTCCCCGCTGGTCAGCCGCTCGGCCGCGGAGGCCAGCTCGTCCCAGGTGGTGGGCGGTCGAACGCCGGCGTCCTGGAGCATCCAGATGTTGTAGTAGAGGGCCAGGCAGTCGCTCTGGTTGGGGATGCCCAGGGCCTCGCAGTCGACCTGGCAGCCGTCCCAGGGGCCCTTGTAGTACTGGTCGGCCTGGCCCCACAGCACGTCGTAGCCGTACGGCGTCGCTGCCTCGGCGACGCCGCCGATGAACGCGAGCTGCATCGTGGTGTGGACCCGGCCCCGGCCGGCCGGAGGGTAGAGCAGCCCGAGCGTGTGCGTGGCGCCCCCGGCCGGTGGTGCCGTCGCCTTGCCCGTGCGCTCGGTCATGGTCAGCCGACGGGGAGGGGCTGTTCGGCCCAGATCGTCTTGCCGGTGGGGGTCTGGCGGGTGCCCCAGCCCTGGGTGAGCTGGGCGACCATGTGCAACCCGCGGCCGCCCTCGTCGTACGTCCGGGCCCGGCGCAGATGGGGGGCCGTACTGCTGGCGTCGGACACCTCGCAGATCAGGGTGCGGTCCCGGATCAGACGCAGCCCGATCGGTACGTCGCCGTAGCGGATGGCGTTGGTGACCAGCTCGCTCACCACAAGCTCGGTGACGAACGCCGCCTCCTGAAGGCCCCAGGCGGCGAGCTGCCGGGACGCCTGCGCGCGGGCGTCGGCCACGATCGCGGGATCGGACGGCAGGGCCCAGGCCGCGACCTGGTCGGCGTGCAGGGCGCGGGTGCGGGCCAGCAGGAGGGCCACGTCGTCGGCGGGGCTCTCGGGGAGCAGGGCCTTGAGGATGGCGTCGCAGGTGATCTCCAGCGACGGCACCGGGGAGGCCAGGGCCGCGCAGAGCCGTTCCAGACCGACGCCGACATCGCGCTCGCGGGCGATCAGGCCGTCGGTGTAGAAGGCGAGCAGGCTGCCCTCGGGCAGCTCCAGCTCGGTCGCCTCGAAGGGCAGCCCGCCGACGCCGAGCAGCGGACCGGGCGTGAGGTGGACGACGCTGACCGACCCGTCCGGCAGCAGCACGGCGGGCGGGACATGGCCGGCGCTGGCGAGGGTGCAGATCCGGGAGACCGGGTCGTAGACGGCGTACAGGCAGGTCGCGCCGATCCCACCGGTGTACGGCAGCTCCCGGAGAGTGCCGTCGTCGTCCGAGGTGAGGTGGGTGACCAGGTCGTCGAGGTGGGTGAGCAGCTCGTCCGGAGGCAGGTCCACGTCGGCGAGGGTGCGCACTGCGGTGCGCAGCCGGCCCATGGTGGCGGAGGCGTGGATGCCGTGCCCGACGACATCGCCGACCACCAGGGCGACGCGGGTGCCCGACAGCGGGACGACGTCGAACCAGTCGCCGCCCACGCCGGCGCCGGTGCCGGCGGGCAGATAGCGGTACGCCACCTCGACGGCCGCCTGCTTCGGCAGGTCGCGGGGGAGCAGGCTGCGCTGGAGCGTGAGGGCGTTGGTGCGCTCGCGGGTGTAGCGGCGGGCGTTGTCCACGCCGACGGCGGCCCGGCCCGCGAGCTCCTCGGCGAGGATCAGGTCGTCCTGCTGGAAGGGCGGCGAGCCCTTGCCGCGGACGAAGACCGCGACGCCGAGGGTGATGCCGCGGGCCCGCAGCGGGGCGGCCATGACCGAGTGGAAGCCGTACTCCCGGACACTGGCGGCCCGCGCCTCGTGCTGGGTGACCCACCGGATGAAGTCGGGGTCCCCCTTGCCGCTGAGGACCGGCCGTCCGCTGGTCAGGGAGCGGGCGGGCGGCGAGAACGGGGGATAGGTGTCGATCTCGCCGACGTCGACGGCGGCCTCCGGCACGCCGCCGCCCTCGGCGGCCGACTGGTGGGCGACCCGGCGCAGCACCACGGCGGTGTCGACCGGCCCCTGCACCGGCTCCTCCCCGCGGATCACGGAGTCGAGCAGGTCCACGCTGGCGAAGTCGGCGAGCCGCGGAACGGCCAGATCGGCGAGTTCCTGGGCGGTGCGGGTGACGTTCAGGGTGGTGCCGATGCGGGTGCCCGCCTCGTTCAGCAGGGCCAGCCGCTGCCGGGCGGCGTGCTGCTCGCTGCTGTCGAAGGCGGCGGTGCCGACCCCGGCCACCTCGCCGGACCCGGGGTCGCGCACGGGCCACAGCTCGACGATCCAGGAGCGCTCCCGGGCAGCCGCGGACGGGGCCGGGGCGAACCCCTCGTACCGCATCGGCATGGCCTCCTCGGCGACCCGCCGGACACACCGGAGGAACCCCTCGTCGGAGCGGGCCTCCCCGAGCGGGTCGGCCTCCGCGCCCGCGTTCAGCCGCCACGATCCCGACGCGGCGCTGTAGGTGGACAGGGCGATCGAGGACTGGGCGAAGGCCCACTCCACCATCCGCCGGTCACGCTGGGACGCAGGGGTACCGGTGGTCGCGGTGACGACGAACGCCTGGGGCGCACCGGCGCCGTCCAGGGAGGGCTGGCCGTGCAGGGTCAGTTCGACGCGGTGGCCGTCGCGGTGCCGCAGCGCCGCCGTGCCGCTCCATTCCTGGGAGCCGACCGAGGAGAAGCCGGTCGCGCCCCGATCCACGAGGAGGCCGGCCGCGGCCCGTCCCACGACCTCGGAGGCCCGGTACCCGAGCAGTCGCCGGGCACCCTCGCTCCACCCCGAGACGATGCCCTCCAGACTGATGGTGGCTGTCGCGGCATCCGGTGACCACCCGTAGTGACCACGGTTCTGATCAAAAGTGGTCATTATTGCTCAATTCGCAGTGGTGATGTTACTCACGGTTCCAGCGTGCGCGTTGCGCGAGAATCGGACAAGTCGGATTCCCGTGCATGGACTCCCGCGCCTGAGGACGGTGCGGAGGCGGCGCGGAGATGGCGCGGAGATGGGTGGAGGGGTTCGCCATGGGGTACTCCGGTACGCCGCTCGCCAGGAAGATCGGCATCAAGCCGGGCCACCGGGTCCGCCTCCGTCACGCGCCCGCACGCTGGGACATCCCCGGGCTGCCGGAGGGCTGCGACGTGGCCGAGGGGACCCCGCGGGGCGCGGACGTCGCCGTCGCGTTCTATCGGTCGTACGGAGATCTCGTCGCCGAAGGCCCGGGGCTGGCCGGCGATCTCGCCGACGATGCCATGCTCTGGATCGCCTGGCCCCGGCGGGCGGCAGGCCACGTCAGCGACATCACCGAGAACGCGCTGCGCGACCTCTTCCTCCCACTCGGTGTGGTCGACGTGAAGGTCGCGGCGCTGGGGGAGGACTGGTCGGGCCTGAAGTTCGTAAGGCGCAGGGAGAACCGCGGCGCATGACCTGCCGAGAAGAGGGCTGAGGAAAGAGCCGGGAAGAGGGAGAGGAGGGGGGAGAGGAAGAGGGAGGGGAGGGGGGAGAGGGGGAGAGGGACGTGGGTCCCGGTCGCTCACCTCCGCCGACCGGGACCCACATGAGTCCCCGGATCCGGCCGCGGCGGCGACACTCCCCCGAGTTGCGCGTTGTACGCGCGCGCCGTCGGGCCAGATCCGATGAAGTGATCACATCAGGTCGCGCCAACGGATCGCTAACATGTGGCCAACGGCGCTCCGTTTCGATGCCGTTCGGGTGGCGTGAAGTCGACGGACGGTATCGGGAAACGGCCTGGAAGGGAACGGTTTTCCCGCTGAGGACGTCGAGAAGGGTGGCGGGAAACCGTCGTACAGGGGGCGGATCTCCGCCAGGCGTGGCGTTTTCGCCGCGTCGTGTGGATGTTCGTCGTGGAGCGCGAGTGCGGGTACGAGGGCGGGTGCGCATGCGGGCCCGCCGCGCGGGAAGGCAGTGGGCGGCGTGAAGCGGTGCGGGCTGCGGTTCGGACTGCTGGGGCCGCCGGTTGTGTACGAGGTCGACGGCGGTTCCTGCGACGGCCAGGGCCCTGACGGCCAGGAACTCGAAGTCCCGGCCTCCGACGTGCACGGTTCCGGCGTCCAGGCCTCCGACAGTGACTCGCCGGCCGCGACCGACCGCGCTGTCCGGACCATCCGCAGCCCCAAGGTGCGTGCCCTGCTCGCCGCGCTGCTCCTCGAAGGCGGCCGGGTCGTCTCCGTGGAATCGCTGATGGACGTGCTGTGGGGCGGGGCGCCGCCCGCGTCCGCGCGTGCCTCGCTGCACAACCATGTGGCCCGGCTGCGGCGGCTGCTCGACGACCCCGAACGGCTGCGGGCGGTGCCGCCCGGCTATGTGCTGCGCGTTGACGAGGGCGAGCTGGACGTCGACGTCTTCGTGAGCCGCGTCGCCGCGGCCCGCGCCGCGCATGCCGCGCGGGACTGGGAGCGCACGGTGCGCGAGTGCACGGCAGCGCTCGCGCTGTGGCGGGGCACACCCCTGTCCGGCCTGCCCGCCGAGGTAGGCGGCTACGCCCTAGTGCAGCGCCTGAAGGAGGCGCGGCTGCTGCTCCTGGAGTGGAGCTA
The DNA here is from genome assembly GCF_001509475.1 of Streptomyces regalis. Lineage (GTDB taxonomy): Bacteria > Actinomycetota > Actinomycetes > Streptomycetales > Streptomycetaceae > Streptomyces > Streptomyces regalis. The sequence goes on from NZ_LLZG01000015.1 coordinate 48,521, forward strand.
CGACGCCGAACTGACCGTCGCCGGCCCGCGACTCGACGCCCTCGTACCCGAACTGGCGGCCCTCGCCGCCGAGCACCCCCTGCGGGAGTCCTTCCACCGCCACCTGATGCTCGCCCTGCACCGCACGGGTCGGCGCGCCGAGGCCCTGGCCGTCCACCGCGATCTGCGCACACGCCTGGTCGAGGAGCTCGGAGTGGAGCCGGGGGCGGGGGTGCGGGAAGCGCATGTGGAGGTGTTGCGGGGGGAGGGAGATGTCGGTGGTGCGGGGCGTGGAGCAGGGCCGGGTGCGGGGCCAGGTGCGGCGGGGGGGGGGCGGGGGGGGGGGGGGGGGGGGGGGGGGGGGGGCGGGGGGGGGGGGGGGGGGGGGGGGGGGGGGGGGGGGGGGGGGGGGGG
>NZ_LLZG01000016.1 GCF_001509475.1 Streptomyces regalis
GCCCCCCACCGCCCCACCCAACCAACCCACGAATACAGCCTGTTCGCCCCCGCCGACGCCACCGCCCCCCGCCTCTGCCGCGACTTCGTACGCGCCGTCCTCTTCACCCACGACCGGGAGCACCTCGTCATGCCCGCTGCCCTGTGCACCTCGGAACTCGTCACCAACGTTCACCTGCACACCAAGGGCACCGCCATGCTCCGCATCCGGCTCACCCCGGCCCGCTTCCGGGTCAGCGTGTTCGACGAGAGTCCCGATCCGCCGGTCGTCGCCTACCCGGCGGGCAGGGTCGTCGCCTGCTGGGGGAGGGGGCTCGCGCTCGTCGAGGAGATGGCGGACCTGTGGGGCGTCGCTGACGAGAGGGCGGGGCGGTTCGCGAAGGGGGTGTGGTTCGAGTTGGGCGTGAAGGGCGCATCGTTCCGCGGAGGGAAGGTGCCGTCTTGAGCGCTCCCGGCCTGGACGAGGTCGTATGGCAGGCGTGGAAGGCGATGGAGCTTCCCGAGGGGTATCGGGCGGAGATCATCGAGGGGGCCATCGAGGTGTGGCCACCGGCTGGCTGTCCCACGCGCAAGCGCCGCGAATACGCCCGCGCCGGCATCCCCATGTACATCCTCATCGACGACTACGACGGCCAAGGCACCGTCACCCTCTTCACCGGCCCCCGCCCCGACAAGGCCGACTGGGAAGACATCCACCGCGTCCCCTACGGCACCGACGTCACCGTCCCCGAAGGCCCGGCCGAGGGCTTCGTGATCGGTGAGGCGATCACGGGCCCGAAGAGGGGCTGAAGGCTGCGACTGATGCCGCCAACGCCACCAATGCTGCCAACGCCATGAATGCCGCCAACTCCCGGCTCATATGGTCTTGTTGCCGCAGTCGGCTGGATCAAGTAGCGTCCCCGACGTGAACACCGGACCGGCGCTACGCCACACACGGATTGGCCACCCGGTGGAGGGCTGATCGCACAGCGGGTGCGCAGCAGGCACCCCATCGGTTCGGCACGTGGATCTCGTTCGGCACGCGGACCTCCCAGCGCTCGCGCACCGCGAGTCCGTTCTTCGTGTCGAACAACAGCGAGGTCATCCACATGTCAGTCACGTTCAACCACACCATCATCGCCGCCAAGGACCGCAACGAGTCGGCTCAGTTCTTCCGTGAGTTGTTGGAACTCCCGGAAGCACCGTCCTGGGGCCCGTTCACCAACATTCAGCTGCCCGACGGCGTGCTGCTTCAGTTCGCCGAGCCGCCGGTGGAGATCCAGATGCAGCATTACGCGTTCCTGATCGACGACGAGCTGTTCGACCGGGCGTATCGGCAGCTGTGTGATCGCGGCATCGAGCACTGGGCCGATCCGCAGATGCGGCGCTCAGGCGAGATCAACAACGGGCACGGCGGTCGAGGGGTGTACTTCAAGGACCCTGCCGGTCACGCGATTGAGCTGATCACCCGCCCGTACCTGTAACCGACCTTGTAACCGAGGACGTGCCTGGTCGGGCAACCGGAACGCGGTGCCCGGCCAGGCAGCCGGCTGATGGAACCCGCGGCCGCTTCATCGCATCTTTCTTCACATCTCAACGCGACAGATGTCCAGGGGGAGACACGCATGCCGAGCCCGGCAACCGCCAGCTCAAACCCGAACCCGAACCCGAACGCGAACTCAGACGAAGCTCCGAGCTCCGTCAGCGCCGATGCCTGGCCGCTGCTTCCCCTTGCCCTGGCCGCGCTGCTGTTGCGCACCCTGGGGGAGCACACCTGGGCGTACGTCGTCGCCGCGGTGCTCGGCGGAGTCGGCCTGCTGGGCGCGCTGATCGGCCTCGGCGAGTGCGTACGTGCGTTGCGGCGAGGGCCTGCCCGCGCCCGTGGCAAGGCGGCATGGGTGGCCTTCCTCCTGCTGGCCGGCTGTTTCGTCGTGGTCAACCGGCTCGTCGTGACGTGGTGAGGGCACGCCCCGCACGGGGGCGTGCCCGGTGGTCGGGTCAGCCGACCTTGAAGGTGATGCTCGTGAACGGGCCGGTGCGGCCGTAGACGTCCACCGCCCGTACCTCGAAGACGTACAGGCCCGGGGCCGGCGGCTTCCAGGTGATCGTCGACTGGTCGGTGCCCAGATAGCCGGAGTTGGCGGCTCCGGTGAAGCGGTACGTGTAGCCGGCGAGCAGCCGGTCGTGCTTCAGCGTCACGGTGAGCGGAACGGACGTTCCGCCGTGCGGCGCGCAGTCGTTGGCCGTGCACTCCGCGTAGGGGGCCGACAGCTCGATCGTGGGTGGTGCGGGGGCCGTCGGCGTGGCCGGGGTGTCCCGCCATACCTTGATGATCTCGGAGGGCGCCGACTCGCGGCCCTGGGCGTCGAGGGCGACGACGTAGTAGTCGGCGGAGATGCCCGGGGCCTCGGTGTCGGTGTAACGGTTCGCGGTCGTGGCGTTCTCGCCGAGGCGGGTCCAGGCGGCGGTCGATGTGGTGCGGCGGTAGACGCGGTAGCCGTAGGGCGCCGCGTCCGACGCGTAGTCCCAGGTGAGTTCCGTCGCGCTGTCGTTCGGGGTGCCCGCCAGGCCGGTGGGGGCCGCCGAGTCGCCGGGGGCCGGGCGCGTCGCGGTGACCGGGGCGGAGACGGGGGCGAGGTTGCCGTAACGGTCGACGGCCTGGATGCGGTAGGTGAGCGGGACTCCGGCCTCCGCGCGGAAGTCGTTGAACGAGAGACCGAAGACGGTCTCCGGTCCGTCGGCGTCCGACCCTCCCTCGGGCGCCGCCCACACCTCGTAGTAGAAGGTGTCCTCGGACGACGAAGCCTGCCAGCGCACCGCGTTGCCCGCCGTGGTGCCTTCCACGGTCACGCCGGTGACCTGAGCGGGCGGGGTGGTGTCCGGTTCGCCAGTGTCCTCGGTGGCGGACGGAGCGGACTCGTTGCCGGCGGCGTCCACGGCGGTGACGCGGTAGTACAGCCGCTTGGTGTTGTCGGCCGAGCGGTCGTAGTACCAGGAGCTGTCGACGGAGTCGGCGATCCGGGTGAAGGGCCCCTCGGGCGCGGTCGCACGGTAGACGCGGTAGGTGGGCAGGGTGTTGTCGGGCGCGTCCCAGGCGAGGCTCACATAGCCCGGGCCCACCTTCGCGTAGAGCTCGGTGGGCGCGGCGGGGGCCGTGCGGTCGGGGGTGGTGACCGGCTGGTCCGCCGTTCCCGACGACTCGTTGCCGGCCAAGTCGACGGCGCGGACCTCGTAGTAGTACGTCTGGCCGGTCGCGGGCGGCGTGTCGGTGTGGGACAGGGCCGTCGTGGTCGTCAGCCTCGTCCAGCTGGTGCTGCCTTTGAGGCGGCGGTAGACCCGGTACCCCGCGAGGTCCATCTCCTTGTTCCTGGACCAGGTGAGCTTGGCCTTGCCGGTCGTCGAGTCGTACGAGACCGAAGTCCCCGTCGGGGTCAGCGGCTTGACCTTGTCGACGGTGGCGGAGGTGCGGGGCGTGTACGTGAACTTGACCTTGGCGGAGCCGGTCCAGTTGACGTAGTCGACGCGGAGGGTGTGCGCCGGAGGGGACGGTGACGTTGACGGTCTTGGAGACGGTCGTGGAGGTGTTCTTCCACAGGTCGATCTTGCGCGTGCCGTCGAGGTGGACGCGGATGCCGTCCAGGCCGGAGGCGGAGAAGGCGAAGGGGCCGCCGGAGCCGAAGTCCCTCGTCACGGTCCAGCGGACGCCGAAGTTGTTCGACGGGAGGCCGGTGGCCGGGGCGCCCGTGCCCCAGTTCTGGTCGATCCTGGAGTCGCAGTCCGTTTTCTTCGGTGTGCCCGAGAAAGTGGTGTTCGCGAAGAACTGCCGTTTGAAGACGGGCGAGGTGCACGTCACGGCGGCGGAGGCGGGGGTCGTCGTGAGCAGGGCGCCCGCGGTGGCGAGCACGACCGTCGTCGCGGCAGCGGCGGTCGCGCGTCTGGCTTGGTTCATTCGATCCTCTGGTCGAGTGCGGGGCAGCGGTCGGGGAGCTGTCCCGATCACGACTCGCGAGGAATGGCGTTGGTTGTACGGATCTTGGTCGACTCTTCGAGCAAGGTTCGATGGAGAGGGTGTAATGGGCGTTTGGAGGCGTTCCGGGTTGTCTTTACATGCACAGCGGAGCGTGGTGTTGCGCACTCGTTAAGTAGTTCCGCTTGACGCTGGGGGCCGTCGCCGCGTTGTCTTTTCAGACATCTGGGCGCAATGGCGCGTCCATGTCCCGAAGGCACCAGAAGTGAGCTCCTCTATGCGTCCCATGCGCCCCCTGCGCCGTACCGCCACAGCCGTGGCCGCCGCGTCGACGATGACCCTTTCGCTGGCCGCGTGCGGGGCACTGGGCGTCACCGGGGACAGCAGTGAGGCGAGCCCGACCAAGGGCAACGACATCACCGTGGGGCTGCTCCTGCCGGAGACGGCGAACACGCGCTACGACAAGTTCGACTACCCCATCATCAGGAACAAGGTCCAGGAGCTCACCGACAAGCAGGGCCAGGTCGTTTACCTGAACGCCGACGCGGACGCGAAGAAGCAGGCGAGCCAGCTGCAGAAGATGATCGACGACCAGGTCGACGTGATCCTGCTGGACGCCGTCGACGCGCACGCCATCGCCGGCGGCGTGCAGAAGGCCAAGGACGCCGGGATCCCGGTCATCGCCTACGACCGCCTCGCCGAAGGACCGATCGACGCCTACGTCTCCTTCGACAATGAACTGGTCGGCGAGGTGCAGGGCCGCTCCCTCCTGGAGGCCATGGGGGAGGTCGACTCCTCCGACAAGATCGTCATGATGAACGGCTCGCTCACCGACCCGAACGCCAAGCAGTTCAAGGCGGGCGCCCTCTCCGAGCTCAACGGCCAGGTGGACGTCGCCAAGTCCTACGACACCAAGGACTGGAAGCCGGAGAACGCCGAGGCCAACATGGCCCAGGCGATCAAGGCCATCGGCGTGAACAACATCAAGGGCGTCTACTCCGCCAACGACGGCATGGCCGGCGGCGTCATCAGGGCCCTGAAGGCCGTGGGCGTGACCCAACTGCCGCCGATCACCGGGCAGGACGCCGAACTCGACGGCGTCCAGCGGATCGTGGCCGGCGAGCAGTACATGAGCGTGTACAAGTCGTACCCGCAGGAGGCGGAGAGCGCCGCGGAGATGGCCGTGGCCAAGGTCCAGGGCCACGACATCCAGTTCGACTCCCTCACCCAGGACCAGGTCGACAGCCCGACCGACCAGGACATCCGGGCCCTGCTGGTCCCCGTGGTCGCGCTGACCCAGGACAACATCAAGGAGACCGTCGTCGCCGACGGGATCTACCAGCTGTCCGACATCTGCACCGCCAAGTACAAGGCGGCCTGCGCGGCGATCGGGCTCAGCAAGTAGGAAGCAACTAGGGAGCAGGCAGGGAGCAGGCAGGGAGCAGGCAGGGAGCAGGCAGGGAGCAGGCAGGGCCCGCCGCTCTCGCGACGGGCCCTGGACCGCTCAGGCCACCCGCGTGAACTCCACCGTCACCTCCGGCGGCCCGCCGGGCACGCCGCGGTAGATGCCCTTGTGCGGCGTGACGTCGTCATAGTCCCGTCCGCGGCCGACCACGACATGGGACTCGTCGGCCCGCGTCCGGTTGGTGGGGTCGTAGCCGCACCAGTCGCCCGCCCAGTACTCGATCCAGGCGTGGCTCTGCCCGGCGACCGGCCGGTGCAGCTCCGCCTCCCGCTCGGGGTGGAGGTAGCCGGAGACGTAGCGTGCGGGCAGTCCCACTCCCCGCAGCAGCGCGATCGTGAGGTGGGTGATGTCCTGGCAGACGCCCGCGCACTGCTCCCAGGCCTCGGCGGCGGACGTGTTCACACTCGTGGTGCCGGGCAGGTATGCCACCCGGTCGGCGACCAGCGTCGACACCGCGAGGGCCGTCTCGTGCGGATCGAGACCGGCCGCCGCTTCCCGCGCCTTTTCGAGGAGTGAGTCGGGCACGGTCGTACGGATGGTCGGGCCCGCGAACTCCAGCAGACGGGAGGACGCCACCGTCTCCGCCAGCACCCGCCACGTGGGCGCCTCGGGGAGCGGGCCCGGCGGGTGGGTCTCCACCAGGCTGGAGGCCGTGATGGTGAGGTCTGCGTGCGGGTCCATCAGGTCGAAACCGGTGACCTGGGTGCCCCAGTAGTCCCAGTACGCCCAGGTGGTGGCCGCCGGGCTGACGGTGACCCGGGCGTCCAGGGTGGTCTGGCCCGGCAGCGTCAGCGGGGTCATACGGACCTCGTTGTGCGAGGACGCGGCCGGCTGGGCGTACGAGACGCGTGTGGTGTGCTTGATACGGAGACGGCGAGTTACCTGGGCGGTCATCTCACGCTCCTTCCTGGGCCCACTCGACGGGCCCCTGGTACGGGAAGAACCGGTCGGCCACCGCGTCCATCGAGGCCATGCAGGCCTGCTGCAAGTCCTTCAGGAGCAGGGGCAGTTGGTCCTCCAGGGCGTGTGTGTCCAGGTATTCGAGGCGGGTGCGCATCCGGCCGATCGGGCGGCGCGCCGGGTCCTGGCGGGGGCGGCCCAGCGCCGTGAGGCACTCCTCCGCGGTCGTCAGCGCGTGCAGCGCCGAGCGCGGGAAGTCGCGGTCCAGCAAAAGGAACTCGGCCACCCTTGGCGTGTCGCCGAAACCGCCGTACACGCGCGCGTACGCCTCGTCCGCGCCGGATGCGCTCAGCAGGGTCGTCCAGTCGGGCGCGTGCGCGGCGTCCAGCACCCGCACCGACAGCAGCCGTACGGTCATGTCCACCCGTTCCAGACTGCGACCGAGCACCACGAATCGCCAACTGTCGTCCCGGCTCATGGTGGAGTCGGCCAGCCCGAAGAACAGCGCCGCTCGCCTGCGCACCAACTCCAGATACGCGTACGGGCCGGTCCGTCGGGCCGCGAGCCGCTGGTCGGCGAGGGCGTGCCAGGTGGAGTTGAGGCACTCCCACATCTCCGACGACACCGCCTCGCGGGCGCTGCGCGCGTTCAGCCGGGCAGCGCCCAGGGCGCCCTCGATCGAGCCCGTCGAGCGGGCGTCGAACGCCAGCTGGTCGAGGACCTGCTGCATGTCGACGGGCGCGCCGCCGGCCTCCATGCCGAGGATCGCGTACAACGACCGGCAGGCCACGTCCTCGTCGCGCCAGGGGTCCTCCAGCATGCGGTGGAGGTAGGCGTCGAGGATGCGGCCCGTGGCGTCGGCCCGCTCGACATAGCGGCCGGTCCACGTCAGGGCCTCGGCGATACGGGAGAGGATCACGTCGTTCACTGCTGCTGCTCCCCTTCCTGTACGACGGTGGGGGTGCCGTCGGGTCCGAGCTGACGCGGAGCGACGGCGAGCGGATCGCCGGCACTCAGCGGTACGGGCGACTCGGCCGGCCCCTCGGCCAGCACCCACGTGTCCTTGGAGCCGCCGCCCTGGCTGGAGTTGACGATCAGGTTGCCCTCCTGGAGGGCGACCCGGGTCAGGCCGCCCGGCAGCACCCAGACATCGTTGCCGTCGTTGACGGCGAAGGGGCGAAGGTCGATGTGGCGCGGTGCCATGCGCTCGCCCGCGAGGGTGGGGGAGGTGGACAGGGCGACGGGCCGCTGGGCGATGAAGCCGCGCGGGTCGGCGATGACGGCTTTGCGAGTGCGTTCGATGGTGTCGCGGTCGGCCTTGGGTCCGATGACGATGCCCTGGCCGCCGGCGCCGTCGACCGGCTTGATGACGAGCTGCTCGATCTGGTCGAGGACGGCGTCCAACTGGCCTGGCTCGTCAGGCCGATACGACTCCACATTCGGGAGGATCGGCTCCTCGCCGAGGTAGTACCGGATGAGATCAGGGACGTACGTATAGAGGAGCTTGTCGTCGGCGATCCCATTCCCCACGGCGTTCGCGAGTGTGACGGTGCCCGCCATGGCGGCGCCCATGATGCCGGGGCAGCCGATCACCGAGTCCGGGCGGAAGTGGAGAGGGTCGAGGAAGTCGTCGTCGAGCCGCCGGTATACGACGTGGACGGGCACCTCGCCGCGCGTCGTCCGCATCCACACGCGGTTGTTGCGGCACACGAGGTCGTGCCCCTCGACGAGCTGCACACCCATCAGCCGGGCGAGCAGGGCGTGCTCGAAGTAGGCGGCGTTGTTGGGCCCGGGGGTGAGGACGACGACGCGCGGATCGTCGGTCCCGTCGGGCGCGGCGGCGCGCAGGGCCGCGAGGAGCCGCTGGGCGTACCCGTCGACGGGAAGCACATGCTGCTCGGCGAAGAGGGAGGGGAAGATCCGGGTCATGGCGCGACGGTTCTCGATGACGTACGAGACGCCACTGGGCACGCGCACATTGTCTTCAAGTACCCGGAAGTCCCCGGCCTCGTCCCGTACGAGGTCGATCCCGGCGACATGAATCCGCACCCCGCCCGGTGGCTCGATTCCATGGGCCGCTCTGTGGAAGTGCGGGGAGTTGAGCAGCAGGCGCCAGGGCACGACGCCGTCCTCGAAGGCGCGGGCGTGCCCGTAGGCGTCGGCGAGGTACGCCTCAAGGGCGCGCACCCTCTGCCCCACCCCGCGTTGTATGAGATCCCACTCGAGCGCGTCGAGGATCCTGGGCACGAGGTCCAGCGGCCAGGGCCGCTCCTCGCCCGCGAAGGCGTACGTCACGCCCCTGTCGGTGAACGCCCGGGCCATCTGGTCGGCCCGGAACCGCAGTTCACTCGGCTCGATCGGCTGAAGTGCAGCCAGCACCGGCTCATAGGCGGTCCTGACCTCACCCGGCCGCTCAAACATCTCGTCCCACGCGTCGGCCAACGCGTACGCGTCAAATATGTCCGCCATGACCTGACGTTAAGTGGGGGGTGTAACACGGTGATCACTGGGGGATTTCCGGGAGGTGCACGCGGAAGGGTGGGCTCCGGGGGGCCGGGGCGGTCGGTTCACCCGGCTGTGTGCGGGATTTGCGGCGCACAGGGCAAAGGCTGGGGACCGCACCATCAGCTTGTTGCAACTCTACGGGCGGAGGCCGGGAAATACCGGTGCAGACCGCCTGATTACGGCGTCCGTCCCGGCGTGAGCCGTGTTGCGGAGCACGGCCCGTCCGCGCATAGTTGCGCTGCGGAAGCGCGAGCGAACCCGTAGGCCCGAAGGGCTGAGCACGGTGGGCCTGTCGACCAGGGCCACGCCCGGCCCGGGTGTCCCGGCGCAGGTGTCGACACCGCGCTCCCAAGTGAGCGAGCCGGCGAAAGAGGCAGGAACCGGGGGTGGATGGGGCGATGGCCGGGCACGGGGCGGAGGAGCATCCACACGGTGCCGACCGACTGTGCGAGGCCGGGGATCGCGTGTATTCCCGGGCCGTACGGCGTGGCCGTGTGCCGCGCCGGGACGCGGACTCGGTGCCCTGCCTGCTGGATCTGGCGCTGCTGCACCCCGACCCCGACGACATGGACTGGCTGGTGCCGACGTCCCCGCAGGAGGTCATGACCCGGCTGTTGCGCGGGGTGTACGACGAGGTCAGCGCGAGCCAGCGGCGGATGGGCTCGGCGGTGACGGCGTTCGAGTGGTACGCCCGGCTGGGTCCGCAGCCGGCGCAGGCGTCCGGCGCGGAGGGCACGGCGATCCGGGTGCTCGACGGCGCCTCCCGTATCCAGGCGGCGCTGGACGAGGCGACCCAGGCGTGCGCGCGGGAAGTGCTGACCGTGCAGCCCGGCGGCATCCGTCCCGAGCACGAGCTGACGGAGGGGCTGCACCGGGCGCTGGAGCTGCGGGGCCGGGGCGTGCGGATGCGCGACCTTTACACGCATGTGGCCCGGCACGGCCATGGCCTGCTCAACTACCTGGAGCTGATGGGCGATTCGGTGGAGGCCCGCACGCTGGACGAGGTGATCGACCGGCTGATCCTCTTCGACCGCACGGTGGCCTTCATCCCGGCGAACGCGGACCGCACGCTGGCGCTGGAGCTGCGGCATCCGGCGCTGGTGCAGTACCTGGTGACGGTGTTCGAGAGGCTGTGGCGGCTCGCCATCCCCCTGACGGCCCCGCTCCCCGACACCGGCATCGAGGGCATCTCCCACCGCGAACAGTCCATCGCCGCGCTGCTGGCGGAGGGCCATCAGGACGCGGTGATCGCGGAACGGCTGGGGATAAGCGTCCGTACGTGCCGGGCGCACATCGCGCGGCTGTCGGAGACGCTGGGGGCGGCGAGTCGTACGCAGTTGGGGGTGCGGATCGCTCAGGTGGGGCTGGACGGGACGCGCGCGTCGTCGTCCGAGGCGGCGGTGATCAGCGTTGCGGGGGTGCCGGGGGTGCCTCCGGCTCCTGGGGTTCCTGGGGTTCCTGGTCAAGAATCCCCGACTGGCCGATGAGATAGCCGAGTTGGGCCCTGCTCTCGCTGCCGAGCGTCGCCGCGAGCTTGGCGATGTGGACGCGGGCGGTACGGATGTTCATGCCCAGGCGGTCGGCTATGACGGCGTCGGTGTGGCCCTCGATGAGCAGGGCGGCTATCGCGCGCTGGCGGGGGGTGACCCCGTTGAGGGTGGGCTGCTGGACGGCTTCGGGGTACATCGGGGTGGCCAGGCGCCAGAGGCGGTCGAAGGTGGTGGCGAAATAGGAGACCAGTGCCGGCTCACGGACTTCGAGGGCCAGGGTGCGTTCCTTGTTGGCGGGGATGAAGGCCACGGTCCGGTCGATGAGCAGGAGGCGCTCGGTCACCTCGTCCATGGTGCGTGCCGCCACGTCGCCCCGCAGTTGCTCGTATCGGGCCGCCACCATGGGGATGTGGCGCGTGGTGTGCTGGTACAGGGTTCTGATGCGACCGCCGCGGTCCAAGAAGGACTGGTCGCGCTCCATGGCTTCGGCATGGATTTCCGGTGACATACCGATGTAGGTCGTATGGGGCTGGATGGTGAGCATCTCCGTGGTGGCCTTGGCCAGTGCCTGAGTAATCGTGAGGTTGATCCACGTGAGCCCGCTCAACAGGCGGATGTCGGCGGCTGCCGCCGGGCCGGGGGGCGGCTCTGCGAGGGCGAGAAATGGTTCGAAAGCGTCGGCCAGGGAGGCCTCCTGCCGTCGTCGGCGGGCGATGTCCTCCTCGAAACCGCGAAGCAGCCGGGCGAGGGCGACGGCGGGGGCTACTGGCCGCAGGTGCGATGTGTCCTCGAGGTCCGGCTGCAGTAGACCGGCACTGATGAGGCAGGGCAGGGGCTCGGCGTCACTCGCCGGGATACGCCCGGTCCGCAAGGCGTGGGCATACAGTTCCAAGCCCGCCTCGCATACCTCCTCCGCTTCGTGGTTGTGTGCCTCTGCGGTCACGTGTGGCTCTCCCCCGTGGGCTCAGTGATCCTTGTCGAGGATCCCGGACTGCGCGATGAGATAGCCGAGCTGGGCGCGGCTGCCGCTGCCCAGGGCCGTGGCCAGCTTGGCTATGTGGGCACGACAGGTGCGCACGTTCATGCCCAGCCGGCGCGCTATGGCCTCGTCGACGTGGCCTTCGACGAGCAGTTTGGCTATGGAGTGCTGGATGTCGGTGATGCCGTCGGGGTCGGTCTCATACGGCGTACCGGCGCTCAGGGGCACCGCGCGAGCCCACATGAACTCGAAGACCTTGATCAAGTAACGAACGAGGCCCGGGTGACGGAGCTCCAGGGCCACCTGCCGGTCGTCACGGATGGGTATGAAGGCGACGGCCTCGTCGCAGATGATGAGGCGCTCGACGAGTTCGTCGATGGTGCGGTACTCCACCTTGCCGTCGGTGAAGTGGTCCATATAGCCCAACCGGTCGGGAATGAACCTGGCCGTGTGTTGGTAGAGGGTCCGGATGCGCACCCCGCGTTCGATCAGCGGCCTGTCGCGTTCCAGTGCCTCGGTGAGCCGGTTCTCAGGGCTGCGGCGGCCACTCGGCTGGACCGTGAGCATCTCTGTCTGGCACTGGGCAGTCGCCAGGTCGAGCGCCGCGTTGATGCGGTCGAGGCCTTCCAGCACCGTGATCGAGTGGGTAGGGGCGGTGTCCTGGGCGCCGAGGGCCATATATGGCTCGAAGGCCTCGGCGAGTGCGATCGACATCCGCCGCTGCTCTGTGATTTCGCGCTCTATGGGGTTGAGCCGCTGCGCCAGGGCTACGGAGGGAGGAACTGGGCGCAGCCACTTCGCGTCATCGGGATCAGGGTGAAGGAGGGCGAACTCCATCAGACACGGAGCAGTCTCCACATCCGCCCGCAGAATGCGACCTGTGCGCAGGGCAGTCGCATAAAGGCGGCTTCCTTCCTCACACAGCTCGGTCACCGCATGGGGATGTGTCGCCTTAGTCCCATTTGTTGCCAAATCTCCACCCCCCAGGGTCCTGAACATGCAGGAACATGATGCACCGATCGTGTGGCCATGACGTGCCTGAATGAGCCATCGTCTTATCTGACGGGGGAAGAGGGGACCTTCAAGTGAGGACGAAGCCGACTATGCGTAAGAGAATGCTTCGCTCGGTACTTGCTGCCGCCTTCTCCGCCGTTGCAGCCTTCGGAACTCTGGCAGGCCTCTCCGGTGTGACGAGTGACGTGCACAAGGTGGGCGGCGTGCAGTCCGTGGTTGTCGCGGCCGAGGGTGGCGAAACGCCGGTCCCCATGGACAGCAGGTGGGACTGATCACGATGACCACTCCTCCCGACGACCGCTCCTTCCGCCGTGAAATGGCCACCGCCTACCGCTCCGGCTGGCACTTCATCGACTTGGTCACCGCGATCCCCCACTCCGGTGACTCGTTGATGGTGACAGTCTTCGGTGAACCGGTCGTCGTCACGCGGGACGAGGACGAGGACGTGCGGGCTTACCGATGTCTGCGGCGGCCTCGGGGGGCGCCGCAGCCCGTTCGGTGTGCCATCCGGTACGGAATGATCTTCGTCAATCTTGATCAGCGCGACCACCGACTGGTGGAGCCGGAAGCCCCGGCCCAAACGACCATCTCAGCCACCCCCCGCAGTGCCTGACGCGATTCCCCCGTCGTAACAGATCGCTCAGGTGCTTCCCCCGGCAGCGGCGTCACCGTGACCTGAACACGGTGACGCCGCTGCAGTTTTCGGGGGATATTTCCCCGTATCCGCCCCTCGGTGGAGCCGCTGTCCGTTGCGGTCGGCGGTGGCTGAAACCGGGCGCCCGGTATTCGGCCAACCCGGCGCCCCGCTGCCCCGGTCATCCTCGGCTCATCCTCGCCCCATCGCCCGCCGCAGCTCGATCTCGATCACCACCCGGTCGGGATTCGGCGCCGGCGTCCGCCCGTACCGCTGCGCGTACCGCCGCTCCGCCTCCGCGACCCGGTCCGGCTCGCTGCGGACGTACGCCGCCCCCTCCAGCGTCGCCCACCGCCGCCCGTCCACCTGGCAGACCGCGACCAGCGCCCCCTGCGGGCCGGCGGCCAGCACATGGCCCACCTTCGCGCTCGACTTGTTCGCGATCACCCGAGCAAGCCGCGCCTCGGGGTCGTATGTGACGCCGACGGGTACGACATGCGGGGTGCCGTCGGGGCGCAGGGTCGTCAGGGTGCACAGGTGCCTCTCCTGCCAGAAGGTGAGGTACGGCGCGTCCGGCGCGCCCGGATCCTGGGGGTATGCGGCCATGGTCGGGAACCCTAGCTGCCGCAAGCGTCTCTGGAACTCTGTGTGTGCCTGTGGGTTTCAGGCTTTTCGGGCGCGGCGTGGCCGTCTGTCGCCGGGGTGGGGTCCGAACCTCGGGGTGAGGGTGTGGACTTCGGTGGCGCGCAGATGGTGGAAGCCGGTCCGCTCGGCGGCGTGGGTACGCCGTCGACAGGTTCCGCGTGAGAGCCGCCCCGCCGCGTTCGGATGTGCTTCTTCCGTGCGGGGTGGGGCGGGTACTCCATGACCTGACACCGGACCGGGAAGGGCTGGCGTCTGGGTGTCATGCCCCGCCGGACGCTGGACCACCCCTTGAGGGGTGGTGGCGGGGACCGTACGCACATCGGGCATACGGCGGGAAGTCTTCACAGCCAAGGCTGAGGCATGTTGTCCGGCGGCGCGTGAGGCGCGACGCCGGGGTGGGATTGCCGGCCTGCTGGGGGTGGGGCGGCCCTTGCCCGGGTGGTCTTCGGCCCGCGCGGCTGGGCCGGTGCCGTCAAGGCGTGGCGGGCGCGGCGCAGGCGGCGGGTGGTTTTCTTCGGTCGGCGGACCGGGCGGGCGGTGCCTTCGACGGTGGTGCGGATGGTGCGGGTGCCGGTGGCGCGTTCGGTGACGGTGTGGGACTGGGCGAGCAGGCCGCGGGAGACGATCCGCCGGGCGGCGGCATGGTCGCGGTCCATCGACAGCCCGCAGCGACTGCAGTGGGCCCAGGTCCAGCCACGCTCGGTCAGCCGGTCCGGGGCGGGATGGTGGCCGAGCGGGTTCAGGCATGCGGGGCAATGGGCGGAGGTGCCGCGGGCCGGGACGGTGACCACCGCGATCCCCGCCTTGGCGGCCAGATGCCGGATCGCCTCGGCGAGGGTGCCGCGGACCTGCCCGGACAACCGGGCATTGCCCTTGCGGCGCCCGCGCGCTTCCAGCGTGGCCAGATCCTCCAGGTAGATGACGCTCGCGCCGAGCGCGGCTGTCTGGTCGACGGCCCAGCGGGCCGCCGACCAGGCCAGCGCCTGGTTGAGATGACGGATCCGCGCGCACACCCGCTCATGCTCCACCTCCAGCACGGCGGCTTTGTCCAGGAGTTCGGCCCAGGCCAGGTGCGGGGCGCCGAGTCCGTCGGCGAGGTGCTGGTAGTGGTCGCGTTTGGCGGCAAGGTGCTCGCGGTGGGTGCGCAGCCGGTGCAGTTTCGCACTTACGGCGGTGGTGTCGAAGACCAGCGGGCGGCCGTCGGTGACCACCCGGCTCTCTGGGCCCTGGCCGGACAGGCGGCCCAGCGTGCCGGTGAGGAGGGTGTTGACGCCCCAGTCGAACCCGACCGCCACCCGGTGCCCGGAGGCTGTGGTGGTGGTGGGGGCGGGGCGGGAGTGCGGAAGGTCCACCGCGATCCGGCCATCACCAGCCGGGCGGAGCGTCGGAGTGTGCAGGACCGCATCCGCGCTCACGGTGTGGGGCAGCCGGATATCGATCACATGCCAGGCCCAGTCCCGCCCGGACGCGGGTGCCGGGCACAGCGGGAGCTTCACCCGCAGCCGGGCCGTGACCTCGTCCACCCGTTGAAGGGTGACCTGTTGGCGGTCCATCGCCGCGAGCAACACCACCGCTGCCACCTCGGGCGGGTCCTCCAGTTCACACAGCCCGGCCGGGAGGCGCCCGTGCTCGCGCAGATAGGCGCTCACCTGTCGGGTGCGGTTGCGGATCTCCGCCTTGCCCACCCCGGCGGGCAGGGCGGCCCGCAGTGCCGTCCACTCCGCCGCGCCGCGACGGCCGGAGGGTTCGGCGGGCCAGGTGGCCAGGATCGCGGCGAGGAGGGCGCGCCGGTGCAGGGCCAGCCGCAGGGTGCGTGCCGCGTACTCCTGCGCCGCCCGCCGCACCCGGTCCGAGACATACACCCCGGCTGGCGGGGTGGCGGCCTGTGCCCAGCCCAGACGTCTAAGCGCCATCCACCCCTTGGACGGCAACCGCTCGCCCTGCCCGTCGGCCCCGGCGGCCAGCACGTCCAGCGAGTCCTCGTCCCACCGGGAAGCCACCAATTGCCGGGTGAGGTCCCCGCACAGCTCCGTCAGGAAGGACACCCGCTCGAACAGCAGCCGCCGACCGACCTGCTCACCACTGCCCTCGGCCACGCCGCGGAAGGCGGTGCACGGCGCCGTTGCCATCAACCGGCCCACACCCACCACCCCCTCCCGCACGGCTCCGCACCCGGTGCACTCCCCGTATCCGATCGAGCTAACGACCGACCATCACACAAAGACACGCCCCACCCGCGACACCGCCCGATTCATGCAGGAAACCGCAGCCGAACCACCAACAGTTGAAGACCCTCTCCCGACCACCTTGAGCGGAATACGCTCAACTTTGTGTACGCTGACTCAGTCAGTACTGGGAGACGCTGACGCCAGGAGGAGAACACCAACGTGGACGCCGAGCTGACCAACAGGAGCCGGGACGCGATCAACGCGGCCAGCAACCGGGCCCTCACCGAGGGGCACGCGGACCTCACCCCTGCCCACCTGCTCCTCGCTCTGCTCCAGGGGCCGGGCCAGCGGCAGGACAATGCGAACATCATCGACCTGCTGGTGGCCGTCGACGCCGACCAGGCCTCCGTGCGGGCCGGCGCGGAGAAGGTGCTGGCCTCGCTGCCCAGCGTGACCGGCTCCACCGTCGCGCCCCCGCAGCCCAACCGCGAGCTGCTCGCCGTGATCGCGGACGCCCAGGCGCGGGCCAAGGAGCTCGGGGACGAGTACCTCTCCACCGAGCACCTCCTCATCGGCATCGCCGCCAAGGGCGGCCAGGCGGGAGAGGTGCTCAGCCAGCAGGGCGCCAGCGCGAAGAAGCTGCTGGACGCCTTCCAGAAGGCGCGCGGCGGGCGCCGGGTGACCACCGCCGACCCCGAGGGGCAGTACAAGGCGCTGGAGAAGTTCGGCACCGACTTCACGGCCGCCGCGCGGGAAGGAAAGCTCGACCCCGTCATCGGGCGGGATCAGGAGATCCGGCGGGTCGTGCAGGTGCTGTCCCGCCGTACCAAGAACAACCCCGTCCTCATCGGTGAGCCCGGTGTCGGCAAGACCGCCGTCGTGGAGGGGCTCGCCCAGCGGATCGTCAAGGGGGACGTGCCCGAGTCCCTCAAGGACAAGCGGCTCGTCGCGCTCGACATCAGCGCCATGGTCGCCGGGGCCAAGTACCGGGGTGAGTTCGAGGAGCGGCTGAAGACCGTGCTCGCGGAGATCAAGGACTCCGACGGGCAGATCATCACCTTCATCGACGAGCTGCACACGGTCGTCGGGGCCGGTGCCGGTGGTGACTCTGCCATGGACGCCGGGAACATGCTCAAGCCCATGCTCGCCCGCGGTGAGCTGCGCATGGTCGGCGCCACGACCCTCGACGAGTACCGGGAGCGGATCGAGAAGGACCCCGCCCTGGAGCGGCGCTTCCAGCAGGTGCTCGTCGCCGAGCCCACGGTGGAGGACACCATCGCCATCCTCCGCGGGCTCAAGGGGCGCTACGAGGCCCACCACAAGGTGCAGATCGCAGACAGCGCGCTGGTGGCGGCGGCGACCCTCTCCGACCGGTACATCACCTCCCGGTTCCTGCCCGACAAGGCCATCGACCTCGTCGACGAGGCGGCCTCCCGGCTCCGTATGGAGATCGACTCCTCCCCGGTCGAGATCGACGAACTCCAGCGCGCCGTCGACCGGTTGAAGATGGAGGAGCTCGCGCTGGAGAAGGAGACCGACCCGGCCTCCCGTGAGCGCCTGGAGCGGCTGCGCCGCGATCTCGCCGACAAGGAGGAGGAGCTCAGGGGGCTGACCGCCCGCTGGGAGAAGGAGAAGCAGTCCCTCAACCGCGTCGGCGAGCTTAAGGAACGGCTCGACGAGGCGCGCGGACAGGCCGAACGCGCCCAGCGCGACGGCGACTTCGACACCGCCAGCAAGCTGCTCTACGGCGAGATCCCGGCCCTGGAGCGGGACCTGGAGGCCGCCTCGCAGGCCGAGGAGGAAGCCGCCAAGTCCACGATGGTCAAGGAGGAGGTCGGCGCGGACGACATCGCCGACACCGTCGCCGCCTGGACCGGCATCCCCGCAGGCCGCCTCATGGAGGGCGAGACGCAGAAACTCCTGCGCATGGAGGACGAGCTGGGCAAGCGGCTCATCGGCCAGACGGAGGCCGTGCGGGCCGTGTCCGACGCCGTACGGCGCACCCGGGCCGGCATCGCCGACCCCGACCGCCCGACCGGATCCTTCCTCTTCCTGGGCCCGACCGGCGTCGGTAAGACCGAACTCGCCAAGGCGCTCGCCGACTTCCTCTTCGACGACGAGCGGGCGATGGTCCGCATCGACATGTCGGAGTACGGCGAGAAGCACACCGTGGCCCGGCTGGTCGGCGCACCCCCCGGATACGTCGGCTACGAGGAGGGCGGCCAGCTGACCGAGGCGGTGCGCAGGCGGCCGTACAGCGTCGTGCTGCTCGACGAGGTCGAGAAGGCGCACCCCGAGGTCTTCGACATCCTCCTGCAGGTGCTGGACGACGGTCGGCTGACGGACGGTCAGGGCCGTACGGTCGACTTCCGCAACGCGATCCTGGTGCTGACGTCGAACCTGGGCAGCCAGTTCCTGGTCGACCCGATCACGAGCGACGAGGAGAAGAAGGAGCAGGTGCTGGAGCTGGTCCGGACCTCCTTCAAGCCCGAGTTCCTCAACCGGCTCGACGACCTCGTGGTCTTCTCGGCCCTCGCGAAGGACGAGCTGGCGCGGATCGCGCAGCTCCAGATCGACCGCCTCGCGGGGCGGCTGGCCGAGCGGCGGCTGTCCCTGGAGGTCACCCCCGGCGCCCTGGCCTGGCTCGCCGACGAGGGCAACGACCCGGCCTACGGCGCCCGCCCCCTGCGCCGCCTCATCCAGACCGCGATCGGCGACCGCCTGGCCAAGGAGATCCTCGCCGGCGAGGTCAAGGACGGCGACACGGTCCGGGTGGACGCCTTCGGGGACGGGCTGATCGTGGGGCCGGCGACCGGAAAGACACTGTGACCCGGCACGACGCGGTGATTGCGGGTACCCGGTAGGACCGGGTGCCCGCCCGGAGTGACCGGAACGAGTCAGCCGACGGCTGACAGCCCCGTCTGGGCTTGCCACCCCCCTCCCCGCATGGGGGAGGATGGCGGGATCCGTACGAAGGGAAAATCACGGTGAGCATCGACCCGTCCTCGATTCCGAACTTCGGGGGTCAGCAGCAGCCGCAGCCCGGCCCGCCGCCCGGCCCCGTTGTCCCGGATCAGGACCTCGTGAAGCAGCTCCTGGACCAGATGGAGCTGAAGTACGTCGTCGACGACGAGGGTGACCTCGCGGCGCCGTGGGAGCAGTTCCGTACGTACTTCATGTTCCGCGGCGAGGGTGACCAGCAGGTCTTCTCGGTGCGGACGTTCTACGACCGGCCCCACCAGATCGACGAGAAGCCGCAGCTCCTCGAGTCGATCGACGACTGGAACCGCCGGACCCTGTGGCCCAAGGTGTACAGCCACACGCACGACGACGGCACGGTCCGTCTGATCGGCGAGGCGCAGATGCTGATCGGCACCGGCGTCGCCCTGGAGCACTTCGTCTCGTCGACGGTCAGCTGGGTGCGGGCCGCCATCGAGTTCGACAAGTGGCTCGTCGAGCAGCTCGGCCTGGAGCAGGAGATCAACGACTCGGAGAAGCCCGAGGAAGACGGCGAGTAAGCCGCGACAGCAGGCGTGGCCCACGGCGGCGTACCGGCGATCACAGCCGGATGCGCGCCGTGGGCGAGGGAGAGCCCGGCCCGGGCACTGGCCACCACGGCCGCGTGCGGGGGCCGGGCTCTCGCCGTTCACGCCAGTGCTCGCGCGCGCTGATTGGACGCGGGGGAAGGCGGGGCGCAGGAAGCTTGGCTACGACTCGTAGAACCCGGGCCCGCCGAGGGTGATCAGCCGCAGTACGCCGCTATGGATCAGTAGCGGCAGCGGGGCGCGGTCGGCCGGCAGCAGTGCGTACAGCACGACCATCACCGCGACGATCATCGTCGTCATCCGGGAGCCGAAGCGGTCCCCGTGCAGCAGATGGCGAGTGAACCGCAGCGAGCCGAAGTCGAAGCCTGAGCCCCACTGGCGCTGCACCTCGAAATATCCGCCGAGCAGATCGCCCTTACGATGCTCCACCCGCAGCACGAGCGTGCCCTGGCCGAGCGCGCGAAGGCGCCGCCCGTCAACAGCCTGTGGGTAACTTTCGGGAACAGTTCATGGTTCCGCCAGCCCTCGTAGGCCGCCGCGGTCGGCGGTATCCAGGGACCAGAGCGAGACCCAGGAACGCCGGAGGAGGGTCAGCGGGCTTGGCAGCGGCCTTTTCCCGTCCCTGGCCCTCTCCCGCTGGAGGCCACGGTCCAGACGAGGGCAGGCCATATGCCTGGCCCATGACGCAGCGTCGTAGGCTCCCAGGGGTGATTGAGACCATCGTGTTGGATGTCGGCGAGACGCTCACCCGGGACGATCGCTACTGGGCATCCTGGGCCGACTGGCTTGGCGTCCCGCGCCACACCCTCTCCGCGCTCGTGGGGGCGGTTGTCGCTCAGGGACGAGACAACGCCGAGGCTCTCCGACTCGTGCGCCCAGGCATCGACGTCGCTGCCGAGTACCACGCCCGCGAGGCCGCCGGCCGTGGTGAGCACCTCGACGAGACCGACCTCTACGACGACGTCCGCCCGGCCTTGTCCGCGCTGCTCACGCTAGGCGTCCGCGTGATCATCGCGGGCAATCAGACATCCCGTGCGGGCGAACTGCTGCGTGCCCTGGAGCTCCCGGCGGATCTGATCGTTACCTCGGGGGAGTGGGGGGTGGCGAAGCCAAGCCCGGAGTTCTTCCAGCGGGTGATGGAGGCGGCGCAGGCCGCTCCGAGCGAGACCCTCTATGTCGGTGACCATCCGGTCAACGACGTCTTTCCGGCGAAGGCGGCGGGCCTGCGTACCGCGCACATCCGCCGCGGGCCGTGGGGCTGCCTGTGGGCCGAAGACCCGCAAGTCGTGGCGGCGGCGGACTGGCGTATCGACAGCCTCACCCAGCTCCCCGAGATCGTGAAGGCCTGAGTGGAACGATGCTGCCCCGCTGCCAAATCCGGCGGGGTCGTTCATGTACACGCAGCGTGTCGGCGAGGGTACGGTTCGGAGTTGACGCACCGAACTGGAGCCCGTATGTCCGCACACAGCAACCGCGGAGTAGGCGCGCGAATTGCCTACTACCGCAGCGTCATGCGTCCGAAGCTGACACAGCAGCAGCTCGCCGACGCGGCCAGTGTGTCTCTCGGAACCATCCGTAAGATCGAGCGCGGGGAGCGCGGCGTCAGCGACTCCACGCTCGAAGCCATCGCAGATGCCGTCGGCGTCGACCCCACGCGTCTGCGGACCGACCGCGGCCCGGCTCACACTCGCGTCCACGAGGCGCTCCCCGTGCTCTCCGCCGCGCTCGCCACGTACGACCTCCCCGAGGACGGCCCGATCCGTCCCCACCACGAAATGCGCGCGGCTGTCGCCGACGCCGCCCGTTGGCGTCTGGCAGCCCAGTACACGCGGATCGCCCGGGAACTGCCCGACCTGCTCGCCGAACTCGCCCGTGCCTACCACGCGGCCTCCGCCGAGCATCGGGGCGACCTGGCTCGGCTGTTGGTGAATGCTTACCGCTCCGCGGACGCTGTCGCCTACAAGTTCGGTGCCCATGACCTGTCCGCGCGCCTCGTCGAGCTCATGCGGTGGGCCGCCCCCGAGGCAGGCGATCCGCTGTTGTCCGCGTCCGTCGCCTACGTGCGTGCGGAGACCTTCTTCGCTGCTCGCGCTCACACCGCCGGGCTGCGCACCCTGGAGCAGGCCCTGGATGCTGCCCCTGCCCCGGCTGCACCGCCGGAGATCGCGGCGAGGGGCGCCCTGCACATGCGGGCCGCCGTGATCGCGGGCCGGGCACGTGATGCTTCTGCGGCCATCACCCACCTCGATGAGGCGAGTGCGCTCGCCGAGCGGGTAGCTGAGGACGTGTACTGCGGCACAGCGTTCGGGCCGGACTCCGTGAAGATCCATGAGGTATCCGTCGCCGTCAGCCTCGCAGGCGATCATGTTGGCCGCGCCCTCGACATCGCCGGCGAATGGAAGCCGCCCAAAGCCCTTCCGGCTGAGCGGCGCTCCGGGTTCTACATCGAGCTCGGCCGTGCCCAGCTGTGGTCCGGACTCGCGGACGACGCGTTCGAATCGCTGAAGGTCGCCCGCCGGATCGCCCCGCAGCACACCCGAGAACACCCGTGGGTGCGTGAGGACGCCGCCACGCTGCGTCGGCTGAAGCGGGCCGACTCGGAGAGCCTCACGAACTTCGCCGAGTGGTGCTCCGCCACCTGAGCGGGCTGATGCCCCAACTACCCCCCGCCGGGGTACTTGTTGCTCTTCCCTTCCCTCACCCTCTGTTGCACGCGTAGGAACCAGCAGATGGGAACCGGGGAATGCCTGAAGCACTCCCACTCACGCCGACGGTCATCCACGAGTGCGTGAGCATCGTTCGGCTGCATGGTGAGGCCTGCTTCCACTGCGGGGCCGTGAGTAAGACCCTGCGCGAGGCGGGACTCGTCAAGGTCTGCGGCAGTAGCCGCGTGTGGCGGATCGTCACGTGCGGATGCCGTGGCAGGGCAGCCGCCGAGTGAACCCCATGCACATGAGCCGCAGACCCCGGCGACCGCTCGCGACGGCCCCGGGGCGTGGCCACCAACCCCACGGAGGTTGACGACAGTGAGCATTATCCATGCGTTCGCGCGGTGGATCCTGGGCGTCTTTGCGCCCGGCACGGGTAAGCGGCGAGGAGACGTTCGCCCGACCGAACCGGTACCCGCTGAGCGTCCAGCGGCTCCCGCTGCGGCCACGGTGTGGCCTCCGGTGCCCCGGTCCCCGTACGGGCTTGACGTGCCCCTCGACGGCCGCGCGGCCGCCATGGTCCGCCCGTACGTGCTCGTGAGCGAGCGGGAGCGGGCGCGACAGTACCGGCGTCGTGCAGCCCTGGCTGCTGACTGGGGCATCGACCTTGACCGTCACGTCGTCGGCGCCGGGAGGGCGGCGTGATGAGCCAGACAGCCACGGACACCGGGCGGATGTCGGTGGAATGCGTGCTCGCTCAGCGGCCGGAGTACCGGGGCGTGCACGGTGAGTGCCGACAGACCGAGGATGTGCCCCTGCCCCACAGCATGGGGCTGCTGCTGATGCGGTGCTGCACATGCCCTTGCCACCGGCAGGGTGAGGGGGTGGGCGGTGAAGGCCGGAACTCCGCCTGAGCCGGGCATGTCCCGCATGACCATCGAGACCTACCGGATCGGCCCGGACGGTGAGCGCGTCGGTGGCCTCCGACGGAGCACGGTCAGAGCGACCCCGGCCCCGGAATGGATCGCCGACTCGCTGGCATGGCCCCCATGCCGCTGCCCGCGCTGCCGGGCCGGGCACGGACCGCGCGGTCAGGGTGGACTCCATGGCCCCAAGTGAGAAATGAGGCACACGATGCACGAACTGATCGTCAGTCCATTCCTCGACGGCTACCTGGCCGTACGGCCAGGCAACACCACATGTGTGCGCCTGCCGGCCACGCACTACGACGAAGTGCGGCAGCACAGCGGCACCGACGCCCACGTCCCTGGCTGGCTGACCCAAGTAGTCGCCGATGCATGGAACTTGGACCTCCAAGGCCAGTCCATTGCCCAGAGCGTCCTCGTGCGTGAGCCGACCGAACTGGGCTTCGCGCGGGCGAGCTGGGAGATCAACCTTGGGTGCAACTTCGGCTGCAAGCACTGTTACCTCGGTGACCGCCCGTTCTCGGGCCTCACCTGGGAGCAGAAGGTCCGACTCCTCGATATCTTCCGGGACTCGGGCGTGCTCTGGCTCCAGATCACGGGGGGCGAACCGACCATCGATCCGGACTTCGAGGGCGCGTATCGGTACGCGTACGCCGCAGGAATGATGCTCACCGTCTCGACCAACGCCTCCCGGCTGTGGAACAAGGACCTGTTGCACCTATTCCGGGACTGCCCGCCGTACCGGATCGTCGCCAGCATCTACGGCGCGTCGGAGGCCTCCTTCGACGAACTCACTCAGCGTCGAGGTGCCTGGAAGGCGTTCAACCGTGGCATGGCCGCAGCGCGGAACGCCGGGCTTCCCGTCCGCCTGAACGTCGTCGTCACCGAGGACAACGCCCACGAGGTCGACGCCATGGTGGCCATCGCCGAGGGCTGGGGCCTGGAGCACCACGTCTACACCAACATGCAGCCCACCTACTCCGGCACCGGCGAACCGCTCCTCGTTCAGTCGGAGCACCTCCGCCGCCGCCCCACCTTCGAAGGCTGCAACGCGGGCGTGACGTTCTTCCACGCCGACCCGCACGCCAAGGTCTCCATCTGCAAGATCGGCCGCGATGACCAGATCGACCTCATGGCCGAGGGCATCGACGGTCTCCGCCGGCTCGGGGAGATCTCCGACCGCCTCATGCTTCGCACCGGTGGCTGTACGGGCTGCTCGCTCTCCGGCTCCTGCCGGGTGTGCAGGCCGCTCGCCAAGGTCTACCAGGAGGCGAAGGCACCACTGAATCTGTACTGCCAGCACGAAGACACCAAGGAGATGGTGAACTCATGACCGCTGTACCCGTCACGATCTCGACCGGCCGACCGCCGGTCACCCGCCCGGCACTGCCCATGAGCGTCGTCGCCACGCCCACGCTCGTCATCGAGCCCAACGCCGACACCCTGAGCGAGGGCGCCGCCTGCTCCTGCGCTGCGGGCGACGACAACCCCAACTGATCAACGCGCATCCGGTCGCATCCGCTCGGGCCCCGGCGTATCCGCGTCAGGGCCCGAGCCTCATGTGAGAGATGAGTACGCTGCCCGCATGCGATTCCGCTGGGACTGGCTTCGTCCAGTGGTGACGGTGCCCTACGTGCCGACCCTCGGTCCCGTACACCCGTCCGTCCTCACCGAGGACCTCTTCACCGACACCCTGATCGCCGCACCCACCGAACGCTTCCTGCGCTATGACAAGGACATTCGCTGGCTGGACGCCAAAGACGAGTGTGTACTGGTCGATGAAGTGGCACACCACCCAGGTGAGACTCTGATCCCCACCTTCTCGCGCCGAGGCTCCGGCACAGTCAAGGTGCATGCCTACGGCATCGGCCCCGACATCCACACCAGTGCCTCCCTGCTGGCCCAGAAACTTGCCGTCGGCACCGGCGCCGCGAAGGCGCGCGTCGTCCGCTTCCAGGGGCCGGAGGAGCACCCAGGGCGAGGAGTCCGTGTCCAGCTCAAGGACTTCACAGCCAGTCCGTGCCCGGCCCCGGAAGGGCCGGTCCGCCCCTTCGGGGAGTGGCCCGGAGACGTACGGCACACCTTCGGCCACTTCGCCGAGCAGATGGCCGCAGACGGATTTGCCTTCCTCCATCAGCAGATGCAAGAGGGGACGGCCGGTCCCGTCCTGGTCGCCGTGCTCAACCATAAGGTCGCCGGGGTCATCGGGCCCATGGAGGTACGCCTCGATGCCGTGGGGGCGGCCCAGCTCATGCCGCAATACTTCGGCGTCCTGCCCGATCAACGAGGGAAGGGCCTCGGCCGCCTCCTGTGGCGCGCTGCGATGCACTGGGGGCAATCGCACGGTGCGGCGTACCAGCTCCTTCAGACCGAGGTGGGGGGAGCCTCTGACCGCCTCTGTCGGGCAGAGGGGCTGACCTCCCTGGGGTTCACCTACTGGCAGAACGTGTGAGGAAGGAAGAGCGGCGACAGCCCGCGACGCCGCCCCGGGCGTCAGCCCGCCAGGGACTTGAGCCGCCGCACCGCCTCCTCCAGCACCGCCGTCTGCTTGCAGAACGCGAACCGCACGAAGGGCGCCCCCGCCTCCCGGTGGTCGTAGAAGACCGCGTTGGGGATGGCGACCACCCCGGCCCGCTCCGGCAGCGCGCGGCAGAAGGCGAAGCCGTCGCTCTCGCCGAGAGGCCGGATGTCGGTGGTGATGAAGTAGGTGCCGGCGGGCTTGAAGACCTCGAACCCCGCCTCCGTCAGACCTGCGGCCAGCAGGTCCCGCTTGGTCAGCATGTCCTCGCGGAAGGCCGCGAAGTAGCTGTCGGGCAGGGCGAGGGCCTCGGCGACCGCGTACTGGAACGGCCCCGACGACACGTACGTCAGGAACTGCTTCGCCGACCGCACCGCCGTGACCAGGCCGGACGCCGCGGTCACCCAGCCGACCTTCCAGCCGGTGAAGGAGAACGTCTTGCCCGCCGACCCGATGGTCACCGTCCGCTCGCGCATGCCCGGGAAGCTCGCGAGCGGCAGGTGCTCGGCGTCGTCGAAGACCAGGTGCTCGTACACCTCGTCGGTCACTACGAGCAGGTCCCGCTCGACCGCCAGCTCGGCGATCGCGGCGAGCTCCGCACGGGTGAGGACCGTGCCGGTGGGGTTGTGCGGGGTGTTGATCAGCAGCAGGCGCGTACGGTCGGTGACGGCCGCGCGCAGCTCGTCGAGGTCCAGACGGAAGCTGCCCTCGTGCGGGCGCAGGGTGACCGGCACGCGCGTGCCGCCCGCCATGGCGATGCAGGCCGCGTACGAGTCGTAGTACGGCTCGAAGGCGATCACCTCGTCGCCGGGCTCCAGCAGCGCGAGCAGCGCGGCCGCGATGGCCTCGGTGGCACCCGCGGTGACCAGGACCTCCGTGTCCGGGTCGTACGACAGCCCGTAGCGCCGCTCCTGGTGGGCGGCGACGGCGCCCCGCAGCTCGGGGACGCCCGGGCCCGGCGGGTACTGGTTGCCGCGCCCGTCCCGCAGGGCCCGCACGGCCGCCTCGCGGACCTCCTCGGGGCCGTCGGTGTCGGGGAAGCCCTGACCCAGATTGAGGGACCCGGTCCGCAGGGCCAGCTGGGACATCTCGGCGAAGATCGTCGTCCCGAACTCGGCGAGCCGGCGGTTGAGCAGCGGGCGGGAGGTGGAGGTCATGCCGGTCATCCTGCGCCCAAGCTCTGGACTTCCTCAACTCACGTTTGGGGTCGGGCACCTGCGGAGGGACCCAACAGGCCACCTCCTAGCAGGGTTGAGCCGTCGGCAACTGTCATCGTCTGCCAGCGTTGGCCGCTCCCGGACGGCCCACAGACGGCCCGGCTCAGGGCCCGGAAGAGCCTCTGGCGCCAGCGGCAGGGGCAAGCGGCCGTGTGTACCGCGATCCTGTGGGTGACCATCACTATCAGGCAGGCGACCTATTTGAGGTCGCGCTGGTCGCTTTACCTGCGACCCCAAGCCCGACGAAGAACGCCAGCACGGCGGTAATCCATTGTCCATCGGTGATCGTCTCGAACCCTGTGTTTTCACCCTGAAGCGCAGTGACCATCGAAGAGAGGAAAGCGATCACGCCGCTCACCAGGGCCGAGACCACAGCCTTGGCATGCTTGAAAGTGAAATTCTTGACAGAATCCGCAGCGGATTCACTCACCATCTTCGACCCCGTAGTCGGCGCATTGTGGGGCGTCAATAGTCGTTCAGCAAAGCAGTTGGCGAAGCAGGTGACACGCACACGCGCTGAAATGTGTACTTATGGTGACGCCGATGGGTGAAGAAGGCTGCACCACACCCCGCTGCTGCGATCCATCGGGATCATGGTGGGCGACACGCAGCGTAGCCGCGACCGGCACCGCCACCGACTCCTCACGCTGTCCCGCGCACCCGCCGGGCCGGGCCGCACACCAGTGGCCCGGACACGTCGAAGCTGCGGACGCTGGGGCGCTGCGATACACCAACTCTCCAGGACGGCGACCGGCCCAGTGCAGGCGTGGGAGGCCGAACGGACCGCCCTCGAAGACGCGGCCTAGCGGGCATGGTGTGGCGCAGCAACTTCAACGGCAAGGCGGGCGAGAACATCAAGGCCGTCAGCGAGTACATGGGGCATGCTGGCCCGGGGCTGACGCTGCGGGTGTAGCGCATTTCCCAGGAAGATCACAGCCCAACGAGTCTTTGACGGCCCTGAAATGCCTACCTGCACAGTTCAAGGGCCTTTCCTCGGTGGGCCCTTCCCGCGTAAGACGCTCGGCTGGGAGACCCCAGCCGAGCGCCGGATGTCTCGGGATCAGGCGGGCGGACCGTCGAAGGGGGACCAGTTGGTCCAGGCGTCGTCCGGGTTGGTGCTCACCTTCCACGAGGAAACCGAACCGGTGTCGGTGCCGACCACGATCTGTGGACGGCCGTCCGTCAGGGTGGCCACACCCACGCTGCGGGCTGATCCCGGCAGGTCGTTGAACTTCGTCCAGTCGGCCCAGGCGGCGCTCGCGTCGGTGGTCACCTTCCAGGTCGTCCAGAGCTCGCCGCCCTCGGTCGCGGCGAATATCTGCGGCCGTTCGTCCGTGAGCGGGGCCGCAGCGAGCGACACCACACGGCCGTGGTCGAAGTTGAACGGCTGCCAGGGGGTCCAAGCGGCACTCGGGAGCTCGCTCACCTTCCACCTGGTGAACAGCCCATGGTTGCTTCCCGCGAACACCTGCGGGCGGCCGTCCGTGAGCCGTGCTGACGTCATGCTTCGAACAGACATATGATCCGACTCCTTTTCTGAACGCCCAGGCAGGCGTTCATGTCCCACGTCCCTCCCTCCAATCCAGCGTTCGTGCAGACGCACGTACCCGCAAGTGGAGCACTCGGCGGCACGTGGCGGCTCGTTGCATGGAAAGATCACGGCCCGCAGACGGCCCAGTGGGACTCCGACGGCCCCTGAAATGCCCTTCTGTGCAGGTCAGGGGCCGTTGCCCCGAGAGAACCCTCTGAACTTCCTCAACTCTGCTTTGGGCCGTGAGACGGCCGGGCATCTGACCCCCACGCACCGAGCGGGAGGCGCCCACGGGGGGACGCCTCGGTCCGCTTCGGGGGAACGGAAGGAGGCTGACGCCATGGCCACAGTATTCGTGGGGGCGCTGGTCGCAGTGGCGTTCGTAGGGATCGTCGTGTCCATCGCACGCGCCGGCAGGCGTCCGGCCCACCGCACGCACAGCCGGCGGGGCGGCTCGCACGGCAGCGGAAGCGGCAGCTGGTGGGCCGGCGGAGGAGACAGCGGCGGCTCGTCCTGCGGGGGTGGCTCGTCCTGCTCAGGCGGGTCGTCCTGCGGAGGAGGGGGCGGGGGCGGATGCGGTGGCGGAGGCAGCTGACACGGGGCAGCTGAGCTCCCCGAGGGGGAACCGCATCCGGACGGAGCGGGGCCGGTACCTGGGACCGGCCCCGCTTTGCTGTTTCCCGCACGGCTTTCGGTGAGGCCGAGTGAGCCCCGGCGTACGCCGGAGTTGAACAGTTGAGCTGATAAGCCCTCCGAGGGATGGAAACCCTACGAACTTGGGTAAAAACGCTGTGACGGCGCCACCGTTCATGATTCAGTGAAATTCACCAACGCAGCCCCTCGGACGTCCCGCGGACACCCTTCTGACCGGCCGACTGGGCTGACCCGGCCGACCTCCCGGTGTCGGCCGGGGGTGCGCCGGAGACCCGACACCTCCCTTTCTTTGCGTGCTTGCGGAGCCCATCCATGCTCACGACCCTGAACACCGCCTATACCGACACGCGCGCGGCCGACCTCGCCTGGGCCCTGGGGCGGGAGCCGCTGCCCGCACTGGCCACACTCGACCTCGAACTGACCGGCGCAAAGCTTCAGTTGAGACTGCTCGGCGCGTCCCACCAGGTACTCCTGGAGGAGGAGCGGGGCATCTGCTCGGAGACGGTGGCCTGCATGCCCGGCAGCAGCACGCCCCTTCCGCTCGGGGTGGCCAAGCGGGTGGGCGACTGGGAGTACGAGTTCGCGGCCCGGGTGGAGATCCTGTCGCCGGGTCAGTTCGCGGGCCGCGCACAGGAGTTGCTGGCCCTGGTCGCCGATCATCCGCACGGCCTCGCCGGCGTGTTCCCCGGCAGCCCGCACGCCTTCACCGCGCTGCTGGCCCAGCACCACGAGGGGCAGATGCACTGGCGGACGTGGCACGCGTATCCGCAGGACGGGCAGTTGGTGGCCACGCGGACGCGGGTGGGGGTGCGGGTGGTCGCAGGGCGGCGACGCAAACGTCCCCCGCATCAACAACACACGTGTGGGTGACGAAGCGTGCAGCAGGCGTAACGTACCGTCGGCAACGTGATCGAACCGCACGCACCCGCCCCGCCCGGCACAGCGCCGCCCCGGGGCGGCTGCGCGCGGCTCCCGGTCCGGCCGGCCACGGGGCGGTTCCTGGTCCTCGCGGGCGTCTTCGTCTGCGCCGCCTGCGGACTCGTGTACGAACTCGAACTCGTCGCCCTGGCCTCCTACTTGATCGG
The DNA here is from genome assembly GCF_001509475.1 of Streptomyces regalis. Taxonomy (GTDB): domain Bacteria; phylum Actinomycetota; class Actinomycetes; order Streptomycetales; family Streptomycetaceae; genus Streptomyces; species Streptomyces regalis. Next base: position 29,870 of record NZ_LLZG01000016.1, read on the forward strand.
CGACTCGGTCACCCAGGCCTCCGTCGTCCTGTCCGTCATGGTCTTCGCGATGGGCATCGGCTCCCTCTTCGCCAAGCGCCTGCGCCCGCTGGCCGCCGCCGGCTTCGGGGCCGTCGAGGCCGTCCTCGCCCTCGTCGGCGGCTGCAGCGCGCTCGCCCTGTACGCCGTCTTCGCCTGGACCGGCGACTGGGGCGGGATGTGGGCCAACGGCCCGCGCTGTCTCCTCGTCGCCTTCTCCCTCACCATCGGCCTGCTGATCGGCGCCGAGGTGCCGCTGCTGATGGAGCTGATCCAGCGCATCCGGCGCCAGGACGCGGGCGGCGCGGTGGCCGACCTGTTCGCCGCGGACTACGTCGGTGCCCTCGTCGGCGGCCTCGCCTTCCCCTTCCTTCTCCTGCCGCTGCTCGGCCAGTTGACCGCGACCCTGATCACCGGCGCCGTCAACGCCGTCGCGGGCGGCGCGCTGGTCCTCGGCCTGTTCCGCGGGGACCTCACCCGCCGCGCCCGCTGGCTGCTGGTCATCGCCAACGTCACGGTGCTCGGCGTCCTCGCCGCCGCCGCCGTACTCGTCGACGACTTCGAACGGGCGGCCCGGCACGCGGTGTACGGGCGGGACGTACGCGTGGCGCTCCAGACGGACGTCCAGGAGGTCGTCATCACCGGCGGCACGAACGGCCGCCCGCTCGACCTCTTCCTCGACGGCCGCCTTCGGGTCAGCGGCCGCGACGAGCGCCGCTACCACGAGGCGCTGGTCCACCCCGCGATGAGCGGCGAGCACAGACGCGTACTGATCCTCGGCGGTGGGAGCGGGCTGGCGGCGCGCGAGGTACTGCGCTACCCCGGGGTGCACCGGGTCGACGTGGTGGAGGCCGACGCCGGTGTGGTGCGGTTGGCGCGCCGGGACCCGCCGCTGTCGAAGCTCAACCGCCATGCCTACGACGACCACCGCGTCCACGTCATGACGGGCGACGCCTTCCGCCGGCTGCGGGCGGCGGCTCCGGCGACGTACGACGTCGTGATCTCGGACCTGCCCGACCCCGGCATCACGGCCAGCACGAAGCTGTACTCACAGGAGTTCTACGGCCTCGCCCGCCGAGCCCTGACCCCGCGCGGACGCCTCGCGGTCCACGCCGGTCCGGTCTCCTCCCGCCCCCGCCTGTTCTGGACGGTCGACACGACACTCCGCGCGGCGGGCCTGCGCACGGCCCCCTACTGCGTCCGGGGCCGTGAGTCCGGCTTCGCCCCGGGCCCCGACCGCACGGCAGGCCCGACGCGGGCACCGCACGACTGGGGGTTCATCCTGGCGCGGCGGGGGGAGCGGCCGGTGCTGCGGCTCGGTGCGGGGGAGCGGGTGCCGCGGTTGGGGACGTTGACGCAGGAGGGGCTGGTGGCGGATGCGTGGGTGGCGGAGGGGACTCGGGTCGGAGGGCTGGGGGTGTCGACGTTGATGCATCCGCGGTACTGAGAATCCTCGGATGTGCGGGTGCGCTTCGCGCCATGCTGGGTAGGCTCGCTCACCATGGAGCATGAGGTGTTCGTTCCGGTTGCGGCCGAGCGGCTCAGGGAGGTGCTGGCCGATCCCGTACGGGTTGCCCGGGCGGTCCCCGGGCTCCAACAGGACGCCGGTGCCGAGCCTGTCGCCGGGCGGCTGAAAGTGCGCGTCGGTGGTCACACCATCACCTACCGGGGTGCTGTGCGGGTGTCCGAGCGCGAGGACGGTTCGTACGCCGTCGAGGGCGACGCGACCGAGGCGCGGGGCACCGGTTCTGTGAAGCTCGCGTTGACGGTGCGGGTGCGGGAGGCCGACGGTGGGTCCGCCGTGACGTTCGCGGGGACTGCCTCTGCGGATGGGCGGGTCGCGGAGTTCCCGGCGGAGGCGGTCCGGTCGGCCGTGGCTCGGTTGCTGAGCCGGTTCGGGGAGCAGCTCGGGGTGGTGGCCGGGGAAGCGTCTTCGCCCGAGGCCCTTGAGGGCTCGGAGGAGTCGGAGGAGTTGGAGGAGCTGGCTCCCGGGGAGTTCGAAACGCGGGTCACCAGTGACTTCGAGACGACGCCGGATGCGGATGATGCGCCGGCGCCTGCGCCGGAGCCGGGGCCGTCTTCGCCCGGGCCGGGGGCGGACGAGGGTGAGGGTGTCTCGGACGGTGAGCCTGCTGTTGCTGAGGCGGCTCATGCTCGGCGGACGATGATCGGGCGTAGTGCGGAGGAAGTGGATCATGCCCCGCCGCGGGGGCGGTATGCGCCGGTTCCGGCGCCGCAGACCGTGGTGCCGGGTTCTGCGTTGCGGTGGGCGGCTCCGGCGGCGGCGGTGGTGCTGGCGTCGGCGATCGTGGTGGGGCGGATGCTTCGGCGGCGCCGCTGAGGGGTTTCGCCCCCGCCGCCCCTACCCGTCCCATCCCCAGGGGCTGCCGCCCCTTCGACCCCGCCTCCTGGGGGCCTGCGGCCCCCAGACCCCCGCTTCGGCCCTGAACGGGCCTCGTCCTCAAACGCCGGACGGGCTGAAATGCACGGACCGGCGCTGAGAAGCGACGGCCGGTGCGGGAGGCGAAA
>NZ_LLZG01000017.1 GCF_001509475.1 Streptomyces regalis
GCGGGGAGCTGGGCGCGGGGGCCGGAGGGGGGACCGGGCGCGCGCTTGGTGACCGCGGGCTGGGTGGCCAGGCGCTGGATGACCGCGGGCTCGGTGACCGAGAGCTTCGGTGACCAGGCGCTGGATGACCGCGGGCTTGGTGACCGGGCGCTGGATAGCCGGGCGCTGGGTGACCGCGGGCTGGATGACCGCGGGCTTGGTGACCGAGAGCTCGGCGACCGGACGCTGGATGACCACGGACCTGGCGACCGAAAGCTCAGCGACCGGGCGCTCGCCGGCCGAGGTCAGGGGTGCGACGACACTGGCGGTGGCCGTGATCGAAACCGGTGTCGCTCATTCCAGGGCGGCCTGGCCCGTCAGCGCCGTCAGGCTGACCCGCATCTGCCCGATGTGCGCGCGCACCTCATCCCATCTCTCCCCGTGCTCGCGCAGCACCCGTTCCGTCTCCCGGGCGATCGAGTCCGCCCGCCGCCGCGCCTGCGCGTGCAGCTCCGTCGCGCGCGCCGCCGCCTCCTCCTGCAAACGCTGCGTCGAGGCCTGCGCGTCCACCAGCTCCTGCTTCGCATCGGACAACGAGGCCTCGGCCTGCGCGATCCGCTCCTTCTCCGACGCCGCCAGCGCCACCAGCCGTTCCTCGGCCTCCCGCTCGGCCTCGGCCCACCGCTCGGCGTGCTCCTTCTCCTGCTCGGGGAGCATCTCGGCGGTGCGCTCCCGTAGCTCGCGCAACGTGCTGAGGACCTCCCCACGCCCCTCCTTCACGTCGCGCCGGGCGGTGACACGGAGCTCGATCGCCTCGGCACGCGCCGCGAGCAACCGCTCTTCGGCGCGCTCTTCCGCATCGGCGCGTACGGCATCGGCGTACGCCTGTGCCGCGTCACGCACGCCGTTCGCACGCTTCTGCGCCTCGCCGACCAAGGCCTTGGCCTCCTTGCGCGCACCTTCCCGCAAGGCCTCGGCCTCCTCCTGCACCAGCATGAGGATCCGCCGCGCACGCACCCCGAGCGTCTCGTATGTCTGCGGGGCGAGCTGCGCCACCTCCTCCTGCAGCTGCTCGACCTCCTCCTCCATCTCCCTGGCGAGCACGGTGAGCCGGGCAGCCCGTTCCCAGGCGGCGTCGCGGTCGCTGAAGAGGGCGTCGACGTAGGCGTCGACCTGTTCGGGGCGGTAGCCACGCCCTCGTACGACCGCGAAGTCGTAGAGCGAGACCGGTGCGCTGCTCATCCTGGAACCCCTCTCCGCCAAAAGGACACGAAAATGATTATTTAGCGCCCATCTTGATGTATCAGGTTGAATCGCTCATAACGCGACACTCCGCGTGCAGGGGCACGAGGCAGGCGCAGGGGCATGGCACAGGCGCAGAGACACAGACGAAAAACGCCACGACACACGGGCGCGAAGACGCGCGGGCGTAGTGAAGCAAGGGCGCAAAGGCGTGAAGACGCATAGGCGCATACGAAAGGGCCGGCCCCGGTCGCACAACCGAGAGCCGGCCCTTCCCCACCCCGCCCGCCGCCGTCAGCGTCAGCGGCAGCGGGGTGATGTCACATCACGACAAGCAGCGGGGCGGCGTCACAGCAGCCCGTCCCACATCTGCTCCAGCAGCACCGACCACCAGCTCTCCGGCGACCCGAGCGCCGCCGGGTCGAGAGCGGCGAGCTGGGCCTGGAAGTCGACGGTCCAGCGGCCCGCCTGCTCCTGGTTCAGACCGAAGCGCAGCCGCCACATCCGGCCGAGCAGCGCCAGACAGCGCTGGAACTCGGGCAGCCCGGTGTTCACGAACTGCGGCGGCACGGGCACACCGCCCGGCCCCGCCTCCACAGGCACGGCGACGATGTTCGCCGTCCCGTACTGCACGCACAGCGCCTTGCCGAAGTCGCTGCCCATGACCAGGTACGAGCCCGCGTCCGACGCCGGCTGCACCCCGCGCTCGGCCGCCAGCTCCGCCAGCGTCGGAACGGGCCGCCCCGGCTGGGCCTGCGCCCAGAAGAACGGACCCATGTCCATCGGCAGCCCGCCGACCACCAGGCTGTGCGCCACGACCGGCGGCACGCCCTGCCGGGACACGGCGGCCTGCTCGAACCGGAAGATCCCCGGCCCGAACACCCCCGCCAGCTCCTGCGCCACACCCTCCGGCGGAATCGGCGGCGCCGCCTGCACCTGCGGAAGCGGCGCGCGAACGGGCGCCGGACGCGCCGGCCCGTCGGCGACCTGGTGCAACTCGCCCTGATGCGCCAGCAGTTGCTGCATGCCCTGCTGCCGGCTCGCGTGATCCGTGCCGTACGGCGCGATCGACGTGATCCGCGCCTGCGGCCACTGCTCCCGGATCATCCGCGCACAGTACGCACCCGGCAGCTCACACGACTCCAGCTCCGTGTGCAGCTCCAACACCTGGTCCGACGGCACGTTCATGGCCCGCAGCTCATGGAAGATCTGCCACTCCGGGTGCGGCGTACCCGGCGCCGAACGCCGGATCAGCTGCTGCTCCGACCCGTCCTGCGCGCGGTAGCGGAGGACGGCCTGGTAGCCGGGGCCGACGGTCGGCTGGCCGGTGGGCTGCTGGGGGTAGCCGTACGCCGGGGGCCGGCCCGGGCCGGGCTGAGCCGGGCCGGGCTGCCCCGGGCCGGGCTGACCGGGAGGCGGCGGAACCGCAGCCGGCGGCATGGGCGGCTGGGGGGCACCGGGCGGCACACCAGGAGCGCCCGGCGCCATACCGGGAGCGCCCGGCGGCTGGGGCGCGCCGGGGGCCTGTGGCGGCGGAGGCACGCCGGGGCCGCCCACCGGGGGCGCGGCCAGCACGGTCTCCGCGTGGTGAACGGCACCACGCGCACCACCGGCGGAGCCGGCACCCGGTCCACCCGGCACACCCGGGGCGCCGGGAGGCTGCGGGGCACCCGGAGCTCCAGGTGCGGCCGGGACGCCGGGAGCGCCGGGAGGTTGCGGGGCGCCAGGCATGCCCGGAGCGGCTGGAGGCTGCGGGGGGCCGTCCATCCGACCCGGGTCGGCCAGCACCGTGGCGGCATGGTGGACACCGCCCGGAGGCGTACCGCCGGGCGTACCGGGCGGGTTGGGGGCGCCAGGCGGATTCGGCGCGCCCGGACCCTGCGGAGCCCCCGGCCCGGCAGCACCCTCAGGCGCATCGGGCCCGAGCGCCGACACGAGCTGCGTCGGAACATACCCACCCGCCGGCGCACCCGGCGCACCCGGAGCGGACGGCGGAGCAGGAGGCATACCCCCCGCGCCCGGCATCCCCGGCGCACCCGGCGGAGGAGGCGGCGTCGCCCCACCCCGCGCACGAGGAGGCGCCGCCTTGCTGGTCGCGGCATCGGCGATGTCCGCGGCGTTCGGCGCGAGCGGCTGCCCCGGCCCGCCCGGCCCCTGCGGCACACCGGCACCCTGCGGATAGCCGTACGAAGGCGCACCCGGCGCAGGCGGAGGCGTCGCCCCCGCAGGCGGCATACCCGGCGGAGGCGTGGCCCCCGGCGGAGGCGTACCCGGCGCGCTCGATTCGTCGACCGCCGGCTCGACCGCCGTCGCCGGAAGCTGACTCCCGCCCGACAGCAGCGCAGTCCGGGCGTCCGGCGGAGCAGTGTCGTCCCCGCTCAACGGCGGCGCGAACACCGTCTCCGGCAACGGCACGGAACGGTCCTCACCGGCATCGGCATTGGTGTCCGTCCCGGCCCAGGGAGTCGCCCCGTCAGGCACACCGGGCATCCCGGACCCACCGGACGTACCCGCACCCGCAGCGGCACCGGCACCCGCACCACCGTCGGAGTCCGACCCCGAACCCCTGTCCCGCCGATCCTCGATGCCCAGCCTGTCCGCCGCCTCCTGCAACCACTCCGGCGGAGTCAACAGGAACGACGTCTGGTTCAGATCCATCCGAGCCGGCGCGGCCGGCGCCGACTCCGCGACCGTCTCCGCAGCCCGGCCGTACTCCTCCTCGTACCGGCGAATCACCTCACCCACCGGCAACGCCGGCCACAACGTGGCCTCCCCGCTGTCCCGGGCGATCACCAGCCGCTGCGCACCCCCGCCCGAACGCGGCCCGTCCGCACGGTCCTCGGGCCACACAACAAACCCAAGCTCGAACTCCCGCACCCGCACCTCACGATGCTGGTACGACGGCACATCCCCGTTGATCCACTCTTCCGCGCGCTCCTGCGCCTGCGCGAACGTCACCATCGCGAAGCTCACTCCCCCACAGCCGCGGCAGCCACGGGCACCGCACGCGCGAACCCACCATCCACCATCAGATTCGCCACCGTCTCCAACTCCGGCGGAGAACCCGCCAGTCGGGACAGAAACGCATCGAAGTCCTCACCGCACGGCACCAACAACCGCTCCACCCGCTCGGCAGGCGCCCACGAAGGGTCCACGTCCCGCGCATCGTCGTACGCGCAGAACCACACCGAACCGATCCCCTCGCCCTTCACCTTCACGGTCAGCAAACCGCCCTGCACGAACCCGACACCCAGATAGTCCTTGGTCAGATGGTCGCGCAGGCACTTGTTGACGTAGACCAGGTCATTGACCGCCGCCTCGTCCCGCACCGTGAACAGCGGCTGATCGACCAACAGACCCAACTCCGCATCCAGAGCCGTCCCCACCGGCGCACAGCCACCCGCCGCCTTCAGAAACGACCGATACGCACCCGGCAGCCGATACCCGAGATCCTCCTCGACCCCGAGCACCTGCTGCTCCGTCACGGCCACACCCGACTTCGGCAACCCGAAATGCGCCGGCCGCGTCTCCTGCAACGGCCGCGTCCCCCGCTTGTTCTGGTCCACCGTCGACGTGGCAATCCCACCGTGATGCCTGAGCAGCGCCTTCACCTCGACCGGAACCAACTCCAGCCGCCGCGAACCCACCACGTGATGCCACGTCCAGCCATGCGGCGTCGCCACCGCCGGAATCGTGTCCCACAAGTCGTGCCCCGACGCCGCCAACGCCGCGTTCGCCGACACATAGTCCGTCAGCCGCAACTCGTCGACACCGAAACCCTCCGGCGGCTCCGCGATCTCCGCCGCCGCCCGCGCATACGGCGAGAAGTCGGGGTAACCACGCTCGTCCACCCGTACTCCTCTCGGGTGACGCGACGCCCGAACCGGATCCGGGAAATGCACGACCTGCCCGGCGTAGGCCGCGTTCGGCGGCGCGGCTTGCTGCCCGAGCCGACCTGTCGTCATGGCGGTTGCCCCCTGCGGCGTTCTGATACGACCCGCCATGACCACCCTCGGTCACAACGCCTCATATCGGCTGTCTCGTCTGCCTCCATGCGTCACCGCACGGAAAGCGGTGCCGACAGCCTATGCGGTACGACGGCACCGGTCACCGGCACCGGGCACGACCCCCTCCGCTTCCGTGACCAGCCGTCACCCCGCCGTGACAGCCCGCCCAAACCCGGGCGTGTCGCACCGCCCCAGCTTCCGCACCCGCCACGCCTTTTGGCACTCTGTGACGTCCGAGAGCATGCCCGGGGGATGCTCGGGAGGGGATGATGAACATGAACGTGACGCAGACAGGCCCACACGCAGCGAGTTCCGGCGACCCCCGCATCGGCTGGAGCGCCGCCGAAACACCCCACGCGCCGACCCTCCGTCACCGCCGCGACGGCATACTCCCCACCGTCGCCGCCGCCCTCTCCGTCCGCGGCGCCACCCTCACCGGCACCGCCGCCCGCGGCGACCAGCCCCCACCCCTGCACCACCTCGTCCAGGACTTCCTCGACACCCTCACCAGCTCACAACGCGACCGCTTCACCGGCCGCTGCGCCGAGACCATCCTCATCTCCCGGCACATCACCGCCGCCGACGACGCCCGCAGCAAACGCGCCGCCCGCAAACCCATGACCAACGGCGAAGCCCGCAAAGCCCTCAAACAGGCCAAACTCACCGCCCGCCGCATCCGCGAGGACGGCGACCCCCTCCACGGCAGCTTCGCCACACCCTGCCGCGCCTGCGCCGCCCTCAGCGCCCACTTCGGCGTCCGCATCGTCGACCCGGCCACCACCGCCAACTGACCCCACCCCACCCCGCACCACGCACACACGCACCACACGGACGACGAACGAAGGGCCGATGCAAGCCGACCGCACCTCAACCACCCGATTCCCCGTCCCCGTCGACGCCGCCCTACGCGCCGCCGGCTGGCAACCCGGACGCTGGGACATCAAACAAGCCGAATTCTGGGCGGACACCCTCCGCGACCACACCTCACCCGCCGGTCACCGCCACGCCGTCTTCCCCGCCGCCGTAGAAGCCTGGGCCGAATTCGGCGGCCTCCACATCACCCCCACCGGCCCCGGCCGCCAGGTCGCCCCCGCCCACGTCCACTTCGACCCACTCCACGGCCTCCACATGGCCCGCACCCTCGGCGACCTCGGCCGCGCCCTCGACACCGAGGTCTGCCCCCTCGGCACCGAAACCGACACCCAGGCCATCCTCGCCATCGACACCGAAGGCCGCATCTACGCCCTCGACCACACCGGCGACTGGTACCTCGGCCCCGACATCGACCAAGCCCTCGCCGGCCTCGTCTCCGGCATAGAACCGGCACGCCTCACAGCGGGCTGACACCCAGCAACGGGAAAGCCGCACGCAGAGCGGCGAGGAACCGCCCCAGCGACTACGCCGCCGGAATCACCGCCGACACCCGATAACCCCCCGCATCCGTCGGACCCGACACAAACACCCCGCCCAGCCCCACGACCCGCTCCTTCATCCCCACCAAGCCGTTACCCCCCGACGGCAACCGCGCCGACCCCGCCGACGACACCTCCGGCGGCGGCTCGTTCTCCACCTGCATCGCGATCTCCGACACCCGATGCGCCAACCGCACGTGCGTCTTCGCCCCCGCCGCATGCTTGTGGACGTTCGTCAACGCCTCCTGCACCACCCGATACGCCGTCTGCTCCACCTCCGGCGCATACGACCGCGACTCCCCCTCCACGGACAGATCCACCACCATCCCCGCAGCAGCCGACTGCCCGATCAACTCATCCAACTCCGACAGACAAGGCCCCTCGCCGGCCCCCTCATCCCCCAGACCCCGCTCCCGATCCGCCGCAGCAGCAGCGGCAGCCCCCACAGCGGCCAGCGGCACAACAACCCGCCGCTCCCGCTCCGCACCACCCCCACTGCGCAGCACACCGAGCATCTCCCGCAACTCGGTCAACGCCTGCCGCCCCATGTCCCCCACCAGCGCGGCATTCCTCACGACCTTCTCAGGATCTTTCCTCGCCACAGCCTGCAGCGCAGCCGCATGCACCACCATCAAACTCACCCGATGCGCGACGACGTCATGCATCTCCCGCGCGATCCGGGTCCGCTCCTCGTTCCGCGCCCACTCGGCCCGCTCCTCCGCCCGCTCAGCGAGCAACTGAAGCTCCCGCTCCAGACTGTCGGCCCGCTCCCGCAGACTCTCCATGAGCCGCCGCCGAGCCCCCACATACAGCCCCAGCAGCAAAGGCGGCGCCGTCACCCCGAGAGCAGTCGTGAGAGACGCCAGGGGAACAATCCACTCCCCGAACCTCAGCTCACCACTCGCCACGCCCTGCCGCACCCACACGAACGTCACGATCAGCATCCCGACGAACGACATCCCCGCCAGCGAGGCGATGATCCGCCGCGGCAGCTCCGAAGCGGCCAGGGTGTACAGCCCGACGATGACCATCAGGAACCCCATCTGGGCGGGCATGACAGCGATCGACACGAGCACGACGGCAATCGGCCACCGCCGCCGCAACACCAGCACCGACCCGGCCAGAACCCCGAAAACAACCCCCGCGGCCGACGGAATCCCGGCGTCCTTCGCGAACCCGACCCCCTCGCTCCCGCACTCCAGCGCGGACACCACGGCCAGACTCACGTCCAGCACCGCACTGCGCACCCTGCCCCACCACCACGGCCCCGCCCCCGGTGGCGGCGCCTCTGTGTGGGCTTCCCCCGTCGTGGTCATACCCCCAGCCTACGGGCGCCCGGCACCGCATTTCCGGTGACTTTCGCGGACTGGCCTACACCACACTCCGTGACCGAACGTAAGCGAAACCACCCGATATCCCTCGAACTGCTGAATCGCACACCGTTCGACCCCGGAACCGATCATTCCGCCCGGACGGTATGCCTATGGCACATCCACCTGGCAAATACGCCGACTTCGAGGGGCTGCGGGAGCGGGCGGTGGCGCTGCGGCGGCAGGGCTACAGCCTTCGGCAGATCCGCGACGAGCTTCAGGTTCACAACAAGGAGGTCCTTCAACGCCTCGTTGAAGGCGAGCCGCCCCCGGACTGGACGAAACGCCCGCGAGCGAAGGACGGCCTCCGCGAGAGGGCGCGGGAGCTGCGAAGGCAGGGCTGGACGTACAACCAGATCCAGGCCGAGTTGGGCTGCTCGAAGAGCTCGGTGTCACTGTGGGTACGAGATCTACCAGCTCCCGAACCCAAGTGCACACCAGAGGAACAGCGCGCACGTATGAACGCGGGACTGGCGCGACTGCGTGCCGCACAGGATCAAGAGCGCCGGGCAACCAAGCTGGCTGCAGCCCAAGCGGTGGGCGAGCTGTCGGACCGCGAGCTGTTCATTGCGGGCGTGGCCCTCTACTGGGCCGAGGGCACGAAGGACAAGCCGCACGCTCGCCGCGAGAGCGTGGAGTTCGTCAACAGCGACCCCGGAATGATCTCCGTATTCCTCGCCTGGCTGCAGCTGCTTGAGGTGGGGCGCGATCGTTTGCACTGCCGCGTCATGATCCACGAGTCCGCGGACATCGAGGCAGCGGAGCACTATTGGGCCGACCTCGTCGGCATTGACCGGTCGACCCTCGGCAAGACAGTGCTCAAGAAACACAACCCGACAACCGTGCGCAAGAACACTGGAGACAGCTATCGAGGGTGCCTCGGCATCAAGGTGCGGCAAGGAGCTGATCTGTACCGTCGCATCGAGGGCGCCTGGTACGGCATAGTAGGAGCCGTCCGTCCGGACGATCTATCGAACCGGACATAAGGGCGATCCCGGGTCGTCTAAGGGCAGGACAGCGTCTTTTGGTGTCGCTTATGGAGGTTCGAATCCTTCCCCGGGAGCCCAACTGAGAGCGGGCCCTGACAGCCAAGTCAGGGCCCGCTCCCATGTCCCCCACGAAACGCCCCGGTATCCTGCGGATGTCACCCCTCCCCCTCCACAGCCGAAGGGCATCCCGTGAGCGCCATTCGCCCGGCAGCCGTCGTCGTTCTCGCAGCGGGTGAGGGCACCCGTATGAAGTCGGCCACACCGAAGGTCCTGCACGAGCTGTGCGGACGCAGCCTCGTCGGTCATGTGCTCGCCGCCGCGCGTGAGTTGGACCCCGAGAATCTCGTCGTCGTGGTCGGGCACGCCCGCGAGAAGGTCATCGCGCATCTCGGCGAGATCGACCCCGGCGTACGTACCGCCGTGCAGGCCGAGCAGAACGGCACGGGGCATGCCGTACGGATGGCTCTTGAGGAGCTCGGCGGCGCCGTCGACGGGACCGTGGTCGTCGTATGCGGCGACACTCCCCTCCTCGCCGGCGAGACGCTGACGCACCTCGCCGCCACCCACTCCGCCGATGGCAACGCCGTGACCGTGCTGACGGCCGAGGTCCCGGACGCGACGGGGTACGGGCGGATCGTGCGCGACGGTGTCTCCGGTGCCGTGACCGCGATTGTGGAGCACAAGGACGCGAGTGAGTCGCAGCGGGCGATCCGGGAGATCAACTCGGGTGTGTTCGCGTTTGACGGGCAGCTTCTCGCCGATGCCCTGGGCAAGGTTCGCACCGACAACAGTCAGGGCGAGGAGTACCTCACCGACGTCCTCGGGATTCTGCGTGAGGCCGGTCACCGGGTCGGTGCGTCCGTTGCCGGCGATCATCGTGAGATCGCGGGGATCAACAACCGTGTGCAGCTTGCCGAGGCCCGTCGGATTTTGAACGACCGGTTGCTGAACCGGGCCATGCTGGACGGTGTCACGGTCGTCGACCCGGCCACTACGTGGGTCGATGTGACGGTCACGTTCGCGCAGGACGCGATCGTGCATCCGGGCACCCAGTTGCAGGGTTCGACTCATCTCGGTGAGGGTGCGGAGGTCGGGCCGAACTGTCGGCTGAAGGACACGCGGGTCGGCGCGGGTGCTCGGGTCGACAACACCGTGGCGGACGGTGCTGTGGTGGGGGCGCAGGCGTCGGTGGGGCCGTTCGCCTATCTCCGTCCTGGTACCCGGTTGGGTGCGAAGGGCAAGATCGGTACGTATGTGGAGACGAAGAACTCCTCGATCGGTGAGGGGACGAAGATCCCGCATCTGTCGTATGTCGGTGATGCGACCATCGGTGAGTACTCCAACATCGGTGCCGCGAGTGTCTTCGTGAACTATGACGGACAGGACAAACACCACACGACGGTCGGCTCGCACTGTCGTACCGGTTCGGACAACATGTTTGTGGCTCCTGTCACGATCGGGGACGGCGCGTACACCGCGGCGGGCTCTGTGATCACGAAGGATGTGCCGCCCGGTTCGCTGGCTGTGGCCCGCGGTCAGCAGCGGAATATCGAGGGTTGGGTGGCTCGTAAGCGTCCGGGCAGTGCGGCCGCGAAGGCGGCTGAGGCGGCGTCTCGTCAGGGGGATGGCGAGGGCTGACCGGAAACAGGTGCGTCAAACACGGCGTACCGTGATAAGTGCACACCCGCACCCACCAGCTGAGACGGCTCGTCGCGCCCAGCGGCGTGGTCTCTCGACACCCAGCTGCGACACCTCTGAGGAGACAGTGCTGTGACCGGGATCAAGACGACCGGCGAGAAGAAATTGATGTTCTTCTCCGGCCGCGCCCACCCCGAGCTTGCCGAGGAGGTCGCCCAGCAGTTGGGTGTCGGGGTTGTCCCGACGAAGGCCTTCGACTTCGCCAACGGTGAGATCTATGTCCGTTATCAGGAGTCGGCGCGTGGTGCGGATTGCTTTGTGATCCAGAGCCACACGGCTCCGATCAATCAGTGGATCATGGAGCAGTTGATCATGATCGACGCGCTGAAGCGTGCGTCGGCTCGCTCCATCACCGTGATTGTGCCGTTCTACGGTTACGCGCGGCAGGACAAGAAGCACCGTGGGCGTGAACCGATTTCGGCGCGTCTGATCGCGGATCTGATGAAGACCGCGGGTGCGGATCGCCTGCTGACCGTGGATCTGCACACGGATCAGATCCAGGGGTTCTTCGACGGGCCGGTCGATCATCTCTTCGCTCTTCCGCTGCTTGCGGACTATGTGGGGACCAAGGTCGACAAGGCGAAGCTGACGGTCGTGTCGCCGGATGCCGGGCGGGTTCGGGTGGCCGACCGTTGGTGTGACCGTCTCGGTGCTCCCCTTGCCATTGTGCACAAGCGGCGTGACAAGGATGTGGCGAACCAGGTGACCGTCCATGAGGTCGTGGGTGAGGTCAAGGGTCGTGTGTGTGTCCTGGTCGACGACATGATCGACACGGGTGGCACGATCTGCGCGGCTGCTGACGCGCTCTTCGCTCATGGTGCCGAGGACGTCATTGTGACGGCCACGCACGGTGTGCTTTCCGGTCCGGCTGCGGACCGGCTGAAGAACTCGCGGGTGAGTGAGTTCGTGTTCACGAACACGCTGCCGACGCCGGGTGAGCTGAGCCGGGATCTGGACAAGTTGACGGTGTTGTCGATCGCTCCGACGATCGCGAGTGCGGTGCGTGAGGTGTTCGAGGACGGGTCGGTGACGAGCCTGTTCGACGAGCAGTAGGTCGTAAAACCTCCGCTGCTTGATCGCCCGCGCCCGGAGGGCGCTCAAGGTCAACTTTTCTGCGGCCTCCCTGGCCGAGTAGACTGCTTCAGTTGCTCGGCGAGGGAGGCCGTACCGCTTCAGCAGAAGTCGTACGGTTGTCCGTTATCGACGCGCTCTTCGTAGCAGGCCGTTCGTGGCCGGGTGACCACGTCCGTTCCTAGTTCTGCGAGGAGTGATCATGTCTGAGGTAAAGATCTCCGCTGAGACCCGTACCGAGTTCGGTAAGGGTGCCGCCCGTCGCATCCGTCGTGACAGCAAGGTTCCCGGTGTTCTGTACGGTCGCGGTTCCGACCCGATCCACCTGACCCTCCCGGGTCACGACCTGCTGCTGGCGCTGCGTACGCCGAACGTCCTGATCGCTCTGGACATCGACGGCAAGACCAACGAGCTGGCGATCCCGAAGGCCGTGCAGCGTGACGCGATCAAGGGGTTCCTGGAGCACGTCGACCTGCAGCTGGTCAAGCGTGGCGAGAAGGTCACGGTCGAGATCCCGGTGCACGCCGAGGGCGAACTGGCTGCCGGTGGCAACCTGCTGGAGCACGTGCTGAACGCGCTGCCGGTCGAGACTGAGGCCACGCACATCCCGGAGGCGGTCACCGTGTCCGTGGAGGGTCTGGAGGCCGGTGCCGCGATCCTCGCCAAGGACATCACGCTGCCGAAGGGCACCACGCTGGCCGTCGAGGAGGACACTGTCGTTCTGCAGGTCCTGGCCTCGCAGGCCGAGGAGGCCGCTGAGGGTGAGGCCGGCGAGGGCGAGGCAGCCGCCGAGGCCTGATCTTCGGCTCTGGCAGAGGCGTGATCCTCGGCTCTGTCATCGGTTTGTCAGCCGCTGTTCCCGATGGGGGCAGCGGCTGGCGTGTATCACTCCGGCCATCCCTGGCGGACCGGGGTTTTCTGCCGGGGGTCCGGGGGCCCGCGGCGGCAGCCGCTGATGTCGCAGCCCCCGGATAAGCACAGCAAGGAGACATGGACGTGACGACCGACCCGAGCGCCCCGTGGCTGATCGCCGGCCTCGGCAATCCGGGACCCGAGTACGCCAGGAACCGGCACAACGTCGGGTTCATGGTGGTGGATCTGCTGGCGGAGCGGATCGGGGGGAAGTTCAAGCGGGCCGGTAAGGCTCAGGCGCAGGTCGTGGAGGGGCGGATCGGGCCGCCTGGGCCGTTGAACCGGCGGGTGATCCTGGTGAAGCCGATGTCGTACATGAATCTGTCGGGTGGTCCGCTGAGCGCGCTGCGGGATTTCTACAAGGTGCCGGTGGGGAATATCGTCGCGGTCCATGACGAGTTGGACATCGATTACGGCGTGCTGCGGTTGAAGCTGGGTGGCGGGGACAACGGGCACAACGGGCTGAAGTCGATGACGAAGGTGATGGGTTCGGACTATCACCGGGTGCGGTTCGGGATCGGGCGGCCTCCGGGGCGTATGCCGGTGGCGGACTTTGTGTTGAAGGATTTCGGGGCGGCGGAGCGCAAGGAGCTGGACTACTTCGTGGACCGGGCGGCGGATGCGGTGGAGTGTCTGGTGATCGAGGGGCTGGAGCGGGCGCAAAGCACGTACAACTCGTGACTTGTCCGGCCGCCTCAACGGGCCGAGGTTGACCGGGCGTAGGGGGATGGCCAAGGATCGCGGCCATGCCTTCTGCCGTTGTTTCCAGTCAGGGCGCTGTGGCCGTGCTGCGGTTCGGGCGGTTCGCGGCGATGGGTACGGTCGCGGTGCTGATTCTGATCGCGGGTGTGTGGGCGTCGTGGGGCACGGCGCATCATGTGATGCTCACGAAGGGGCGGGAGCGCGGCACGGTCGAGGTGACGCGGTGTGGTGCGGACACGTGCAGTGGGCCGTACACGCCGATCTCGGCGGGGTCGCAGCCGCGCGGGTCGGTCGTCATCGAGAAGAGCGTGGCGGTGCGCAAGGGGCAGACGTACACGGTCGTGGTGAAGCCGGGGAGTGACGACGTCGTGCGGTCGGGGCCGGCGGGTGTTCTGTACGCCTGGGTTCCGTTGGGTGGTGCGCTGTTGCTGGCTTCGGTGGTCGTCGCGGGTGGGTTGCGGAGGACGCGGGTGGCGTGGTTGTTGGCGGGGTCGGGGATCGCGTTGTTGACGGCGGCGTTCGTGACGGTCTGAGGTTTTGGCCGTTCTCCATGTCTGTGGTGGATGTAAGTGTTGTCTGCTCGTGATTGACCTGGGGTCAGTCTGGGCTGGATGCTTAGCCGCCCCCTCCACATCTTCCCGTTCCTTTCACGAAGATGGACTACTGCCTCATGCGAACCCTCACCCGCGTCGGCGCGCTGTCTGCCGTCGCCGCGGCCGCTGTTTTCTCCGCACCGGCCGCCGCCCACGCCACCGGCTCCGGTGACGACTCATACACCGTGCAGCTGCGTCAGGAGCTGCCGCGTACCGCGACCACCGATGACGGTGGCGCCCCGCAGGAAGGCCGGGATGAGTGCCCGGGCATTCCGGAGGGGCAGGACGGCTGGCACTTCGTGCTGCCGGGGAACTCGTCGGATTTCGTGAAGTTGACGGTGACGTTCGAGCCGGGTGGGCAGCAGGTGGTGACGGACTTCGGTCCGCCGTCCGACAAGCACGCCTACGTGGCCTCGCAGCCGGGTGCGGAGCTGACCTCGGCGGTGGCCGAGGTGCGCGGCGGTGACCTGGAGCTGTTCAACCTGTCGCACACGTGCCCGGTGACGGACGACTCGGCGGAGCCGACCAGCAGCGCGTCGTCGGAGCCGTCCGAGGAGCCGTCGGAGGAGCCGTCCGGCACGCCGTCCACGGAAGCCTCGCCCTCTGCTGAGGACAGCGGCGACAGCGCCTCTCCGGCCGCTTCTTCGTCCCCGTCCGCGGCGGCCGGCGGTGGCTCCACCGAGGGCGACCTGGCCGAGACGGGTAATGGTGCCCCGGTGGGCCTGATCTCCGGTGTCGCGGCCGCGCTGCTGGCGGCGGGCGGCTACCTGGTGTTCCGCCGTCGCAAGGCGGCCGGCCAGGGCTGATGACGGCCGGCCGGCTGATGTAAGAAGCCGGCGTACGGAAAACGAACGGTGCCCCCGAGTACGTGACTCGGGGGCACCGTCATGTGCGGGGTGGTCAGCCGGTGTTGCGCAGGCCGGCTGCTACGCCGTTGACGGTGAGCAGCAGGGCCCGTGCGAGCAGCGGGTCGGGTTCGGCGCCCGCGGCTGCGGCGTCGCGCTGGCGCTTGAGGAGGGTGACCTGGAGGTAGGAGATGGGGTCCAGGTAGGCGTCGCGGATGGAGAAGGTCTGCTTGAGGACGGGCGTCGCGTCGAGGAGTTCCTTCTCGCCGGTGACCTTGAGGACCTCGGCGACGGTGAGTTCGTGTTCGGCGCGGATGGTGTCGAAGACGTGCTTCAGCTCGTCCGGGACCAGTGTGTCGACGTAGTGTGCGGCGATCCGCAGGTCGGTCTTGGCGAGGGTCATCTCGACGTTGGAGATGAAGTTGCGGAAGAAGTGCCACTGTTCGTGCATCTCGTCGAGCACGGTGTCACCTTCTTGCCGCAGGCCCGCTTCGCGCAGCGCCTTGAGCCCGGAGCCGACGCCGAACCAGCCGGGCACGATCTGCCGTGACTGGGTCCAGCCGAAGACCCACGGGATGGCGCGCAGCCCGTCGAGCGAGACACCCGAGCCGGGGCGGCGGGAGGGCCGCGAGCCCAGGTGCAGGTCGGCGAGCTGGTCCACCGGCGTCGACGCGAGGAAGTACGTCGGCAGGTCCGGATCCTCGACGAGCTTGCGGTACGCGGCGTGGGCGGCGTTGCTGACGACGTCCATGGCGGCGTCCCAGCGGGCGAGTGCCTCGCCGGACTGGCGGGGGGCGGTGTGCAGGGCGGAGGCCTGGAGGGTGGCGGCGACGGTCAGTTCCAGGTTCTCCCTGGCGAGGGAGGGCACGAGGTACTTGTCGGAGATGACCTCGCCCTGTTCGGTGACCTTGATCTCGCCTTCCAGGGTGCCCCAGGGCTGGGCGAGGATCGCGTCGTGGGAGGGACCGCCGCCGCGGCCGACGGTGCCGCCGCGGCCGTGGAAGAGGCGCAGACGCACCCCGTACCGGTGCGCCACGTCACGCAGGCGCCTCTGCGCCCGGTGGATCTCCCACTGGCTGGTGGTGATGCCGCCGAACTTGGAGGAGTCGGAGTAGCCGAGCATGACCTCCTGGACGTCCCCGCGCAGGGCCACGAGCCTGCGGTACGACGGGTCGGAGAGCATGTCCTCGAGGATGGTGTCGGCGGCCTTGAGCTCGTCGGTGGTCTCCAGGAGCGGGACGATGCCGATCTTGGCCCAGCCGGCGTGCAGGTCGATGAGGCCGGCTTCGCGGGCGAGGACGGCGGCGGCGAAGACGTCGTCGGCGCCCTGGCACATGGAGATGATGTACGACTCGATGACCTCGGGTCCGAAGACGGCCAGGGCCCGCTTGACGGTCTGGAAGACGCCGAGGGTCTTCTCGCCGGCCGCGTCCACGGGCGCGGGGGTGGGGGCGAGGGGGCGACGCGACCGGAGCTCTTTGGCGAGGAGCTTGGAGCGGTAGTCGCGGGGCATGTCGGCGTAGCGCCAGGATTCCTCGCCGAGGCGGTCGAAGAGCTGGCCGAGGGCGTGGTGGTGGGCGTCGGCGTGTTCGCGTACGTCCATGGTGGCGAGCTGGAGGCCGAATGCGGACAGGGTGCGGATGGTGCGGTCCATGCGGCCGTCGGCGAACAGGCCGCCTCGGTGGGCGCGCAGTGACGTCTGGATCAGCTTGAGGTCGTGCAGGAGCTCGCTGGTGCCGAGGTAGTCGCGGCCGGGCTCGTGGGGGATGTTCCTGGCCAGGCGGGTCTTGGTGTTCTCCAGCTTCTGCCGGATGCAGGTGGCCTTGAGCCGGTAGGGCTCTTCGGCGTTGAGGCGCTTGTAGCGGGGGCTGATCTCGGGGAGGGCTTCGAGGTCGGCCTTCAGGGATTCCAGGAGCTCTTCGGTGGCTCCGGTGTAGCGGATGGAGTTCGACAGGAAGCCGCGCAGCTCGTCGATCATCTCCAGGGCGTCGTTGATGCCGTGCTCGTGCTGGAGGATGAGGACGTCCCAGGTGACCTGGGGGGTGACGTTGGGGTTGCCGTCGCGGTCGCCGCCGATCCAGGTGCCGAAGGTGAGCGGGCGGGTGTCGTCGGGGAGCTTGTGGCCGACGCGCTCCAGTTCGGCGGTGAGGTCCTCCAGGACGTCGCCGACGGCGCCGGCGTGCAGTTCGTCGAGGTAGTAGATGGCGTTGCGGGCCTCGTCGGCGGGCTCCGGGCGTACGACGCGGAGTTCGTCGGTCTGCCATACGAGGTCGATGTTCTCGGCCAGTCGGGTGTCGTGCCGGCGTCGGTCTCCGTCGAGGACCGGGGTCTCCAGGAGGGCTGCGATGCGCCGGAGCTTGTTGAGGACGGAGCGGCGGGCGGCCTCGGTGGGGTGCGCGGTGAAGACGGGGCGGACGTTGAGGTGCTTGATCGTCTGGCGCAGGTGTTCGGCGTCGGCGTCCTTGAGGCGGTCGGCCGTACGGGCGAGGAGGCCGCCCTCGGCGGCGCGCCGGGCGCGCAGCTCGCGGCCGCGGTGGACCTGTTCGGTGACGTTGGCCAGGTGGAAGTAGGTGGAGAAGGCGCGGACCAGCTTGGCCGCGGTGTCCAGCTCTGTGCCGCGCAGTAGTTCGGCTGCGGCCTCGCCGTCCTCGCGGGTGAGGCGGCGGACCTTCTCGACGAGTTCGAGCAGCTCGGGACCCTCCTGGCGGACGAGGGTCTCGCCGAGCAGGTCCCCCAGTCGGCGGATGTCGGCTCGCAGCTCAGTGCTGGTGGTCGCCTGGGACACAGTCTGGTCGTCGGCACTGCTCACAGGTGCGGCTCCTTGCAGTGTTGAAGCTCGTCCGGGAGGGAACCCGGCGTCGGGGGCCGCGCGGCGGGGGCCGCATACGGCTCCTGACATCCGGGAAGAATTCAGAGCGGACCGCGCTGTCCGACCGACTCCAAGGATAGGTGTCCATGCGGACGCGCAGTCTCTCGGGCTCTTGCCGCCGGGCGACGCACTGCCATACTTACGACGCCGTAGGTTACGGAACCGTAGGGACCGATGTAACGGAATCCGGGAATGGTTCCCGCGACCCCGGCACCTGCCACAACCCTCGAAACCCCACAGGGGACGCGCATGACCACGAGCTCCGATGTGATCGAAGACGCCCCGCAGGCGAACGACGACACCACGATTTCCTCCGCCACGCTGGGCGGGGAGAAGAAGCGGTCGATCGAGCAGATCGCGCTCCTCCTCTTCATCACGGTCCCGTTCCTCGCGCTCGTCGCGGCGGTGCCGCTGGCGTGGGGCTGGGGTGTGAGCTGGCTCGACCTCGGCCTGATGGTCTTCTTCTACTTCCTGGGCTGCCACGGCATCACGATCGGTTTCCACCGCTACTTCACCCACGGTTCGTTCAAGGCCAAGCGGCCTTTGCGGATCGCACTGGCGATCGCCGGTTCGCTGGCGGTCGAGGGCCCGATCGTGCGCTGGGTGGCGGACCACCGCAAGCACCACAAGTTCTCGGACGCCGAGGGCGACCCGCACTCCCCGTGGCGGTTCGGCGAGACCCTCCCGGCCCTGATGAAGGGCCTGTGGTGGGCGCACATCGGGTGGATGTTCGATGAGGAGCAGACGCCGCAGGAGAAGTACGCGCCGGATCTGGTCAAGGACCCGGCGATCCGCGCGATCTCCCGTCAGTTCATCTACTGGACGATCCTGTCGCTGGCCCTGCCCGCGCTGATCGGCGGTCTGGTGACGATGTCCTGGTGGGGTGCGTTCACGGGCTTCTTCTGGGGCTCGCTGGTGCGGGTCGCCCTGCTGCACCACGTCACCTGGTCAATCAACTCGATCTGCCACGCGGTGGGCAAGCGGCCGTTCAAGTCGCGTGACCGTTCGGGCAACGTGTGGTGGCTGGCGGTCCTGTCGTGCGGCGAGTCCTGGCACAACCTGCACCATGCCGACCCGACCTCCGCGCGGCACGGTGTGGAGCGCGGCCAGATCGACTCCTCGGCGCGCATCATCCGCTGGTTCGAGATGCTCGGCTGGGCCTATGACGTGCGCTGGCCGTCACGCTCGCGTATCGATTCGCGCCGGAACAGCGAGGAAGGCGGCTCCCGGCGCCGGAAGGAGCCTGCGAAGGCGGCATGATTGACGGCGTGGCGACCGACTCCAGCAGTACCCCCGGCAACGACAAGCAGCGGCGGACGCGCCGTACCCGGATGACCGGTGCGGAGCGGCGCCAGCAGTTGCTGGAGATCGGTCGCACCCTCTTCGCCGCGAAGGGCTTCGAGGGCACGTCGGTGGAGGAGATCGCGGCGAAGGCCGGGGTGTCCAAGCCGGTGGTGTACGAGCACTTCGGCGGCAAGGAGGGCCTGTACGCGGTCGTGGTGGACCGTGAGATGCGCCGTCTGCTGGACATGGTGACCAGCTCGCTGACGGCCGGGCACCCCCGGGAACTGTGCGAGCAGGCGGCCTTCGCCCTGCTGGACTACATCGAGGAGTACACGGACGGCTTCCGCATCCTGGTCCGTGACTCGCCCATCCCCCAGTCGACGGGTTCCTTCGCGTCTCTCATCTCGGACATCGCCACCCAGGTGGAGGACATCCTGGGCCGCGAGTTCAAGAGCCGCGGCTTCGACCCCAAGCTGGCCCCGCTGTACGCGCAGGCCCTGGTCGGGATGGTCGCCCTGACCGGCCAGTGGTGGCTGGACGTCCGCCGCCCGAAGAAGGCGGAGGTGGCGGCGCACCTGGTGAATCTGGCGTGGCACGGGCTGGATGGGCTGGAGCCGAAGCCGCGGCTGATAGGGCACCGCAAGAGCTAGCCCTTGAAAGCTAGCCCTTGAAGGTGTCCTTCCCCTTCTCCTTCGCCTGGCGGGCGCTGCCCTTCCTCTTCTCGGCCTTGCCTTCGGCGATCAGCCTCTCGTTGCCGACCACGCGGCCGATGGTCTCCTTGGCCTTGCCCTTGAGCTGTTCCTTCTTGCCCCTGGCCTTCTCTTCCTTCGCCACGTCCCTCACTCCTCGCAAGGCTTGACGTCGTGGTCCACCCAGCGGGTGACCCTGCGCCGTGGCGCTCAAACAGCGGTCACCGGCTCCAGGAACTCCAGCCGGTTACCGACGGGGTCGCAGGAGTAGAACCGCTTGTGCCCCGGCAGGTTCTCGTCCCATTCGACCTGCGCCCCGAGGGACTCCAGCCGGGCGCCGTACTGCTCGATCCCGGTGACCCGTAGCCCGGGGTGCGCCTTCTTCGCGGGCCTGAACGCTGCTTCCACGCCAAGGTGCAGTTGCACGGCCCCGGCCTGGAACCAGCAGCCGCCGCGCGCGGCCAGTACCGGCGGCTTCGGGATCTCGGTCATCCCGAGGACACCCACGTAGTACGTCCGCAGCTGCTCCTCCGAGCCGGGTGGGGCCGCGAGCTGGACATGGTCGACGGCGCTGATCATCACGCCTCCTTGCGGGCCACGGCGAAGATCCGGCGGAACGGGAAGGGCGTGCCGTGCGCACCGGGCGGATACGCCTCCCGCAGGGCCGCCCGGTACTCGCGCAGGAAGGCTTCCCGCCGCTCGGGGCTGTCGGCGAGGGCCGTCAGGAGGGGGCGCAGGCCGGTTCCCTGCACCCAGTCCAGCACGGGATCCTCGCCGGCCAGCGGATGGATGTACGTCGTCTCCCACACGTCCGCCGTGCAGTCCAGGTCGCTCAGGCGCTCCAGGTAGGCCTGCGGGGTGAGCACGGCGTCCTCGTGGCGCAGGGTGTCGGTGAGGCCGTGGCGGTGGGCGAGGTCGCGCATCAGGCGGTGGCTCGGGGCGTCGAAGTTGCCGGGGACCTGGAAGGCGAAGGTGCCACCGGGGCACAGGCCCCGCACCCAGTCCGCGAACCGGTCCACGTGCCCGGGGACCCACTGCAGCGTGGCATTGCTGATGATCAGGTCGTACGGCTCCCCGGGCGTCCACGTCCGTACGTCGGCGTGGGCGAAGTCGAGGCGACCGCCGCCCGCCGTCGGGCCCTCATGCTCGACGTGGGCCTTGTCGAGCATCTCGGCGGAGTTGTCGTAGCCGGTGATCCGGGCCGTGGGCCAGCGCCGGGCGAGCAGGGTGGTGACGTTGCCGGGGCCGCAGCCGAGGTCGGCGATGCGGGGCCGCTCGGCGCGGAGGTCCGGGACGCGGGCGAGGAGGTCGGCGAAGGGGCGGGCGCGGTGGCCGGCGTGGCGCAGGTACTGGGCCGGATCCCAGATGGGGGCGGCGGCAGCGGACATGGCGGGGCCTCCTGTCTGTCGATCTCCAGCCTGCCCCCGCAAGTATCTTGACGTCAAGAGACTTTACATCGACACAACCACTACACTGATCTCCATGGAGGACGAGGTCGATCGGCTGGTCGCAGCGTGGCGCCGGGAGCGCCCGGACCTCGACGTGGAACCGCTCGAGGTGCTCAGCCGGGTGAGCAGACTGGCCCGGCATCTGGACCGCGCACGGCGGCTGGCCTTCTCCGAGCACAGCCTGGAGCCCTGGGAGTTCGACGTACTGACCGCGCTCAGGCGCGCGGGAACGCCGTACCAGCTCTCCCCGGGACAGCTCCTGACGCAGACCCTGGTCACCTCGGGCACGATGACGAACCGCATCGACCGCCTGGCCAAGAAGGGCCTGGTGGAGCGCCTCCCCGACCCCAGCGACCGGCGCGGCGTACTCGTCCGCCTCACCGACGAGGGCCGCGACCGCGCCGACCAGGCACTCGCCGGCCTGCTGGACCAGGAGCGCGCCATCCTCGCGGAGCTGTCGCGCGCCCAGCGGGGCGAACTGGCCGGCCTGCTACGCCAGCTGACCGCCCCGTTCGACAACATCCCCGGGTAGGCGCTAGGCGCTCCGCTGGTAGTGCCGGGTTGTGTCGTTGGTTGTCTGCGGCGCCGTCGTGGCTGGTCGCGCCCACGCGGCGGTAGCCGCAAATCGACACCGCCCCGCGCCCCTTGAGCGGCGCTGCCGCTCAAGGGCCCTGATCAGGCGCTGCTGATTTCCTCCGGCAGGACCGGACGCTCCCCTACGCCAGCCGACCGCCCCGTTCGACGACATCCCCCGCCAGATCCACCGGGCCCACCCCGGCGCGGCGGGCGAGAGCCACGGCAGCCAGGGTCGAGTGGACGCCCAGCTTGCCGAGGACGTTCTGCATATGGGTGCGGACGGTGTGTGGGGAGAGGTACAGGCGCTCGGCGACCGCCTTGCGCCCCAACCCCGCCACCATGCACCGGAGCACTTCCCGCTCGCGCGGCGTCAGCGACTCCACCAGCCGTTCGCTCTCGGTGCGGTGCTTGCGTGCGGCCGTCAGCTCCCGCAGGACGCCCGTGAGCAGGGCCGGCGGCAGATGGGTCTCGTCGCGCAGGACGCCGCGGATGACGGTGAGCAGCCGGGACAGTGAGCAGTCCTTGGCCACCCACCCGGAGGCCCCGGCCTGCAGGGCGAGCGCGGCCCGGCGCGGATCGTCCTTCTCGGCGAGGACCACGATCCGGACGGCCGGCTGGGCGGTACGGACGCCGGCGACGAGCGAGATACCGTCGACGAGCCCGTCCTCGCCCACCTCCTGAACGGGCACGGCAGGCCGTATCCCCGCCACATTGCCACCCAGGTCGGCGTCGACGAGCAGGACATCGAACCGGCGCCCCTCGGCGGCCGCGCGCTCCAGACTGCGCAGCGCGGCCGGGCCGCTGCCGGCGGCGGAGACGTCGACGTCGGGCTCGGCGGCCAGGGCGGCGGCGAGCGACTCGGCGAAGATGCGATGGTCGTCGACGACCAGCACTCGGATGCGAACCACGAAACCCCCTTCCCCAAGCTCTCGAAGAGCAGGGGATACCCCATCGTCATGAGGACGACACCGGGAGACGAACACGGTCGCGGGTACGACGCCCGAAGCACGATGGGCCCGCACGGCCGCCGCCGTGCAGAAACAGTTACCCCCACCTCGGGCGTCGAACCCGACTTGTCTCGCCCCCTGATCAGCACCGGCCCCCACCGGTGCCGTTCATCAGAGTACGGCCGGGCGGCAGGAGCGGAAGGTAATTTGCAGAACTGGTAGTCCGGCGCGTTTATGGTGAGCCGCATGTTTCGTCTGGAGACAGAAGTCGACAAATCACGGCAGGATCTGCTCCGCCGCCGGCTGCGCGAGACCAACACCGCATTCTCCCCGATCCTGCGCGCCCTGCGCGGAACCCCAGGTGAACGCGAACTTCCGCTCCAGGTCTGGGCGTTGGACGACTCCGGCACCCTGGCGGGCGGACTCGTCGGCCACACCTGGACCACCTGGCTCCACGTCACGTACC
This sequence comes from Streptomyces regalis, assembly GCF_001509475.1. GTDB lineage: Bacteria > Actinomycetota > Actinomycetes > Streptomycetales > Streptomycetaceae > Streptomyces > Streptomyces regalis. Next base: position 23,100 of record NZ_LLZG01000017.1, read on the forward strand.
TCTGGGTCGACGAACGCCACCGCGGGACCGGTCTCGGTTCGCATCTGCTCGCCCGCGCGGAGCACATGGCCCGCACCGAACGGGGCTGCACCGCCGTACGCCTGGAGACATGGGACTTCCAGGCGCCGGAGTTCTACACGAAGCAGGGGTACGACGTGGTGTGCGTGATCCCGGACTATCCACCGGGGATCACGGAGTACACGCTCACCAAGCGGCTGGGGTGAGCCGCGGCGGCGTCCAGGCGTGGTGCCGCAGAACGCCGTGCTTGGCGATGCCGAACGGAGTCAGGCGGATGGCCGCGTTGCGTACGGCGACGGCGAGCGGGTCGGTGAGCTGGTGCCCCATGCGCCCGGCGCGGCGGGCGGCCCGCGCGACCGCCTGGCTGCGGGGGCGGCGCTCTGCGTCGTAGCGGGCGAGGGCGGCCTCGGGCGTGGGCTCGGCCGCGAGCGCGGCGGCCAGTGTCACCGCGTCCTCCAGGGCCTGGCACGCGCCCTGCCCGAGATTCGGGGTCATGGCATGGGCGGCGTCACCGAGCAGGGCGACGCGGCCGGCGGTGTAGGACGGCAGGGGGACGGCGAGTTCGTGGACGTCGTGGTGGAGGACGTCGGCGGGGCGGGTGGCCGCGAGGAGGGTGGGGACGGGGTCGTGCCAGTCGCCGAAGCGGTGGCGTACGGCGGCCAGTGGATCGCGGTGCCGTACGCCTGCCGCCGTCTTGACGACCGCGTGCCACTCGGCCCGCCCGTCCACGAAGGCGATGTGCCCGAACTCCACGCCCCTTCCCCAGCTCAGCTCGAAGTCGGTGCGCAGTTCGACGGGGTGCTCGGTGATGGCGCGGACCACCGTGGATCCGCTGTACGTGGGGCCGGGGTGGTGAGGGAAGAGGGCGGCGCGCAGCCGGCTGTTGACGCCGTCGGCGGCGATCACGAGGTCGGCGTCGAGCGGGGCTCCCTCGCGGGTGACGCGGGGTCGGGCCAGGTCGGAGAGGTCGAGGCCGGTCGCCTCGGTGCCGACGACGAGTGACTCGGGCGGGAGTGCCGCGCGCAGCGCCCGGTGCAGGGCGGCACGCGGGATGCCGACGATGGGTGTCCCCACGGCGCGCTCGACGGCGGCCCCGTCCATCCGCACGAGCCAGCGCCCGCCGGGGGTGCGGGTACCGCCGGTGTACTGCCCCCGGCCGGCGGCGCGCACGGCCTTGCCGACGCCGAGGGCGTCCAGGGCGTGGATGCCGTTGGCGGCGAGGGAGATCCCGGCGCCGACGTCGGCGAGGACGGGTGCCTGCTCGACGACGGTCACGTCCCAGCCGACGCGCCGGAGTCCGAGAGCGGCGGCGAGACCGCCGATGCCTCCGCCCACGACGACAGCCGTGCGCCCCGTCCCCATCCCCGCCCCCAGCGCCATCACTTACCCTCTCTTTCTACATCTGTAGAAACCCGAGCATAGGGCAACGCTTCTACTGCTGTAGAAAGGGGTCGTGGCAACCGAACGACGCACCGCACTCGCCGACGCCGCCATCGGCGTACTCGCCGACGAGGGAATGCGGGGCCTGACCCACCGAGCCGTGGACCGCGCGGCGGGCCTGCCGCCGGGGACGACCTCGGCGTACTTCCGTACCCGCCGGGCCCTGCTCACCGCCCTGGTCCGGCGCCTGGTCGAACTGGACCAGGCCGAACTCCAGGCGGCCGGCGAGACCATGCCGACGCTGCGCACCCAGGCCGACCTCACCGACCGGCTGACCGAGTTCGTCGAACTCCGCCTCTCTGCCTCCGCCCGCCGACGCACCCTGGCCCGCTACGCCTGCACGATGGAAAGCGTCCGCCACCCCGAACTCCGCGAGATCCTCACCCCCCACGACAACGCGGCCCACACCGCCGTCCGCACCTTCCTGGCCACCCACGGCACCCCGGACCCGGCAGCCCGCGCCCTCACGCTGCTGCACTGCGTCGACGGGCTGGTCTTCAACGGGCTGACGAGGGGCGGAAGTGCGGCCCGGGAGGAGGTGGAGGGGCTGGTGTTCGCGGCGCTGCGCGGGGCCACGGATCCGTCAGCGGGCTGAGGCTCAGCCATGCGTCTGCGGGGAGGGACGGGGACGGGGCTACGGCTACGGGGCCGAAGGGTTGCCCTCAGCCCCGTAGCTCTGGGAACTCCTCAGGTCAGCTCACCCGCCGCGCCCCCGCCGCCGGCACCGCCTCGAACACCCGCGGTGTCGTGTACCCGGCGGCGGCGAAGGCGTCTTCGACGGCCTTGGTGATGGTCTCGACGTCGGCCGCCTCGGCCAGCACGATCGCCGAGCCGCCGAAGCCGCCGCCCGTCATGCGGGAACCCAGCGCGCCGTTCGCCAGGGCGGTGTCCACGACCAGGTCCAGCTCCGGGCAGGAGATGCGGAAGTCGTCCCGCAGGGAGGCGTGGCCCTCGGTCAGGACCGGGCCGATCGCCCGCGTCCGGCCCGATTCCAGCAGCGACACCACCCGCTCCACTCGCTCGTCCTCGGTGACGACATGGCGCACCAGGCGGCGTACCTCCTCGTCGTCGCCGAGCCGATCGAGCGCCGCGTCCAGGTCGTCGTAGGCGACGTCCCTGAGCGCGTCCACGCCCAGCAGCGCCGCGCCCTTCTCGCAGCCCGCCCGCCGCTTGCCGTACTCGCCCTCGCTGTGGGAGTGCTTGACCTGGGTGTCGACGACCAGCAGGCGCAGCCCCAAGGCGGCCAGGTCGAAGGGGATCTGCTTCTGGGAGAGGTCCCGGGTGTCGAGGAACAGGGCGTGGCCGGCCTCGCAGCACGCGGACGCCGTCTGGTCCATGATCCCGACCGGGGCGCCGACGTAGACGTTCTCGGCGCGCTGGCACAGGCGGGCCAGCTGCCAGCCCCTGAGCCCGAGTTCGTACAACTCATTGAGCGCGAGCGCCACCACGACCTCCAGGGCCGCCGACGACGACAGGCCCGCGCCCGCCGGGACCGTCGAGGCCAGGTGGATGTCGGCGCCGGTCACCGCGTGGCCGGCCTCGCGCAGCGCCCAGAGCACGCCCGACGGGTACGCCGTCCAGGCCTTGTCCGACTCGGGCGCCAGGTCGTCGACGCGCAGTTCCACGACGTCGCCCTCGACGTCCGCCGAGTGCAGGCGCAGGACGCCGTCGTCACGCCGTGAGACCGCCGCGACCGCGGTGTGCGGCAGCGCGAACGGCATGACGAAGCCGTCGTTGTAGTCGGTGTGCTCGCCGATCAGGTTGACCCGGCCCGGCGCGGCCCACACCCCTTCCGGCTCGGCCCCGTACAGCTCCTTGAACCGCTCGGCGACCGCGGCTGCCGTCTCGACGCTCATCCCCTGACCCTGACCTTCCCTGCTGAACCTGGCCGAAGCGGCCGGTGAGTCGACCGGCCGAACAGCCGTGGAACTTACGGCCGTCCGTACCGGCCATAGAACTTAACTACTGCGGCGCTGCGCGAACTCCCACGCGTCCGCGACGATCCCCGCGAGGTCCGCGCGGGACGGGTTCCAGCCGAGGCGCTCGCGGGCGGTGTCGGCGGAGGCGACCAGGACCGCGGGGTCGCCGCCCCGGCGCGGGGCCACGACCTCGGGGATCGGGTGCCCGGTGACCTGGCGGACGGTCTCGACGACCTCGCGGACGGAGAAGCCGTTGCCGTTGCCGAGGTTGCAGATGAGGTGCTCGCCCGGCTGGGCGGCCTTGACCGCCAGCAGGTGGGCCTCGGCCAGGTCGGCGACGTGGATGTAGTCGCGCACGCAGGTGCCGTCCGGCGTCGGGTAGTCGTCGCCGAAGACGTTGATCGCGTCGCGCCTGCCCTGGGCGACCTGGAGGACGAGCGGGATGAGGTGCGACTCGGGGTCGTGACGCTCGCCGCAGTCGCCGTAGGCGCCGGCGACGTTGAAGTAGCGCAGGGAGACCGCGCCCAGGCCGTGGGCCGCCGCCTCGCCGGTGATCATGTGGTCGACGGCGAGCTTGGAGGCGCCGTACGGGTTGGTGGGCTGAGTCGGCGCCGATTCGACGATCGGCACCTGGCTCGGCTCGCCGTAGGTGGCCGCGGTGGAGGAGAAGACGAGCTTGCGCACGCCTGCCTCGCGCATCGCGCCGAGCAGCGCCATGGTGCCGCCGACGTTGTTGTCCCAGTACTTCTCGGGCTTCACGACCGACTCGCCGACCTGCGAGAACGCGGCGAAGTGCAGCACCGCGTCGAAGGAGGGGTCCAGCCACTTGGCGGCGTCGCGGATGTCGCCCTCGATGAAGGAAGCCCCGGCCGGCACGCCCTCGCGGAAGCCGGTCGAGAGGTTGTCGAGGACGACGACCTCGTCACCCGCCTCCAGCAGATGCTGGGCGACGACGCTGCCCACATAGCCGGCGCCACCGGTGACCAGGTACTTCCCACTCATGAACTCGCTACCTCTCGCAGTCGCTGGGCCGCGGCCTCCGGCCGGATGTCGTTGATGAACACGCTCATGCCGGATTCGGAACCCGCGAGGAACTTCAGCTTGCCGGAAGTGCGGCGGATGGTGAAAAGCTCGAGGTGAAGCGCGAAGTCCTCACGGTCGACGCCCTCGAAGTCCTCCAGTGTGCCGAACGGCGCCTGGTGCCAGGCGGCGATGTACGGGGTGGCAGGCTCGCCCGCGGAGCTCTCCCCCGCGTCCCGTCCTGCGAAGATCCGGTCGAAGCGCCTCAAGAGTTCCAGATAGACCTGGGGGAACTCTGTGCGCGCGTCCTCGTCCAGCGCCAGCAGATCCGGCACGCGGCGCTTCGGGTACAGGTGGACCTCGTACGGCCAGTGCGCGGCGTACGGCACGAAGGCCACCCAGTGTTCACTCTCCAGGACGACCCGCTCGTCGGCGAGTTCACGCTCCAGGACGGCGTCGAAGAGGTTCTCCCCGCCGGTCGCGTCCTTGTGCGCGGCGACGGAGCGCAGCATCAGGGCGGTGCGCGGGGTGGTGAAGGGGTAGGCGTAGATCTGCCCGTGCGGATGGCCGAGGGTTACACCGATCTCGGCGCCGCGGTTCTCGAAGCAGAACACCTGCTCCACGGAGGGCAGCGATGACAGCTCCGAGGTCCGGTCCGTCCACGCGTCGAGGACCAGGCGCGCCTGCTCCTCGGTCAGGTCGGCGAAGGACGCGTTGTGGTCGGAGGTGAAGCAGACGACCTCGCAGCGCCCGGAGTCGCCGGCGAGCGAGGGGAAGCGGTTCTCGAACACGACGACGTCGTACGAGGAGTCCGGGATCTCGCTCAGCCGGTCGCCCTCCGAGGGGCACAGCGGGCACTCGTCGGCCGGCGGGTGGTACGTCCGTCCCTGCCGGTGCGAGGCGATGGCGACCGCGTCGCCGAGCAGCACGTCGTGACGGACCTCGGACGCCGTGACGGTCCGGTCCAGGGGACGGCGGTCGACCGCGTCCCGCACGGTGTCGTCGCGCAGGTCGTAGTAGATCAGCTCACGACCGTCGGCCAGTCGGGTCGAGGTCTTCTTCACGCCGGACTCCCTATGAGGGCCACTCAACCACCAAACAGAACTCAACACATTGGAACACAACTCACCAGGCGGGTCAACGTCACAATCAAACAAAGAGCATCATCTGACGTGTTCAGTTACTGAACGCAGGGGCGTAGGTTCCGCTCTGTATCGGTTCGCGAAACGAAGCGAGTACCTATGCAAACCCCCACAATTTCCCCCAGCCCCACCCCCACCCCCAGCCGCCCGGCGCTGCCCCCCCCCATGCCCAGCAACGCGTATACCCCCGCGTCGGTGGACCTCCTGTTGCCCACCGCCCGCCGCTACTGGCGC
>NZ_LLZG01000018.1 GCF_001509475.1 Streptomyces regalis
GGCCGGTAAGACGCTGGTCGAGCTGTTCGGTCTCGCCCGTGAGCTGAACATCGACGCCGAGGGCATCGACATGGGCCCGTCGCCCACGGACGCCGCCCTCGCCGCCGACCTCGCGCTGCCGATCGAGGAGCTCGAGCTCACGGTCCGTTCGTACAACTGCCTCAAGCGCGAGGGCGTCCACTCCGTGGGTGAGCTCCTGGCGCGCTCCGAGGCGGACCTGCTCGACATCCGTAACTTCGGTGCGAAGTCGATCGACGAGGTCAAGGCGAAGCTGGCCGGCATGGGCCTGGGCCTCAAGGACAGCCCGCCCGGATTCGACCCGACCGCCGCTGCCTTCGACGCGGACGACAACGGGGACGCGGGTTTCGTGGAGACCGAGCAGTACTGAACGCTGCATGAAACAGCCCCCTCGGAGATCACTCCGAGGGGGCAGCTGTCTCTCCGAACCCGTGTGTGCTACTTGCCGAGGACGAGGGTGTTGTTGCAGCCCTGGCTCGAGCCGAGGTCGGTGGTCTGCGAGCCGGGCGAGCCCTCGCCGTTGGACCGGTTGCCTTCCAGGCCGTTCTGGAACCCGGACTGGCCCTGTACGTCGATGTTCTCTTCGGTCGTCGTGCAGGAGGTGCTCTGGGCGATGAAGACCGTCCTGGTCTCTTTACTGTCGCGCTTGTGCTTGTGCCCGTGCTTGTGGCCGTGCTTGTGGCCGTGCTTGTGGCCGTGCTTGTGCCCCTGCTTGTGTTCCTGCTTGTGCCCTTGCTTGTGTCCGTGCCCCTGCCCGTCGGCGTAGGCGGTGCCGGTGCCGAGGAAGCAGATGGCGCCGAGGAGGACGGCCACGACAGCGGTCTTGCGAGGCTTGCGCATGTCTTCTCCGAGCGTTGAAGCGGACGCATACGCGATCCGCCACGTCATAAGATGACGAGAGGTTAATGCGCAAATGCCGGATATATGCCCGTCGGCACGCCGATCGTCTGACCAACGAGCAAGGGCGGCGACCCCGCGGCCGGCCCAAGTCCCCTGTACGGCCAAGGCGTTGTGAAGCCGAACGCGGGCACAGGCGCTCCGTGCAGAACCACCCGTGTGGCCGCGCCGCGAGCGCGAGGCGGCCTGGGCTCTTCGCCACTGACCTGGGGCGCCGACGAAACTCCCGTGCAGCGTCGACGAGTTCGTCGCGACGGCGCATCTCGACGACGTCACGCGCGTCGGGCCATCACCCCGCCGGCCCCGCCGGGCGCCCTCGCCCTGGACACGCTCGTCGGCTGCCCTGGGTGTCTGGCTCGGCACCTTCGCGCTGCTGAGCAACCCGGACCAGCTCGCCGCCCTGCGCAGCGATCCAGGCCTCGCCGACCAGGCCGTCGAGGAGCTGTTGCTACCTGACCATCGCCGACCCGGCCGGTGAGACGGTCGTCGTCCCGTTCCAGGCCGCCAACCGCGACCCGGCGAGGTACCCGGACCCCGACCGCCTCGACCTGCACCGCAAGGCCTCCGGCCACCTGGTCTTCGGCCACGGCGCCCACCAGTGCCTGGGCCGGCAGCTGGCCCGCGTCGAGATGAGCGTCGCCTTCCCCGCCCTGCTCACCCGGTTCCCGACGCTGCGGCCGGCCGTCCCGCCCACGGAGGTGCCGCTGCGCGCCCACACGAACATCTACGGGGTGCAGAGCCTCCAACCCAAGGCAGAGAACAACCCAAGGCCCAGGTCCCGAACCTGGGCCTTGTCCGGCGACCGGGTCCCACAGTCAGCACCCTGCCCGCCGCGCTCCCGCTCCGCTCACGACGCCACCGGCATCGCCGGCAAGGCGTTCACGGCAATGGCGTTCGCCGGGACGGTACGTTCATCGTGCCGCTCCCGTCGGCACTGCTGCCGTCGGAGCCACGGCGCGGCCGGTTTGCGGGGAGATCATGCCGGCGCACAGGCCCCGGGCAGCCAACCCCTGGGCGATGCGCGGGATCGCCGCGAGGGAGTTGGCGGACCAGTCGTGCATGAGGATGACCTGGCCGCTGGTGAGCCGGCCGGCCGCCGCCACGATCGCATCGGTGCTCGCGCCGTTCCAGTCCTGGGAGTCGACGTTCCAGAGGATCTCGGTCAGGCCGTACTTGGCCTCGACGGCCTTCACCGTCGAGTTGGTCTCGCCGTACGGCGGCCGGAACAGCTTCGGCGTACCGCCGCCCGCGGCCGCGACGGCCTGCTGGGTCCGGGAGATCTCCGAGTCGATCGTCGCCTGGCTCTGCTGGGTCAGATGCGGGTGGGTGTAGCTGTGGTTGCCGACCCACATGCCGGCATCGACCTGGGCCTTGACCCGGGCCGGGTAGGCGGCGGCGTACTGGCCCTGGTTGAACATCGTGGCCCGCAGCCCGTTCTGCGTGAGCGCGTTGAGCAGGGCCGGGGTGCTGCTGGACGGTCCGTCGTCGAAGGTGAGCCCGACGTACCCGTTGCAGGTGGCGGCCTGCGCCGGGGCGGCGGCGTCGACGGTGAGGGTGAGGGTGCCGGCCGTGGCGAGCGCGGCGACGGCGAGTGGCGACAGACGTGGTGTGGCTTTCATGAGGAGCGGTCCTCCAGCCTGGGGGATTCGGGGGTCAGCGCCTGGGACCGGGACATCGGCGCCGATGTCCCGGAGGGAGAGAGGGACAGGGAGACAGGGAGACAGGGAGACAGGAGGGAGAGAACCCCCGCGGGGGACGGCACGTCCATCGTCACGGTCGCCGTCCGACCGCTGCTCCGCAGCCGACCCCTCTCCGAACTGGCCTACCACACCGTGATGTTGGAGCTCCCGCTGCTCTGGTATCCCTCGGTGGCGAGGATCATGTAGTAGCTGAAGCTCCCCAGGGGCATTCCGGCGCGGGCCCAGGCGTCGAAGTGGTTGCCGGTGGTGATGGTGCCACCGGTTCGCCTCGACTGCCGGACGCTCCAGTACTGGTTGAACGTGCGGGTGCCCTCGACGGACGGGGCGTTGTAGCGCGTGGTCTGGTAGATGTCGTACGTGCCGCCGTCGCTGGTGACAGCGCCCTTGTACGCCCCGGTGGGCCGGTAGGTGCCCCAGTTGTCGACGATGTAGTACTCGACGAGCGGGTTCGACGTCCACCCGTAGAGAGTCAGGTAGCCGTTGCCGGACGGGTTGAAGCTGCCGGAGTAGGTCACGGTCCGGCGTGAGCCGTTGCTCCAGCCCTTGCCGGCGACGAAGTTCCCGGTATTCCTCCACGAGGTGCTGTAGTTGCCACCGGAGTTCAGGGTCATGGAGACCGTGCCCTGACTGTCCGTCCAGAACGAGTAGTAGTACCCGTTGTTGGTTCCGGTCTGGTTCGTGCTGATGACCGTGGCCGCCTCGGCGGCGGAGGGCAGGGCCAACGTGGCCCCGGTGGCCAGCAGCAGGGTGCAGACGCTGCGGCGCGTCGGGTGTGCGGGTCCGTCGTTCATGAGCGTGCTTCCTCCTCGTCCTCGTGAGGCCGACGGGGTCAGGCACCTGGTGTCGGCGGGTGGTTCGTGCCGGCCCGCGTCGACAGCGGTTGAGCTCTGCCAACGGCGAACAGTTTTGGGATGCCCCTGTCAACTGTCAATGGTTTCGACATTGATCCCGAAACATTCGCCCAGGCCGATTGTCCCAAGGGGAGAGTTCTTCCTGATGGCGGCCATGCCTGGTGGAGTGAATTCGGGTTGATCGGTAATGCCGTGATTGGGAGATCAAAAGTCGAAGTTCACTGCTTCGAATGTTTCGAAGACTCCAGGTGGTCTCGTAGTCGCACCTTCTGTAACCGTTCCAGTTCGTACTGTTGACACCCCGCCCGCTTCCCCTTAACGTCGCGCCAATATTTCGAACATGTGACTATATTTCGAACGTCGAAAGGCGAGTGCCCTGTGCGTTGCCGGAATCAGCACGCATGTGGTCGGAACGCGGCGCCGACTCGAACCATGTGCCGGGCCGACCCGACCCTGACGACCTCGGCGGCCAGGTGCGGATCCACGAGGCCGCCGAGCTGATCCGTCACAGCCGGCCCTGTCTGAAGTTCGGTCTGTCCAGGGTGCCTGCGGGTCTACCTGTGCGGCACCCATGTGCGGGACCTGACCCTCCACATCGCCCGGGAGCGGTACGGCGCGTCCCGCCCGTTCTCGACCTGCCCGCCGACTGCCCGGCCCGCCCCACCGCTTCCCCCTCGACGTCTGACACGCCGTCATCCCCTCACCGCCGAGAAGAACAAGGAACAATCACGATGTTCAATCGAAGAACCGTCCTCGCCGGAGGCGCCTCCCTCGCCTTCACCCTGTCCGCCTGCGGTAAGGGCAGTGCGGGCGGCTCGGAGGACAGCGCCAAGGGCGGTACCGTCGGCATCGCCATGCCGACCCGGTCCTCCGAGCGCTGGCTCACCGACGGCAAGAGCATCGTCGAGGGCCTCAAGGCCAGGGGGTACAAGACCAAGCTGGTCTACGGCGACGACGACCCGAAAGCCCAGGTCTCACAGGTCGGGAAACTGGTCCAGCAGGGCGTCGACGCCCTGATCATCGCGGCCATCGACAACAAGTCGCTGAACGGCGTGCTTCAACAGGCCGCCGACGCGGACATTCCGGTGATCTCCTACGACCGGCTCATCCTCGGCACCAAGAACGTCGACTACTACGTTTCCTTCGACAACGAGATGGTCGGTCTGATCCAGGCCAGCTACATCATCAAAAAGCTCGGCCTGGAGGACGGCAAAGGCCCGTTCAACATCGAGTTGTTCGCCGGCTCCCCCGACGACAACAACACCAAATACTTCTTCGACGGTTCGATGACGCACCTGCAGCCGTTTCTGGACAGCAGGCAGTTGGTCGTCCGGTCCGGCGAGACCGAGCTCAAGCAGATCACCACCCCTCGCTGGGACGGGCCCACCGCGCAAAAACGCATGAGCAGCGTCCTCACCAAGTGGTACCGCAGTGAACGGGTCGACGCGGTCCTGTCGCCGTACGACGGCATCTCAAGGGGCGTCCTGTCCGCGCTGAAGTCGGCCGGCTACGGCTCCGACATCAAGCCCCTCCCCGTCATCACCGGTCAGGACGCCGAACTGGCGTCGGTGAAGTCGATCATCGCGGGTCAGCAGTCGCAGACCGTCTACAAGGACGTCCGTCTGCTCGCCGATGCCGCCATAACCATGGTCGACGACATACTCAAGGACAGGGCGCCGTGGGTGGACGACTCCACGGGTTACAAGAACGGCGTCAAGGCCGTGCCCGCAGTCCTTCTGCAGCCCACGAGCGTCGACAAGACCAATTACGACACCCTTGTCGAGGACGGCTACTTCACCGCCGACGAGCTCAAGTAACGGCACGGCCCCTACGTGACAACGCCTGCACCGTGCCCCGAGTGGTGACGGAGAGGGGTTCGGCTCGGCTTGCCGGAGGCTCAGCCAGGGCGGCGACGTTCCTCGTCCGGTCAGCTCACCAGCAGGGCGCTGTCCCATGACGTCGCCGGTACGTTCCCCGTGGCGTAGGTGTGGAGGGCGAGGGCGACGCCCGCGGCTCCTTCCAGAAAGCCGGGGCGGTCGAGAGCGCGTGGCGCGAGAGAATGGCGGTAGCGGAAACCGAACGGCGCCTCAGGGTCGAACCCGCCCATCACCCGCACGCCAGCGCGTCGGCGACGGTGCGGTAGCTCGGGTCGGCGCTGTCGTGTGCCATGCGCAGCACGATCTGAAGCAGACCCGCCCAGCCGTGGCACAGCGCGGAGTCGAGGATCAGCTCGCCGCTCGCCGCGGTCAGCGCACCACGGAGGGCGGCATGTGCGTCGGCGCGCCAGTCCGCACGGTTGAGGGCGGCGCCGGCCAGGTACACGGCACGCGCCGCACCGGCGGCGCCGTAGCAAGTCCGCACTACGCGGCCACCCTCTATGCCTGCCGCTCGGTGTCGACGCTCGGTGTCGACGCTCGGTGTCTGGATCCAGTTCCCGGCGCCCCTCGGTCATAGCGGCGCCATTTTCCCGTGGACGCTGGAGATCGCGGTCGCCGCGCCGGTTCGTCTGTTTCCCGGCATGGTCATCGGGAAGCTGGCGTTCTGGGCGATGCAAGGCGGCCCGGTTGGCTATGCGGGCAAATACAGTGGTTCGTCCTCGGCCGTCCCGTCGCGACTGAGCCTGGACACGGTGTCGCCCGCAGTCCAGGCTCTGCCGTAGGAGCGGTGGGTCTCGGGCCACCAGTCGTGGCCATGAGTCACCTCCAGTCCTAACTCGAGCGCAGGCCGGCATGGAGCCGAGCACACCGGAACCTGTTCGAGTAACGGCTCGTCGTCCTTCCATCGCCTCACGCCTTACAGGACCGGGACTTTGAAAGGGCTTGTCCGACACATCGTCGTACCAGGAAGATCGTCGATCGTGCGCCTCGACGAACTCAACGCTCCCGAACGGCGGTTGTGGGACTCCTTCTCCCAAGGACGCACCGTCGACGTCCTGGACGACCTGGCATCGGCGGAAGCAGTGGTCCGGGCCGACATCATCGCGGCCCTGCTGCTGGATGCCGGCGTTGATCACGCTCCGGGTGACCGCCCTGCGCTGCGCCTGACCGGTGCACGCGTCACAGGCTGCCTGAATCTCCGATTCACCGAGATCGCCGTGCCTGTGGTCCTCACCGACTGCCGCTTCGACGAACCCCCCCTGCTGCAGGGGGCCCGGACCCGCGAGTTGGTCATGAGTGGCTGTGCCCTGCCCGGCCTGGTCGCCGACACGGCACAGATCGACGCCCGGCTGGTGCTCACCCGCTGTCACGTGACGGGGCCCCTCGTGCTCAACCGCACCCAGATCAACGGTGATCTGGACATACGTGACATGGTGATCACGTGCCCCGACGGCGAGGCGATCTCCGCCGTCCACGCCAAGGTGGGCGGCGATCTGCTGTGCGCCAAGCTGGCTGTCGAGGGGCGATTCCGACTGTCCGGTGCGTCCATCGACGGCGAGTTCGATCTGGAAGGCGCTTCGCTACGGAACCCTGGTGGTCACGCCCTGGACGCCTACCACGTGCAGGTCGCCCAGGACTTCACCTTCCACCCGGGATTCAGCGCCGAAGGACGGATCATCCTCTCCGGTGCCACGGTCGCGGCAGCCATCGGCTTCTGCGGTGCCCGACTGAGCAACCCCGGCGACATCGCCCTGGAAGCGGTCGATGTCACAGTCAGCCGTAACTTCGACCTCGGCCGTGGTCTCACGGTCGACGGCGGCATTCAACTCGACGGCACGCGTATCGGTACGGAACTCAGCTTCCGCGACGCCAGACTGACCGAAGCCGACGGCACCGCCCTGTCCCTGCGCGCGATTCAGGCCCGGGAGACCGACCTGCGCACTCAGCGGCCGATCGACGGCGTGGTGGACGCACGCAACGCCCAGCTGGGGACGCTGTACGACGCCCCCGACACCTGGCCCGCCGACCTCCGGCTGGCCGAGACAACGTACGACGCCCTCGCGTTCCCCTTGTCGGCGGCCGAGCGAGTCCGGTGGATCCGGCGCGCCGGCGGCGGCTACCTCCCACAACCGTACGAGCAACTCGCAACGGCTTACCGGAAGCTGGGGCACGAGGACGAGGCGCGCACGGTACTCCTCGCCAAACAACGCCACCGCCGCACCACCCTCTCCGCGCACACCCGCGCCTGGGGCCACGTCCAGGACGTGGCCGTCGGCTACGGCTACCGACCACTCCGCGCAGGTCTCTGGCTGATGGCTCTGCTCGTCTGCGGCACACTGTTCTTCGGCCTGCATCCCCCCGCTCCGCTCGAAGCCGCCAAAGCGCCGGACTTCAACGCCGTCTTCTACACACTCGACCTTCTGGTGCCGATCATCACGTTCGGGCAGGAAGGCGCCTTCGCGCCACGCGGCAGCGGGCAATGGCTGGCCTATGGGCTGATCGCGGCCGGCTGGGTCCTGGCCACCACGGTCACGGCCGGAGTATCCCGCGCGATCAGCCGGCAGTGACCGATGCCCGCCCGACCGAGCCTCGACGTGGCCCGTGGGCGCCCTCGCTTGCGCCAGTCCGTTCCTCCCCCAGAGAGGCTCTCTGGTCGGCCTCGGACTCGTCGTCCGAGGCCGTTTGCGTGAGTGGACGGTGAGTTGATCTCCCGAAGGTCTCCCAACCGATCAGCATCGTCCGGCACGGGCTCTTCCGCCTTGCCCTGCTCGAGCGCCGCTGCGGAGGCGATGTTCTCGCGCTCTCGCCGACAGGTCAGGCCTGCGAACGCCCGCTTTGGGAGTTTTCCCTGGGCAGGGCTGTGACCTGTGGAGATGCGGGCCACGTGGCGCCTGACCAGGGAAAACGCCCCTTCGGAGCCGGCGAGTGGTCGTAGTGAGGCACGGGCGGCGTCTGGTCAGACTTTCTCGACTCGCACGGAGTGTCCTGCGACGAGTTGGTTCATGTCGTCGGTGTCGGAGGTGAAGACGGGCTGGACGCGTGAGCCCGGTGATCGGCGACACCACGCGGCGCGCTCCCACGTTGCCCGCCGAGTCGTGATCAGCTGCGCCGTGCTTGCGGCGGCTGTGGAGCCGGGGCGGCGGCTGCGTGGTGGACCGAAGTGTCGGGGCGCTGGGCTTCGCTGTCAGTCCAGGGTGCGCTGCGGGCTTGTGCGGCGCGGGCTTGTGCGCTGGGCGCCGGCCCTGCGCTGAGGCGTTGGATGCGCCAGGTCAGGACCCGTGCGGGGCGGCGGGCGTCGTCCAGAGCGCGCTGGTGGGCCGCATGCAACCAGGCCGTGACCACCGGCTCGATCAATGCCCACTGCTCGTCCGACAAGTCGCTCGGATACGGTCTTCGCCCTATGCCCCGCATCCCAGCATGCACATGCCGAACAGCTGGCCCGCGCGACGATCAGTACCACGAACGAGTAATCACGAACCGAGAGGGAAGGGGCTTGGCGCCCTCTCAGACGATCACACACCCAACAACGTGACAACGCCGTGCGCAGGGCGACAGGCATGCCAGCCGGTGAACGATGCGGGAAAGCCGTATGCGGGAGAACCGCACGTACGGTTTGAAAGTGCGGGGACTGGACACGGAGCGGCAGCCACCGCGCCAGTCCCCGACGCCACTAGGCTCGGTTTGGGGCAAGCGCCGGGTTCTGGGTGGGGGTGTCGGTCGGGGCCGGGACGTCCTTCCCGGCGTTCTCCGGCGCGCCGAACCAGGCCACCGCGACCGCGCCCGAGACCGCCAGGACGAAGCCGGTCACCGCCAGCCAGGCGAAGCCGGGGCGTGAGGCGTCCCCCAGCCACCAGACGCCGATCATGCCGGGCAGCACGGTCTCGCCGACCACCAGCGCCGCCGTCGCCCCGTTCACCGAGCCGATCTGCAGCGCAACGGTGTGCAGGTACATGCCGCCGATTCCGGCGACCAGAATGGCGTACAGGGCCGGGTCGGTGAGCAGCGTGCCCAGGTCGAACGGATCGATCCCGTTCAGCACTCGCACGCCCACGCCGAGCGCGCCGAAGCCGAGACCGGAGAGCAGACCGGCCAGGATTGCGGCCCGGGCGCCGAGCAGCCGGACCAGGACCGTGCCGCCCGCCATCAGTAGCAGTGAGATCGTGAGGAGCCACCAGTGGGTGGTGATCGGCGTGTGCCCGCTGCCCTCAGGGCCCGCCGCGCTCGCGAGCAGCACCAGCGCCGAGCAGACGACTGCGATCGAGGTCCACTCCGCCCGGGTCAGCCGGATGCCGAGCAGCTTGACGCTCAGGACGGCCGTGATGATGAGGTTGGCGCTGATGACCGTCTGGGAGAGGAACAGCGGCAGCAGACGGGCGGCGAGCGCGCCGAGCCCGAAGCCGACGAAGTCCAGGACCGTGCCGACGACGAACTCCCAGGTCATCGCGGCCTGGACGGTGGAGGAGAGACTGGGGCCGCCATGCGTGGTGACCTGTCCGGTGGTGTGCCCGGCGGCGGCCGCCTCGCGGCGGGCCGACTTGCGGGAGCCGACGGCCTGGAGGACGGAGCCCGTGCCGTAACAAATCGAGGCCGCAACGGCGGTCAGGAGTCCTATGAGCACCGAGCACTCCGTTCAGGGGGTGGTTCCTGGCTGTTCTCCCTGCCAGACGAGGGATCGACCGCCCGCGTTGCGTGGACCGGGTCTGCGTCGAGATGGACGTGAAGAAGGCCGTCCGGCATCCCGCAGGGGACGCGGCGTAACGATCAAGCGGAGATGCCCGCTGCGTGTCGTACGGGGATCTCGCCGGGCCTGCGCTCAACCCCCTACAGCGCCGCCCTGGGGCTCGACCGAGGCCGGTCGCGTCAGGTCCACGGAGCCAGCACAGAAGTCGTACCGGGATGCCGCCGAAGATGGTGTCCGACCGTCGGCCCGCTGAGCCACCGCAGAGGTAGGCGATCACGGCGCTGCCGAGCCACTCCCTGCTCCTGGACCTCGGCGTGCATCAGTTCCCGCGCCCAAGCGGACAGCCTCCCCTCTCGGTGCTATCGGACCGGGTCCTCTCTCGGCGCTATCGGACCCGGCGGTTGGTGCCCCACCCTCTCCACTTGAACGTCACCCGCAGCCGCCTCGGATGCCTCACCCGCCAAGGCTTCCTCACCCAGTCTGGACGAGGTATCTACCAGAAACGGACGTAACACCCTCTAAGAGGGCGGTATGAGACCTGATGCCCGATTCTTCGTTTCGTGCGGGACAAGCGGGCAGGTCGTGGCGACATCGGTCGACTACGGCCGAGGCTGGGTGAACAAGCCTGGCTCGGTCTCGGCCAGGATCCCGTGGCCGGCCAGCCGCTTGAGCTTGAGGCGGACGTTGTTGATGTTGTTGGGCGCGACCGCCAGGTCCATCGCCTCGCGCACCTGCCGCGCACGCAGCGGATGGTCGGCCGCGGTGAACACCGCGATGATCTGCTGGTAGGCCGGATGGTCCGGCAGTTTCGGTGCCGGCGGCGCGGGCGGTTGCGGGTCGGGCAGCCCCAGCAGTGTCTTGCGGTGATCCGGACTTCTTCAGCGGCCCGGCCGAGTTCGTCGAGCTGTGTGGTCAGCTGCGTGATCTGTTCCCGCGTCGTCTCGGCCTGCGCGGTGATCTCGCGTTCCCGCTCCTCCAGCCGTGCCAGCACCGCGCCGAGGGTCAGCTCCCCGGATCGCGGTGATCTGCCTGTCCCTGCTGCTGGTCTGCCTGATCGAACGCCAGGTCCGGCAAGCCCTCGGAGGTGACCAGAAGATGCTGGGCCTCTACCCCGGCAACCAGAAGGTGCGACCCACCGGCAGAATGATCCTCTACCACCTCTCCGACCTGCGACTACGGGTCGGCAGCGCCGCCGACCCACCCGTCATCGCCATCACCCGCGGCATTCAGCTCAACCTGCTCGACCTCCTCGGCTTGGAACCCACACACCCTCGCTGGCCAGAGACCTGAGCTGCTTTCACCCTCCGTCACCGGTGAAAGACGGGGTGACTGAGACGATGCCCCGGTGAACTACTCCTCGCATTTCAGCATCGGTCCTGGTCATGACTGGCAGCATCTCCCGGAGCCCAGGCCGGCCGAGCCCGGTCAGTGGCCGAAGCTGGAGGCCGCACTCGCTGTGGTCAATTGCGACCTGATGGCGACCCTGCCGGATCAAGAAGCACTGATACTGATGGTTGACCCGCCTCGGCGGCCTTTGCCCCCGAGCGGAATCGACAGGGGTCAGGTCTACGTGGCGATGCCCGACGGCCGTTGGCACGGCAATTCGGTGAATGCGTGCGACCTGGAGGAGGGCGACCCGCCAGAGCCGGACGATGCGACGACGGTCCTGACTGTGGTCGCAGATGCGGCGCAGTCGACCATCATGGAGTTGCTCTGGCGGGTCTGGCCGATCTGCTCGGAACACAAGATCGGAATGCACCCTCGTCCCGCAGGGACCACTGACGACTGGTACCAGGGCGAAACGGACGCGGCCGGCCCACCGGTGTGGTGGTGCCGGGGCAGCCAAGACGGCGATTGCCACGACGTCTCCCTGGTGGGTGAGTTGGCCGCCACCCTGCCAGGAAAGCAACGTCGCGCACTGCGACGCAGCGAGCGTAAACGAGATGGCCGCCGATAGCCGCGGGGCCAGACAACTGCGCGTTGGCGCCGGATCCACCTTTCGCTGCCACCCGCGAAGTACGGAACTAGCTGACTACAGCCTTGGCCAGCTGCCCAACGCGAGGTTCGCGACTTGCAGCAGCTCAGGGCGGGAACTACCACTCGCGGCCTGGACGGCAATCCCATTGGCGACTGTTCTCAGGTAGAGCGCAAGAAGATGAGGATCTGTGGAAGGCGGAAGGTCACCGGCGTCCACCGCCTGCTGAAACCGGCGCGTCAAGTGGGCTATCCCATCCTCGCGCCATGCGATGAGTGCGTCTCGGACTTGGCGGCTCTCATCCCCGGTAGCCAACGCACCCTGCACGCCAAGACAGCCCGTGGGCAAGCCCGGCATGGTTGCCGCCTCGACCGTCCCGTGGAGCACAGCAGTAGCCACTGCTTCACTTGTGGGCTCTGCCAGAGCTCGAGCGAAGTAGGAGGTCAAGCCCTCGGTGTACCGCTCCAGCGCTTTGTAGAAGAGGTCTTCTTTGTTGCCGAACGCCCTGTACAGGCTGGGGCGGCTGATACCCATCGCTTCGGTGAGGTCGTCAAGGCTGGCGCCCTCGAAACCCTTTGACCAGAACACCAGGACTGCACGATCGAGTGCCTCGTCGATGTCGAACGCGCGAGGCCTGCCAGTAGGGGCCGGTGTCGTCGAGAACATTTCTTCATCCTACCCCTTCGGTACCGATCGGTACGGATGTGCTAACGTGTTTCGTACCAATCGGTACGCTATACGGAGAGGCGACATCGTGTCACAGACCGTACTCATCACTGGCGGGACCTCAGGCATCGGCTTGAGCCTCGCGCAATCCTTCGTGGAGCTCGGGGCGTCAGTCGTCGTCTGCGGACGTTCGCAGGCTGCGCTTGACCGATTCGCGCAGGCACACCCGCAGGCGCTGGCCGTGCGGGCTGATGTGACGAACGCAGCTGATCGGGCAGCGCTGTTGCAAGCAGTCGCTGATCGCTTTGGGTGTTTGGACGTGTTGGTCAACAACGCCGGTACGTTCGAGGAACGAGACTATGCCGCCGGCAAGAACCCCAATGCGACTCTCGATGACGAGGTGGCGTTGAACCTCACCGCCCCCATCCACTTGACGGGTGAAGTGCTCGAGCGATGGCCATCGCCCGACGCGATCGTATTCATCACCTCGGGGTTCGCTTTGGTCTCGCCCACTCGCGCGCCTACCCACGGCGCGGTGAAGGCCGGCCTGCACGGCTTTGCGGATGGCTTGCGCCGTCAACTCGCCCCGCAGGGCACCCATGTCCTCGAGGTCCTCCCACCGTCTACGGACACGCCCATGAACGCCGAAGCCACGGGGGAGAAACTGACTCCCGCACAGGTGGCGGCGGTCACGATGAAAGCTCTTCGGCGGGGGCGGAACATGGCATTCCCCGGTCAGACGAAAGTCATGCCCGCCATGCTGCGCATCGCGCCGGGCACACTACGACGCGTCGTCGCCGAGCTCTGAACCCATAGAAATCCTTCCCCCAGCAACACCTCACCGAGTGGGCCGAGTGGGCTCCCGTCTCCCGCGAAGCCGAAGGCAAGTAGCCGTTTCGGCCTAGGGCCAATGCCGTGACTCTGTTGGTGATCTTGTCGGGGTCAGCTGGGGGCGGTGCAGAGGGCGCGGAAGTGGCTTGGTGCCCGCCGGGGGCGGGTCGGTTCGGCGATCCAGTCGGCGATGCGGGTGACGCTGCAGGCCAGTGCGGTCAGGACGTGCCCGATGTGCGTTTTCGGCAGGCCTCGGTAGCGGGTTCGGCGCAGGCCGCAGGCGCGGACGTTCTGGGAGAGGGTGGCTTCGATGCCGGCTCGGATCGCGTACCGGCGCTGCCAGTCCTCAGTGCGCTGGTCGAGACGGTTGTGCTGCTGGATCTCGTGCAGTTCACGGGTAGGCAGCAGCGCGAGTGAGCGCGGACCGCTGACCGCGTCGGTGCACTGCGGGCGGACGGGGCAGGCCAGGCAGGTGGCCTTCAACAACACCCGCCTGAAACTCAAGCGGCTGACCGAGCGCGGCATCCTGGTCGAGACCGAGCAGGGATTGTTCGCCCAGCCGCGGCCATAGCCGCCCGGCGGCCCCCCGAGCAGCCTGCCTACCCCAGCCGACAGGGCAATACAGACATCAAGTCACGTACCGCCCTCTCAGAAGTGAGGGCTCACGCTCCGAGGGCGCGGGCAAGGAGCATTCCCCGGGCGCTGGTCGAGGTCTTGGCGAAGATCGACTTCAGGTGGTCCTGCACGGTGAGCTCGGACAGGGACATCAGGCAGGCCACCGTGTGGTTGTCGCCGCCCCTGGCCAGGTGACCGAGCAGGTCGCCCTCGCGAGGGCTCAGGGCGAAAGCCCTGGCGAAAACCGCGAGCCGCTCGGTCGGTGAGGTCTCCTCGATGGTGACGGCGATGGCCCGGCGCCGGGCCGGTGGAGCCGCGTCGCCGATCCGGGCGGCGCTCAGGGTGAGCCACAGGCCGTCCGCCAGGTGAACCCGGGAGCGTGGCGGGTGCGCATCGACTCCCGCCTCGACGGCCAGCAGCTGGGCCGCGACGTTGTAGGCGCTCGCGGGCACCGCCGGGCGGCCGTCCTCGGGCGGCACCAGCAGGCTCAGACAGGTGTAGGTCTCCGGGGTCTGGGCGAGCACCAGCAGGTCGGGGGAGAGCAGCAGCACCAGCGGACCCGGGCGCGGGGCGTGGGACGGTCGTACGACGAAGGTCCCCGCCTGGCTGCGGCGCAGCGCCGTGGACACCGGGGCGGTGAGGCGGGCCAGGTACGCGGCTTCCGCGGCGCTGAAGGCCCGGTCGTAGCGGTACAGGTCGAGGAAGCCCCAGCAGCCGAAGCGGTCCTTGAACACCAGCGAGGCGATGTCCCGCACGCCGTAGTCCCGCAGCAGTTCGCGCCACAGCAGGTTGCGGGAGGGGTCGGGGAGATCGCTCAGCAGGGCGACGCCGTCGAGTGCCGTCCAGCGGTCGAGCGCGGTCAGGTATTTCAGGCGGGACATCTTGGGCAGTTCCGGCAGGCACGGTACGTCGGCGACCGGTGAGCAGCCCACGGCGGTCTCGGGGTCGGTGAGAAGGAAGGCGTACGCGTCGAAGCCGGTGGCTATCTGCAGCTCGTCGAGGAGCCGCACACGCAGGTTCCGGGAGTCGCCACCGGCCTCGCAGAGGCGGACGACACGCTCGAGCGACCGCGCGTAGGCCATGGGAACCGCCATGTTTCGAGCGTACGACGCAATTCCCCACATTTCTGGGATGGGCCGCGCCCCGAGCCGCCGTCCAGGATGGAGGGATCGGACCCGGGAGCAATCGATGAGCAGCAAACCAAATCCCCCTGCGACGGCCGACCCCGTCGCGACACCTCGACGCAGGCTCGGAGTCGGCACCCCCTGGCGTAAGGTCCTGGTCGCGACCGCGCTCGCCGCCACGGCCGCGCTCAGCACCACCGCCCCGGTCGGAGCCGCGCACGCCGTTGAGACCCAGCAGGGTCAGGTGGTTGTGTGGATCCACGACAGCTTTGGCGGCGGAACCGTCACCAGCCAGCCGGCCGGGATCAACTGTCATGTGGTGGCGTTTCTGAACCCGTATGAGAGCGAAGAAGGGCGCCCGGGCCAGACCGGCACGTGCTCCGCGAGCTTCCCGGTCGGAACGACTGTCACCTTCATCGCCACGCCCGATCCGGGTTCTTACTTCAACTACGCCGACCCACCTCGCCTGACCGTGGGGGCACCCGGCGTCAACACGGCCGCTGTCTACTTCTGCCCAGATGAGGAGCTCAGCCCCTACTGCTGGTACTACTGACACCTCGCGCACCACACCGTCGTACGACCCCCCAGGCGGGCAGGGTGCGGCGCATCCGGGTGTAGAGGCGGCGGCGGTCGGCCTCGGTGAGGTCGTTCGAGTGGGTGCTGGGGCGTACCTTCGCGCGCCAGAGGATCTCGTCGGCCGGCAGGTTGCCCAGTCCGGCTACGACGGACTGGTTGGTGAGGACGGTCTTGATGCTGCTGCGGCGTGCGGAGAGCGCGGCCTCGAACTCCTCGCGGTCCATCTCGGCGTCGTCGTCGGCCAGCCACAGGCCTTGGAGCTTGCGCTGGTCCCTGTAGCGGAACTGGCGGTCGGCACCCATGGTGAACAGGACGCGGTCGTGGGGCTCGGCCGGTTCGTCGGGGTGGGCGAAGAGCAGGCGGCCGGTCATACCGAAGTGCAGGTGGGGCCGCCGGTGTGGGCCAGGAGCCACTTGCCGCGCCGGTCCGCCTTGGTGAATCGCCGGCCCTCCAACACGTCGCTCAGCTGCCGGGCGCGGCGCCCACCCCGTGCAGGACGCCCGCGTCGCGCACGTCGGCGCGTCGGACGACCCGGTCCTTCGCACAGGACTCGAACACCCTTCGGAAAACCTCGACGTCGGGCAGCTCAGGAGCTTCTCTCGTCGTCGGCTCAGCGCCTCTTGAACTCCTCCGGCCCCGCGTTCAACTGCACGGTCCCGTCGACGTGGAGGACGGGTCGGCGTTCCGTCATGCGTCCGCTGTAGGCCCGCCGGTGCCCTGATCACTGCGGCCGAGAACGGCAGCGGCCCGCCGGGGAGGCGGCGGTTAAGCGCCGGCCCAGGATGAAATGGATCTTGTGGATGCTGTTCGCAGCGAGCGCTTGGCAGACGTGCTTCTGCATGGTCGTCGGGTCGGTCTTGCCGTTGCGGGCGGCCTTCCCACTGTTCCTGGCACTGGCGGAGACGGGCGTAGAAGAGTTCCAGTATCTCGGCCGTGAGCTTGCCGGCCTTCAGCGTGCCGAAGGCCGGCTTGAGGTAGTTGCGCATGATGCCTTCGGCCCGCTCATACGACGTCTCGTCGAGCTCGGCGACACCGAGCCGGCGGTTGAGGAAGAAGGCCACGCCGGCCTGGTAGCCGGATCCGTTGGCTGCGGACTCTCCGAACGGGCTTGAGCTTGGTGTTCGCCATGCTGTGGAACCTACTGACGGCCAATGCCACGGCTACGACGAACAGCGCGCCTGCCCGAGAGAGGTAAACGCGCTGGTCAGACACTGTGCCTCCGGCAGGATTCGAACCTGCGACACTCGCTTTAGGAGTGGAATCGAAACCTTGCCGGGTAGTGCCGGAGGCTGCCGCGTGGAGCTGTTGCACCTGGTCAGCGCCACGCGGCCTCGTGCTCAGTCCCGCTCGTTGACACCTCGTGCCGGACTGTTCGCTCACGCATCGCTCACGCGCCCGGGCGCTCTCGCCCACGGTGGAGCGGGCACTGACGCATGCGAGCCCAGCAAGATCCACAAGGAGCCGGCTAGCTGCGCTGACGCAGCTGTTGGACTACCGGCACCACGGCGAAGCAGAGCAGCGCGGTTCCTCCGAACGCTGCACCTGCCGAGAGCAGGGCTCCGGAAGCCGGGGTGCCGTCGAGGACCTTGAGAAACCCGACGCATACCGCGACCAGGGCAGAGCACAGCACCATGACCAGCAGCCAGGGAATCCAAGAACTGTTCGCGGGCTCCGAGGCCGACGTAGGAGGGGTTGTCGGAGCGGGCGATCGGTGCTGGGCGTTCACAGTGACGCTTCCTTCTCGAATCGGCGGCGAGGGATGATGCCAGGGGCGGGTTCGGTAGATGGGCCCAGCAGCGCACCGGCCAAGGCGATGCGGGTGTGCCGCACTGAGGCAGCGACGGCCAGATGTGCGCGGTCCAGCTCGTCAAGGCCGTTCAGCGCGGCCACGATCTCCTGCTGCTCGGCCAGCTCCGGCAGTGGAATACGCAGCGACCCGAGGGATTCGGATCGGAGTGACGGGGCAGCGGTGGCGGCGGCTCGGTCCCGCATCCAGGCGATGGACTCGTCCAGGCACAGGTAGTGGAGCAGGTACTCCGGAAGTACTCGCTCCTTCTGCGCCTCCGGCACGCGGAGCCGGATGACATTTGGGCTCATCAGCCAGCCGGCTTGATGCTGCTGCACCAGCGCTGGCGGAACGATCGCACCAGAGCGGACACAAACGATGTCCTTGTGCCACAGCTCGAAGTTCCTCAGCCGACGGGCCGTCTCCTCTGTGACCCGTTCGTCCGCCTCGTCACTGATGCACCGGTCCTTGAGATGCCGCGGGAACACCACGGGAACGGGGCCGCGGGTGCTGCGCTGCTTCTTGCCCAGCTTGGAATAGGACGGTCCGGCCTGTATCTCGCACAGCGAGTCGAGGCTGGCCAGGGAGGCCGGCTGGTTCCTCCGGCGCAGTGGTCCCTGGTCCCCGACGAACGGCAGCTGAGCGGCGGCGTCCTGTACATCCCGTAGGTGCTCTTCGGCGTCGCTCAGCCGCTCCCGGGCGGACACGAGCTCGTGCTCGATGCCTTTTCCTCCGTCGCTCCGGCGTTCGACATGGTCGAGAGGGTTGAGCGAGTAGTCGCTGCGTCGCAGTTCTTCCCGGGATACCAGGGCGGTAGGTACGTGGTGCTCCGTGGTTGTCGTCCCGAGGGGAGGAGCGGCCCCTGCCGCGTTCCTGTGAGCGCGGTAGGCGTCGAGAAGAGATTCGGCGTCCAGGGCGCTGAGGACCCGACGCGATCCGTTCTTCGCTCCCAGGTGCCGTGCGTCGAGGAACAGTGTGCTGTCGCAGGGGTTGTCGGGGTGGCGCAGTATCCACACAGAGACCGGTACGGCAGTGCCGGTGAACAACTGGGCCGGCAGGGCGACGACACAGTCGACGACTCCGCGCTCCACCAGATTCCGCCGAATGCTCTGCTCGGCTTTGTGACCGGAGTTGCCTGCCTTGTTGGGCATGATGATCCCGGCTCGGCCCCCCTCGCGCAGCTTCGCCAGACAGTGCTGGACCCAGGCAAGGTTGTCGTTGTCGAGCGGCGGAGCCCCGTACGCCCACTGCCCCTCGCCGCGCTCCCCGCGGCCGGGGTCGCTCATGTTGAACGGTGGGTTGGTGAGCACGATGTCGAACGACTCCAGCGGAGCCCGCCCCGGGCCGTCGTGCCAGGGCGGTGAGTGCTTCAGGTCGAGAGCAGGGGAGACGCCATGAAGAAGGAGATTCATGGTCGCCAGTCGCCATGTGTCGGCGCGCCGTGTCTCGCCGTACGTCCGCAGCGTCTTCTCGCGAGGCAGACCGTCCTCGTCCAAGGCGCAGGCGGCCGTGGCCTCGATGAGGAATCCTCCGTCGCGGGCGTACGGGTCGTAGACGGACTCCGGTTCGCCCGGGCCGAACTCCGAGCAGGCCAGCCGTGTCATCAGCCGAACCACAGGGCGAGGAGTGAAGAACTCGCCGCTGCCCAGCGCGGCTCGCTGCTCGTACTCGTCGAGGATGAGCCCGAACACGTCCTCGGTGAGGCGGCTCATCGCATCCACGACATTGCGAAGGTCACGAGCGGTCCGCGGCTCCAGGCGCCCCAACGCCTCCTGCATGCTCGAATGGACGCCGAGGTCACGCATGTCCTCGTCGGCCGCGCGGCCGACGTCCCGGAGCAACTGGGCCGCCTCGTCGAGACTGTTGAGAGTGCGGGCGCGGGCGGCCAATGTGTCGAAGCGGTCCGCGGCGGCGCCGCGGAGATAGTGGAGGCAAGCCAGCAGGTTCAGATAGTCGAGCACACTGGCCGCCCCCCGTACCCGGTCGATGAGGCTGCCCATCAGATCGTTTGCGATCTGTCGGTTCTCGGGGCGGGGTTCATCGACAGCGCCGGTCGGCATGCGGTACGACGACCCGGCGCCGAGACGGCGCTTCGCCGCGTCGGCTGGAGGCTTACCGGCTTGTTCCCCCTTCCGGGCACGGTTCCCGTAACTGGTGCCGACGGGCTCTCCTGCGACGAGTCGCTCGGGCGGTACCGGCCTCCGGTCCAGCCACTCCATGATCTCCGACCGTCGAAAGTAGTCCTGTCCGTTGGAGCGCCGCGCCGAGGGGAAGTCGGTCTCCTGTCTTTCCCAGGCTGTTACGGTCGGTCGGCTTACGCCTGCGAGCGCGGCGATCTGTGCTCGCCGGAGCAGTGGATCGTCACCGGTCGGCGGATACGACATGAGTGCGGGCCCCCTTCAACTGCGCCATGAGAAATGGTTGTTGGAGAGTGAGCCTAGAAGCGCACGACTCCGCGAAACAACTGCGCACCTGGAGTGCGCAGATTGTGGAGTCGTCAGGATCAGGGGCGTTCGAGAGTCAACCAGCCCTCTGTGACAACGTTCTAGTGGCTCTCTCAGGGGATTCGATCGCCGCACACCGATTGAAGAGGGTATTGGGATCAGGCTGCCCGCTCGAGCGCATGGTGCCTGTCAGGGCCTTGTCGCTGGACGGACCACCTCCCAACGGGCGCGGCGTGTACCAGCTTGTTGGGTAGGGCGCTACCTCATCTATGCAAGATGACCATGGACGCGTCTTCCTGAACGAACTTGGTCATTGCGTCGTTCTCGGTACGGCGGGCAGCGGCACGAACACGTTGGCGGTCCACTGGGCTCACTGCCTGGCCGCAGCTCTAGGAGTCGGAGGCGGCACCCTTCTCGTCGCCTTCAACAAGGCGCTCGTTATCTACCTCGGGCATGGGCACGCTGCCGCCGAACCTGCAGATCGAGACGTACCACACGTTCGCACGCCGCTCCGGCAGCCAGCATGACCACCCGTAGCGGAGGGCGCCCGTCGATGTGCGGCCGCCAGGCGGTCGGGGAGCCGACGAGCCGCCGGAGTCGGGCGCGGGCGGTGTTTCGTCAGACCTTCTCGACTCGCACGGAGCGTCCCGCGAGGAGTTGATTCATGTCGTCGGTGTCGGAGGTGAAGACGGTTGCCTCAGCTCCCTGCGCGGCTTCCCGCCCGGCCACAGCCGCCAGAACCGCGTCGATGGCGTACTTGTGCCCATGCAGGCCCGCTGTCTTCAACATGTCGCGTGCCAGGGCGATCACCTGGTCGTCCGTGTGCACGACGCGGATTCGGGACAACGTCCAGTTCCACAGCGCCTGCCTCGACGTTTCGCGAGGGTCCCATGCTTCCAAGGTCGTGAGCGCTGAGGTGACGATCGGGATGTCGAGCCGCGGAGTTGTCTTGATCAGCGCAGCCATCTCCCGATCGCCCTGAACTGCCTTGGAGAGAGCCTCGGAGTCGAACACGAAGACGCGCTGTCGCGGGCGGTGCAGCTTCGCCTGGGTGGTGCGGCTCACGCGGCCTCGTCCGAATGTGAACGCTGCTCGTCATGCCAGCCGTCAATGGCGGCGATGCGGTCCAGCGCTGCCTGCTGCTCGTCGTCCGTCACGGCGCCGTGCTCTTCCTCGAGTCGCCCGGCCAGCTCGCGCAGTCGGTCCATGGCGTCCTGATGTGCGGCAGCGGCTGCGATGTAGCCGGACACCCCGCGTGCGTCGACGCGCTCCTTGATCGATTCCACTAGCTCTTCCGGCACGGTGATGGTGATCTTCCGGGTTGCCATACTTCAAGTATGCCATGCCGGACCGGCTCGGAGCCCGTGCCTGATGATGCAGATCCTTTGGGAGATATTCGGGAGATCAACTCTCCGCCCGCTCACGCAAAACGGCCCCGGACGAGGAGTCCGAGGCCGAATAGAGCGCCTCCCTGGGGAGAGAGCCCCAGGTCAGCAGCGTAACGCGTTGTGCCCCCGGCAGGATTCGAACCTGCGACACCCGCTTTAGGAGTTTTCCTGGGGCGAGGCTCTGACCTGTGGAAACGCGGCCCATAGGGTGGCTGGCCCGGGGAGACATCCCTCCGTGGTTCTCACGCGTTCACGAGGTTTCCCGGCCTCATGTGTGCTGAATGTGTTCTGGCGTAGGGCTGCTCGAGCAACCGGGCAGCCCTGTACGGCAGATGCCCGAAGTCCTGCCGCGCATGCAGCGGTTGTACGGATCGGTGATGATGAGCCGGTCGTCGGGCGGGGTGTTCGCGCCGAGTGTGATGTCGAGGTCGGCGAGGGACGCTTCACCTGGTATGCCGCGGCAAGCGGTTGGTGGGGGACAGGTTTCTACGGCGGTCGGCAG
Source organism: Streptomyces regalis (assembly GCF_001509475.1). Classification (GTDB taxonomy): domain Bacteria; phylum Actinomycetota; class Actinomycetes; order Streptomycetales; family Streptomycetaceae; genus Streptomyces; species Streptomyces regalis. The sequence goes on from NZ_LLZG01000018.1 coordinate 21,932, forward strand.
TGCGCCGTACGCGAGGACCGCTGGTGGAAGGGTGTCAGAACGGGCCGTGCAGACTGCCCAGTTTGTCGGTCAGTCGTAGGTTCTCGGAGTAGTCGACGGGGCATGCGATCACGGAGACCGTGTCGTCGTCGAGGGCGCGGCTCAGTACGGGCAGCAGTTCGTCGGCGGTCTCGATCGCGTAGCCGCTTGCGCCGAAGCTTTCGGCGTAGGCGACCAGGTCCGGGTTGGTGAACCGGGTGTGGCTGTGGCGGCCGAGTTCGAGTTCCATCTTCCAGGTGATCAGGCCGTATTCCCCGTCCACCAGGACGAGGACGACCAGTGGAATGTGTTCGCGGACGGCGGTCTCCAACTCCTGGGAGTTCATCAGGAACGAGCCGTCGCCCATCATCGCCAGGACGCGCCGGTCCGGCCGGGCCAGTTTGGCGGCGATGGCGCCCGGCAGCGCGAACCCCATGGTGGACAGGCCGTTGGAGACCAAGCAGGTGTCAGGTTCGTAGGTGGGGTAGAGGCGGGCCATCCACATTTTTCCGGCGCCCGTGTCGGCGAGCACGATGTCGTGGCGGTCCAGCGCGGTGCGGACATCGCTCACCACGCGCTGCGGCACCAGAGGGAATGCGCCGTTGTCGTGTCCGTACCGGAGTTCCTCGTCGAGCAGCGTACGGATCTTCTCGCTGCTTCCCGAGTCGTAGGTGAGCCCGTCGGGCAGTGCTTCCGCGAGTGCGTCCAGCGCCTGCGCCAGGTCACCTTCGACGCCCACTGTGACCGGGTAGCGGGCGTCCACCTCGGCGGGGAAGCGGTGCACGTGCACGATCCGCTTGTCGCCGTTCGGGTTGATCTTGACCGGGTCGAACTCCTGGATCTCGTAGCCCACGCAGACCAGTACGTCGGCCGTGTCGAAGCCGAAGTTGCCGTAGTCGTGGCGCATGAAGCCGACGGCGCCGAGGGCGCCCGGGTGGTCGTCGGGGAAGACGCCCTTGCCGTGGAAGGTGGTCGCGACCGGGATGTTCAGCCGCTCGGCAAACCGTACGAGAGCGGCCGAGGCCCCGGACCTTGCGGCGCCGTGGCCTGCCAGCACGACCGGGTGCCGTGCCGCGGTGAGCACCTCGGCCGCCCGTGCGATCTGGGAGGGCGACGGGGCGTCGGCGTGCACCGCGTCGATCTGCAGGGGTGCCAGCGGCTCGGCGGGACCCTCGGCTTCGATGTCCTCCGGCACCGCCAGGAACACGGCGCCGGGGCGCTCGCTCTGCGCGGTCTTGAACGCCTTGCGCGTCATCTCCGGCACCGCGTCAGGACACTCGATGCGGGCCGCCCACTGGGTGACGGGGGCGAACATCGACACCAGGTCGATGACCTGGTGCGACTCCTTGTGGATGCGGCGCAGGGACCCCTGGGCGGCCAGGGCCACCATCGGACTGCTGTTGGTCATGGCGTCCGCGGTGCCGAGCAGCAGGTTGATCGCGCCGGGGCCCAGGGTGGCCGAACACACACCGGCCTTCCCGGTCAGCCGCCCGTAGATCTCCGCCATGAACGAGGCGGCCTGCTCGTGGCGCACCAGGACGTACCGGATCCCGGAGTCGTTCAGCGCGTCGACGAAGCGGATGTTCTCCTCGCCGGGGATCCCGAAGACGTACTCCACGCCCTCGGCCCGCAGACAACGCACCAACAGGTGCGCCACGTCCTCGACCACATCTGTGTTCCGCGACTCGGTCGCGCTCTCGGTACCCATGAAGAGGAACGTAGGCACGTCCCGCCTGCCCCGGCCACTCGTCGGCCGCCGACCGAGGGCCGGTGGCAGGTGACGACCCGTGCACCGCAAGCACCGCCGGGCGCCATTCGGAGGCGCTGTGGTGGCGGCTGCCGCGGTCGGCCCGCACGCTGGATCCGGATGTGGACGCGCCGCTGCGCACCGTGTCTCTGCGGCCTCGGGCTCCTACCCGTACCCGGCCAGCGCATATCCGTATGCGGGTGCCGCATGGGTGATGGTCGCATGACTGCTAGTGATCGTTGACTGGCTGTCAGCACAACGCCCGTCCCCACACCGGGAGTTCGGGCGCCTGTGCGATGACGGGCCACCCTTCGCCCCCGTTGGTAGCGGCCCTCTCCCCCCGCCCGAGGACGACCCCAAGACCGACGCCGGCGCGCGGACCATCGCGCTCGACTCCGACACGGTCCAGGCCCTCAAGCGGCACCGAGCCCGGCAGGACAAGGACCGCAAGGAGTGGGAGAGCGCCTGGGTGGAGACCGGCCGCGTCTTCACTCAGGAGAACGGCGAGATGCTCCACCCCGCCAACGTCACACGGCGGTTCGTCGAGCTGTACGAGGAGATCGGCCTCCCACCGGTCCGGCTCCACGACCTGCGCCACGGCGCCGCGACCCTCGCCCACGCGGCCGGGGCCGACCTGAAGGACATCCAGGAGATGCTCGGCCACTCCTCGATCACCATCACGGCCGACACGTACACGAGCCTGCTCCCCGAAGCGGACCTGGCGATCGCCGAGGCCGCAGCACGGCTCGTCCCGCGAGCCCGCGCCATCTCCGAGAACGCCGCCTCCGAAGCGGAGCCCGAGCCCGAGGACGCGGAGCATCCCGGCCCGGAGTCCGTGCCGGATGATGCTGATCCGTCGGGCGATGTTCGGGAGGTCAGCTCTCCGTCCGCTCACGCATCGCTCACGCAAACGGCCCCGGACGAGTCGTCCGAGGCCGAGTAGAACCCCTCCCTGGGGGATAAACCCCAGGTCAGAGAGGTAATGCGTTGTGCCCCCGGCAGGATTCGAACCTGCGACACCCGCTTTAGGAGTTTTCTCTGATCAAGGTCGTGACCTGGGGAAACTCCGCCATGACCGCGTTTGACCTGGAGAAACATGTCTCGGTGGTTCTTGCAGGTTCCCAGGGTTTCCCGGCCTCATGTGTGCTGAATCCGTTCCGGGCCGACTGCAGGGGGGCGACCTCGTGCCACAGGTCGCGGGCGCGCGCGGCATGGCCAGGGGGAGGCACAAGACGCGGAGGAGTACGCGCCCGTGTGGTGGATCACCACCCCGTTCACGGGGCCCCAGTTGCCGTGCTGGTCGCGGTTGTGGGTGCGCCAGGATCCGTGTTCGACAACGCCAAGTCGTGCGTTCTTGAGAGCGGGCAGGAACTTGTCCGCGGACAGAGGGGTGGCCACCTTCGCTTCACCTTCACCCGGTGCGTCAGGGGCGGTCGGCCGTGCCCGGGGGCGCCGGACCGGTCCCTCGAGGACGAAGGGCACTTCGCTGCCAGCGGAGGGCCGTCCTGACAGCGGCCGGAGTCTAACGGCTCCCTGCGGCTTACCCACCTCGTCGGATCTGCTGCCAGGAGGGCCAAAAACAGGAGATGGCAGGACGAAGGTCCACAAGGCCGAGTACGTTCGACTCGGCCCGCTGGCTGCCGGACGGCATCGGGGTTACGCCAGCCGTCTCTCGCCCTCGCGACAGGAGTCGTTGCCCCATGACCTACCGGTTCAACCCGCCGCCCACCTGGCCCGCCCCGCCGGAGGGGTGGAGCCCGCCACCGGGCTGGGAACCGGATCCCGCATGGCCCACACCCCCAGGCTGGCAGATCTGGATCCCGGAAGGGGCCGCGCCGCAGCCGAGCGCACCCGTTCCTCAGCAGTCCCCCTACGGTCCCCAGGCGACGGCCCCGGCCACAGGTGGGGGTCTGTTCGGCCGGCGCCGTAAGCAAGCGGAGTCCGAGGCGGCGCGTCTGGCGGGCGAGCTGGCGCTGATGGAAACACAGGTACGCGGACTACAGGAAGACAACCGTCACCTGACGGAGCAATTGAGTCGTCTCATCGGAGCCGACAGCGCTCAGATAGCCGCCGAGCAGCAGCGACTGCTCCGCGCGCACGAGGAGAAGCTCCAAGAGATCGGACGGATCGACGCTCTCCTCGACGAGAAGATAGAGCACGCCGCCGAGAGCGCCGCGCAGTCCCTGGTCGACGTGCGCCGCCAAGCCGACGACATGGCTCGCCAGACGGCGGAGGCCGAACAGCGCCTCACGGCCGCGCGCCGGGATCTGGTGCTCACCGATGAGACGCGGATGCTGCAAGAGGCCGGCATTTACGAGTACCGCCATCCCCTCGCCGACGCGCTCGCCTACAAGGACCGGCTCGACAGTCTCAAGGCCCGCTACAAGCAGTTGGCGAGGGACGACCGGGCAGTGCTCGGGAACCAGTACTGGATGGTGGACGGCTCAGCCGCCAAGGGCCGCAAGATGGTCCGTGACTTCTCCAAGCTGATGCTGCGCGCGTACAACGCCGAGGCGGACAACGCGGTGCGCGGCATGAAGCCGCACCGGCTCGACTCGCTGATCGACCGGCTCGGCAAGACACGGGAGTCGATCGCCCGGCTCGGCGCCACCATGCAGATCCGCATCGGCGATGACTACCACCAGCTGCGGGTACAGGAGTTGGAGCTGACGGCGGACTACGTGGTGAGGAAGGAGACCGAGCGGGAGGAGCAGCGAGAGCTACGAGCCCAGCAGCGCGAGGAGGAGCGCCTGCAGCGCGAGATCGAGCGCGAGCGGCAGCGGCTGGAGAAGGAACGCAGCCACTACGAGGGCGCCCTGCGCCGCCTGCGCTCCGGCACCGGCGATGCGGCCGCCATCGCCGAACTCGAAGGAAAACTCGCCGAGTTGGGCGCCGAACTGGAGGCGGTCGACGCCCGCGAGGCCAACATCCGGGCCGGATACGTCTACGTCATCTCCAACGTCGGAGCGTTCGGCGAACGCATGGTCAAGATCGGTATGACCCGGCGCCTCGATCCCATGGACCGCGTCATCGAACTCGGGGACGCGTCCGTCCCCTTCCGCTTCGACGTACACGCCCTGATCTTCAGTGAGGACGCCGTCGGCCTTGAACGCCGCCTGCACCAGGAGTTCGAGTCCCGCCGCGTCAACCGGGTCAACCTACGCCGGGAGTTCTTCTACGTCACACCGGCAGACGTACGCGCCGCCCTGCAGCGGCTCGCCGGACAGCACCTCCTGGAGTTCCAGGACACGCCCGAGGCTCCTGAATGGAGGGCCAGCCAGACCGCTGCCGGGCGGTGACGGGCTCGACTCAGTCAACCTCGTCGGGTGCGTCCAGACGGCAGGCGGCGCCCTCCAGACTGATCCAGGTGACCTTGGAGGTACTTCCCGCCGCGAGGTAAGCGGTCACTTCTCCGGTTGGGGTGATCGCGAGCCACACGGACACCTACACCTCGCTGATGCCCCAGTTCGAGCAGGAGGCCGCCGACGCCCCCGTGGGGTCGGTAGAAAACCCCGTAACCAGGACGTCGCCTAGCGTTACGTCCCCGCACACGCGAAAACAGCCCCTCGGAGATCACTCCGAGGGGCTGTTCGAAGCTCCGTGCCTGGTCAGGCACTGTGCCCCCGGCAGGATTCGAACCTGCGACACCCGCTTTAGGAGCAATGCCGTTGTTTTAGTTGCGGGCGTACGCTGCTGCGTAGTGCTTCCCGGGGGGTGGTGCGGGTGTCTGCGGATGTCGGCGAGTTATCGGGGCTGGGG
>NZ_LLZG01000019.1 GCF_001509475.1 Streptomyces regalis
CCTTGGGGCGGTGGGGGAGGGGGAGTTCGGTGACGAGCATGCCGTTGCCGGGGGAGGGTTCGGGAGCGCCGGGGGCCACGCGGGCGGGGGGTGACCAGTTGGAGGGGGTTTACTCAGTGACGGGCCGGGATTCGGTCGTACGGGTGGGCGGGTCCGCGGGTGAGTTGTCCCGGCCGCCGTACAGCTCCGCGGCAGTGGCGAGGACGCGGAGGCAGGCCGGGCCGTCGAGGGCGGTGTGGTTGATGGTGAGGAAGAGGACAGTTCCTTGTGCCGTGCGTATCTGGGGACCGTCGGCTCCGCGCGGCTGTACACCTACGGCATCAGTCGCCTCGCTCCCCTCGACCGGCCCCGCCCCCTCCACCACCTCCAGGCGTATCGGCGGCGACAAGGACAACGGCGGCGCCTCCGTCAGTGCCCGCGTCCGCGCATCCCGCAACGCGTCCCGCCCCGGCGCCGGAAAGCTCACCACCTCCACGTCCGGCTCCGCCGTGAGCTCCCATTCGTACCGGCGCCGATACCACCGTCCCGGCGCCTCCCGCATGAGGATGCGGGGATGCCGGCGCAGCGCCTGCGCGAAGGCCGCACGCAAGCGCCCCGCGTCCAGCCGCCCCGGAAGATGCACCTCGATGTGCACCGTCTCCGGCTCCTCCTCCTGGAGGCAGTGCCGGGCGACCTCGTCCACGACGGGGAACGGGACGCGTACCGCCGGCCGCAGGGGACCCTCGGCGCGTGCGGGCTGTTGCAGTGCGGTCATGTGGCGTCGCCCTTCCCGGTGTCGTCGGGTTCCTGAGCGTCGTCGGGGCGGCTCGGCCGGAATCTCGGCTTGCCGAACCCGATGCGGGCGGTCGGCGGATCCGGGTCCGGCCCGCCGGGGCCGCGTGCGGAGACGGTCGGCCCCGCCTCGGGCCGGGATGGTTCCGCCGCGCCCGGACCGTAGGGCTCGGTCCCCAGCGGACTGCGCCCCCGCTCCCGATGCGGCAACGGCCGCGTCGGCGCCTCCGGGGTGGCGCCCCCCGGTCCACCGCCACCTGCGGCGACCGGCGGCAGCACAGCCGTGGCGCCGGGCCCGCCGACTCCTCGACCCGGGTCGCCCGCGGATGCGCCCGGTCCACCCGGTCCGCCGGCGGATGCGCCCGGTCCTGCCGTGCCGCCCGTCACGCCGACCGCCCCCACCGGCTCCCGCGGCTCCCGCACCGCCACCACGCCCGCGAACAGCCCCGTCAGCGCCAGCAGTTGAGCCGCCGGACCGAAGGCGCCCTCTTCCGCCCCCACCGGCTCTCCGGCCCCGACCGCCGTGGCGATCCCCGCCCCCGCAAGGGCCACTACCGCGATCGGCACCAGCAGCGCATGTCGTCGCCAGGCCACCACCGCCAGCGCCGGCACCAGCAGCGCGAACCACCCGGCGATCACGACCCCCACCACCGTCAACGCCACCGTGCCCAGCCACAGCCCCGGCAGCGGCGGAGCGACCTGCGGCTCGTCGGGATTCGGCGCTCGCCGGCGCCACAGCGCCAGCCCGGCCAGCAGCGCGAGTGCCACCGCGCTGCCGATCAGCCCGCCCTCGTACATCACCGCCGGTTCGTACGACAGCTCGACCGTGCCGCCGGCCCCGGCCGGGATCCGCCAGCCCTGCTGCCAGCCGTCCAGCCGTACCGGCGACAGTTCCTTGCCGTTCAGGGTGGCGCGCCAGCCGTCGTTGAAGTTCTCGTACATCGTCAGGTAGCTCGCCGCCCCCGTCCCGACCGTCACCGCGCGCCGGTCGCCGAGCCAGTCCCGTATCTTCAGCGCGCGCCCTGCCGTCGGGGCCTCGGCGACCGTGCCGCGGGTCAGCGTCACGTCGGTGAGCGTGAGGGGTCCGCCGTCCCCGGCCTCGACCCGATGGTCACCGGCCGACAGGGACAACTCGGCGTCCTCCCGCCCTCGTTGACAGAGCGTCACGTCGATCTGCCGCCGCTCCATCAGATCCCGTACGGTCCCCCGCGCACTGGTCCGGTACAGCTCCCCGTCCACCGACACCACCGGCCCGTCCCCGCACGGCAGCGAGAACGTCCGGGAAGCTCGCGGCTGCGGGGTCCGGTACTGGTCGAGGGCCGGGATGTAGGCCTCCGTCAGGCCCGCCGGCAGCTGCAGGTCCTCGTCGACCATCGGGTTGTAGAGGGTCAGCGGCGCGGTCTGCGTGATCGTGATGTCCAGGCGGTCGGTGGTGATGGGAGGGAAGCGGACCCAGCCGTTCTCGTCGACCCCGGCGATCACCGCACCGTCCGGGGAGCTGATGTGCACCTCGGTCGGACGCGTGGTGAGGCCGCCTGCCGGCGCCAGCACGATCTCTCCCACCGCCTGCTTTCCGGGCCAGCGCAGATGGATCGTGGGCCGGTCGCCCGCGATCCAAGCCGTGGTCAGGTCGCCGTCGGTGAGGTTGCGCGGGGACAGGCCCGTCCCCAGTTGCGCCGTGGAGTCGGCGGTGGCGACGATCTGGTTCTGCTGGTCCGGCGCCACCTTGTACAGCAGCTTGTCCAGCTCCTCGCCCGGCACCGGCACCGCGCTCGCCCGCATCTCGTACGTCCCCGCGGTGGACGTGGTGAAGCTGCGGTGCAGGCCGGCCTCCGTGCCCGTCGGCGACAGCCCGGTGGGGTCGGCCGCACGGGACAGGGAGACGATCTCGGCGGCGGCCCCGGAGTCCTCGGCGTCGGTGGGCAGCCGCAGCAGCCGGGTCACCTGTACGTCCGGCAGGGCGATCTCGGAGAAGCCCGCACCGGTCAGTCCGCCCCGCCGGGACACCGAGTCCGTGATCGTCAGCTTCATCCAACTCGTCCCGCCCGCAGGCGCCCTGACCGACTGGGGCATGCCGTCCGGCCGCAGGAAGGAGCTCACCGACCCCTTCTCCGTCTCCACCCGCACCCGTGTCGGCGCCTCCCGCACGCCCTCCTGCGGCAGCGGCGTCACCTTGAACGACGACGGCATGTCGTACGACCCGCCCGCGAAGGCGATCCGCAGCCACTCCCCGTCCGGCGACCCCTCCGAGCCCTCGGTCCAGGCCGTGTCCGGGTTGCCGTCGAAGGCGTTCACCGGGTCGAACTGCGGGAGGTGGAAAAGCCAGCTGCCGTACGAGGACGCGGTCACCGAGCGTGCGCCGCGCAGCTCGGCCACCGTCTGGTGGTCGAGGCCGGTCGTCGGCAGGATCTGGTGCGGTTTCTCGCCCGCGTCCTGGGCGGCGTCGGACGCGTTGCGCTCACCGCGCGTGTACGTGTACGACGTGTTGGCGTTGATCAGCCCGAACCGCGTGTCCGCGCGCCGCAGCCCGTCGCCGACCACCTGTACCTGCGGTGAGCCGAGCCCGGGATGGTTGTCGCCGGTCAACACGCTTGCCCGGCCCCGCAGTTCGGACGCCAGCGGCAGCAGCGCCTCCGGGCCGCCGGACACCACGGCCGTGTCGGCCACGGGCTGAAGCCCGGCCTGGTGCGGGCGCGGCACGTCCTCGCCCACCGGCTTGTAGATCTCCACCGCCCGCTGCCGTGGATACAGCCCCTCCACCTGGAGCGGGGTGCCCGGGGCGATCGTCCCGCCGGTCATGAGGGGCCCGAAGCCCGTCACCCGCTCGTACCCGGACTGTTCCAGCGTCCGCTTCACCGTCGTGGTCGGCACCTGGCCGATCTGGTCGGGATCGAGGTCGTTGCGGACAACGACGTAATAGACACCCGCCCGGCTCAAGTAATCAGCGAGCCCCGGCACGTCACCGCCGCTCACCAGCGCCTGCTCGACGGCGTCCATGGCGCGCCGGTTGCCGGGGGTGCCGAAGGGGACGTAATCCCGCTGCGCCCACCGTGAGTTGGCGACGACATCCAAGGGCTGGTCGATCGTGGAGCCCCAGGTGTAGATGCCGTGCGCGGTCGCCGGAACGACGAGGGCGCGGGCGTCGGGGGAGTACTTCTCCATCCAGTCGGCCGTGGTCTGCCAGTACTTGGGGATCTCCTTGAAGGAGCCCGGGTTGAGGATCGAGCCGTTGAGATACGGCCACATCAGCCCCGGCAGCACCAGAACGGCGGCGATCAGCGGCGCCAACCGCCGACCCCGCACCGGCCGCGCCCCGCGCACCTCGGCCGCCACGCCCACCAGATGGGCGAGCCCCAGCACCAGCGCCAGGGCCAGCCCCGGCTGGAACTTGTAGATGTTCCGGAAGGGGACGAGACCCCCGTCCAGCCAGTCCTGCACGACCCCGTGGAAGGGCGCCCCGAACACCCCGCCGTACCCGGCGAGCAGGATCAGCGCGACCGTCACCACGGTCAGCACCAGCCACCGCCGCTCCGGCATGTCCCGCCGGGCCAGCCCGGCGAGCCCCAGCCCGGCCGCGAGCGCCGAGCCGACGATCACGACGACGGACGCGGCCACGGTCCATCCGGCCGGCAGCCAGGCCTCCCCGAAGTGCAGATAGGCGACCCAGTTCCCGGCGCCGCGCAGCGCCTCCGTCGCCGACATGGTCTCGGTGGTGGTCTGCGAACTCTCCACATACGGAAGGAAGTTCTCGCCGTACGTGCCGAGCAGCACAAGCGGGATCACCCACCAGGCGGTCGCCAGGATCACACCCGGCACCCACCACGCGATCAGCTTGCGCTGCCGCGGCCCGGGTGGGCGGGAGAGCAGATACAGCCCGACGGGGAGCAGCGAGGCCAGGGTGGAGGCGGCATTGACGCCACCCATGAAGGGGATGATCAACGCCGAGCGCAGGGCGGCGACCCGTGCGGCATACCGCTCATTGGTCAGCGGCAGCAACACCCACGGCAGAAAGGCACCCGGCAGCGCGGCCGCCGACGTCGACCCGACCACGATGGTGAAGACGGGCCACAGCGCATACACCACGGCGCCGAGGAGCCGCGACGCCCCGCTGCCCACCCCCAGCCGCTCGGCCAGCCGCAGCGCACCCCAGAAGGCGACCGACACGATCAGCGACAGCCACAGCCGCTCCGCCAGCCACACCGGCAGCCGTACGACATCGGCCAGCCAGTAGAACGGCAGCATCGGCCACAGATAGCCCGAGTACTGGTTCTGGATCCCGCCGAAGCTGCCCTGGTCGGACCACAACTGCCCGAGGTCGGACAGGAACCGGCCCGGATCGACGGTCACACCCAGCTTGGTGTCGAACGTCTGCCGCCCCGGCTGCACCGCCAGCAACAGCACGAACACCACGGCCCAGAACCCCAGCAGCCAGCGCCGCGAGCGCGGCCCCTCCGGCGGGCCCGAGGCGGGCGCGGAGGTGGGCACGGCTGCCGGGGGAGGAGCCTGGACCGTGGTCGTCGTCATGGTGGACACCGCCTGAGGATGAGGAGGAGGTTCCAGGTTGCGAACTCGCGTATGCCGGGCGCTTTCACGACGGTTTCCGCGAGGAACGGCCAGTAGCGGGAGCGCGCCGAGACGACCTCGACGTCGTCGCGGGCGCGGACCTGCCGCAGGGTGGTGCCGATGTGCACGGCGAAGAGGTTCTCGCCGAGGGTGTGCTTGGCGGGCCGCCCGGTCCGGCGCTGGTAACGGGCGCGGGCCCGCTCGGCGCCGAGGTAGTGCCAGGGGGCCCACTCATGGCCGCCCCACGGGGACAGCCAGTTGGTGAACGACACGTAGATCAGCCCACCGGGCCGGGTGACTCGCGCCAGCTCACTCAGAAACGTCTGCGGATCGGCCACATGCTCCAGCACATTGGAGGAGAAGGTGACGTCGGCGACGCCGTCGTACAGGGGCAACAGATACCCGTCGGCGACGACGGCCCCCTCGGGAGGCTTCTCACCGAGTTCGCTCACGTCCGGCTCGAAGAGATAGGCCTGCGCACCCCGCCGCCGAAACTCCTCGGTGAAGTACCCCCCGCCCCCACCGACGTCCACGACGGTACGCCCGTCGACGGGACCGCCGTAGGCCTCGACTTGATCGGCAGCGTCCCGCGCAAGCAACGAGTAGCAGGCTTCGGGATCGTCCTGCTCATGCAGAAAGGCCCGGAACAGGGCGAGGGAGCGCCGAAAGGAGGGGTCCTTCATGTCGCTGGGCCGTGAAGCGCCCCGATAGGGGCGCGGGGAACTGCGCGACCAGCCACGACGGCCCGGCACTCGCGAGACGACCGAACCACCACGGCGTTTAGGCGTCACGGCGCACCGCTTCCGCGGCAACCGCCCGGAACTGCCGCACCGTCCGATCCCACCGATAACGCGCCGCCCGATCCCGCGCAGCCTTCCCCATCAACTCCCGCCGATGCCCGGACAACGCCAGCGTGCACCAGGCAGCCGCGAACGAGGACTCACCACAGGCCAGCACCCCGGTCTCCCCGTCCACGACGGAATCCCGAAGCCCAGGCACATCAAAAGCAATGGTCGGCGTCTCCCGAGTCGCGGCCTCGGTGACGACCAGCCCCCACCCCTCCACGGCCGAGGGATGAAGCAACAACCACGCCGCACACAGCAGCCGATGCTTCTCCGCCTCCGACACATGCCCGACGAACTCGACACCGGGCCCGGCGAGCTGGTCCAACCGATGTCGCTCGGGTCCGTCACCGACGATGACGAGCCGCCCCCCGGTCACGGGCCGCACCCGCTCCCACAACCGCAGCAGCAGATCGATCCGCTTGTACTCGACAAGCCTCCCGACGGCCACGAACAGAGGCTCTGGCGAGCGATCCCCCAGCGGGCCCGGCTCCTCCACCCCGTTGTGCACGACGCGAATACGTTCCCGCTCGACCCCGAGATCCCGCAGCGCATGCGCGGTCGACGGAGAAACGGCGACCATCAGACTCCGCCGCTGCGCACCGGTCAACGCCCAGTGCTCAAGTCTTCGGCCAATACGCGCAGCCGGGGCCAGGGCCCCGCCGAAACGCATCTTCCACAGATCGGTGTGCACATGGTTGACCAGGCACAACGTCGGCCCGCGATGCCAGAGCGGGGCGAAGTACGGCATCCCGTTGCAGACCTCGACCAGCAGATCGCAGTCGCCGACCTGACGGGCGAAGGCGGATCTGGCGCGCAGATAGTGGCCATAGGAACCGCCGGCCGACACGACCCGGTAGTCGCGGTACGCCGCCGGCCCCCCGCACAGCAGGGTGACCTGGTGGCCGAGCCGGGTGAGCCCGTCAGCGAGGCGGTCGACCAGCAGCTCGGAGCCGCCGGCGGCCTCGTTGCCCAGGTCACGGTGGGCGAGAAAAACGATTCGGCGCGGATGTGGGGGGTGCGCCGGGGAGTGCTGCGGCGCCAAGGGGAGACTGGCGCGCAGCCGGGAAGGCACGTGCTGGGGCATGGGTGCTCCAACTCGTCTCAGGGTGCGGAACTCAGCGTGGGGGAGGGAGGGTTTGGGTTCCTGTGGGGGGATTCGAAGGTTCCTGGCTCATTTACGGTCGTCTTGCGGGGGCTGTGGACAGGCTGTGTCCGGGTGGGGGTGGACAGTTTTCGCCCAGCAGTTCGCTACGGCTACTCACCGGCGTGACAATTTCGGGCTTTATTAGAACTGACGTCACGTCACATTGTGAGCGAGGGCTGGGGCATCTCGACCGTAACCGGTGATTCAGGGCGCTTACGCCCTCGTACCACCAAAACCCCACCCACCACCGCAAGCAGGAATCCTGCCCCAGCAGCCCCGACCGGCAGCGTCTCACCCACCATCCGCAGCAGACCGCTGTCCCGCTTCGCCTGCCGCACGGCCTCCTTCTGCGTGGCCGTGGTGAACGCGATCTTCTCGCTGTCCAGCAGCACCGCAGCGTCCTTGTCGCCGCCGGGCGCCCGCAGGGTGCGGCGCGGGCCGGTCTGGGCGTAGATCACCCGGCCGGTGCGCTGGTCGACGACCAGCTTGAACCCGTGGTTGGAGTACCACTCCTCGGCCAGCACCTGCGGGCGCTTCGGCTGGTCGACGAGGCTGCCGGGGACGAGGCGGGTGCCGACCTTGCGGGGCGCGACCGTGCCGGTGAACCGGTATCCGGTGTACCCCTGGATCTTCTCCGTGCCGTCGTACCGCATGGTGATCGTGGTGCCGCCGGTGTTGTCCCACCACTGGTAGGAGCGCTTCTCGACATCGAACGGGAACTTCAGATAGGCCTCGCCCTCGATGTACGGCGACTCCTTGCAGCAGTGCACCGGCTTCGTCGTCCTCCGGTCCATCACCCAGCGGTGCGGGGTGAAGTCCAGCGCGTCGTGCGGGTCGGCGGCCGGCAGCGACTTGTCGGTGTCGACGGTGGTGATCACGTCCCACACGGCGTTGCCGCTGCGCTCACTTTCCGCCACATTGCCGCGCACCCGCTGCGTGACGGTGATCCTCTGGTCCGGCACGGTCTCGATCTTGTCGGTGTCGAAGACGCTGCCGGTGCCCGTGTAGACGGCGGTGGTGTCGATGTCGATGGGGTTCACGGCGGCACGCGGGGTCACGTACCAGGCGAGCATGGGCGCCAGTACCAGCAGAAACGTGCCGATGCCCAGCAGGATCAACGAGAGAGGTGAGGCTGTACGGCGCATCCGGCACTCCTGGGGGGATTGACGCATGGTCGATGCACGGTCGGTGCACGGTCGTTGCCTGGCCGTTCTTGGGCCGGGAACCGTAGGCCCCCCTTGACGGAGTGTCAATGTCTTGACGGACCGACCCGGCTTGTCGAGACTGAACCCGACAGGCAGGGGTCGGGTTCAGGCTGGCACCACCGGGGTGGGGACGACCTCCGGATGCAGAGAGGCTGACCCTGCGATGTCCAGACTGCTCGCTGCCACGCTGACCGTCGCGCTCGCCGCCGTACTCGCGGTGGGTGCCGCGCTCGGCGTCGTCGCGCTGCTGGAAGCGACGCCCGACCAGCCGAACACGCCACTGATCACCTACGAGCAAGCGGGCCAGGGGAGTTGACCGTGGCAGCCACCCGCTCCACAACCCCCGCGACCCCCATTCCCCCCGCGGCCTCCCCGCCCTCCTCGGCCGTATCCACCCGCTCGGCCTGGCGCGACGTACCTCGCTTCCAGGTCCGCCGCTTCGCGGAGCTGGCCATGGCCGAGGCCCCGGCCCTCGCCGAGGAGATCCTGCGCGAGATCCGCCGCGAGTACCCGCATCTGCCGGTCGTCCTGGACGAGTCGGGCGAGCCGATGGCCATGGTCGGCATCCGGCGCGCGATCGAGGTCTTCGTCCAGCACCTGGAGACGTCGGAGGGCCGCCCGACCGTCCCGCCGGGCGTCTTCCAGGAGTTCGGCCGAGGCGAGGGCCTGCACGGCCGCTCCCTGGACTCGCTCCAGGCGATCTACCGGATGGGCGTACGGCTGGCCTGGCGTCGTTTCGCCGAGATCGGCCAGCGCGTCGACATTCCGCCGCCCGCGATGTACGAGCTGGTCGACGCGGGCTACGAGTACCTGGACGGCCTCGTCGACCAGTCGGTACGCGGTTACGCGGAGGCGGCGGCACGCCAGGCCGGCGAGCGGTTACGCCTCCAACGCCGCCTGATGGAACTGCTGCTGGCCGAACACCACCGCGGCGATCCGGCGGACGCCCTGTCCGAGCGGGCGGCCCGGATCGGCTGGCCGCTGCCGGAGAAGGTCGCCGTCGGGGTTCTGCTCCGCCCGGCGCGGGAGGCGGTGGCCCCGGCGGTGGGGCAGGGCGTCCTGCTCGACATGGAGTACGAGCAGCCGCGCATGGTCGTCCCCGAACCGGACGCCGCCGGCCGCCCCGAACTCCTGCACCGGGCACTGACCGGCTGGGCGGGCGCGATCGGCCCCCCGGTCCCGCTGGCCGACGCGGCGAAGTCGCTGCACTGGGCCGAGGCCGCCGTACGCCTCATGGAACGGCGGCTGTTGCCGGCCGGCGACGTCCTGTACTGCACCGAGCACACCGAAGCCCTGGTCCTCCTTCAGCCGGAGGAACTGATCGACGACCTGGCCCTGCGCTGCCTGGCCCCGCTGGAGCACTGCGGGCCCACACACGGCCGGCGCCTGGCGGAGACGTTACTGGCGTGGCTGGAGACCAGGGGCGGGGCGCCGGAGGTGGCGGCCCGCCTGGGGGTCCATCCCCAGACGGTCCGCTACCGGCTGCGGCAGATCCGGGAGTTGTGGGGCGACGAGATGGACGACCCGGACCGGCGGTTCGAGTTGGAGCTGGTGCTGCGGGCGCAGCGGTTGAAGGGGGTGCTGGGAGAGACGCGCCGATAGCCGCTGCCCGTGCTGTTCTGCTGCTTTCCGCTGCTCAGAAGCCGTAGCGGCGCGGACGGCTCGTACCAGGAACCGGGTCATGCGGTCTGGCGGGCCGGCCCGGAGGTGGCGACGGGCGTGCGGGCGGAGGCGGTGCGCAGGCGTCGGCCTCGTCGCGTGAGGCCCCAGGGCTTGAGGATCGAGATCACCGTCATGAAGACGTACGCGGACAGCGACACGATCGGCCCCATCATGAGGTCAGTGGCATCGGGCAGCGGCTCGCTCGCGGCGACGGTGGCGACGGTGGAGCTCAGGCCGGGACGCAGGGCGAAGGTCGTGGCGGTGGTCGTGGCCAGGGTCAGCCAGAACTTGATGTAGACCCACCTGTGCCGCGCCAGCCCCCACTGTGTGCCCAGGGACAGGACGAGTCCGCTGACCAGCGTGAGGAAAGCGAGGGGGAGCAGCAGCCAGTCGGCGAACAGCTTCATCGCCCGCACGGACGCCTCCACGGTCACCGCGGAGCCGGTGGTGGCCGCGGTGATCGCGAGCGCGAGCAGCCCGAGCGTGAGCCCGAGCCAGCTCGCGGAGGCGACGACATGGACGACGAGGGAGGCCCGGCGTGCGGGACGGCTCAGTTTCATGCGCACCACCGTGCCGGGCGGGGGCGGTCCAGGCGTCTGACGGCGGGAGTAACCCCGTGTACTTGTCTCGGCGTATTCGGCGGGGCTTCGGCTGCTCGGAGGGGAGGGGAGGGGGCGGCGATGAGTTTCGGGGCCGGGCCCGGTCGTCCATGGGAGGAGCGTGCGGAGTGTCCCGCCTCCCGCCGAGCGTGAGGAGAATCTGATGCGGCAACCGACACCCCATACCGCCCTGCGGCAGCTGGACGTGCTCGTGGGTGAGTGGGACCTGTGGGCCCTCGGGCGGAGCGTCGGGCCGATCCGGACGGAGTTCGCGTGGGGGGAGGGCGGCGCCTTCCTTGTCCAGCGTGCCGACGTGGGCCCCGAGACGGCCCTGCCCGGTGAGTGGGGCCCGAACGCGCCGTTCCCCACGGTCACCCTGATCGGCTACGACGACACGGCCGAGGAGTTCACCGCCTGCTATGCCGACGGCCGTGGGGTAGCCCGCGTCTACCGCGCGAGCATGACCGACGGCACCTGGCGCCAGTGGCGCGCCGCTCCCGGCTTCCACCAGCGCTTCACCGCGACCCTCGGCGCCGACGGCGACACGATGGAGGGCCGCTGGGAGCAGTCGTCCGACGGCGAGCACTGGACGACCGACTTCGACGTGACGTACACCCGCGTCGGGAAGCCGTAGCGCGGAGGGGACATGATTGCGGCCCGCGAGCGGAGAGGCCCGCAGGCCGGTCGGGGACTCGTCGCCACGGGTGACGAGATGTCAGAAGGTGCCCGGCACCGGCACCGAGATGCCGTTTCCGATGTCAGTGACGAGGACGTTGGTGAACTGCACCGTCATCGGCGGGCTGCACGACGGCTGGAAGGTCGCTGTCACGGTCACCGTGAAGTTGGCCTTGCCGTTCTGTACGGGGAATTGTCCGCCGCCGGCGACGGCCATCTTGTTCGGGGCCTGGGGGCCGTGGCCGCCAGGGTTGATGCACTGCGCGGTGGCGGTCACCTGAATGCGGACGGACTGCTGGTTGCCGAGCCCGGCCTCCTTACCGGAGACCGTCAGGGTGTTGTCCGAGCGAGTGGCCGTCGGCGTGCCGACGAAGTGCGGGCTGACGGCCGCGGCGCTGGGGGCGAGGAGAGCGATAAGGCCGATGAGGGCCATGGGGATGAGGAAGAGTACGCGTCGCATGAGAGATCCCCTTGAGTGGGGCGTCAGGAGTATTGGGTGTACGTTGCATGTAAATGCGAGCGTCACATTTCACCGATACAGGCGCATATGTGGCACATTACGCCGGTCCTGGGGTCCTGCAACCGGAGGCAAAGGCCCCGCGCACCCATTGCCCGGGCAAACGCACTTTGAGTAACCTGTGTTCGTTATTCCGATCGGCTGTTGAAATCTCGAACAGCTCTGACACTCAAGGGAGGGGGCCGGACGTGGGACGCCTCGTACCAGCCGTGACCCGAGCTCTCGACATTCTCGAGCTCTTCCTCGACGGGGACGGCACGCTCTCCGCCCCTGACATCGTGCGCAAGCTGCAGCTGCCGCGCACCACCGTGCATGAGCTGGTCACCACGCTCGCAGCTCGGTCGTACATCGTCCAGGTACCGGGTCAGCCGGGACGGTACCGCCTCGGTGTACGGCCGTACCAGCTCGGCAGCCGGTACGCCGAGCAGCTCGACCTCGCGGCCGAGGGACAGCAGGTCGCCCGGTCCGTCGCCGAGACCTGTGACGAGACCGTGCACGTGGCGATCCTCGAGGGCACCGACGTCATCTACATCGCCAAGGTGGACTCGACGCACGCGGTGCGGATGGTGTCCGCGGCCGGGCGTCGGCTGCCCGCGCACTGCACGTCGGTCGGCAAGATGCTGCTGGCCTCCCTTCCCGAGCCCGAGCTCACCGCACGTGTCCCGGACGGGGCCGAGCTCGTCGGCATGACACCGAACAGCATTACCGACCCGGCCGCCCTGCGCGAGGCCCTCGCCGAGATTCGGGAGCGAGGGCTCGCCGTCGAGAGGCGGGAGTCCAACCCGGACGTGTCGTGCGTGGCCGCTCCGGTGCGGGACCGTACCGGGCAGGTCGTCGCCGCCCTCTCCATCTCCGTCCCCATGATCCGCTGGAGCGACGAGCGGCGCGTCGAGCTGGAGCAGCTCGCCGCCAAGGGGGCCGCCGAACTGTCGGAGCGCCTCGGATACCGGAGCGTGGCATGACGGAGCGTGGCGTCACCGCGTACGAGGTGGCCATACGGGCGGAGGCCGAGCTCGGTGAGGGGCCGACCTGGGATCCGGACGGCGGGCGGCTCATCTGGATCGACATCCTGGGGTCCCGGATCCACACCTACGACCCTGTCTCCGGGCGTCGCTCGGTCCGTACGACCCCGCAGCACATCGGCGCCGTCAAGCCGCGCGCCGGCGGCGGCCTCGTCCTGAACCTCCGGGACGGCGTGGGACTGCTGGACCCGGACGACACCTTCCGCTGGCTGCACCACGAGCCCGTCCCCGGCCGCCGTGCCAACGACGCCGCCGTAGCCCCCGACGGCTCCCTGTGGGCGGGCACCATGCGCTACGACGAGGCGCCGGGCGGCGGCACCCTGTCCCGGGTCACCGGTGACGGTGCGGTCGAGGTGGTCCTCGACGACGTGGCCGTGAGCAATGGCACCGGCTGGAGCCCGGACGGCAGCCTCATGTACTACATCGACTCTCCGACCCGGCGCGTCGACGTCTTCGACCACGCCGACGGCCGGGCCGTGAACCGGCGTCCGCTGGTCGAGATCGAGGACGGCGCCGGGTTCCCCGACGGGCTCACCGTCGACGCCGAAGGGTGCGTGTGGGTGGCCCTGTGGGAGGGGTCAGCGGTACGTCGCTACACGCCGGACGGTGAGCTGGACCGGGTGATCCCGCTTCCGGTGCCCCGGGTGACGGCGTGCGCGTTCGCCGGGCCCGACCTGACCGACCTGTACATCACGACGGCCCGCGTCGGACTGGCGTCACCGCCTCCGCTGGCGGGATCGGTGTTCGTGGTGCCGGGGGCGGGGAAGGGGCTGGCGCAACCGGCGTTCGCCGGCTGACCAGCGAAGCTGCGGGACTGCGGGACTGCGGGCGGGTCACCCCGCCCGCGCCGGCCCACCGCAACCCCGCCTATCCCAACCCCGCCGCCTTACGCTCCTCCGCCGTCAACGGCGGCCCGCTCAACGCCGGCTTGAGCGGGCCCATCACGGCCGCCAGCAGCACCGACGGTGCGAGCAGCACCTCGGCGCCCCGCTCCAGCGACGTCACATCCGTGACCCGCCGAGCGATCCGCCCGTTCCCGGTGGCCGTGTACAGCAGCCGGCCGACGTACGCCGCCAGCAGCCGGTCGCGCAGGGTGGGGCCGTTCTCCGTCGCCCCGGGGTAGAACACGTCCATGCCCAGGGCCAGGTCCCACGCCGCCGACGCCGGCCGCGCCACCGCCCGCTGGATCCGCCGGGACAGACCGGCCGAGCCCCAGCCCTGACGCCGTATCACTTCCCGCAGGGCGACCGCGCCCTGGGCCGCGACCGACATCCCGTGCCCGTAGATCGGGTTGAGCGCGCACAGCGCGTCCCCGAGCACGGCGAAGTTCTCGGGCCAGACCGGCATCCGCTCGTAGTAGTGGCGGCGGTTGGCGGTCGTCCGGGTGTAGGCCACGTCGGTCAACGGCTCGGCGTGCGCGAGCAGTTCGGCGATGACGGGATGCGGTAGCTCCTCGCGTGCGTACCGTACGAAGTCCTCGGCCCCGGTGGGTGGTTCGCCGCCCCGGGACCCGAAGAGGGTGACGATCCACTGTCCGTCCTCGATGGGCAGCAGCACGCCCCCGCATCCGGGCTTTCCGGCACGCGGGTCCGGCTGGACGTTGACGACGGGGAACGCCTCCCGCGCCGCCTCGGGCGCCCGGAACACCCGACTGGCGTACGCCACCCCGGAGTTGACCTCGCGCTGCTCGACCGCCGGCAGGCCGAGGTCCGTCAGCCGGGCGGCCGTACGTGAACCGCGCCCCGTGGCGTCGACGACCAGGTCGGCCGACAGGGTCCGTTCGGGGGAGTCGTGCGGTCGGATCCGTACGCCCGTCACGGCCGCGTCCGTACCGACCGGGCCGAGCACCTCGGCGCCCTGCACGACCTCGATGCGCTCGTCGGCGAGGACGGCCGCCCGCACGGTCGCGTCCAGCAGGTCCCGGCTGCACAGCAGCATGTGGTGCGACTCGGCCCACCGCCGGTACCAGCCGTACGGCGACAGCGCCACCATGTCCGTGGTCACCGGCAGCCGGTGCGCCCCCGCGTCCCGCAGCCGTCCGACGATGCCCGGCAGCAGCTCTTCCATGGCATGCGCCCCGCCCGACCACAACTGGTGGACGTGCCGGGCCTGCGGCAGGCCCTTGCGCGGCTCGGGGCCGGACGGCAGCACGTCGCGTTCCACGACGGTGACACGGTCGGCGACGTCGGCCAGCGCGCGGGCCGCGAGCAGGCCGGCGAGGGAGCCGCCGAGGACGACGGCGGTGGTGGTGCGTTCAGTCATGTACGGGCACGTTCTGTGCTGGGGCGGCCGTGCGGGCACGGACCGCCTCGATGTCGGCGGGGTGGCGGAGGGCTCGGGAGACGGCCCCGATCTCCTGGAGGAGGTCCGTGGTGTCGGGACCGCCGGTGGTGTTGCCGCTGTCCGGGGCGCGGCTCCTGCGGTGCACGGCGTCCTGGATGGTGACGGCGGCGGCGAGTGCCTTTGCCCGGGACGGCGTGAAACCGAGGGCGAGCGCGGCGTCGTAGGACCGCCTGCGCAGGTCCTCGTCGATGTGCCGGGCCAGCGGCAGCAGGACGTCGCGGATGAAGGTCTCGCGGCGGATCAGCCGCAGCTCCGGGGTGGCGCGCAGGACGAACCGCACGCCGGAGCCGTTGACGGACCGCATCAGCAGGTACAGGGGCCGCAGTTCGTGGTGGGCGAGGCGGAGCTGCCAGCGGTCGTGCAGGTACTGGCCGGCGTGCGGGAGGATGAAGCCGACCGCGATCAGGATGGCGGACAGGGCGGCGACCGGCGGCGCGAGGTCGGTGCTGAGCCAGTCCAGGTCGTGGCCCGTCCAGCGGGCGGCGACGGCGGTCAGCTTGGCGGCGTCGAAGATGAGGTTGAGGCCGTAGCCGACGCCCAGGAACACCAGTCCCCAGCGCAGCCAGGCGTCGAGGCCCTCGGTGCGCACCCAGTTCCAGATCAGCCGGGACGTGATGAGGACGGCCGTGCAGTGCGCGAGCAGATAGAGCAGCGTCTCCTCGCGCATGAACGGCGTGTTGGCGTAGTACGTGTCCAGGTCCCGCACCCGCTCCACCGGCGCGTCCGCGAGAGCGAACAGCACCCACAGCGCGACGACCACACCCAAGTAGGCCCGGACGACCAGGCGCATGGCACGGCGGGTCTCGGCGGACCGGTCGGACAGGCCGTTGCGCCAGGCGATGATCAGCAGCAGACAGGAGCCGCAGAACGCGGTGAGCAGGGAGTACACCAGGGGGGCTGCGATGTTCGGTACGCCCGTGACGCGGTTGACCCGGGCGATCGTCGCCGGAGCCGCGAAGACGAACACGGCGCAGGCGAGCAGCAGCAGGCCGCCGACCGCGCGCAGCAGCGGGTCCCGCCAGAGCCGGATGATGGTGGGCAGCTTGATCGCCAGGGCGGCGGTCAGGACGACGGTCGGGATCCAGAACGAGATGTACATCTCGCCGACGACCCCGGCGGGGTCCAGCGCCAGCCCGGTCACCGCGCCGTCCTCCCGCTCCCGCGATAGCCCAGCGAACGCTGCACCGGCCCGAGCGGCGCGTCCGGCTTCTGCCCCGACAGCAGCGGCCGGAAGGCGGCGGCCAGCCGGTGCCCGAAGTCGTCGGCCTCGGCCTCGTCCCGCTGCCGGGAGCCGTCGCGGGCGGCCACCGCGAGGGCGATGTCCTGCCAGCCGGGCCGCTCGGCGAGCGCGTGCGCGGCCGCCGTACCGGCCGTGTGGTCGTGGCCGTGACCGGCGTGCAGGTGCCACAACTCATGTCCGAGGATGACCAGTTGCTGCATCGTCTCGGCCCGCTCCTCGACGATGACCAGGTCGAAGTCCTGGAACTCCACCCACAGTCCGGTCACCTCGATCTCGTCGGGGAACCGCTCGAAGCGCAGCTCGACGGGCCGTCCGCCGCGTCGCGCGCTCATCTCCGCGCACAGCGCGTGGCTCAACTCGCGTACGTCGGCCGGGGGGTGGGGTCTGGCCCGCACGGCGGCGCTCAGATCGATGGCCAGGTCGCGCATTGCGGAGGCGGCGGGAGAGCGCCGCAGCCGTAGCGCCGAAGCGACCCGGGCCGCCCTCTGGCGCGCGCCCGCGATGTCCATCGCATCCCCTGTTCCCCCGCCGCTCGGCGGGCTGTTCGAGCCTATGCGAGCCGAAGTGTCCGCGTCATGTGATCGGGCGACCGTTGTTCAACCGGTAACGACCACTCCGGCTCGGCCGTGCCGCTCGGATCCTCGCCCGGAGAGTGCCGGAATTCGCGCACAGGGCATTGACTAGAAAGCGCTTGCCGCCTACGGTCCCGTTCGAAGTTACGTGCATATTTCGATATCTCGAACAGTAAGGGCAGGGAATGGGACGACCTGGCCTGAACCGTAGGCAACTTCTGGCCACAGCAGGCGGCTTGGCGGTAGCCGGAAGCTTCGGCTTCGCCGCGCTCGGCACCGGCGCAGACGCACTCGCCTCCGGCGCAGACACACGAGTGCGCTACTGGAACCTCTTCAGCGGCGGCGACGGCGCCAACATGATCGCGATGTTGGACGCCTTCCGGAAAGCCACTCCGGACATCGACGTGAAGGACTCCACCCTCCAGTGGGGCAACCCCTTCTACACCAAGCTCGCCATGGCAGCGGCCGGAAACCGCGCCCCCGAGCTCGGCGTCATGCACATGGGCCGGGTCACCGGCTTCTCACCCGGCCGCCTCCTCGACCCGTGGGACGTCGACCTGCTCGCCAAGTACGGCGTACGGCAGGAGGACTTCAACCCCGCCCTGTGGAACCGCGGCGTCATCGACGGCAAGCTCTACGCCCTCCCGCTCGACATCCACGTCCAGCTCTGCTTCTACCGCAAGGACGTGCTGGGGAAGGCGGGCCTGCTCGGCGACGACGGCCGGATGATCCCGGTCACCTCCACCGACGAGTGGTTCGACGTCCTGAAGAAGGCCAAGGCCGCCCAGAAGAAGGGGCTGCAGACGATCGGTCTGTGGACCAACGACCAGAACTTCCAGTGGTGGTTCTTCGTCGCCTTCTACACCCAGCTCGGCGGCCAGTGGTTCGACGACGACAACACCGAGGTCCTCTTCGACGCCGACAAGGCCACCCAGGTCCTGGAGTTCCTCCGCCGGCACGTCACCGACGGGTACGTCATCCCCGGCGCCCCCACCGGCGAGCAGTTCGTCAACGGCGCCCCCTTCACCTGGGAGGGCAACTGGTCCGTGCCGGTCTTCTCCGGCGCCGAGCTGGACTACGGCGCGACCCCGCTGCCGCCCGTCTTCGGCAAGCAGGCCACCCACGCCGAGTCGCACGCCTTCGTCCTGCCGCACCAGTCGGGCCGCGGCGGCGCCACCAACGAGGGCGCGCACGAACTGGCCGCCTACGTCGTCAAGCACGCCCTCCAGTGGGCGGCCGGCGGCCACATCCCCGCGTACACGCCGACGCTCTCCACGGACGCGTACAAGAAGCTGACCCCGCAGAACGAGTACGTCAGCGCCATGGACCACCAGGCCACCGAGCCGAAGGTGTGGTTCGCGGGCTCCACCGGCGTCCTCGCCCAGGACCTCGGCCCGGTCGTCGTCTCCTCGACCATGGGCTCCGCCAAGCCGGCCTCGGTCGCGCAGACGATGAAGAAACACCTCACCAAGCTCCTCGCCTCGAAGAACCCGATGGACGGCAGGACCGCCGCGCAGGGAGGTGCGGTCGCATGACGACCAGCGCTCACATGACGACCAGCGCCCAGACCGTCGTCGCACCGGCACGCGCCAGAACCGCGACCGCCACCGCGACCCTCCGCCGCAAGCAGGGCTTCCAGCACGGCGGCTGGTTCGTCGCCCCGTTCCTGCTGCTCTTCGTCCTGTTCGTGATCTGGCCGCTGCTGCGCGGCGTCTACCTCAGCTTCACGGACGCCAACATCTCCGGCGAGGGCGCGAGCTTCGTCGGCCTCGACAACTACCGCGAGGCCCTGAACGACTCGGCGATGTGGGACGCGCTCGGCCACAGCGCCTACTTCACGCTGCTGGTCGTCCCCTGCATCACGGTCCTCGCCTTCCTGCTCGCGATGCTCGCCCACAACATCGAGCGCGGCAAATGGCTGTGGCGGCTGTGCTTCTTCGTGCCGTTCCTGCTGCCCTCGACGGTCGCGGCCAATATGTTCCAGTGGCTGTTCACCCAGGGCATCGGCCTGATCAACGAGACCTTCGGGCTCACCACACCCTGGCTGACCGACAAGTCGTACGCCATGCTCGCCATCGTCATCGAGACCCTGTGGTGGACGGTCGGCTTCAGCTTCCTGCTCTACCTCGCCGCCCTACAGGGCATCCCGGACCACCTGTACGAGGCCGCGAAGCTCGACGGCGCCAACGCCTGGCACCGCATGGTCCACATCACGCTGCCGATGCTGCGCAACATCACCGGCCTGGTGATCGCGCTCCAGATCCTCGCCTCGCTCCAGCTCTTCGACCAGGCCGTCGTGATGATGGACTTCTCACCGGGACCGGAGCTCAGCACCCGCTCCTTCGTCCAGTACACCCTCGAACAGGGCTTCACCAGCTACCGCGTGGGCTACGCCTCCGCGATGTCCATCATCTTCTTCGTGATCATCGCAGTCGTCGCCCTGGCGCGGATGTGGCTGCTGCGCAACCGTGAGGAGGGCGGCCGATGACCACCGCCGCACAGCTCAGCAAGAGCCCCCGCAAGCCCTGGACGCCCAGCCAGATCATCCTCACGATCCTCGGCGTCGCCGTCTCCGCCGTCTTCGTGGCGCCGATCGCCGCGGCCCTGCTCACCTCGCTCAAGTCCGAGGCGGAGGCCGCCGAGATCCCGCCGCACTGGGTGCCGGAGGTCTGGACGACCCAGGCGTGGAAGTCGCTGTGGGAGACCGGCAACGTCACCAACTGGTTCGTCAACTCCCTGGTGGTGTCGGTCTGCGTCACCTCCGTCGTGCTGGCGGTCAGCGCGCTGGCCGGATACGGCTTCGCCCGCACCGAGTTCCGCGGCAAGAGCGTGCTCATGGGCATCGTCATGTCGGGCCTGATGATCTCCCCGGCGGTCCTCGGCGTGCCGCTGTTCACCACGGTCCAGCAGATGGGGATGGTCGACACCTACTGGGGCATGATCCTGCCGCAGTGCGCGCCCGCCGCGATGGTCTACATCCTCTACAAGTTCTTCCAGGGCATCCCGCGCGAACTGGAAGAGGCCGCGTTCATCGACGGCGCAGGCCGCTGGCGCGTCTTCTTCACGATCGTGGTCCCGCTCGCCCGCCCCTCCCTCGCGGCGGTCGGCATCTTCACCTTCATCGCCTCCTGGAACAACTTCCTGTGGCCCTACATGGTGACCAACAACCCCGACCTCATGACCATGCCGAACGGCATCGCGACCGTCATGAACTCCTACGGCATCCAGTGGGCCCAGCTCATGGCCGGCGGCCTGATGGCGGGCCTGCCCCTGATCGTCGTCTTCGTCTTCTTCCAGCGACAGATCGTGGCGGGCGTCGCCCACACGGGATTGGCGGGACAGTGACCCTGCGCAGAGCGCTCCTCGCGACGACGGCGGCGACTGTCCTCGCGTTCCTCCCCAACACAGCGCAGGCCGCGGTGAGTTACCCGGACCCGCAGCCCATCACCGGCCAGCAGATCATCCACGACCCCACGGTCGTCCGCCTCAAGTCGGGTGGCTACGTCGCCTATTCGACGGGCGGCGTGATCGGCGCCCGCCTGTCCAAGGACCTGAAGCACTGGGACGACGCGGGCAACGCCTTCGCCGAGCCGCCGAGCTGGTGGTACGAGTACAACGACACGGGCGATCCGTGGGCGCCGGACATCTCCTACCGCGACGGCACCTACTGGCTGTACTACGCCGTCTCCTCCTGGGGCACCAACCACTCCGCTATCGGCGTGGCCACCTCCCCGTCCGGCCGCCCCGGCACCTGGACGGACCACGGCAAGGTCTTCACCTCCGAGAAGACCGACACCTGGAATGCCATCGACCCGGCGATCATCAAGACCGACGGCCGCCTGTGGATGACGTTCGGCTCGTACTGGACGGGCATCCGCATGGTCCAACTGGACCGCACGACCGGCAAGGCGGTACAGGGCGCCACGGTCCACCACCTGGCGACACGCCCGGATGCCCCGTACGCGGTCGAGGGCCCGTACATCGTCAAACACGGCCGCTACTACTACCTCTTCGCGTCCTACGACCAGTGCTGCGCGGGCGTGAACTCCACGTACAAGATCAGGGTGGGCCGCTCGACGTCGGTCACCGGCCCGTACGTCGACAGCACAGGCAAGCCGCTGCTGGAGGGCGGCGGCGACCTGCTGCTGGAGGGACACGGCCGCTATATCGGCACGGGAGGCGAGTCGGTCTTCCGGGCCAAGGGCCACGATTGGCTGGCGTACCACTACTACGACGCAGACGACGAGGGCACCCCCAAGCTGGGCCTGAACCAACTGCACTGGAAAGAGAACGGCTGGCCAATCGCCCTTTAGGGGCGCGGGGCTGTGTCCGATATGCGGCTCCGCCGCGCGGGCGCGACCAGCCCCCACGCACCGGCAGCCGCCAACGCAACAAGAACCACCCCTTTCGAAAGGCGAACATGCACACCGCCCGCTTCACCCTCGACCCCGCCTTCACAGTCGGCGAAGTCAACCCTCGCCTCTTCGGCAGCTTCGTGGAACACCTAGGCCGCTGCGTCTACACCGGCATCTTCGAACCGGGCCACCCCACCGCCGACGACAAGGGCCTGCGCCAGGACGTCCTCGACCTCGTCCGCGAACTCGGCGTCACCGCCATCCGCTACCCCGGCGGCAACTTCGTCTCGGGCTACAAGTGGGAGGACTCAGTAGGCCCAGCCGAAGACCGACCTCGCCGCCTCGACCTCGCTTGGCACTCGACGGAGTCCAACCGCTTCGGCCTCTCCGAGTACATCGACTTCCTCCGTAAGGTCGGCCCCCAGGCCGAGCCCATGATGGCCGTCAACCTCGGCACGCGCGGAGTGGCCGAGGCCCTCGAACTCCAGGAGTACGCCAACCACCCCGAAGGCACGGCCCTCTCCGACCTCCGCGTCGGTCACGGCGACAAGGACCCCTTCGGTATCCGCCTGTGGTGCCTCGGCAACGAGATGGACGGCCCCTGGCAGACCGGCCACAAGACCGCGGAGGAATACGGCCGGGTCGCGGCGGAGACGGCCCGGGCCATGCGCCAGATGGACCCCCGCGTCGAACTCGTCGCCTGCGGCTCCTCCAGCCAGTCCATGCCGACCTTCGCCGAGTGGGAGGCGACGGTCCTCAAGGAGACGTACGACCTGGTCGACTACGTCTCTCTCCACGCCTACTACTGGCCCGAGGACGGTGACATCGACTCCTTCCTCGCCTCCGCCGTCGACATGGAGTCCTTCATCGAGAACGTCGTCGCGACGGCCGACCACGTGGGCGCCAGGCTGAAGTCGAAGAAGAAGATCAACCTCTCCTTCGACGAGTGGAACGTCTGGTACCTGCGCGAGTGGGAGGAGCACGCGCGGGCGATCGAGCAGAACGACTGGCCGGAGGCTCCGCGTCTCCTCGAAGACAACTACAGCGTCACCGACGCCGTCGTCTTCGGCTCGCTCCTCATCGCGCTGCTGCGGCACGCCGACCGTGTCACCGTGGCCTGCCTCGCCCAGCTGGTCAACGTCATCGCCCCGATCATGACCGAGCCGGGCGGCCCGGCCTGGCGGCAGACGACGTTCTTCCCGTTCGCGCAGGCGAGCAAGTACGGCCGCGGCCAGGTGCTGGACGTCCGCGTGGACTCCCCGACGTACGAGACGAAGAAGTACGGCGAGGCCGACCTGCTGCACGCCACCGCCGTGCGCGCCGAGGACGGCACGGTCACCGTCTTCGCGGTCAACCGCAGCCGCACCGACGCCCTCCCGCTCGAAGTCGCCCTGAGCGGCCTCGACCTGACGCAGGTCGTCGAGCACAGCGTCCTCGCGGACGCCGACCCGGACGCCCGCAACACCCTCGACGACCCCGAGCGGGTCGCCCCGCACACGGTCGAGGGCACGGTGTTGAAGGACGGCCGTCTCAACGCCGTACTGGAGCCGCTGTCGTGGAACGTGATCCGGCTGAGCTGATGTCCACGCCTCTG
Organism: Streptomyces regalis; assembly: GCF_001509475.1. GTDB lineage: Bacteria > Actinomycetota > Actinomycetes > Streptomycetales > Streptomycetaceae > Streptomyces > Streptomyces regalis. The sequence continues at coordinate 23,108 of NZ_LLZG01000019.1, forward strand.
ATGTCCATTCCTCGGACAACTGTCCACACCTCGGACACTCTCGGCTCGTCCTCAGTTTGATGCCCTAGGGTCTGGTCCCGTCCATCCCTACCAACCCGGTAGGAAACCTCTGAAAGACGGGACCGGCCGCATGCGTACGCTGATACTGCTCGCCCTCGCCGGCCTGGGGGCCCAGCTCGTGGACGGCAGTCTCGGCATGGCCTACGGCGTGACGTCGACCACCCTGCTGCTGGCCATGGGCACCAACCCGGCCGCCGCCTCGGCCACGGTCCACCTCGCAGAGATCGGCACGACGCTGATGTCCGGCGCCTCGCACTGGCGCTTCGGGAACGTCGACTGGAAGGTCGTCGGCAAGATCGGCGTCCCCGGCGCGATCGGCTCCTTCCTCGGCGCGACCGTCCTGTCGAAGCTGTCGACCGAGGTCGCGGCACCGTTGATGTCCCTGATCCTGCTGGGCCTCGGCGTGTACGTCATGTCCCGCTTCACCTTCCGTGGCCTGCCCAAGGACCGGGTGGGCCTGCCCCTGCGCCGCCGCTTCCTCACCCCGCTCGGGCTGGTCGCCGGCTTCCTGGACGCGACCGGCGGGGGCGGCTGGGGACCGGTCGGAACCCCCGCTCTCCTCGCCTCCGGGCGGATGGAGCCGCGCAAGGTCATCGGTTCGATCGACACCAGCGAGTTCCTGGTCGCGGTCGCCGCGAGCCTCGGCTTCCTGCTCTCCCTGGGCTCGCAGGGCATCGACTTCGTGTGGGTCGCCGCCTTCCTCGTCGGCGGCCTGGTCGCCGCGCCGATCGCCGCCTGGCTGGTGCGCATCCTGCCGCCGCGGGTGCTGGGCTCGGCGGTGGGCGGCGTCATCCTCGTCACCAATGTCCGCACGCTGCTGAACAGCGACTGGCTCGCGGTGTCCGGGGCGACGGCCGTGGCGGTGTACGTCGCCCTGTACGCGCTGTGGGCCGCCGCCCTGACGTACTCGATCCGCGCCCACCTGAAGGAGGGCAAGGCGGCCGGGATCGAGTCCGCCGAGGAACGGCAGGCCGCTGTCAAGGTCACCTTGTAGCCGCCCCGCGGATGCTGTCGCCCTCCACCTTGCCCTCACGCGTGGGTGTGAACGATCCCGCCGCCTGTGTACGAGCCGTTGGTGAGCACCACATCCGTGTGCACCCGCACAGAAACGTGGGGTCCGTCGGACGTATCCCGGGAACGGCTTGATGTGCGGTGGTGAATGACCGGGGCATGCATCAGCCAACTGTGCGGCGAATGGCTGGAGTTGGCCCTGTCGGCCGCACGTGCAACTCCTACGATTCGTACGCCTCCGGCCTTCACGGAAACCTCACCGTTTCTTCAAAGATTCAACAGGGCTGCACGGGTCGGGGGCGCAGCCACCCCCCAACCCAAGGAGAGCTCCATGGCACGTGGACTCCTGCGATACCTGCTGAGCGGAGGCGCGCTCGCCGCCCTGCTCACCATGGCGTTGCCCGCGCAGGCGGCCCCCGCGTTCGAAAACCCGCCGCCGGACAAGATCGTCATCAAGGTCGCCACGGTGAACGGCTCCGGCTGCCCGCAGGGCACCACCGCCGTAGCCGTCTCGGAGGACAACACCGCCTTCACCGTGACGTACAGCGACTACCTCGCCCAGGTCGGCGGCAACTCCGATCCCACGGCGTTCCGCAAGAACTGTCAGCTCAACCTGGTCGTGCACGTTCCGCAGGGCTTCACCTATGCCATCGCCAGCGCCGACTACCGCGGCTTCGCCGCGCTCCAGCCCGGCGCGAGCGCCATCCAGAGAGCCTCGTACTACTTCCAGGGCTCCCCGAACACGCAGTTCCGCAACCACTCCTACAGCGGCCCCCTCAACGACAACTGGCAGGCCACCGACAGCACTGACTGGGCCCAACTGGTCTGGGCGCCCTGTGGAGTTCAGCGCAACTTCAACATCAACACCGAGCTGAGGGTCAGCGCCGGCACCTCCTCGCCGGACAAGGTCAGCTTCATGACGATGGACTCGACGGACGGGGACATCAGCACGGTCTACCACCTGGCGTGGAAGGAGTGTCCGGGCAGGTGACAGAGGGGGCCGCCCGCTCGACGGGCGGCCCTTTCGTTCAGCTCCGCTCCACCCCCAGCGTCAGTGTCCCCGTGTACCCCGCCGACGGTGAACTGCCCAGCGCCGCAAGGGTCAGCAGACCCGAGGCGGCGCCTCCGTCGTCGTAGATGCCGTCCTGGGCGAGGGTGGTGCGCGGGACGGTGTTGGCGGCGTAGGTGGCGAGCGTCGCGACCCGTGTCGTGATCGTCTCGTCGAAGAAGAGCTGGCCGGTGTGGAGTTCCTGGCCGCCGGTGAAGGAGCCGTCGTCGGTGAGCGTGACGTCGGTGTGCACCTTGACGTGGATGTGGACGCACCGGCCGCGGTACCAGCCGGGGTACACGGTCGTGATCTCGGCGACGCCGTCCGTCCCGGTGAGGACGCCGCCGCGCAGGAAGGTTCCGTTGTCGGGCTCGTCGTGGCCGTTGTTGCCGACGAAGCCGGAGTACTCGCCGAGGGCGTCGCAGTGCCAGATCTCCACCAGGGCGTTGTTCAGCGGTGCGCAGGTGTCGTCGTCGACGACGGTGAGGGTCAGCTCCAGCGGGATGCCGGTCTTGTCCTCGCTGATGTCGGCGCGGACGAGCTGTCCGTCGAGGTAGTAGGGGCCTTCGGTCATCTCCTTCGTGAGCGTGCAGACGGCCGCGGCTGCGGGGGCGACGGGGGCCGCGTCGGTGACCTCGGCTGTGGGGGCTTCCGGTGCGGCGGCGGTGACGGCCAGGGAAGCGGCCGTGGCGCCGGTGGCGATCAGCAGGGTGCGGCGTCCGATCGTGTTGGGGGTTGCCTTCGAAGTGTCTGTCATGAACACGGCACCGTAAGTAGGGAGGCTGTTGATGGGCTGTCAGTTCAGCAAATTGAATCCTCCCCCTCGTAAACGAGGGGGATTCCTGGCTCAGGCTGCCTGGCGGAACAGCGTCCCGCCAGGTCTTGCGCCATCAGCACCAGCCGGGTTG
>NZ_LLZG01000020.1 GCF_001509475.1 Streptomyces regalis
ACGACACGACCCCGCTGCCGCTCGGCACCGGGGTGCTGCCGCTCGCCGAGTGCGTGGAGGTGCTCTCCCGGCACGGCTGGGACGGCTGGCTGTGCTGGGTTTACGAGAAGCGGTGGTACGAGGATGCCGCACCGCTGGACGGACTGCTGGACGCGGGCCGCGAGCATCTGTCGTGGCTGCTGAACGAGTCGGCGTAGGACCCGCGCCTGTAAGGCGAGTCCGCCCAGGCCCGGCACCCGTATCGAGTGCACCCAGGCACGGCACACGTAATCGAGTCCCCCTGGGCCCCGCGCCCGTAATTCGGTGGCCCGGCGCGAGGACCGCCGTATAGCGTCCCCCCTCGTGCCCGAACCCACCGCCCCGCGCCCCGTCATGCCCTCATGAGCCTCGCCCGTACGTTGATCGACGTGCGGCCGCTGCGCACCTCGCCCGTCTTCCGGCGGCTGCTGATCGGGCGGACGGTGTCCGTGCTCGGCAGCTTCATGACCATGGTGACGGTCATGTACCAGGTCTGGGACCTGACGCACAGCGCGGTCTGGAGCGGTGCGGTCGGTCTCGCGCAGGCGCTGCCCATGGTGGGTGTGGGCCTGTTCGCCGGGTCGTGGGTGGACCGGGGTGATCGGCGGCGGATCTTCCTGGTCGCCACCGTCGGGCAGGCGGTCTGTGTGCTGCTCCTCGCGGTGCAGGGCTTCACCGGAGGGGTGCCGGTGGCCGGGATCCTCGCCCTGGTGGCGGCCGGCTCCTGCTTCGGCGCGGTCGGCGGCCCGGCGGCGGGCGTGTTCGTGCCGCGGCTGCTGCCCAAGGAGCAGGTGGCGGCCGGGCTGGCCCTCAACCAGGTCACCGGCCAGGCGATGATGCTGCTCGGCCCGGCACTGGGCGGGCTGTTCCTCGGCTGGTTCGGCATCGGCGTCTGCTATCTGCTGGACGCCCTGAGCTTCGGCCTCGCCTTCTACGGCGCCTTCGGCCTGCCCGCGCTGCCGCCCGAGGGGGAGCCGGCGCGGGCCGGGCTGCACGGCGTCCTGGACGGCCTGCGGTTCCTGGCCGGCAACCGGGTGGTGCGCGGCGCGCTCATCACCGACCTCGCCGCCACGGTCCTGTCCATGCCGGTCAGCCTCTTCCCCCTGATCAACGCCGAACGCTTCGACGACGACCCGCGCACCCTCGGCCTGTTCCTGTCGGCCGTCGCGGTGGGCGGTGTCACGGCGACGGCCCTGTCGGGTTCGGTCACCCGCCTGGGCCGCCCCGGCCTGGTGATGCTGTGCGGGGCGGCGACGTGGGGCGCCGCGCTGGCGTTGTTCGGCCTGACGACCAGCCCGTGGGTGGGGCTCGGGCTGCTGGTGGTGGCGGGTGCCGCGGATGCCCTGTCGGTCGTCTCGCGCACCACGATCGTCCAGACCCGTACCCCGGACGCCCTGCTCGGCCGGGTGACGGCCGCCGAGCAGATCGTCGGCCAGGCGGGTCCGCACCTCGGCAATCTGCGCGGCGGCCTGGTCGCGGGCTGGTCGTCCGGCGCGACCGCCCTGGTCACGGGTGGGCTGCTGTGCGTGCTGGCGGTGGCCTACGTCGGTGCCAGCACGCCTCAGTTGCGGGACGGGGCGGCTACTGCGGACGAGGCGTGAGCGGCGCGGTGGGGTCCAGGCACCACCCCAGTACGGCGGGCCAGGGGCCGTAACCGGCGTCCAGGTCGAGGTGGGCGGCGCCGGGGAGGATGTCGGTCGGGAGGGCGAGGGGGTGACCGTAGAGGGTGTCGGCGCCCTCCTCGCAGTACGGGTCGTCGTCACCGGCGACCAGGCGGGTGGGGCCGGGGAGGGTGAACTCCAGGGGTGGCGGGGCGAATCCGGCCACTTCCGGGTAGCGTGCGAGCACGGCGCCGGACGGCGGGGCGACGAGCAGCACCCGGTCCACGGCGTCGAGCCCCGGCAGCCCGCGCGCGACGGCGTGCAGCCACAGCACGACGGACAGACTGTGCGCGACCACGACCCGCTCCGACCCGGCGTCGAGTCCGCCGAGATGCCGGGTCAACTCCTTCAGCCAGACCTCGAGTTCGGGGTCGTCGGGGTCGGGCAGCTGCGGGTAGACGACCTGGTGGCCGAGGTCGGTGAGACGGTCGGCGAGCCAGTGCTGCCAGTGGTCCTCGGGGCGGTGGTTCTGCCAGCCGTGGAGGATGAGGTAGGCGGTCATGACGTCCATGGTTTCCGATCAGCGATGCACCGGTCCAGTGGGTCTTTCGCCCCCGCCGCCCCTACCCGTCCCATCCTGAAGAGGCTCCGCCCCTTCGACCCCGCTCTCCTGGGGGCTGCCGCCCCCAGACGGGCTGAAATGTACGGACCGGCGTGGAGCGTGACCGTTGCGGGCCAGGGATGGTATGCCCTCGCCCCCCGTCACAACCGCGCGCGCAGCGCCCCGAACTCCTCGTGGAAACCCGGGAAAGTCTTCCGTACGCACCCGGGGTCGTCGAACGAAATACCGGGCGTTCGAAGACCGGTCACCGAGAAGGACATCACGATGCGGTGGTCGCCGTAGGACTTGACCTGCGTTCCCGCGGGCGTACCCGGGTGGATCTCGATCCAGTCGGGCCCTGTCGTCACCTCGACCCCCAGCCGCCGCAGGTTCTCCGCGCACGCCTCCAGCCGGTCGCACTCCTTCACCCGCGTGTTCGCCACGTCCTCGATCCGCACCGGCCCGGAGGCGAAGGGCGCGATGGCCGCGAGGGTCGGCATGGTGTCGGAGATGTCCCGCATGTTGACGGTGACGCCCCGCAGTTCACCGGTCCCCCGGACCGTCGTCGACTCCGCGCCGACCGACACCTCGGCGCCCATCCGCCGCAGTACGTCGACGAAGCCCAGGTCGCCCTGGAGCGCCCCCTCGCCCAGACCCGGAACCGTCACCTCGCCGCCCGTGACGGCCGCCGCCGCGAAGAAGTAGCTCGCGGTCGACGCGTCGGGCTCCACCGCGTACGTCGTCGCGCGGTAGCCGCCCGGCGGGACCACGAAGACGTCCACCTCGCGCCGCACCTCCACCCCGAACGCCCGCATCATCGCGATCGTGATCTCGACGTACGGCACCGAGACGAGGTCGGTGACGGTGATGCGCAGGCCCTTGCGGGTCAGCGGCCCCAGCAGCAACAGCGCCGTCAGGTACTGCGACGACTGCCCCGCGTCCAGCGTCACCTCCCCGCCCTCGACGCCGGCCGCCGTCACCGTCAGCGGGTGGTGGCCCTCCTGCTCCGCGTGCCGCAGGTCGACCCCCAGGTCGCGCAGGGCCCGGGTGAGGGGGAGCAGGGGGCGGCGGCGCATCTGGGGCGAGGCGTCGAAGCGGTACGTGCCGTGGCCGGCGGCGGCCAGCGTGGGCAGGAAGCGGGCCGTCGTCGCGCCGTCGCGGCAGTAGACGTCCGCCTCCACGACCGCGGGGCCCTGCGGGCGGCCGTCGACCTGCCAGGTGTCCGGGGTCCGGCCGACCCGGTAGCCGAGCCGTACCAGCCCCTCGGCGAAGCCCTCCGTGTCGTCCGAACGGAGGGGGCGCAGGAGGGTGGTGACACCGTCGGCCGCGGCCGCCAGGAACAGGGCACGGGCGGTGATGGACTTGGAACCGGGGATGTCGACTGCGGGCATGCCCTCATGATCGCCCGGGTGTCGGCTCCGGCGCCACGGCGTCCACGGGATGGACCCGCGCCGGGCCCTCGCCCCCCATACCGAACCGGCCTCTCACCCGCTGCCCAACCGGCCTCCCGCCCGTCGCCCACCCGGCCTCTCGCCCGCTGCCCACACGTCACGTGCAACCCGCGGAACCCGGGCTTACCAACTTCGCGGATCCCGGCCGTCCCCGGGAACCCAGCCCCACCCCCGCCCGTCCAACCGGCACGCTGTCGGAGAGTCACCGTGGTGCGGTGTCGGCCCTCGCTGCTGGCTGCGATCGCTGACCACCCTCTCCGCCGTACCGCGGCCGGCAGCACGCCGTCATCGGCGCGCCCCCCTCCAACTGCGCCGATGGCGGCCCCTCTTTGGTTACGGTGCACTCCCTTGACTGGCAGAAACTTCCCGGTTATTGGTGACTTCTCGGAAGTTTCCTTCAGCGCACCACCTCCGAAAGGAGCGCACGTGCCCGACACCAGCACGGGAAGCAGACGGAGCAGGGGAACCACGGGAAACACCGCAACACCTTCCAGACGTACGGTCCTCGCGGCCACCGCCGGCCTCACCACCGCCCTGGCCGTCGGCGGCACCGCCCACGCCGGCGCCCCGGACGACAAGAAGCTCCGCGCCCTCATCGCCCGGATGACCCTGCCGGAGAAGGTCGGCCAGCTCTTCGTCATGCGGGTCTACGGCCACTCCGCGACCGCCCCCGACCAGGCCGACATCGACGCCAACCTCAAGGAGATCGGCGTCCGGACGGCCGCCGAGCTGATCGCCAGGTACCGCGTGGGCGGCATCATCTACTTCACCTGGGCGCACAACACCCGCAGTCCGCATCAGATCGCCGACCTGTCCAACGGCATCCAGAAGGCGTCGCTCACCCAGCCACGCGGCCTGCCCGTCCTCGTCTCCACCGACCAGGAGCACGGCATCGTCTGCCGCGTCGGCGAGCCCGCCACCCTCTTCCCGGGCGCCATGGCCATCGGCGCCGGCGGCTCGCGCGCCGACGCCCGCACCCTCGGCCGTATCGCCGGGCAGGAACTCAAAGCGCTCGGGATCCGGCAGAACTACTCCCCCGTGGCCGACGTGAACGTCAACCCCGCCAACCCGGTCATCGGCGTCCGCTCCTTCGGCGCCGACCCGGCCGCGGTGGCCGGCATGGTCGCCGCCGAGGTGGCCGGATACCAGCGCTCCCGAAGCGACCGGCAAGTCGCGGCCACCGCCAAGCACTTCCCCGGGCACGGCGACACCGCCGTCGACAGCCACTACGGCTTCCCGGTCATCACGCACACCCGTGAGCAGTGGGACCGGCTGGACGCACCGCCGTTCCGGGCCGCCGTCCGCGCCGGCATCGACTCCATCATGACCGCGCACATCATGGTCCCGGCCCTCGACGACTCCGGCGACCCGGCCACCCTCTCCCGCCCGATCCTCACCGGCATCCTGCGCGAGGAACTGGGCTACGACGGGGTGGTTGTCACCGACTCGCTCGGCATGGAGGGCGTGCGGACGAAGTACGGCGACGACCGCGTCCCCGTCCTCGCGCTCAAGGCGGGCGTGGACCAGCTCCTCAACCCGCCGTCCCTCGACATCGCCTGGAACGCGGTCCTCAAGGCCGTCCAGGACGGCGAGTTGACCGAGGCGCGGCTCGACGAGTCGATCCTGCGGATCCTGCGGCTGAAGGCGAAGCTGCGACTCTTCGAGGAGCCGTACGTCAGCCAGGGCGGGGTCGACCGGAACGTCGGCACCGCCTCCCACCTGGCGACCGCCGACCGCATCGCCGAGCGGACGACGACCCTGCTGGTGAACGAGGGCCCACTGCTCCCACTGTCCCGCAGCACCCACCCCAAGGTCCTCGTCGTCGGCGCCGACCCGGCCTCCCCGTCCGGCACGACGGGACCGCCGACCGGCGTGCTCGCCACCGCCCTCACCGAGCTGGGCTTCACGGCGACCGCCCTGTCCACGGGTACGACACCCTCCGCCGGCACCATCGCCCGGGCCGTCGAAGCGGCGCAGGCGGCGGACGCGGTGGTGGTCGGGACGTACAACGTCACGGCGAGCAGCACACAGAAGACGCTGGTCGAGCAGCTCCTCGCGACAGGGAAGCCGGTCGTGGCGGTCGCGGTCCGCAACCCGTACGACGTGGCCCATCTGCCCGCCGTCCCCGCCTACTTGGCCTCGTACTCCTGGACCGACGTCGAACTGCGGGCGGCCGCACGGGTGATCGCCGGGCGGGTGGCACCGCGCGGGAAGCTGCCGGTGCCGGTGCAGCGGGCGGACGATGCGACGCGGGTGTTGTATCCGATCGGGCACGGGCTGACGTACGGGAGCAGCTAGCGGCCCGTAGCACTTTGTACGTAGTACCCGTACGCGATATACCGACCCCACTCACCCCTAACCGACGCAAAGGACCCCACATCTCTGGCGTGCGCCCGTGGTCGCGGGCCACGCTGGTCGGGGGTACCGGGGGGAGTGCGATGCGTGGGAGAAGTGCCGTGGGGGTGGCCTGTGCGTTGCTGGTGCTGCTCATCACGCTGTTGACGGGGTGTCAGAGTCCGTCGGGGGCCGGGGAGGAAGGGGACGGTCGGCTCGACAGGACCGCGAGCGAGCAACAGGTGACACCACCGACCCGGCCCGCCGGATACGGCGTGGTGTTCCTCGGCGTCGACGAGTGCAGTTCCTTCGGGACGACGAGCTTCACCGAGGTGTCCTGCACCAGTGAACGGGCGGCGGCGCGGGTCGTGGCGCGGCACGACGGCAAGGTGGGCGACGGACCGCTGTGTCCCGGGACCACGGACTTCGTCCTGCACATCAGCGAACAGAGCCGCACCTCCGACGAGGACGGCGACGGCGCGATCCCCCAGGGCTACTCCTGCATGCGCAACCTGGCCCCGCCCCACCCCGGCGACCCGGGCGGCGGAGGCGGCCCCCGCACGATCGTCGGCGACTGCGTCTACAGCTCCGGCGACGGCCAGGTCCGCGAGACGTCGTGCGACGGCAAGGGGCAGCAGAAGCCGCAGTACAAGGTGAGCAAGTCCGTCGGCAAACGGGCCGACTGCCCCCTGTCGACGGCCCTGTACGTCCAGCTGGGCGGCGAGAAGCCGGTGGGGTGCGCGCGGCCGGTGTGAGCGCCGCCCTCGGGGCCGGTCGAGGATGAGGAAGCGATCAGCCGGCGGCGGTCAGCACAGAATCCAGCCCTTGCTCACCGACCCTCGGCCCACCCGCCCCTTCACCCACACACACCGCTGCCCGGCGTGCACCGTCACCGGGCCCGCATGGTGGCTGTAGTACCACTCGTCGACGACCGGGTTGGCGCGGCGGGCCTGCACGCTGACCATCATCCACTGCTTGCGGCCGGGGTCCTTGGACTTGGTGATGGCGCAGACGTAGCCGCCCCGCTTGTAGACGTACAGCGTGCCGGTGGAGAACGGGTACGTCTTGACCTTGCGCCCCTCGCAGCGCGTGGGGGCGGCCTGCGCCTGGGCCGGGGCCGCGACCGCGAGCAGTCCGGACGCGGTCAGCAACGCCAGGCCGACCGCCAGTCGTCGGCGTATCGCACCTTTGTCCACAGTGTTGTCCTCCCCGCACACCGGCAATGAGCGTACTGGTGTACGGACGCACGGCGTATGCCGGATGGTTGCACGACCGGCCACGACGGCGCCGTCACGCCGCAGCGGCCTCGGCCTCCCCTACGAACGCCCGCCACAACTGCGCATACCGCCCGCCCCGCGCCAGCAGCTCCTCGTGCGTGCCGTCCTCGGCGACCCGCCCGTGATCCATCACCACGACCCGGTCCGCGCGGGCGGCCGTGGTCAGGCGGTGGGCCACAATCAAGGTGGTGCGCGCGTCAGCGCTCGTTGAGGGGTGGTGGTCGGGCGACGGGTGGGCCGTACGGCGGCCCGCGAGGCGGTCCGTGGCCTGGTTGACCTGGGCCTCCGTGGCCAGGTCCAGCGCGGCCGTCGCCTCGTCGAGGAGCAGGATGTCGGGGTCGACCAGCTCGGCGCGGGCGAGGGCGATGAGCTGGCGTTGCCCGGCGGAGAGGTTGCGGCCGCGCTCGGCGACCTCGTGGAGGTAGCCGCCGTCGAGGGTCGCGATCATCTCGTGGGCGCCCACCGCCCGGGCCGCGGCCTCGACCTCGGCGTCCGTCGCGTCCGGGCGGCCGTAGGCGATGGCGTCGCGGACGGTGCCCTGGAAGAGGTAGGCCTCCTGCGGCACGACGCCGAGTCGGTGCCGGTACGACGTGAGGTCCAGGGAGCGGAGATCCGTGCCGTCGGCCGTGACCCGGCCCCCTGTCGGGTCGTAGAAGCGGGCCACCAGCTTGACGAGGGTCGACTTGCCCGCGCCGGTCTCGCCGACGAAGGCGACCGTCTGCCCGGCGGGGATGCGGAGGTCGATCCCGCCGAGAGCCTCCTCCGCCTCATCGGCGCCCCCGTACTTGAAGTGCACGTCCTCGAAGGCGACCTCGCCCCGCAGCGACAGCACCTCCAGCGGCTCCTTCGCCGCCTTCGTCGACGTCGGCTCCTGGAGCAGCTCCTGGATGCGGCCGAGCGAGACGGTGGCCTGCTGGTAGCCGTCGAAGACCTGGGAGAGCTGCTGGACCGGGGCGAAGAACAGGTCGATGTAGAGCAGGTACGCCACCAGCGCGCCGGTCGTCAGCGTCGTGGCGTCGATCCGGGCGCCGCCCACGATCAGCACCGCCGCCGCGGCCGCCGACGACAGGAACTGCACGAAGGGGAAGTAGATCGAGATCAGCCACTGGCCCCGGATACGGGCCTGGCGATAGCTGTCGCTGCGCTCGGCGAACCGCGCGCCGCCGTCCCGCTCGCGCCGGAAGGCCTGCACGATCCGCAGCCCGGACACCGACTCCTGCAGGTCGGCGTTGACCAACGACACGCGCTCCCGGGCGAGTTCGTACGCCTTCACGCTCGCCCGGCGGAAGAAGTACGTCGCGACGATCAGCGGCGGCAGCGTCGCGAAGACGACGAGCGCGAGCTGAAGGTCGAGCACCAGCAGGGCGACCATGATGCCGAAGAAGGTGACGACGGAGACGAATGCGGTGACCAGACCCGTCTGCAGGAAGGTCGACAGCGCGTCGACGTCCGTCGTCATCCGCGTCATGATCCGGCCGGTCAACTCGCGCTCGTAGTAGTCGAGTCCGAGCCGCTGGAGCTGAGCGAAGATCTTCAGGCGCAGGGAGTACAGGACACGCTCACCGGTGCGTCCGGTCATCCGCGTCTCGCCGACCTGCGCCGCCCACTGGGCGATCACGGTGAGCAGGGCGAGCAGGGAGGCCGCCCAGACCGCGCCGACGGCGACCTGCGTGACGCCCGAGTCGATGCCGTGCCGGATCAGGACCGGGAGCAGCAGTCCCATGCCGGCGTCCACGGCGACGAGGCCGAGGCTGATCAGCAGGGGGAGCCCGAAACCTCGTAGCAGCCGTTTCAGGCCGTACGACTCCTCCGGCCGGACCGCACGGGCCTCGTCGATGTCGGGGGTGTCGGCCGTCGGCGGCAACGCCTCGACCTGGGCGAGGAGCTCGGGCGTGGCCGGGGACTCCGTCAGCGCCAGGTCCTTGCGCTCGCGGTCGCCGGTCCACAGACGGGGGGTCACTCCGCGCTCGGCGTCGAACTCGGCGTCCAGCTCGTCCCGTACGGAGGTGTCCTCCCGGGGGCAGGCGGGCTGGGCGTGGCCGGGTGAGACGCCGCCGAGCTCGTCGGGGTCGGTGAGCAGGCGGCGGTAGAGGGCGGACCGTTCCTGCAGCTCCTCGTGGGTGCCGATGTCGGCGAGGCGGCCGGCGTCGAGGACGGCGATGCGGTCGGCGAGGTTGAGGGTGGACCGGCGGTGGGCGATGAGGAGGGTCGTCCGGCCCTCCATGACGTGCTTCAGCGCCTCGTGGATCTCGTGCTCGACGCGCGCGTCCACCGCCGAGGTCGCGTCGTCCAGGACGAGGAGCCGGGGGTCGGTGAGGATCGCCCGGGCGAGCGCGACGCGCTGGCGCTGGCCGCCGGAGAGGGTGAGGCCGTGCTCGCCGACCTTGGTGTCGTAGCCCTCGGGGAGCTCTGCGATGAAACGGTCCGCCTGGGCGGCGCGGGCGGCTTTGTGGATCTCCTCGTCGGTCGCGTCCGGGCGGCCGTACGCGATGTTGTTGCGCACGGTGTCCGAGAAGAGGAAGGAGTCCTCGGGCACCAGCCCGATCGCGGCCCGCAGCGAGTCGAAGGTCAGCTCACGGACGTCGTGGCCGCCGACGAGGACAGCACCGCGCGTGACGTCGTAGAAGCGCGGCAGGAGGAGGGAGACCGTGGACTTGCCGGAGCCGGAGGAGCCGACGACGGCGAGGGTCTCACCGGGGCGGATCTCGAAGCTGAGCCCGTCGAGGACGGGTGCGGTCGTGCCGGAGGGGCCGTCGTAGCCGAAGGAGACGTCGTCGAACTCGACGGTGGCCGGGGCGTCGGCGGGGAGGGTCTTGGTGCCCTCCTTGATCGACGGCTCGGTGTCGATCAGCTCCAGGACACGCTCGGTACCCGCGCGGGCCTGCTGCGCGACCGTGAGGACCAAGGCGAGCATTCGGACCGGGCCGACGAGCTGGGCGAGGTACGTGGAGAACGCGACGAACGTACCGAGCGTGATGTGTCCGCGCACCGCCAGCCAGCCGCCGACCGCGAGCATGGCGACCTGCCCGAGCGCCGGAACCGCCTGGAGCGCCGGGGTGTACTTCGAGTTGAACCGGATGGTGCGCAGTCGCCCCGCGAAGAGCCGCCGGCTGACCTCCCTGAGCTTCCCGGTCTCCTGCTCCTCCTGCCCGAACCCCTTCACCACGCGTACGCCGCTGACGGCGCCGTCGACCACGCCCGCGACGGCGGCGGCCTGGGCCTGGGCGTACCAGGTGGCCGGGTGCAGCTTGGTACGGCTGCGCCCCGCGATCCACCACAGGGCGGGGGCGACCGCGAGGGCCACGAGCGTGAGCGGCAGCGACAGCCACGCCATGACGACCAGGGATATCAGGAACAGCGCGAAGTTCCCGATGGTCATCGGGAGCATGAACAGCAGGCCCTGGATCAGCTGGAGGTCGCTGGTGGCCCGCCCGACGACCTGCCCCGTGGACAGCTCGTCCTGCCGCCGCCCGTCGAGCCGGGTGATCGTCCCGAACATCTCCGTCCGCAGATCGTGCTGGACGTCGAGGGCGAGGCGGCCGCCGTAGTAGCGGCGGATGTAGGTGAGGGCGTAGACGGCGAGGGCGGCGCCGATGAGCAGGCCCGCCCAGACGGCCATGTCGCGGGTGTGCTCGCCGATCACGTCGTCGATGATCACCTTGGTGATCAGCGGGACGATCGCCATGACGGCCATACCGGCGAGCGAGGAGCCGAGAGCGAGGATCACGTCCTTGGGGTAGCGCCAGGCGTATCCCCACAGTCGCCGTGCCCATCCCCGTTGCGTTCTCACGCCGGTGCCCTCCGTTTTTTGTCCTGATCTACCGGAAGGCACCAACGCGGGACGAGGCGGATTTCATCCCACCGCAATACTCGGGGGACGGCTCGGAGACTGCTCGGGGACTACTCGGGGACTACTCACGGGCTGGATTCAGACACGTACCCGCAGGTGGTAGAACCGCGTCGTCTGCACCGCGTTCTGGTTGTCGTCGCTGACCAGCAGCACCTTCAGGCGCCCCTTCGAGTACCCCGTGATCGCCATGCCCTCGATGTTGTCGAGCAGCGGATTCGGCTGGGGCTGCTTGGCGGTCGCTCCCAGTGACGGGCAGTTCACGAGGTCGGCGAGGAGCGTCTTCTTGATCAGGCGTACATCGTCCTGCCCCGTAAGACTCTCGATACCGCTCGTGTCCGTCGCGCGGCGCGGGTCGGCCAGGTAGAGGCGGACCGTGTTGCCGACGCCGGAGGTGAAGCCGCGCTCCAGGACGAGGAGGCGGCCGTCGGGGGTCGCCTGGACCTCGGGGACGCCGAGGCCGGTGTCGGTGCGGTAGGCGTACTGGCGGCCGAGCTCGAAATGTCCGTCCTTGGTCCGCTGCCAGGTCGGGAAGCGGACGATGCCGGCGCTGTCGCCGTTCAGCGCGTACTCCATGGACGCCAGCAGGGTGCGGCCGCCGGGGAGCAGGGTCAGGCCCTCGAAGGTGCCGTTGGAGACGGCGCGGCCCGCAGGGGCGACCAACAGCTCGTCCGGCACGGGCAGGCGGTCGAGGATCTTGCCGTCGCGGGAGTAGCGGCGGACGGAGGGCTCGGTCTCGGAGGAGATCAGCCGGGTGCCGTCCCGGTCGACGACCAGGCCCTCGGAGTCGAGGGCGGCTCCGCTCTCGTCGGCGAGCGGGACGACCGCTTTCGGCGCGAGCGTCCTGCCGTCCAGGCTGAAGAGGGAGGAGCGGTCGGACACGGCAGCGAGCGAACCGTCGCCATCCACCGCGAGCGCGGAGAAGTTGCCGACGAAGGTGCCGTCGTACGTCGTCTTGTCGAGCGCGTCGGAGAAGCGGTCGATGGAGACGGAGGACGAACAGGCGTGGCTGTCGTGGCTGTCGTGGCCGGCCTGCGAGTCGGCGTGGGCGTTCGCCGGGCCGGCGGCGGTCAGGCAGGTGGCGGCCGCCAGGCCCGCGGTGACGGTGGCAAGTACGGTTCTCAGGCGCATGGGGGTCACCGTAGGACGGGTGGGTGACGCGAGGTAGGCCGCCGCGTTAAGGGTCAGCTCGAAAGATCAGCTCGCCGCCAGGTCCCTGTGGATGACCTTGGCGACACCCTGGATGGTCGCGATGCCGTAGTTCATCGTGCTGTTGCCGTGCGTGAGGACCGTGATCATGTAGTCGTGGCCACCGCCCTTGAACGCGCCGACGCTGTGCACCCGCCAGCCATGGGTGGACCGTGACAGCCAGCCGTTCTTGACGGCCACGGAGACACCGGACGGCACTCCGTACGGCGTCCCCCAGCGCTGCGAGGAGATCACCTGACCCATCAGCTTCAGGATGTAGGCGCGGGCGTTGTCGCTGAGCACCGTGTTCTTGGCGGTGATGAGCTTGAGCAGCTTCTGCTCGTCGGTGACGGTGATCTGGGTCAGGCCCCAGTAGCCGTTCGCGCCGGGCTTGGTCTGGGTCATGCCGGCCGCGGTGAGGAAGCCCTTGATCTTCGTCAGGCCGAGCTGCCTCCAGAGCGTGCTGGTCGCCGCGTTGTCCGACTTGGTGATCATGGCCTTGGCGAGGGAAGCCTCACGGTCGGTGAGGAACCGGTTGTGCTTCTTCGCGTCCCACAGCAGCGTGGCGAGGACGGTGACCTTGACGACGCTGGCGGAGTCGTAGGCGCTGGAGGCCCTGAGTGCACAGGTGGTCTTGGTGGAACGGTCGTAGAGGCCGACCGCGATGGTCCCCGTGCGGTTGGCCAGGGCTGCAGTGATGTCCCTCTTCAGCTTGTCGGCGAGGCCGGCCTTGGCGGACGTACAGCTGACGGTGGGCGCGGTCGCCGCGGCGGCGGGGGTGGCGGCCGCGATGCACGGTATGAGCACGCCGACACCCACGCCTGCCGCGACGAGCGCTCTCGCACGCCTGGATACGTCTCTCGACTTCTCGTTCGACTTCTCGTTCGATGTCCCGTGAGTCATGCCCCTGTTGACTCGCGAGGCCGCGGGAAAGGTTGTACGCGCGTGAGAGGTTGTGAGAGTGATGACAGCTGACGACGTGTTGACCGTCCTGACCCTGCTGCGCAAGGCGGGGGTCGACATCTGGATCGGCGGCGGCTGGGGCATCGACGCCCTGCTTGGCGAGCAGACCCGCGACCATCGCGACTTGGACCTGATGCACCGCCAGGAGCAGGAGGCCGCGGTGGTGAGGGTCCTGGCCGACGCGGGTTTCACGGAGACCCTGGACTGGCGGCCGGTCCGCTTCGTGGTCACGGCACCGGACGGCCGGGAGATCGATCTGCACCCGCTGGTCTTCGCCGGGGACGGCTCCGCGGCGCAGGCGTCACTGGAGCCGTCGCGGCCTTTCCGCTACCCCGCGTCGGCCTTCGTGACGGGCGAGATCGGCGGGACGCCGGTCCCGTGCCTGTCCGCCGAGCAGCAGGTCTACTTCCATCAGGGGTACGAACCGTCGGACCGCGATCGGCACGACATGGCTCAGCTGCGGCGGGTGTTCGGAGTGGCCACCCACTTCTGACCGCCGGACTCTTCGCAGTCAGATTCGGGAAGTCGCGCGCCCCGGCTCTCCGCGATACGACAGACATCGGTCAGCGCCTCGTTCATCCGGGCGAGCAGGAACCGGAGCTGTGCGGGCGTCGCCCGACGGTCGGCGAGTATGTCGGCCGCGTGTTCCAGAAGGTCGCCGGCCATCCCGAGCTGTACGCGTTCGATGGTGTCGGCCATGCGCGAGAGGCAGCCGGTTCCGTCGGTGTCGAGGTAGCACGGCTTGCCGCCTTCCCCAGCCCAGGGAAGCAGGCGTACGTCATTCATCGAGTGACCACCATGCACGCCGCGGGGATGCCGCAGGACCCGACGCCGATCCCGAGTACGGCAGCCGGAGGGACCGTCTCCTTCGGCGTGTGGACACCGGTGTGATGGACGGTCGGCCCGTTGACGACAGCACGGCTCGCATTCCGGACCGGACGGCGCAGACGACGTAGCAGCGACGCGAAGAGATGGGCGATACGGTGAGTCATGTCGTCGGCTCCTAGAGATTGTTGATGACCACGCCCCCGGACCGGTCGGACGGTCGCGGGGGTATCGCGTTCTGTAGCGATCAACTCACAGACTGAGACGGATCGGGCTAGCCTCGCCAGGGGGTCGGGTGTGACAAAGCATTCGTCACAAGGGAGTTGGCCATGGGAAACACGTACGGTGACTGGCTCCGGCAGCAGCGCGAGGCGGCGGGGCTGACGCAGGAGGAGCTGGCCGACCGGGCGTTCATGACGCGTTCGCACATCGCGCATATCGAGGCGGGACGGCGGGTGCCATCGAAGGAGGACGCTCGGCGGCTGGACAAGGCCCTGGGTACGGGGGATGTGCTGAGCAGCTTTCTGCCGCAGGACGACGAGGAATCGATCGCCGAGTACTTCGAGAAGGTGCGCGTACTCGAACAACAGGCAGCGGTGATCCGCGAGTTCGCTCTGGCGTACTTCCCGGGCATCCTCCAGACGAAAAGGTACGCGCGTGCGGTTCTGGGGTCGGTCTTCCCTCCGGTGAGTGAAGAGGAATGTGACAGGCGCGTTGTCACACGCCTTGAGCGCGCGAAGATCCTCGAAGATCCCCTGACGCCCGCAGTGTGGGCGCTGTTGGACGAGACGGTGTTGCGACGCCCCGTGGCCACCGGGGATGTCATGGCGGAGCAGATCATGCACGTCGTCCACCTTGCGGAGACTGGACGTATCCGCGTGCATGTGCTGCCGTTTGACGTGGGCCATCATCCGCTGGCGCACAGCATGCTCACGCTGATGTGGTTCGAGGACCAACCGCCGCTGGCATACACCGAGGGCGGGTACATGGGGCGGTTGCACGATTCCCCGTCCATGGTCCAGAAGTTGCAGCATCGCTACTCTCTGGCCCTGAGCGACGCCATGCCGCTGAAGGAGTCACTGGCCCTGCTGAAAGCCACTGCGAAGGAGTACGAGCACCATGACTGAGCGCACCGTCCAGAACGCTGCCACGCTGAGCGGCTGGCGCAAGTCGTCGCACAGCGATAACAACGCCGGCAGCTGCCTCGAAGTCCTCGACAACCACCCCTCCGGCGTCCCCGTCCGCGACTCCAAGGTCCCCCACGGCCCGGCACTGGTCTTCTCCGCCGCCAACTGGTCGGCGTTCGTCGCAACCATCAAGGAATCACGGCCCTGAGCCGGCGACGACGTCAGAGTCACCAGCTATCTTTTCGTGCGCACGCCTCGCACACCTTCCGCCGCCGCCATCTCGGAACCACCAGGAGTTCGGACTCTTGAGCTGGTATCCGCCCTGCGCTGCGGTCACCTCAGGCCCACGGGCCGACCGGGCCCGGTGATCCGGCTTGCCAGCCCTGGCCGGCATCGAGTAGTCGTGCACCCTGGTCCCGGAGTCGCCCCGGAAGTCGTGAGCGGTCCAGGCCCCGCCCTCAGCCCGTCGCGGGCGTCCTGCGGCGCGTTTTAGATGATCGGATGCTGACGTTCACCGATGTCATATCCTCGACTGCCCCGACCCCTGGAAGCCGGCCGAGTTCTACGCCAAGCTGCTGGGCTGGGAGATCAACACCGACATCAGTACCCAGGACCTGGGTCAACCTGCGCAACGACGGTGTGGAGCTGTCGTTCCAGCGGGTGGAGAACTACCAGCGGCCCAGCTGGCCGGGCCAGGAGCATCCGCAGCAGTTCCACCTCGACTTCGAGGTGGACGAGTTCGAGCCCGAGCACCGCCGGGTGATCGAGCTGGGCGCCATCTTCCAGGAGAGCTTCGTCGGCGAGTCCGGCTACGGCCGGCAGGTCTGCACCGACCCGGCCGGGCATCCGTTCTGCCTGTGCCGCAACCCCCAGTCCTGACCCCACACACGACGAGAAACCGCCCCGGCGGCCAGGGGCGGCGAACTCGGTTCTCAACCCTTCGTTCTCAACCCTTCGTTCTCAACCCTTCTCGTACTCGTCATGGCGCCGCAGCCAGAACATCTGCTCGCCGTCCTCGTGGCGGCCCAGCGGCGCCCGGTCGAGGAGGCCGTAGTAGGCCATGGCGGGCTCGAGGCCACGCGCGGTGGTGCCGTACGTCCGGAACACGGTGCCGTCCGACAGCGCGTAGGCGCTCAGCCCGGGGCCCTCGGTGACGTAGCCGCGCACGTCCGTGCCGGAGGCCTCCGCCATCTGGCGCACGGTCGGCGGGATGTCGCCCTCCAGGAACGGTCGCAGCTCCTCCTCGGTGAACTGGAAGCCGAGGTCGCGATGGAAGGCGCTGCCGCCCGAGGAGACCCAGTCGAAGCTCCAGCCCATCCGGTCCCGGTACGCGAGGAGCTTGTCGAGCGGGGCCCGTGAGGAGCAGACCAGCGTCACGTCGCGGGCCTTGAGGTGGACCACCTGGGGGTCGAGGGTGTCCGCGATCGAGGAGCAGACCGGGCATCCCGCCTCGTAGGGCGGGCCGAACATGAAGTGGTAGACGAGCAGCTGTGAGCGCCCGTCGAAGAGGTCCGCGAGCGTCCTGGGCCCGTCCTCGGTCTCGAAGCGGTATTCCTTCTCGACCGGCACCCAGGGAAGCTCCCTCCGCTTGCGCGCGAGCTCGTCGCCGCGACGGGTGAGCTCCTTCTCCTCCACGAGCAGCTCCGCCCGGGCCGCCTCGAACTGTTCCTGTGTGCCGACCCTGTGCTCGGGCATGGCCTTTCCCTCCTCCACGGGAGCAGATGGGATACGGGAGCAGATCGGACCCGACCGGCCATACGTCCACCGTACGCGCGCGGCACGGAAATCTCTTTGCGGGCTCGTATGCGGGCTCCTACGCCGACTCCTCTGCGGACTCCTTTTGCTGACTCCTTTGCGTATTCACAGGCCGCAGCCAGGTACGACACAGCGCGCACCCACCCCTGATTTGCACGATGCGGCCGTGACCTCTGCGACCGATACACACCCCCACACGACAGTGACTCCCGAACCACCGCCCCAGGACACCGCGCCCCGCTGGTCGCTCCCCGCGCTGATCGCGATCCTGATCCTGGCGGCGGTGCTGTACTCCTGGAACCTTTCCGGCTCCAGCCTCAACAGCTTCTACAGCGCGGCCGTAATGAGCGGCACGCAGAGCTGGAAGGCGTGGTTCTTCGGCTCGTTGGACGCGGGGAACTTCCTCACCGTCGACAAGCCTCCGTTCGCCCTGATGGTGATGGGCCTGTCGTGCCGGATCTTCGGCTACGGCACCTGGCAGATGATGCTGCCGATGATCCTGGTCGCGCTGGCGACGATCTGGATCGTGCACGCCTCGGTGAAGCGGGTGTGGGGCCACGGCGCGGCGACGGTCGCCGCGCTGGTGCTGGCCCTGACGCCGATCACGGTCGCCATCAACCGTGACAACAACCCCGACACACTGCTGGTGTTCCTGATGGCCGGCGGCGCGGCACTCGCCCTGCGGGCCGTCCACAACGGCAAGTTGGGGCCGCTGGCCGGCTCCGCGGTGTGCTTCGGCCTCGCGTTCAACACGAAGATGCTCCAGGGCTACATCGCGCTGCCCGCCGTCTTCGCGGTCTACCTCTACGCTGCGAAGCCGAAGCTCGTGAAGCGGATCGTCAACCTGCTCATCGCGGGCGTCGCGCTGGCCGTCTCCAGCCTCTGGTGGGCGGCGGCGGTGTCGCTCGTGCCCGCCGACGAACGCCCGTACATCGGTGGTTCGACGGACGGCACGGCCTGGGACCTGATCATGGGCTACAACGGCCTGGGCCGGATCCTCGGCGGCGAGGGCAACGGCGGAAGCAGCGGTGGCGGAGGAGGCGGGGGCGGCGGCTTCTCCGGGACCGCCGGGATCGGGCGTCTGTTCAACGACATCCTCGGCGGCCAAATCTCCTGGCTGATCCCCTTCGCGGCCGTCGCGTGCGTCGGCGGTCTCGTCCTGTGCGGGCGCGCCCCGCGTACCGACCTCACCCGTGCCGCGCTACTGCTCTGGGGCGGCTGGACGGCCCTTCACTACCTGACCTTCGCCATGGCCGAGGGCACGATGCACCCGTACTACACGACCGCGCTCGCCCCCGGCATCGCGGCGCTGTGCGGAGGCGGCGGCGTGATGCTGCTGCGCGCGTTCCGCGCCGACAAGCGGTGGGCGTGGGTGCTGCCGGCGGGACTGGCGGTCACGACCGTCTGGGCGGTCGTACTCCTTCGGCGGGCCTCCGGCTGGAACAGCTGGCTGTGGCCGACGATCGCCGTCGTCATGGCGCTGGCGATCGTGGGGCTGCTCGTCTTCCGGTCCGCGTCCGGGAACCGGCTGCGGCTGCTGGTGGCCTCCGTGACGGCGGCGATCGTCGCTGCGGTGGCGGGTCCGGCGGCGTACGCCTGGTCGGTGCCGTCCGGTTCGGGCGGCGGCATGGGCGGTACGAACCCGACGGCCGGGCCTTCGACGGGGAGCGGCTTCGGCGGCGGTCCCGGTGGGGGCGGTGGCGGCGGCCGGGGCGGCTTCGGTGGCGGTCAGATGCCTGGGGGCACGCAGCAGGGCGGCCAGAACAGCCAGGCCCCCGGCGGCACCGGCGAGATGGGTGGTACGCCGCCGAGCGGCACCGCCAACCGCGGTACGGCTCCCGGCGGTACGGCCCCGGGCGGAACGGGCACCGCCAACGGCGGCCGGATGCCGGGCGGCATGGGCGGCGGCGCGAGCAGCGAGCTCATCACGTACCTCAAGAAGCACCAGGACGGCGCCAAGTGGCTGCTGGCGGTGTCCAGTTCGCAGAGCGCGGCCCAGCTGATCCTCAGCAGCGGTGAGCCCGTCATCTCCATGTGGGGCTGGTCCGGCTCCGACAAGGCGATGACCCTGGCCAAGTTCAAGGAGCTGGTGACGAAGGGCGAGTTGCACTACATCCAGATCGGTGGCGGCGGCATGGGCGGCGGCCCCGGCGGCGGCAACAGCCTCAGCACCGAGGTCGCCGAGTGGGTGCAGAAAAACGGGACGGCGGTGAAGGAGAACGAGTACAGCAGCACGTCGCAGTCCTCGCAGTCCTCCGATTCCCAGTCCACGACGTCCTCGACGTCCTCGACGTCCTCGACGTCCTCCATCTACCGCCTGGACCCGTCCGACGTGAGCTGAGCCGGCGCGTCAACTCGCGTAGACAAGGGTTGATTTGCCGTTTCACGTCACCTAAAAGACACGCAACAGCCCTCGACACCACTGCATGCCCATGCCACTCTCCCATCTGCCGCCTCCATTCAACCCGCGTAGATGGGACACCCCACATGCCGGCGACACGCATACGCAGCTGGAAGTCAGTGGCACTGACCACCGCCGCCGTCCTGGTCGGCCTCACCGCCCCGGCGGTGACCGCCACCCCGGCCGCCGCCACCACGACCGCGTACGACTCGACGTATTACAAGAACGCGATCGGCAAGACCGGCACCAGCCTCAAGTCGTCCCTGCACACGATCATCAGCCCCCAGACGAAGCTGTCGTACTCGGCGCTCTGGGAGGCGCTGAAGGTCACGGACCAGGACCCGAACAACAGCAACAACGTAAAGCTGCTGTACTCGGGCATCTCCCGCAGCAAGTCCCTCAATGGCGGCGACGTCGGCGACTGGAACCGCGAGCACGTGTGGGCCCAGTCGCACGGCGACTTCGGCACCTCCGCCGGCCCCGGCACAGACCTCCACCACATCCGCCCCGAGGACGTGCAGGTCAACTCGATCCGCGGCAACAAGGACTTCGACTGGGGCGGTAGCAGCTTCACCAACTCAGGCGGGAGCCTCACCGACTCCAACTCCTTCGAGCCCCGCAGCGCCGTCAAGGGCGACGTGGCTCGCATGATCCTCTACATGGCCGTCCGCTACGAGGGCGACGACGCCTTCGCCGACCTGGAACCCAACGACGCGGTCACCAACGGCAGTTCCCCGTACCACGGCCGCCTCT
This sequence comes from Streptomyces regalis, assembly GCF_001509475.1. Lineage (GTDB taxonomy): Bacteria > Actinomycetota > Actinomycetes > Streptomycetales > Streptomycetaceae > Streptomyces > Streptomyces regalis. Next base: position 20,142 of record NZ_LLZG01000020.1, read on the forward strand.
CCGTCCTGAAGCAGTGGAACGACCAGGACCCGCCGGACGCCTTCGAGGAGCGCCGCAACCAGGTCATCTACGACACCTACCAGCGCAACCGCAACCCGTTCATCGACCACCCGGAGTGGGTCGAGGCGATCTGGTAGGCGACCAGGCCCTGCTCAGTCGCCGTGGCGCGCCAGGGGCCCCGTCGGCCCTCGGCGCGCTCGGTCACCACCTGTGCAGCGGAGTGACCTGCGCTGATCCGATACCGTTGACCCGGCTATGAAGAAGATCAGCGCGCTCGCCGCGCTCACCATGGCAGGCCTCCTACTCGCCACCCCGGCCCACGCCGACGACGGCAACCGGGGCCGCATCAACATCGCGGGCTACCGGGACTTCTCCACCGCCAATCTCTGCAGGCAGGCGGTCGCGCTCGTCCCGGTAGCCGCACCGTGGACGGGCGCCGCGTTGTACGACGCCTGCAACAACCGAGACCACGACGACATGCGCGACTAGGCCGTGTGCGCAAAGTCCCGCTTGGGCATCACATCGTGAGGTGCGTCGGCGCGAACATCCGCAGCACCGCCGGGAGGACGACCACCGACGGGCCAGGGGCCTGAAGCGCCTTCGCCAGGTCGGCCTCCAGTGTCTCCGGGGTCGTACGGATCCCGGAGACGCCGAAGGACTCGGCCAGCGCCACATAGTCCGGCCGCGTCAGCTCCGTCGCCGTCGCCTCGCCGAACGCGTCCGTCATGTACTCGCGCAGGATGCCGTAGCCGCCGTCGTCGACGATGAGCCACGTGACGTTCAGGTCGTACTGCCGGGCCGTGGCCAGCTCCGCGATCGAGTACAACGCCCCGCCGTCGCCGGACACCGCCAGCACCGGCCGCGTCGGGTCCGCGACCGCCGCGCCCAGCGCCGCCGGGAAGCCGTAGCCGAGGCCACCGGCACCCTGGGCGGAGTGCAGGCGGTTGGGGCCCTTGGCGTCGAAGGCCGACCAGGCCCAGTACGCGAGGATCGTCATGTCCCAGAAGGACGGGGAGTCGGCTGGCAGGGCACGGCGTACGGACGCCAACACCCCCTGTTCCAGGGTGAGTTCCTGGGCGGCGATGCGGTCGGCGACCTTCGCGAGGACCTCGCGGACGCGCTCCGGCGCCGACGGATCCTCCCGCTCCGTGTCCCGCTCCGTGTCCCGCTCCGTCACCGTCTCCAGCAGCGCCTGCAACGCCAGACGCGCATCCGCGTGGATGCCGAGCGCCGGGTGGTTGGACTCCAGCTTGCCGAGGTCGGCCTCGATCTGGATGACCCGGCCTCGCGGCTTGAACGTGTGGTAGTTCGAGGAGAGTTCGCCGAGGCCCGAGCCGACGACGAGGAGTACGTCCGCGTCCTCCAGGAAGTCCGTCGTGTGACGATCCTCGATCCAGGACTGCAAGGACAACGGGTGCTTCCAGGGGAACGCGCCCTTGCCGCCGGGGGTCGTGACGACCGGTGCCTGGAGCCGCTCCGCCAGCTGCTTCAGCTTGCCCGAGGCGTCCGCCCGTACCACTCCCCCGCCCGCGATGATCGCCGGACGGGCCGCCTTCGACAGCAGGTCGGCTGCCACCGCGGTCAGTTCGGGGCGTGGCGGCAGCTCCTCGGGGAAGGCGTCACCGCCCGTCACCACCGGGATCGACGTCTCGGCGAGCAGCACGTCCTGCGGGATCTCCACCCACACCGGGCCGTGCGGGGCGGTCAGCGCCGACTTCCAGGCCGCCTCGATCGCGGAGGGGATCTGGGACTGGGTGCGGACCGTGTGGACCGACTTCACCACGCCGCGGAACGAGGCCGCCTGGTCCGGGAGTTCGTGCAAGTACCCGTGCCTCCCACCGCCCAGCCCCGCTGTCGGGATCTGGCTGCTGATCGCCAAGACGGGGGCCGACGCCGCCGCCGCCTCCTGGAGCGCCGCCAGCGAGGTCAGCGCCCCCGGGCCCGTCGACAGCAGCAGCGGCGCCGCCTCGCCCGTGATCCGGCCGTACGCGTCCGCCGCGAACCCGGCATTGTTCTCCACCCGCAGGCCGATGTACCGCAGGTCGGAGCGGCGTAGCGCGTCGAACATGCCCAGCGCGTGCTGGCCGGGCAGCCCGAAGACCGTCGTCGCGCCGAGCCCGGCCAGCGTCTCCACGACCAGGTCTCCGCCGTTGCGGCCGGCCGGAGGGTTCAGTGCAGCGGCGATCTGCGCCTCCGTCGGGCGGAGTACCAGGTCGTGGTCGTGAGTCACTTCGCTTCCGAGTCCTTCCGGGCCGCCGCGATCTGGCGGGACATGATCGTGGTCAGTTCGTACGCCGTGTGGGACGCGGCCACCGACGTGATCTCCGCGTGATCGTACGCGGGGGCCACCTCGACGACGTCCGCCGAGACCAGGTTGCAGGACGCCAGGCCCCGCAGGATCTCCAGCAGCTCGCGCGACGTCATGCCGCCCGCCTCCGGCGTCCCCGTGCCGGGCGCGTGGGCCGGGTCGAGGCAGTCGATGTCGATGGAGATGTAGAGGGGCCGGTCGCCGATGCGCTGACGCAGCTGGTCGGCGACCTCGTCGGCACCGCGCCGGTAGACGTCCGCCGACGTGACGATGCCGAAGCCCATCTTCTCGTCGTCGGTCAGGTCCTGCTTGCCGTAGAGCGGGCCGCGGATGCCGACGTGGGAGAGCGCCTCGGTGTCGAGGATGCCCTCCTCGACGGCACGGCGGAACGGGGTGCCGTGGGTGTACTCGGCGCCGAAGTACGTGTCCCAGGTGTCGAGGTGGGCGTCGAAGTGGAGCAGGGCGACCGGGCCGTGCTTCTTCGCCACCGAGCGCAGCAGCGGCAGCGCGATGGTGTGGTCGCCGCCCAGGGTCATCAGGCGGGCGCCGGTGTCCAGCAGGTCGTCGGCGGCGGCCTCGACGGTCTCCACGGCCTCGTTGATGTTGAAGGGGTTCACCGCGATGTCGCCGCCGTCCGCGACCTGGGCGAGGGCGAAGGGGGAGGCGTCCTGCGCCGGGTTGTACGGGCGCAGCAGCCGGGAGGCCTCGCGGATCGCGTTGCCGCCGAAGCGGGCGCCCGGCCGGTACGAGACGCCCGAGTCGAACGGCACGCCGACCACGGCCACGTCGGCGCGGCCGACCTCGTCGAGCCGTGGCAGCCGGGCGAAGGTCGCGGGTCCGGCGTACCGGGGGATGCGGGAGGAGTCGACGGGGCCGCGGGGCGTCTCGTTGCCAGTCATCGTGAAATGCCTTCTTTCCTACGCTTCGTCGCGTATGTACATCTGCAGGTGACTCTACTGGGGAGTCGACACTGCTTCGGACACGAGTTCGGGATCTCGCCCGGCGAGACGCTCATGCCAGGCGGCGAGTACGGCCGCCTCGGTCGGCCTCGTCATCAAGGAGACGGCGACGTAGGCGGCGAGGGAAGACAGCAGGCCGTAGTAGACGGGTTCGTTGGCGAGGATGCCGTGGGTCGCCATCAGGACGCTCACCGTCACGCCGCCGACCACGACCGAGGCCAGCGCGCCCTGCACCGTCCCGCGCCGCCACAGCAGTCCGCCCAGGATCGGCACGAGCAGCCCGCCGACGAGGAGGTTGTAGGCGACGGTCAGCGCCTCGACGACGTTGTTCAGCGCGATCGCCGTACCGATGACGGCCAGGCCCATGAGGAGGATGAAGGCGCGGTTGCCCTTCACCTCGTCGTGCTGCTCCTCCGACGGCCGTACGACTCCCCGCAGCCGCGACCAGATGTCGTTGTTGGCGACGGTCGCGCAGGCGATGAGCGCACCGGAGGAGGTGGACATCACGGCGGCGAGGGCGGCGGCGAGCACCAACCCCCGTACTCCGACCGGCAGTTCGTCCTTCACGATGGTCGCGAAGGCGTCGTCCGCGCTGCCCAGCTTCGGGTACAGCACCTTGGCCGCCGTACCGATGACGGCGCCGGCGAGGGCGTAGACGAGGCAGTACGTACCGGCGACGGTGCCGCCCCACTTGGCGGTCCTGTCGCTGCGCGCGGTGAACACGCGCTGCCAGATGTCCTGCCCGATGAGCATGCCGAAGGTGTAGATCAGGACGTACGTGAAGATCGTCTCGCCGCCGATGCCGAGCGGGTCGAAGTACTCGGTCGGCAGCTGCGCCTTCATCTCGCTGAACCCGCCCGCCTTGACGACGGCGATGGGAAGCAGGAGCAGCAGCACCCCGACCGTCTTCACCACGAACTGCACCATGTCGGTCAGGGTGATCGACCACATGCCGCCGAGCGTCGAGTAGGCGACGACGATCGAGCCGCCGAGGACGATCGCGACCGTCCGGTTCATGTCGAACAGGACGTCGAAGATCGTGGCGTACGCGATGGTCGACGTGACCGCGAGCATGAGGGTGTACGCCCACATGACGACGCCGGAGATGACGCCGGCCCGGCCGCCGTAGCGCAGGTCGAGCATCTCGGAGACGGTGTATACCTTCAGGCGGGCGATGCGGGCGGAGAAGAAGACGGAGAGCGCGAGGAGCCCGAGGCCGATGGTGAACACCATCCAGGCACCGGAGAGCCCGTACTGGTAGCCGAGTCCCACGCCGCCGATGGTGGACGCGCCGCCGAGGACGATCGCGGCCATGGTGCCGGAGTACATGGCCGGCCCGAGCCGGCGCCCGGCCACCAGGAACTCGCTCTTGGACCTGGCGCGGCGCATGCCCCACCAGCCCATGACCAGCATGCCGGCCAGATAGACGACGATGACTGTGTAGTCGACGGCCACGTGGATCTCCCTCAATCGAACGCGCTGAGTCGCCGGGGGGGGTGACAGACGTCGACACTAGGTGGCCGGAAAGCGACTGCGAAGTGTACGTTTCATCCATCTGAGGTTGCGCTACTGGAGGAAACATCCACATGCCGGACCCAGCCGTTCCGCCCACCCCGCCGGTACCGCTCTCGGCGCTCCTGGCCCGCGAGGACCTGGGCCTGCGCCAGATCGCCGGCCCGACGGACGCGGACACGGACACGGACACGGGAGCAGGCACAGGCACAGGCACGGTCATCCACTGGGCGCACACCTCGGAAATGGCCGATCCGTATCCGTATCTGCTGGGCGGCGAGCTGCTGCTGACGGCGGGGGTGCACATCCCGGAGGCGGCGGGTTCGGGGACGTACTTCGACGACTACGTGTCGAGGATCGTGGCGGCGGGCGGCGCGGCGCTCGGCTTCGGCCTCGCCCCCGTGCACGACACGGTGCCGCGCGCCCTGGTGGCGGCGTGCGACCTGTACGGCCTCCCGCTCCTGGAGGTCCCGCCCCGGACGACCTTCTCGGGCGTGGCCCGCGCGGTCTGGCAGCTCATGGCCCAGGCCCGGCACGCCGAACTGCGCCGCGTGACGGAGGCCCAGCAGAGCCTGGCGGCAGCGGCCTCGCGCCCGGATCCGGTCCGGGCGGTACTGCGGCAGCTGGCTCAGAGGGTGGGGGGCTGGGCGGTGCTGTACGGGCCGGAAGGGGCCGTGATCGGGGAGGCGGGGCGGGGGGCGCCGGGCGACGCGGTGCGGGCGGCACTGGGG
>NZ_LLZG01000021.1 GCF_001509475.1 Streptomyces regalis
GGGGTGGGGGGTGGGCACTGAACGGATTCCTTCCCACGCGCATGACTCAGAAGTTCCGGTCGCCGAAAAGGAGAGCGGCTTGGTGTGTACCTCTTCGGCGCGAGCGCGGGGAGCGCGAATTCACCAACGTCCATCCGACCCGGTTCCCCACGGAACGAATGAGCCCCGGCCTTTTCCAACCCCCCACGGGTAGTTCACCCTCGCACAGCAACCAATGGCCAACAAGGCACTTGGGCAACATCCGCCCCTTTGAAAGAAAGTCAGATACTGCGGCAACTCTCCACAGCTGCACGATCTTTCAACATTCCATGTGCCCTGTATGAAACGCGCACGCGCGCGAGGTACGCCGAGCCGGCCGGCCTCAGATCTGCCAGGAGCGCAGCCGGTCGGCCGCGCCGTACAGGTCGGCCTTGCCGGAGATCAGGTCACGGGCGAGGTCGACGAGGGCGCCGTAGGGCGGGTCGATGCCGACGCCGCTGACGAACATGTAGGCCACCGCGGACGCGCAGGCGAAGCGGGCGTTGGCCGAGGGGAGCGGCTTGAGCAGGGTCAGGGTGTGCAGCAGCGCGGCGGCCCGCCAGGCCGGGTCGGAGTCGACGCCCAGACGGGGCGGATCCACGCGATGGCGGGCGACGGCGGCGACCAACGCGGAGAAGTCGTTGATCGTGGGCTGGTCGGGCAGGACCTCTTCGTGCCGCTGGAGCAGCCAGGGCACGTCGATATGAATGACGGGTGCCATCGGTCAGGCTGCCCGCCCCTCGCCCTTGACGGACGGTTCGTCGTCGGGGAAAGCGGCCGCGAACTCGTCGGCGTGCGACGCGAAGAACCGGCGGAACGCCTCGGCACCCTCCTGCAGCGCCCGGTGGCGCGCTATGTCGGCCGCGGCCGCCTCCCGCACGAGCGCCTTCATCGACGTACCGCGTTCCTTGGCGATCTGCCGCAAGTCCTCTAGCTCGCGGTCGCTGAACTCCACGTTGAGAGCTGGCATGCCTTCACCGTACCGCTCGGGTACTCAACCGTAAATACTCGCAGGTCAAGTGTGATGTACGCCGGTACCAGAGGGATGCGGAGCGCGTGATCGGGCGCGAGGTCGCCCGCGACGCCAGCGAGACGTGGGTCACATTCACCCGCGGGATGTCACATTCCGGCCCCCACCGGGCCTCGCAGTAGTGAGCGCGCACCGGGAGGCCCACCGCATGTCCGACATCCCCCTGACCGTCACCGACGACGCGACCGGCGTCTTCGTCGAGCACCGTGAGCTGATGTTCGGCGTCGTCTACAACATGCTCGGCAGCGTCGCCGACACCGAGGACGTACTGCAGGAGACGTGGCTGTCGTGGACGGCGCGCGGCGGGGGCTCGCCGCTCGACGGGATCGCCAATCCGCGGGCGTATCTCGTGCGGATCGCCGTGAACCACGCACTGGCGCGGCGTGCCGTGATCAGCCGCCGCCGGGAGACGTACGTCGGCCCGTGGCTGCCCGAGCCACTGGTCGCGGACGGCGAGGACGGCGGCGCCGACGATCCTGCCCTGCGCACCGAGTCCGTCTCGCTGGCGATGTTGGTCGTCCTGGAGTCGCTGTCGCCACTGGAGCGCGCGGTGTTCGTGCTGCACGAGGTGTTCGGGTACGCCCACACGGAGATCGCGGAGATCATCGACCGCAGCCCGGCAGCCGTACGGCAGCTCGCGCATCGCGCGCGGGGACATGTGCATGCGCGGCGGCCGCTGTACGAGGCGCATCCGCGGGTGCGGCGGGAGGCGACCGAGCGGTTCGTGCGGGCCGCGGTGGGCGGGGACATCGCCGCACTGATGGAGATCCTCGCGCCGGACGTGACGGTGTGGACGGACGCCGGCGGCAAGCGGAAGCGGGCGGGGCTGCGTCCCGTGCACGGCAGGGACAAGGTGGTCCGGCTCCTGGATTCGTACGCGCGCCGGGGAGGCGGCGGGGCCGGCCATCTGGAGCTGCGCCACCGGCGGGTCAACGGCGACGACGCCGCGGTGCTGTTCGAGGGCGAGGAGCCGTACGCCGTCCTGGTCCTGGACCTCACACCGGACGGCGAGCGGGTGTCCGGTGTCTATGTCGTGAGCAACCCCGAGAAGCTCACGCACGTGCACAGGGGGGACGCATGAGCGCCCGGGAACTGCCCGGCAGGGGCGAGCGGGTCGCGGACTGGTTCGACGGGCGCCTCGGCATCCACTCCCTCGGCCGGAAGTATCTGCGCAAGGTCTTCCCGGACCACTGGTCCTTCCTGCTCGGCGAGATCTGCCTGTACAGCTTCGTCGTCCTGATCCTGACGGGCGTGTACCTCACCTTCTTCTTCCACCCCTCGATGAACGAGGTGACGTACCACGGCAGTTACCTCCCCCTCAACGGCGTCCGGATGTCCGAGGCGTACGCCTCCACGCTGGACATCAGCTTCGACGTGCGGGGCGGGCTGCTGATGCGGCAGCTGCACCACTGGGCGGCGCTCGTGTTCGTCGCCGGGATGCTCACGCACATGATGCGGCACTTCTTCACTGGGTCGTTCCGCAAGCCGCGGGAGATCAACTGGCTGTTCGGCTGGACCCTGTTGCTCCTCGGCCTGTTCGAGGGCCTCTTCGGCTACTCGCTGCCGGACGACCTGCTGTCGGGCACGGGCCTGCGGTTCGTGAACGGTGCGCTGCTGTCCGTCCCGATCGTCGGGACGTATCTGTCGATGTTCCTGTTCGGCGGCGAGTTCCCGGGCCATGACATCGTGGCCCGCTTCTACTCCCTGCACATCCTGGTGATCCCCGGCATCATGGCGGCGCTGGTCGTGGCGCACGTCCTGCTGGTCGTGTACCACAAGCACACGCAGTTCGCGGGCCCCGGGCGCACCGAACGCAATGTCGTTGGCGCCCCGTTCATGCCGGTATACCTGGCGAAGGCGGGCGGCTTCTTCTTCCTCGTCTTCGGCGCCCTCACCCTGCTCGCGGCGGTGGCGTCGATCAACCCGGTCTGGTCGTACGGCCCTTACCGCGCCGACCAGGTCTCCACCGGCGCCCAGCCCGACTGGTACCTGGGCTTCGCCGAGGGCCTGGTCCGCATCATGCCGGGCTGGGAGATCACGCTGTGGGGCCACACGCTCGTCCTCGGGGTGCTGATCCCGATCGTGGTGTTCCCGCTCCTGCTGGTCCTCATCGGGGTGTATCCGTTCCTGGAGGCGTGGATCACGGGCGACAAGCACGAACACCACCTCCTCGACCGCCCCCGCAACCGCCCCGTCCGCACCGGGATCGGCGCGGCCTGGATCAGCCTCTACCTGATCCTCCTGGCGGGCGGCGGCAACGACATCGTGGCGACCCGGCTCCATCTGTCGATCAACACGGTGACGTGGGCGGTGCGCATCGGGGTGTTCGTGGTCCCGGCGATCGTCTTCGTCGTCACCCGCAGGATCTGCTGGGGACTGCAACTCCGTGACAGGGAACTGGTGGCGCACGGCCGGGAGACCGGAGTGATCAAGCGGCTGCCGCACGGCGAGTACGTCGAGGTGCACCGGCCTCTGAGCCGGGCCGAACTGCACACGCTGACCGCCCACGAGCGGCCGGCGGAACTCGTGGAGCGCGAGCCATAGAGAACCGGCAGAGGATCTACTGTCGAACGCCAGGTGTACGGCCCGTGCATTCCTGACGGCCCTTACAACCCCCTGTGGCGTCCCTGTGTCACATCCCACGACAACAGGTCCCACCCACCCACGGAGTTCACGTGCACCTGCGCTTACCGGTCGCCCGCCCGACCGCCGTCGCCGCTCTCGCGCTGGCCGCCACCGCCGTGCTCGTACCGCCCGCCCACGCGGCGGACGGCGACGACTACCGGGTGACCCTCACCAGCAGCACCGCCACGACCGACTACAGCCACCGCACGGTCGACCTGACCGGCACCCTGACCCGCTCCGACGGCACTCCCGTCGCGGACGCGCCGGTCCAGCTCGAGGAATCGGTTCTGTACAACACCTGGAACCCGTGGGGCGACCCCATCGACCCCACCGAGTGGGAGACCCGCAGCGTGGGCACCGTCCGCACGGACTCCGAGGGGCACTTCACCCTTGAGGACGTCCCCGCGGACCGGGTGGAGAGCACGCCCAGCCCTTATCTGTTCCCGCGTCACGAAGTGATGTTCCGGGCGATCTACGACACCGATCCCACCGACTTCCACATGGCGTTCGCGGACACGACGGTCAGGGTGCGGCCGGTCACCAGCGCCCTCGCGTACCGGGTGAACAAGACCACAGTGCGCGAGGGCGACACCCTTGTGGTGAAGGGCAGGATCGCCCGGCCCGCCGGGCACGGCCCGATCGCCGGCACCCGGGTGTTCCTGCGGACGTACTACGAGAGCTCCTACAACGCGCAGACCACCACGGACGCGCGTGGCAACTTCACCGTCCGCGCCAAGATCCGGGACTACGACAACGAGTTCGTGATCTTCTCCGCGCCCAAGGACTACTACGTGGCGGGCGCGAGCAAAGACCTCCCGGTCAAGAACGTCACCCCTTGACCGGGGCTGTCATCATCCCTGGCCGGCCACGAAGGAGGCCATCCGGGTCAGGGCGGAGTTCCAGTTGATCGTGTGCTCGTTCGTCGACCAGGACTGGATGTCGTCGATGTAGCAGAACTGGCCGACGCAGCCCTTGAGTTTGCTCTGTGCGTAGGGGTCCTGGATGCCGGAGTTCGGCCCGCCGGCGAGCGTGCCGGCCGGCGGGTTGGGCTGCTTCGGGTCGAGCTGGTGGGCGTACCAACGGGCGTGCTGATTACGGGAGTTGACCTCGCCGTAGCCGGTCACGTACGAGATGTTCAGCGCGTTGCGCCCGAGGAGGTAGTCCATGCTCTGCAGCGCGCCGTCACGGTACTTCGAGGCACCCGTGATGTCGTAAGCCGTGGCGATCACGACGGCGTTGTGCAGGATCTGGTGGTTGGAGCCCCAGTCGTAGAGGTTGCCGGTCGGGGCATAGGGCATGCCGTACGCCTGTGACTTCAGGGCGGCCAGATACCCGTCCGCACCCTTGATCACCGACTGACGCACTCTGTCCCGGCCGGGCAGCCTGCTCGGCACGGTCGCCAGGTCCAGCCGGGCCGCTGCCGCCGTCCTGGCCCAGTCGTAGCCGAGGGGGCCGAAGATGTCGGCCGTGTGGACGGGCGAGTTCAGCACGTGGTCCGCGAACTCCTTCTCGCCGGTGGTGAGATACAGCTCCGCCGCGGCCCAGTAGAACTCGTCGGTGACGTTGTTGTCGGCGTAGGTGCCGCCGCCGATGCCGTCGCTCTCGGAGGCGTACCGGTCGGGATGCGCGAGCGCCGCGGTCCAGGCCTTGCGGGCGGCAGCGAGCGTCTTCGCCGCGAACTCCTTGTCGTACGGCCGGTACAGGCGCGCCGCCTGCGCGGCCGTCGCCGCCAGGTTCAGGGTCGCCGCGGTGGACGGCGGGTGCAGTTCGCGCTTTTGCGGGTCGTCGCTCGGCAGCAGCGGCAGGCCCGTCCACTGCTCGTCGTGGATCTTGTGGTGCGCCATGCCGGCCAGCGGCTGCCCCGCGGGCACCTGCATCTTCAGCAGGAACTCCAGCTCCCAGCGGACCTCGTCCAGGATGTCCGGCACCTTGTTGCCGCTCTCGGGGATGGCGAGCGTCCCGTCGCCCAGCTTCTCCGACTCCCCGGTGCGGGCGAGCCGTTCGCGTTCGTAGGTGCTCAGCAGCTCCCACACGGAGATGCCGCCGTTGACGACGTACTTGCCGTGGTCGCCGGCGTCGTACCAGCCGCCGGTGACGTCGAGCTTGTAGTCGCACACGCCCGGCTGGCAGGGCACGGCGCCGTCACCCTGGTTCGGTGCGACGTCGGCGTGTCCGGCGGGGCGGGCGTAGCCCGGGCGCAGGTCGTCGCGGATCGCGATGCCGCTGCGCTGTGTGTAGTAGTACTTCACGGCGTCGAGGCGCAGCCGCTCGTAGGCGGCGGTCCCGATGTCGAAGGGGCGGCTCGCCTCTCCGTCGGCGACCAGCGTGAAGTCCTTGCCCTGTTTGCGGTAGGCGCCGAAGTCGAGGGAGTGGACGTTCTGCGCGGAGGAGACGTCGGTGCCGCGCGGCACGGTCCAGCCCTGGGCGACGACGGCCCCGGAGGCGTTCTTCAGCTGCCAGGGCAGCTTCTCGGTGGCGTCGGTGACGAGAGTGGCGTTCTTCGGTCCGGCGGGCAGATAGGCGACCTGGTTGACCCGCACCCGCGGCCCGGTGTCGGGCTCGTACACCTCGGGCGGGACACCGCCCAGCAGCGAGGCGTTGTCCATGCAGAAGCGCCATGCGTCCGGGCTGCCGCCGAGTTGGAAGGCGACCTGGCCCTGGGGTGTGTCGACGGGCGAGGTGAAGGTGTACGAGTACGAGTTCCCGGAGACGCTCAGCTGAGGCGTCACCTCGAAGTAGGTGTCGTACGGCGCCGCCGACAGGCCGACGATCGCCCGCACCACGTGGCCCTCGGGCGAGCCCTTCGCGGTGAAGGAGAAGCGGTACGACTCCCCCTTCACCAGGGTGATGTCGTTCTGGCCGACGCCGGCGTCCCAGCGGTTGGTGGTGCCGCCGGGGACGTCGGCGCAGAGCTGCCCGTCGGACAGGCCCGCGGTGACGTTGCTGGTCGTCCACCACGGGGCGGTCGTGGTGTCGAACGTGCCGTTCTTCAGCTGCTCGACCTCTTCCGCGCCGGCCGGTGGTGCCGGGAGTGCGGTGAGTCCCGCCGCCAGCAGGGCCGTCAGGGACAACAGGATGGTTCTGCGTCGTTTCACGTCTGGGCTCCTCGGGTGAGGTGCGGGTGACGCTCGCGGTGGGAGCGCTCCCAGAGGCGGACGCAGCCATGCTTGTTGGCGACATGACAGTCCGTCAACAGTCCGGACGAAATGCTCCGCTGGTAGTGCCGCGATGGGCCGTCTTTCGCCTGTGGCACCTTCGTGGCTGGCCGCACAGTGCCCCGCGCCCCTTATGGGGCGCTATCGAACCGCCCGTCCGGACCGCGCCGTTGGGTCAGGTGACCGGGACCTCCAGCTTGCTGATCCGTATCGCCCCTCGGGCCTCCCCCGGGTAGGCACTGGTCAGGGTGAGCCGCACCCGGGAGCCGCGTACCGCGTCGAACGTGATGACGGTCGGCGCGTCCGAGGCGGTGGCCCACTCCACGGCCGCCCCCTCGACCGGTGCATAGCGGCGGCCGTCCCAGACCTCGGCCTCGACCGACGCGGGCAGCGTGTGCGTCGCGTCCACGGTGAAGGAGACCTCCACCCGGTCGATGCTCCGCGCCCGCCCGAAGCCGACGGACACCCAGTCCTCGGGCCGGGCTCCGTCGAAGGCGGGCAGCAGGGCCGTGGCCGTCTTGAGGAAGCCGTTGGACCAGCCGGTGGCCGGGTTGCCGTCGAGCATGGCGGCGGGGAGGGTGTCCGGGCGACCGGAGTAACTGGCGTCCGCATAGGGGTAGTTCGTGGGCGCCGGATAGTCGGGCTCGAACGCCGCAGCCGGGGTGAGCGCGACCGAACGGGCGGGGGTCGTCCGCACGGTCAGGTTCCCCGCCCGCAGGCCCTCGGCCCGCGCGGTCACCTTCAGGGAGCCCGCCTTCGTACCGGACCGTACGATCGCCAGCGCCTTGCCGTGGAACGCCGTACGCGTACTCGCCTGGTAGCGCTCGGCGCTCTCCTCCCGTCCGTTGTCGAGCCCGGCGAGCGAGCCGCCCGTCACCTCGAAGGAGATCAGATCCTCGGCGTCGGGCACGACCACACCCCGGGCGTCGACGACCTCGGCGGTCACGAAGACCAGCGAACGGCCGTCGGCGGTGAGGGACTTGCGGTCGGCGGCCAGCCGTACGGCCTTCGGCGTACCGGCCGTGCGCAGGACGTCGGTGGCGACCACCTTTCCGTCCCGTCGGGCAACTGCCTTCAACTCCCCTGCCTGGTACGGCACTTGCCACGTCAGATGGAGCTTGCCCGCGCTGCCGTTCGGGCTGGTGTAGCTGCCGGGGTAGGGACCGTCGGTAAAGGTCTTGTCGTCGCCGGTCGCCTCGGTCGTCTCCAGGTAGGTCCGGCCGTCGACGGTCTTCTTGGTGTCGAACGTCCGCGTGCCGAGGGACTTTCCGTTGAGGAACAGCTCCACGGTGTCGACGTTGGCGTACGCCCACACCTCGACCGTGTCGCCCTCCTCGTGGTTCCAGGTCATCGGCAACAGGTGGACCATGGGCTCGCCGACCCACTGGCTCCGGAACAGGTGGTACATGTCCTTCGGGAAGCCCGCCGTGTCGACCGCGCCGAAGAAGGACGCCTTGACCGGGAAGACGTCGTACGGCGTGGGCTCGCCGATGTAGTCGATGCCCGACCACAGGAACTGCCCGGCGAACCACTTCCGGTCCCGGTCCTTCTTGTGCCCGTACTCCCCGCTCATGGTCCAGGAGGCGAGGTTGTTGTCGTACGACGAGGTCGCCCGCTTGCCCGGCGTGTGGTTCTCGCCCGTGTTGAGGCGCTCGGGCTCCTGGTAGGCGCCGCGGGTGGACGTCTCGGAGGACGACTCGGACTCGAAGAGGAACAGGTTCGGATAGCGGGCGTGCAGCGCGTCCACCGACTTGGCGGTGTTGTAGTTGAGGCCGAGGCCGTCGAGCTTGGCGAGGATCAGGTCGCCCGGCGAGCCCGGGGCGGGCACGCTGCGGTGCCGGTGGGAGCCGATGACGATGGGGCGGGTGTCGTCCGAGGCCTTGACGGCGGCGATGAGCCGGTCGGCCATGGCGAGACCGGAGGTCGAGGTGAACTCGGAGACCTCGTTGCCGATCGACCACACGAGGACGGCGGGCGAGTTGCGGGCCGCCAGCACCATCTCGGAGATGTCCTTGTCGGCCCACTCGTCGAAGAAGCGGCCGTAGTCGTAGCGCGTCTTCGGCGAGCGCCAGCAGTCGAAGGCCTCCACCAGCATGACGATGCCCATCTCCTCGCAGACCTGGATCATCTCCGGCGAGGGCGGGTTGTGGGAGGTCCGGAAGGCGTTGACGCCCATCGACTTCATGATGGTCATCTGCCGACGGATCGCGTCGATGCTGACGGCGGCGCCGAGGGCGCCCAGGTCGTGATGGAGGTCGACGCCCTTGATCTTGCTGTGGACGCCGTTGAGGTGGAAGCCCTCGTCCGGGTCGAAGCGGAAGGTGCGGAAACCGAAGGGGGTGCGGTAGGTGTCGGTCGTCCTGCCGCCGACGCGTAGTTCGGTCTTCAGGGTGTAACGGTGGTGCGGCGTCTCGAAGTCCCACAACTGCGGCCCTGCGACCGTGAGTTCATGGGTCTCGGTCGCCTTGTCGGTGACGGCGATCGCGGAGGACGTACGGGCGACGGTACGGCCGCCGGGATCGACGATCCGCGAGACGATCTCGACGTCCGTGCCACCGCCGGAGGCGTTCACCACCGAGGTCCGCACCCGTACGACGCCCCGCTCCTCGGTGATCTCCGGTGTCGTGACGTACGTGCCCCAGCGCTCCACGTGCACCGGCTCGGTGACGACGAGGCGGGCCTGGCGGTAGATGCCGCTGCCGGAGTACCAGCGGCTGCTGGGGAGCCGGTTCTGCACCTTGACCGCGAGCACGTTCTCGGTGCTGCCGTCGGTGTGCACGAGGTCGGTGAGGTCGAAGGCGAAGCCGGTGTAGCCGTAGGGGTGGCGGCCGGCCTCCTTGCCGTTGCAGTAGACGTACGAGTCCATGTAGACGCCGTCGAACTCCACCGATATCCGCCGACCCGCGAGGCCGGGCGGCAGGGTGAAGTCGAGGCGGTACCAGCCGAGGCCGCCGGGGAAGAAGCCGGTGCCGCTGGTGGTGTTGTGCTCGGTGGTCGGGGCGAACTCGATGCTCCAGTCGTGCGGCACCGCGACCTCGCGCCAGCCCGAGTCGTCGTAGCCGGGCTCGGCGGCGCCCGCGTAGGCGCCGGTCGGGTCGGTGATCCCGCCGGGGTTCACCAGGGCGAAGCGCCAGCCGTCGCGCAGCGCGACCGTGCGGCGGCCGGACCCGGCGCCGGCGGCTTCGGCGGCCCGTGCCGTCGCGGTGGTCAGCAGCGCTCCGGCCGCCGGGGCGGCGGTCGAGGCGAGCAGTAACGATCTTCGAGTGACTGTCATGGCGGCTCTCCCTCATCAGGGCGCAGAAGTACTCACAACTGATCGCGAACAAACAGATTCTGACGGGGTGGCACGCCGTACCGTCAAGGGTGCACATGGGAGTTCCGGGGTCTGTGGGCAGCCGACGCACTAGCCTGGAACGATGAACCCGGAGTATCCGTTCGACGACGCCGCGACAGCCCGGGCCGTCATCGACGACGACGGCACACTCGTCGAGTGGAACGCCGGAGCGGAGCGGCTGCTGGGTTACCGGGCCGCCGAGGTCGTGGGGCGCCCCGCCGTGGATCTGATGGCCGGTGCGGGGCAGAGCGGATCCGGCGCGCCGGAGGGCGACCGCTGGGACGGCACCATCACCCTGCGCCATCGCGACGGCGGCGCGGTGTCCGTGTGGCTGCTCGCCCACCGTGTCCGGGCGGGGGACGACGGCCCCGACCGCTGGCTCGTGGTCACGCCGCTGGAAGAGGACGGCCCGCGTGCGCCCGACGACCCGCTGGACCGTGTCGGTCTCCTCGAGTCCCCCTGTGCCATCGCGATCTACGACGAGCGGCTCCGGCTGCGCCGGATCAACTCCGTCATGGCGGAGGTCCTCCAGCTCCCCGAGGAGCACGTGCGCGGGCTGCGGGCGCCCGAACTGTCCGGCAGACCGCAGAGCACGGACATCGAGCGGTACCTCCTGCGCGTGCTCACCACGGGCCGGGGCACCGATGTACGGACGTACGTTCCGGTCGGCGGGGACAGAAGGTACGCCTGGCTGGCCCGCATGGCCCCGGTCACCGACGCCCAGGGGCGGGTGCGCGGCGTGTCTGTCGCCGCGCACGACTTCACCGAGCAGTACGTGGCCCAGGAGCGGCTGCAGCTGGTGAACGAGGCCAGCGTCCGTATCGGCACCACCCTGGACGTCCCCCGGACGGCCGAGGAGCTGGCGGACATCTGTGTCCCCGCCCTCGCCGACTTCGTGAGCGTCGACCTGCTGGACCCTCCGGCGCACGGCGGCGAGTCGCCCACCGGCCCGCTGACCGCCCCGCTCAGCCTGCGCCGGACCGCCCACCGATCCGTCAACCCGGGCAACCCCGAAGCCGTGGCCGGGCTGGGACAGGTGGACGTGTATCCCACCCCGTCGCCCCAGGCCGACGCGCTGCTGGCGGGCCGCACCATCGTGGCCTCGACAGCGACCGGCGACCTCGCTCAGTGGCTCTCCTGGGACCCGGCACGCGCCGAGCGGATCAAGGGGCACGGCATCCACACGACGATGTCCGTGCCGATCCGGGCCCGCGGCACCACCCTGGGTGTCGCCGTGCTCACCCGGTTCAAGAACCCGGAGCCGTTCACGCCCGACGACGTACTGCTGGCCGAGGAGATCACGGCACGCGCGGCCGTCTGCATCGACAACGCCCGCCGCTACTCCCGCGAACGCGAGACCGCCCTCGCCCTGCAACGCAGCCTGCTGCCCCGCTCCCTGCCGCGCACCGCGGCGCTCGAGGCGGCCTCCCGCTATCTGCCGGCGGCGCGCTCGGGGGTGGGCGGCGACTGGTTCGACGTGATTCCGCTGTCCGGGATGCGGGTGGCGATGGTCGTCGGGGACGTCGTCGGCCACGGCGTCGCGGCGTCGGCCACCATGGGCCGGCTGCGCACGGCGGTGCGCACGCTGGCCGACATCGACCTCGCGCCCGACGAACTGCTCACCCACCTCGACGACCTGGTCGTACGCCTTTCCGAGGAGGCGGGCACCGACGGCAGCCCCGGCGAGGTGGGCGCCACCTGTCTGTACGCGGTGTATGACCCGATCTCCCGGCGCTGCACGCTGGCCCGGGCCGGGCACCCCTCGCCCGTCATGATCCCGCCGGGCGGCGAGCCGGAAGAGATCGAGCTGCCCGCCGGGCCGCCGCTCGGGCTGGGCGGGCTGCCGTTCGAGTCGGCCGAGCTCGAACTGCGCGAGGGCACCGTGCTGTCCCTCTACACCGACGGCCTGATCGAGAGCCGCGAGCGCGACGTCGACGCCGGCCATGCGCTGCTCCGCGAGGCGCTGTCGGCCTCGTCCGGGTCGCTGGACGAGACCTGCGACCACGTCCTGCACGCCCTGCTTCCGCCGGGCGGCGCCGCCGACGACGTGGCCCTGCTGCTGGCCCGCACCCAGGGGCTGCCCTCCTCCCAGGTCGCGACCTGGGACATCCCGGCCGACCCGGCGCTCGTCGCACCGATCCGCAAGCAGGTCATGGAGCAGCTCGACGCCTGGAATCTGAGCGAGGCGTCGTTCACGGCCGAGCTGGTGGTGAGCGAGCTGGTGACGAACGCCATCCGCTACGGCACCCCCGGCATCCGCCTCCGGCTGATCCACGACGCGGCCACGCTGATCTGCGAGGTGTCCGACACCAGCCACACGGCACCGCATCTGCGTCGCGCCAAGATCTTCGACGAGGGCGGCCGCGGGCTGCTGCTGGTCGCTCAGCTGACCCAGCGCTGGGGCAGTCGGCACACAGCGGACGGCAAGACGATCTGGGCGGAGATCGGGCTCCTCGACGAGGTGTGAGTACGAGGTGTGCGTACTCGGTGGCAAAACCTTGAGTACTCGGCGGTAAAACGGGGATTCGTCACCACCATGGGACGTGCATGGGCATTCCACTCCTTACACCGAGCGACTCCCCTGGTGAGCGCTGTCGCGCTGCTGGCCCTGCTGGCCGCCTGCGACAACGGCGCCGGCTCGTCGGGCTCTGTGCGGACACCGGCCGGCACGAGCAGCCGTACGACCGAACCCGGCACAGCCGGTAGCGGGAAACCCACGACCGAGCCGAGCACGGCCGACACCGGCAGCCCTGCGCCCGCGTCGACCGCCTCCAGCACGCGGTGCCACACCTCCGAGCTGCGCGCCGCCATCGGCCGCCCCAGCCCGGGGGCCGGACAGCGGAACTTCCCGATCGTGCTGACCAACACGGCTGACCGGACCTGCACCGTGCGCGGCTATCCGGGTGCCGCCTTCGTCGACGCGTCCGGCCGGCAGCTCGGCCCGGACCCGAAGCGCTCCCCGGACACGCCCACCACCGTCACACTGGCCCCCGGCCGCAGCGCCTGGGCCGGGCTGACCTTCGCCAGCCCCGAGATCAGCGGCGCCCGTACGGCCACGCCCGCGGCGCTGCTCGTGACGCCGCCGGACGAGCGGGACTCGATCAAGGTGGCCTGGACGCACGGTGAGGTGCCCGTGGCCGGCAACGAGTCCTCGGTCTTCCTCACCGTGGTCCAGCCCGGCACCGGCGGTTGATCCCTCCCGGCCAGGGGCGCACGCAAGGCTCTTACCGCAGCCTGTTTTCATGTGCGGGCACATCTTCGATCACGTCTTGAAGGACCCGCTCTGAACGCCCCGCTCGCCGAAGCACTGTCCGTGGCCCTGCTCATCGCCGTACTCCTCGGGGCCGTTGTGCGCCCGTTCGGCCTTCCGGAGGCCGCGGTCGCGGTTCCGGCCGCGGGGGTGGCGATCGCGACCGGGGTGATCTCACCGACGCATGCGTGGGCGGAGGTGGAGCGACTCGGGCCGGTGGTGGGTTTCCTCGCCGCGGTGCTGGTCCTCGCCCACTTCTGCGATGTCGAGGGGCTCTTCCGGGCGTGCGGGGCCTGGATGGCCCGCTGGGCGGCGGGGTCGCCCGCGCGGCTGCTGACCGCGGTGTTCGCGCTGGGCTCGGCGATCACGGCCGTGCTCAGCCTGGACGCCACGGTGGTGCTGCTGACGCCGGTGGTGCTGGCCACCGCCGCCCGGGCGGGCGTCCGCGCCGAACCCCACGTCTACGCCTGCGCGCACCTGTCGAACACGGCCTCGCTGCTGCTGCCGGTGTCCAACCTCACCAACCTGCTGGCGTTCGAGGCGAGCGGGCTGAGCTTCACCCGGTTCGCCGCGCTGATGACGCTGCCCTGGCTGGCCGCGATCGGCGCCGAGTACCTGGTCTTCCGGCGCTGGTTCGCCGACGAGCCGATGGCGCCGGTCCACGCGCCCGACGCCGGCAAGGCCCCCGAGCTGCCGCTGTTCGCGCTGGTCACCGTGGGCTGCACGCTGGCCGGGTTCGTCGTGGCCTCGGCGGCGGGCGTCGAGCCGGCGTGGGTGGCGCTCGCGGGGGCACTGATGCTGGCCGGGCGGGCGATCGTACGGCGCCGGGCAAACCCGCTCACGGTGGTGCGGGCCGCCGCACCGGCGTTCCTGGCGTTCGTGCTCGCGCTCGGTGTCGTCGTGCGCGCCGTGGTCGACCACGGTCTCGCCGACGCGCTCCGGCAAGTACTGCCGGACGGCTCAGGTCTGGCCGCGCTGCTCGGGATCGCCGCGCTGGCCGCCGTACTGTCGAACCTGATCAACAATCTGCCCGCCGTGCTGGTCCTGCTGCCGCTGACCGCCCCGGCCGGGCCCGGCGCGGTGCTCGCGGTGCTGCTCGGGGTGAACATCGGCCCGAACCTGACGTACGCCGGCTCGCTGGCCACCCTGCTGTGGCGGCGCATCGCACACCGGCACGGACACGCTGTCGCCGTCGGCGAGTTCACCCGGCTCGGACTGCTCGCGGTGCCGGCCGCCCTGGTCCCTGCCGTGCTGGCGCTGTGGGCGTCACTCCAGGTTGTCGGAGGCTGAGTCGCAGGAAGACCGCCCGACCGAGCGGGGACAGCGATCAGCGGCGACCGCCACCACCCTGGCCGTAACCTCCGTAACCGCCGTAACCGCCATAGCCGCCGTACCCGGACCCGCCATAACCGGACCCGCCGTACTGGCCGTCCGACGAGCAGTAGTAGGGGTTGTAGTAGCAGTACGCGTCGGTCGGATACGGGCTCGTGGGGGTCGGCTGCGAGGCCGACGGGGCCGCGGACGGTGTCGACGTGGGCGTCGGGGTCTTCGACCGCTTGGGCGTGGGGGTGGGAGTGGGGGTCGGCGTGGGTTCGGGTCTCGTCGGCTGCGGAGCATCGGTTGCGTCCCAGTTGACCGCCTCCATCTGGAGTTCGGTCTTCGAGGTGTCGATCGCCCAGTGCTGGGCGTCGCCCTCGTCGTCACGGGTCTTGAGGACCAGGGCTCCCGAGCCGTCCGTGGCGGCGGGGCTGAGGGCCAGTTCCTGGTTGAAGCGCGGCACCAGGGTGCCCTGGAGGGTGAAGTCGTAGCGGACGTTTCTGGTGTCGGAATCGGCGGCACCCGTGCACGGGGCCAGCCGGACCGAGTAGCCGAGGTGGGAGTCGAGGCAGAGATCGGGGTTCGCGCCGCTGCGCAGCAGTCCGTCGGTCTCGTACGCCCACTGCTGGCCTGCCGCCGAGGAGCAGGTGGCGAGCTCGGTCTCCGCGTTCTTGACGGCCTTCCCGCCGACGACGCCGACGCACTGCCCGGATCCGATGTTGTAGAGCCGGCCCCGCAGATCGCCCTTCGCGGCCTCGGCGGCGCCCGCCCAGGACGGGTTGCTGGTGGCGGAGCCCGCGTTCGAGCCGGGCGCTTCGGAGGGGCGGTCGCCCGCGGTCGGAGGGGAACTGTCCCCGGAGCCGACGACGGACCAGGCGACGAGCGGGAGGACGACGAGGGCACTGACGGTCGCGACGGCCGCGGTGAGGTTGCGGCGCCGGGCGGCGCGGCGGGCGGCCTTGAGGGCCGCACGGCGGGAGCAGCTGCGGGGGGCGCCCGGACCGGGAGCGGTGGTGGCGTCGGCTCGCGGGGCGGTCCGACGTGCGGTGCGGCGTTCCCGTCGGGGACCCGTCTGCGCGGGCGACGCGACCACGTCCGCGGCGGAGAAGGGCGGGCCGGCGGGGGCTGGCGCGGGACCCTCGGCTGCGGGGGCGGAGGCGTCGCCCGCGGGGGCGAAGGCACCGCCCTCGGAGAAGAAGGACTCGCCCACGATCGCCGCCGGCGGCGCCTGCTCGGCCTCGGCCGGCTTCTCGGCCTGGCTCGCTCGCGATTCCAGGTAGGCTCTCGCGCCCCAGCCGAGCACCGCCTCGGCCAGTGCGACACCGAGCCCCGCGTTGAAGAAGTGCAGCTGGCCTGCGGTGTCGCTGCAGTGCCCGCAGCGGTCCAGGTGCGCGCGCAGGTCGGGGTCGACGTCGACGCCGCCGCGCCGGTAGGTCACGTCCAGCATCCGCAGGTAGCGCCGGCACTCCTGTTCCGGGGCGAGTTCGCGGTGGACCTGGAGGCACTCCTCGCGCAAACGCTCGTGGGCCCGACCGAGTTCGACACGGGCGTCCTCCTCGTCGAGGCCGAGCAGTCCGGCGGGTATTGCCAGCGGTTCGGCCTCGACCTCGCTGTGCCACAGCAGGCAGCGGGCGGACTGGGGCAGCCGCGGGAACGCCCCGGACAGCAGGCGCCGGTCGGCCGGGGGCAGCAGCCGGGCGGAGACGCGCTCACCGCTGCCCGGCTCGGTCCGCAGCTCGGGGTGGAGCAGCTCCTGGCGGTCGGTGTCCCATTCCGCCGCGATACGGCGCACGGTGACGAGCAGTTGGGGGCGCCACGCCGCCGTCGGTCCGGTCTGCCGCAGTGTTTCGCCGAAAAGCCGGGTGAATGCCGCGGTGGTGAGCATGCCGGCGGACCGGGCGTCCGCGGTGCACAGCCGTGCGTAGGCGAAGCCCGCTTCCCAGTGCCGGTCGAGGAGTTCACCGACGGGATGGAGCGCCGGTGTCGCCCCCGTCCACTTCTTCAGTTCGGCGCTCAGTTGAGCGTCGGTCACTTCGAAGAGGCGGGCATCGTGAGGGGAATTCGACAGGCCTGCGTCATGCACGGCGGCATTCCTCCGGAGGGCATGCGACTTTAAAGGTTCATACCAATGGGTATGCTCCGGGCGCGGCTCTTGTGAAGCATGGGGCGTGTGGGAGCGAGGCACACCTTTGCACAGGTCAGCGGCAGGGAACAAGCGAATCCAGTTTTTTGTGCATTGCGTGCACACCGATCAGTAATTGACGATCGGTCAACAGCCGATCGCGGCGATTACGGCACATCGGCAGGGCAATTGGAAATGGTATTCACTCAACGCCCTTCAGGAGCCGACGGAAACCATTGAACGGCCGCTCCCTCACCTTTTTGCCTGGTCATACGGACACACGCACCTTCACCCGGCCTTCACAGTTCACGCGCCAACCATTGGGCCACTCGCCCGATACGCGCCAGGCGGCATCCCGTACCGCTCACGGAACACCCGGTTGAAGTGAAACGGGCTGGCGAACCCGGAGGCGGCTGCCACGCGTTCCACGGAGAGGTCGGTGGTCTCCAGCAGCCGAGCCGCGTGCCGCAGACGTGCCTCGCGCAGCGCGCGCATCGGTGACTGCCCGAGTTGCCGCGTGAAGAGGTGGGCGAACCGGGAAGGCGAGAGCGCGACGTGCTCGGCGAGCGAGCGCACCGTGTGCGGGGCGCCCGGATCGGCGGCGATCAGCGCCTCGGCCCGGCGTACCCGGTCGTCGACGCCTGGGTGGGACGGGGGCGTCCGCGCGGGGCCGGCGGTGAGCAGGACGACCTCTTCCAGCGAGCACAGGGCGAGTTCGCGGGCCGCGGTGCCGTGCGCCACCGCGACCGGCTCGTCCCCCGGCGGCAGGACGGGCGGCGCGTCCGTCCCCGTCCAGCGGGCGTCGGCGAGCATCCGGCGAAACGCCGCCTCGACACGGCCGTGCACCGCGTCCGGCGTCGAAGTGACGACGTACATCCCCTCGCCGGTGTCGTACGGGCGCAGCCAGGGCTGCCAGGAGGGGCGGGCCTGGCAGTGCACCCACCAGAACTCCCAGTGCCGTGTGCCCGGTTCGACCCCGTAGCGGTGCGGGACGCCCGGCGCGAGGACCACCAGGTCACCCGCCCCGGCCCGCACCTCGGTGTTCCCGTGCCGTAGCCGGCCGCGCCCGGCGGTGGTCCAGGTGAACAGCCAACTGTCCGCGCCGCGCGGCCGGTTGATGCCGTACCCCTGCGGCTGGTCGAAGTGGCCGACCACCACCAGGCCCGGCGGTGGGGCGGGATCGCCGGGTGCAGCAGTCTCGGGCAATCCGTCAGCGCTCACGGTCATCCTCCTGGGGCGGGTATCGGCCTAGCGTGGCCGGTGCGAGGACACTTGACCGAGGAGTGGACGCATGACAGCCACGGACATCGGCGGCACCGGCGCTCCCATCCTGCCCGAGACCGGGCTCCGCCAGTTCCGCGAGGACGGCTTCACGGTCGTACGCGGACTGTTCGGCTACGACGAGATCGACCGGCTCCGCGAGCGGTTCGCGGCGCTGCACGCGGCCGGGCCGATACCCGGGCACTTCGAGCCCCGTCCGTCGGACGGCGACCCACTGCGGGTGTATCCCCGGGTGATGCACCCGCACGAGATCGACGAGCTGTCGCTGCGGGTGCTGCTCGACTCCCGGCTGCGCAGCGTGCTGGAGGTGCTGCTCGGGGAGGAGGTGCTGGCCGCGCAGAGCATGTTCTACTTCAAGCCGCCGGGGGGCCGAGGGCAGGCGCTGCACCAGGACAACTTCTATCTGCGCGTCGAGCCCGGCACGTGTGTCGCGGCGTGGATCGCGTGCGATGTGATCGACCGGGACAACGGCGGCCTCGAAGTCGTCCCCGGCACCCACGCCATGGACCTGTTCTGCCCGGAGACGGCGGACGCCGACGTGTCCTTCGCGCGGGAGTACGTCGCGCCTCCGGCGGGGTTGGCCGCTGTTCCCGTGGACATGGAGCCGGGGGATGTTCTGTTCTTCAACGGGAGTCTGGTGCACGGTTCGCAGCCGAACCGTACGGAGGATCGTTTTCGGCGGTCGTTCATCGGGCACTATGTGGGGCGTTCTGCCGAGCGGATCGGCGAGTACTACCGCACGCTGACGATGAGCGGCGACCGCGTCGCGCTGCCGCACAGCGAGGGCGCGGGGCCGTGCGGCACGGAGTTCGCACCGCACGGGCCGCACTGAGCACGACCGTCAGATCAGTGACCGATGATCGGATGCGGAGCGTACGGCTGCTGCAGCTCCTCCAACTCCTTCTCGCTGAGCTCCAGTTCGACCGCGGCCGCCGCGTCCTCGATGTGACGCGCCTTGGCGGCTCCGATGATCGGGGCGGTCACCGTGTTCTGGTGCAGCAGCCAGGCGAGGGCCACCTGGGCGCGCGGGACGCCGCGGTCGTGCGCGACGCGGGTGACGGCCTCGACGACGGTGCGGTCGCTGTCGACGTACAGGCGGCTGCCGAAGTCGTCGCCCGCGCTGCGGTCGGTGACCGTACCCCAGTCCCGGGTGAGGCGGCCGCGGGCCAGCGGGCTCCAGGGCAGCACGCCGACGCCCTGGTCCGCGCAGAGCGGCAGCATCTCGCGCTCCTCCTCGCGGTAGAGGAGGTTGTAGTGGTTCTGCATCGAGACGAACGTGGTCCAGCCGTGCCGCTCGGCCGTGTACTGCATCTTGGAGAACTGCCAGGCGTACATCGAACTCGCCCCGATGTAGCGCACCTTGCCGGCCTTGACCAGGTCGTGCAGGGCTTCCATCGTCTCCTCGACCGGGGTGTGCGGGTCGAAGCGGTGGATCTGGTAGAGGTCGACATGGTCGGTGCCGAGGCGGGCGAGGCTGTGGTCGATCTCCGACATGATGGCCTTGCGGGAGAGGCCGGCGCCGTTGGGGCCGGGCCGCATCCGGCCGTGCACCTTCGTCGCGAGCACGATCTCGTCCCGGCGGGCGAATTCGCGCAGCGCCTTGCCGACGATCTCCTCGCTGGTGCCGTCGGAATAGACGTTGGCGGTGTCGAAGAAGTTGATCCCGGCTTCCAGCGCCTGGCGGATCAGCGGCCGCGACGCCTCCTCGTCGAGGGTCCACTCGTGCACGCCGCGGTCGGGGAGCCCGTAGGTCATACAGCCCAGACAGATCCGCGACACGTCCAGGCCCGTCGAACCGAGCTTCACGTACTGCATCGTTGCTGCTCCTGCCTTCGGGGTGGGGTACCACGGGGAGCGTACGTGGTCGGTGCACTCGAAGCCGGTTCCCTCGTCTAGGACCGGTCCAGCAGATCCAGCGCCCGCTCCCACCCGAACTCCGGCCGCCCGCCGCCCTCCCCCACCTCGCCGGAGTACGGCTCCCCGAAGCGCACGCCCATCCCCCGCAGCCGTATCAGGCTGTCCTGGTACGCGGGATGGGCGGCCAGCGCGTCTGCCACGCAGGGCAGGGCGGCGATGGGGACGCCGAGGCCGTACGCCTCGCACAGGGTGCCCAGGGCGAGGGTGTCGGCGATGCCGGCGGCCCACTTGTTGACCGTGTTGAAGGTGGCCGGGGCGACGACGACCGCGTCGGGTTCCGGGAAGGGCCGTGGTTCACCGGGGCGACGCCAGGCGGAGCGAATCGGGCGGCCGGTCTGCGCCTCGACGGCGGCGGTGTCGAAGAAACCGTTCATGGCGAGCGGCGTCGCGATGACCCCGACGCGCCACTGGCGCTCCTGCGCGGCGGTGATCAGCTTGCCGACGTCCGTGGCGATGCCGGCGGCGCACACGACGACGTAGAGAAAGGGCGCTCGCTCGTCCTGTTCAGTCATCCGCGCACCCTACTCAAGCTACTCAAGCGGGAAGGACAGCCCTCGTTCGGCCTCAGGGCGCGGGCCGTGGATCCGGCGCTCCTTCTCCTCGATGGGTACGTCGTTGATGCTCGCCTCGCGCCGGGTCATCAGCCCGTGCTCGTCGAACTCCCACAACTCGTTGCCGTACGACCGCCAGCACTGGCCTTCGGCGTCCCGGCACTCGTACCGGAAGCGGACCGCGATGCGGTTGCCGTCGAAGGCCCACAGGTCCTTGCGCAGCGCGTACTCGTGCTCCCGGGCCCACTTGGCGGTGAGGAACTCGACGATCTCGGCGCGGCCGGTGACGAAGGTGTCGCGGTTGCGCCACACCGAGTCCGCCGAGTAGGCGAGCGCCACCTTGTGCGGGTCGCGGGTGTTCCAGGCGTCCTCGGCGGCCTGCACCTTCTGTGCGGCGCTCTCGCGGGTGAACGGCGGCAGGGGCGGGCGGTCGGTCATGGCGTCCTCCGGGCCGGAATGGCGGTACGAGCAAGGGAGAACGTGCGTTCTCCACGTGGCTGCTACCGTAGGAGAACGCTCGTTCTCGCGTCAAGGAGTGGTCGTACATGGACAGCGCAACCGCCCGGGAGCAGGCACTGGACGCCGCGGAGAAGCTGTTCTACGGGCGCGGCATCCAGTCCGTCGGCATGGACGACATCCGGGGCGCGTCCGGGGTCTCGCTGAAGCGGCTCTATCAGCTCTTCCCGGCGAAGGAGCAGCTGGTGGAGGCGTATCTGGAGCGGCGCGACGTGCGCTGGCGCGGGCGACTCGCCTCCTACGTGGAGCGAGAGGCAGACCCCGAGCTGCGGATCCTCGCCGTCTTCGACTGGCTTCAGGAGTGGTTCGGCGAGGCGGACTTCCGCGGGTGCGCCTGGATCAACTCGTACGGTGAGCTGGGCGCCCGCTCCGAGCGGGTGGCGGACCAGGTCCGGGCGCACAAGCGGGCGTTCCGCGACTACCTGGCCTCGCTGGTGGCCGGGGCGGGGCGGCCGGACGCGCTGACCGGGCCGCTGTTTCTGCTGGCCGAGGGTTCCATGGTCACGGCGGGCATCACAGGCAGTACGCGGCCGGCGGCGGAGGCCCGGGAGGCGGCGCGGTCGCTGCTGGCGGCGCGCTGAGGTCACGCGGCGGCGAGTTCCGTGACGGCCGCGCGTGCCCGGCTGAGGGAGTTGGCCGCGAGGTGCTCCAGACCGGCCGGTTGGGGCAGGACGTCGATGCGAGTCAGCTCGGCGGCGACGAGGTGGAGGCGGTCCGACGCCACGCCGAGACGGCCGAAGTAGGCCCGGAGATACGGCGTCTGGAAGTCGCAGTGCTCCAGCGGGGCGCCGGGGCCGTATCCGCCGCCGCGGGCCATGACCACGACGACTCGGGTGCCGCGCAACAGGCTCTCGCCGCTGTCCGGGTCCGAGAACGCGCCGGGGAACGTCACCCGGTCGATCCAGGCCTTCAGGGACGCGGGCACGGAGAGGTTGTACATCGGGACGCCGAGCAACACCGTGTCCGCGGACCGCAGTTCGGTGAGCAGGGGCAGGGTGAGCCGCCACTCCCTTTCCTCGGCGGCGTTCTCGATCAGCGCCGGCACCTTGTCCGGCGGGACGAGGCCCTCGCGTTCCACCCGGCGGCCGAGGGTGGTGTAGGCCGCGGTCAGCGGGGGCACCGGGTCGGCCGACAGGTCACGGTGGCGGTGGGTGCCGTCGGTGTGTGCGGTGCGCCATGTCGTCATGTAGAGGTCGGTCAGCCGCCTGGTCACGGAGTCGGCGGGCAGGTCGGCGCTGGAGTCGATGTGCAGCAGAGTCATGTCGGTCACCTCGGTCGGGTCGGGTTCGTCGTAGGGGTGACGGAGCACGACGGAGAAAGGTGACCGATGGACGACGCGGACGAGCTGGCACGGCGGTTCGAGACCCACCGGGGTCAGCTCCGGGCGGTCGCGTACCGGATGGTGGGGTCGCTCGACGAGGCCGAGGACGCCGTCCAGGAGACCTGGCTGCGGCTCAGCCGTGCGGGTGACGACGGAATCGACCATCTGGCGGCCTGGCTGACGACGGTCGTCTCGCGCATCTGCCTGGACATGCTGCGGTCCCGCGCCGCGCGGCGCGAGGATCCGTACGGCGACGAGGTGCCGGAGTCCGGCGGCGGGGCCGTGCCCGAGGACGAGGCCGTGCTGGTCGACTCGGTGGGCCTCGCGCTGCTGGTCGTCCTCGACCGGCTGGGCCCGGCCGAGCGGGTCGCCTTCGTGCTGCACGACCTGTTCGGGGTGCCCTTCGACCAGGTGGCCCGCGTCGTGGACAGGTCCCTGCCGACGGCGAAGAAGCTCGCCAGCCGGGCCCGGCACAAGGTGCGAGGGACGCCCGCGGTACCGGGGGCCGAGCTCGACCTGCACCGGCAGGTCGTCGAGGCGTTCCTCGCCGCCGCGCAGGGCGGTGACCTGGGCGCACTGCTCGGCCTGCTGGCCCCCGACGTGGTCCGCCGGGCCGACCCCGCGGCCCTGCCGCCGGGCGTGGCGACGGAGCTGCGGGGCGCCCGGGCGGTCGCGGAGGGCACGGTGCTCATGCGCGGCCGGGCGCGCTTCGCGGTGCCGGCGCTCGTGGGCGGCGACGTGGGCCTGGTCGTCGCCCCGCGCGGACGGCTCCTGCACGTCGTCACGGCCACCATGCGGGGCGGGCGGATCAGCTCCTACGAGGTGATCGCCGACCCCGCCCGGCTGTGCGCGCTCGACCTGGCCGTGCTCGATGCGCCCGGCGTCAACTCCCTGTTTCCGACACGGTGATGGCGCTGACCGGGCAGGCCCGGGCGGCCTCCCGCACCATCGGGTCGCCGCCGCCGTCCTCCCGGCCGGGCAGCAGGGCGCTGAAGCCGTCGTCGTCCTGGGTGAAGACGGACGGGGCGGCGAGGGCGCACTGGCCGGCGCCGACGCAGAGGTCATGGTCGATGTCGATGTGCATGTGGCGCGTTTCGCGCGTTTCGTTCTGCATGACCGGAGCCTCTTACCAGGTCACGGGGAGTTCCAGCATCCCCTGGATCGTGTCGCCGGGTTTGAAGGGGATTTCCTCCGCAGGGACGGCCAGGCGCAGGTGCGGCAGCCGGTCGAAGAGGGTGCGCAGGGCGATCTCCATCTCGGCGCGGGCCAGGTTCTGGCCGAGGCACTGGTGGATGCCGAAGCCGAACGCGACGTGATGGCGGGTGGGGCGGTGCCAGTCCAGGGTGTCGGGGTCGGAGTAGACGGCGTCGTCGCGATTGATGACCGAGGTCGAGAAGACCACGCCGTCGCCTGCCCGGATCGTCCCGCCGTCCGTCTCGATGTCCTCGACGGCGACGCGCAGCAGGCCGTCGGCGATCGACAGCATCCGCATGAGCTCCTCGACCGCGTCGGGCAGCAGCGCCGGGGTGGCGCGCAACTCGGCCAGGCGGTCGGGGTGTTGGAGGAGGGTGAAGGTGCCGAGGGAGATCATGTTGGCGGTCGTCTCGTGGCCGGCGACCAGCAGGATGGTCGCGAGGGCGATGACCTCCTCGTGATCCAGCTCGCCGTCGCGCAGCTGTTGGTGGACGAGTTCGTCCAGGACGCCGTCGCCGGGTTCCGGCTGCTTCTGTTTCCGGTCGATCAACTCGGCGAAGTACGCCTCCAGTTGGTCGCGGGCGTCCATGGTGTCAGCGGCCGTGGGGCCGCGCAGCAGGCGCCGGGACTGTTCCTCGAAGAAGTCGTGGTCGGCGTAGGGGACGCCCAGCAGGGCGCAGATGACCATCGAGGGGATGGGCAGCGCGAAGGCGCTCACCAGCTCGGCGGGGGCTCCGTGGGCGATCATCGCGTCGAGCCGTTCGTCCACGATGCGCTGGATCTCCGGGCGCAGCTCGGCCGCGCGCCTGAGCGTGAAGCTGGGGACCATCATCCGCCGCTGGACCCGGTGTTCGGGGTCGTCGACGCCCAGCAGCGCGGTCTTGCGGTTGCGGACCGCCGCGAACCGGGCGTTGGGCGCGGGGAAGCCGGGCCGGGTGCGGTCGGAGGACAGCCGCGGATCGGCCAGCAGGGTGCGGGCGAGGGCATGTCCGGTGACCAGCCAGACCGGGCGGCCGTCGTAGAGGGTGATGCGGGCCAGCGGGCGGGCTTCACGCAGGGGGTCGTAGGCGGTGGGCGGGTGGTACGGACAGGTGCGGTTCTGAGGGAAGGCGACGGCGTGCGATTCCGTCGTGTCCGTCGTGTCCGTCATGGAAGACCTCGCAGACGAAGAGTGCGTCGTGCCGACCCCCATTGGATGCCCGGGGCATCTAAATGGTCGATGCCAAGTTCGGCCAGATCAGGAGTACGGGCAATCTGGCCGGAGATCGTCGTACAGAGCCGCGGTTGCGGAGACGTCGGGCCGGTGCTCCGATGAAATTCGCTTGTGGGCGGGCATCCGCCACCCGCAGAATCCGGCCATGCCTACGACCACTGCCTTCCTGTCGCTGACCGTCGCCGTCCGTCCGGTGCGGTTCCAGCAGCAGCCCGGCCGTCCATGGAGGCCCACGCTTCCCACGTCGTGACCGCGGCGCTCGTCGCGGGGCTGATCGCGGGCTACGGCATCGCCGTCCCGGTCGGCGCGGTCGCGACCTACCTCGTCTCCCTCACCGCCCGTACGTCCCTGCGGACCGGGGTCTGCGCCGCGCTCGGCGTCGCGACCGCCGACGGGCTCTACGCCCTCGTGGCCACCCTCGGGGGCTCCGCACTGGCCGCCGCGCTGCGTCCGGTACTGGTGCCGCTGCGCTGGGCCTCCGCCCTGGTCCTGGCGATCCTCGCGGTACACGGCGCCGTCATCGCCGTACGCCGCCACCGTGACCACCGGCTCGCCACCGCCGGCCGCTCCGCGCCCACTCCCCCGAGCCCGGCGCGTGCCTACGTGGCGCTGCTCGGCATCACGCTGCTCAACCCGACCACGGTGATCTACTTCGCGGCTCTCGTCCTCGGCACCCGCGCGACGGATGCCGTACCGCCCCTGGAACAGGGCGTGTTCGTGCTGGCCGCGTTCGCCGCGTCGGCGAGCTGGCAGGTGCTGCTCGCCGGGGGCGGGGCGCTGCTGGGGCG
>NZ_LLZG01000022.1 GCF_001509475.1 Streptomyces regalis
TCGACGACGTCTTCTTCGCCCTGACCGGCGCCACCGACATCCCCCACCAGCCCAAGGAGACCGCCCGATGAGTTCCCTCTCCCTCGCCGTCCGCGACTCCTCCACGATGCTGCGCCGCAACCTCCTGCACGCCCGGCGCTACCCGTCCCTCACCCTGAACCTGCTGCTCACACCGGTCATGCTGCTCCTGCTCTTCGCCTACATCTTCGGCGACGTGATGAGCGCCGGTATCGGGGACGGCGGTGCCGACCGGTCCGAGTACCTCGCGTATCTCTTCCCGGGCATCCTGATGCTGACCATCGGCGGCACCACGATCGGCAGCGCGGTGTCCGTCTCCACGGACATGTCCGAGGGCATCATCGCCCGCTTCCGGACGATGGCGATCCACCGCGGTTCGGTGCTCGTCGGGCACGTCGTCGGCAGCGTGCTGCAGTGCGTGATGAGCGTGGTGCTCGTCGGGGCCGTTGCCGTGGCGATCGGGTTCCGGGCCACGGACGCCACCGTCCTGGAGTGGATCCTGGCAGTCGGGCTGCTGACGCTCGTCTCCCTCGCGCTCACCTGGATCGCGGTCGGCATGGGGCTGTCCAGCCCGAACGCCGAGGCGGCCAGCAACAACGCCCTGCCGCTGATGATCCTGCCGCTCCTCTCCAGCGCCTTCGTGCCGGTCGACGCGATGCCGGGCTGGTTCCAGCCGATCGCCGAGTACCAGCCCTTCACACCCGCCATCGAGACCCTGCGCGGCCTGCTCCTCGNGACCCTGCGCGGCCTGCTCCTCGGCACCGAGATCGGCAACAACGGCTGGCTCGCCGTCGCCTGGTGCCTGGGACTCGCCGCACTCGGCTACCTCTGGTCCAAGTCGCTGTTCAACCGCGACCCGAAGTAGGGCCGGCAGCTCGTCCCACTCCAGGGCGGCGTACTCCGACACCACGTCGGCGTACGCCGCCCGCCGGGTACGAGGTCCGAGGGCTTCCCGACTAGCTAGCGGGCGTGAGCGGTCAGTGCTGGTTGGCCAGGCGCAGGAGGGTGGTGGCCAGGACGTCGACGCCGTGGGCGCAGGCCTGGGGGGGGGTGGAGTACTCGCGGCGGTTGTGGCTGATGCCGTCGCACTCGCCTCGTACGAAGATCATGGCGGTGGGGCAGAGCGCGGCGATCTCCTGGGCGTCGTGGCCGGCGCCGGAGAGCAGGGAGACGTGCTCCAAGCCGTGGTCTTCGGCGGCCTGTGCGATGGCCTTCCGCACGCCCTCGTCGAAGGGAACGTAGGCCGTCTTGGCCATCCGCCGGACGGTGAGTGACAGACCAGGCTGACTGTCCTGGCGATCAGGTGGCCGACGGTGGCGCGCGCAGGTCGGTGGGTGTGGTGCCGGCGTGGGCGGCGCGGCCGTGAATGGTGATCTCCTGCCAGGAAATGCCCTGCACACCGGTGACCACACCCGATCTCGACCTCGTTCTCGGCGAGAACGGGGCCCTGTTCGATGTGGCACTCGACGTAGACGTGGGGCGGGGCGAGGCGTACGTCGACAGGTCCGTCGAAGCCGGTGCGGGCGAGTTCCCCGCCGAGGGTGAGACCTTCGCGGTCGGTCAGGGCGTGGGCGTACTCCAGGGTCAGGCGGCCGGCGGCGACGGCACTGCCGAGCATGTCGGTGCCGAAGCGGACGCCCTCCTCCTCGGTGAAGAAGCCGACCTCGATGGGGCGGCGGGTGGTGATGCCGAGGTCGTTCAGGGTGCGGACGACCTCGATGCCGCCCAGGACGCCGAGGCAGCCGTTCGGTGCCCTCGCGACGGCCGTAGATGTTCCAGATGTTCCCCATCCGGTCGACGCGGCGGCCAGTTCGGCCTGTTCCATCCATGCGATGACCTGGCGGCGGTATCAGCCAAGGTGCCGGGCGAAGAATCGGAGCGTGCTGTCTATCTCGAATGCCGGGACCTCACCGTGCTTGCCGGGGTTGGCGTGCAGCGTCTTCTCCTTTGAGGCGAAGGCGTCGAACAGTGCCAGGCTCTGGGTCCGTGGCACTCGCTCATCGTCCCACTGCACGAGGAACTCCACCGGGACGGTAATCCGCGCGGCGGTCTCGGCTGACACCTCAGCACCGCCCAGGCCCAGCACCGCCGCCCGGACCCGGGACTCGGCGGCAATAAGCGGGACACCGATCACGCAGCCCAGCGACACACCCCAGTAGCCAACGGGGCCAATGCCAACATGACTGAGCTTCTGGACCGCGTTGAGGACTGTCTGCCATTCCGGCACGATCTGGCGGACAACGAGCGCTTGGAAGCCGGCGATCAGCGGGGCCAGTCCCTCACCGGCGTCAAGCCGGGCCTCGTACTCGGTCGCGATCCGGGTGAACTCCTCATGTTCCGGCTGGTCACCGTGGCTAGGCGCATCGACCGCCACCACGGCGAAACCGCACTCGGCCACGAAGCGGCGCGCACGGTCCACGATGCCAGGGGCCTTCTTGTTCTGACCGCCGCCATGCCCCATCACAATCAGGGGGCGGGTCCCGTCGGCACCTCGTGGAGTCCATAGCACGCCAGGGATGTCGCCGAGGAGGAAGAGCTGTTCAAAGACGCCGTCGGACGACGTCTCAGAGGTAAAGCGCATAGTTTTTCGGTCCTTTCGGGATGCCTGTTGCGGGCGCTTTCGAGTGTGATGCGCCGACAGTGGCGCGCAGGTGCCCTGCCTTGTGGGTGGTGTGGGCGGTGCCGTCTAGGGCGAAGTAGCGCAGGGCGGTGAACTGGGCCTCGATCTGGTTGAGCCAGGAGCTGTTGGTCGGGGTGTGGGCGATCTCGGTGCAGCGAGCGCAGGTAGCGGCAGAACTCCAGGAACTTCGACCTGTTCTTCGTCTTCTTGATGTGCCCGTAGAGCTGGTTCTTCGCCAGGTCGTAGGCGGCGAACAGGTGGCGGACCCCGTGGGGGCGTGTGTAGCCCCATTGCAGGTGCTCGATGCGGGCCTTCTTGACCGCGTAGTCCGGGTCGTGTGAGGTCTTCCAGGTCTTCACGCGTTGAAACGAGACGCCCTCTTCGCGGAGCAGGACCCGAAGGCCCTCGTGGCTGATGTCGTCGACCACCCCCTCGGTGACCAGGAAGTCGGCCAGCTTGGCCAGGCTCCCGGTCGAGAACGGCAGGCCCTGCTCGGCCATCACGTCGCGGACCCGGTCCGAGCTGGTGCACGTGACCGTCGCGGTCTTGTCAACGGGCATGCCCTGCGCGGAAAGCAGCACTGTCTGGGCCCGCCGCCAGGTCACCACCGAGCCAGTGCCCCGGCGGATGATCCGCAAACTGCCACGGCCGGGCGGGAGCCGCTGACTCCCCGCCCGGCCGCCGTGCCGTAAGCTTTGGGGGCGTTGCTTGTGCTGGTGGTCGGCGAGATGACCGCGCCGACGGCACAGGCGGATGCGGCTGTCTTCCCGCTGTCCGGCTACGAGGTGGTCAGCGCCACCGTGCCGGTGGCTGCGGAAGCCACCGGAGCTACGGGGGTGGACTGCCCCGAGGGCAAGAGGCCACTCGGCGGCGGGGTATATACCGGCGACGACGACATGAGGGTGGTCGAATCGTTCCCCACGAGCTCGCGCCGTTGGGCGGGAGCCGTGTTCAACGGCAGCGGCTTTGAGTCGGTCATGGACGTGTACGTGATCTGCGCGCGCGTCAGCCCTGGGGAAGGCTATGAGGTGGCCGGGGACGGCAACGTGCCGGTGGCCGTCGGAACCACCGCGAGCGCGGCCGTGGACTGTCCCGCGGGCAAGAGGCCGCTCGGCGGCGGAGTCAGCGCGGGCAGCGACGACCTGAGGTTGGTCGAGAGGTTCCCCCTGGGAGCGCCCCTTTCCCCAACCGGCTGGACGGGAACCGTATTCAACGGCGGCGACGCTTCGACCACCTTCGACGTGTACGCGGTCTGCGCGCCCGTCCCCACGGACTGAGCCCGTTCCCTGATCCCTCAACCATCCGCCGCGACAAGGGCCTTGTCGCGGCGGATGGTTTGCGCAAGGTGATGGAACCCGAAGGCACAGCCGCCCGGCACTGGGCCATGCCCCTGTGCCGCAACGCCGGCTTCCGAACCCGACGTGCGGCCTTCCTCCCCAAGCTCGTCTTCAGCGGGCAGCCCCGGACCGTCACCCTGCGGCAACTCCCCCGCGGCCAACGCACGCGCCGCATCTTCATCGTCGTACGCCGAGGCCGCAGCCGGCACCCCGCCGTCCTCGCGTGCCGCGACGCCCTCCGCCGCGCAGTCATCCTCCGTTCCAACCAGGCAGCCCCCAACGACATGTGGTGACTCACACCCTCGATGAGCGGCAACGACGCACACGAAGCATTGCCAGTCACGTGACTCCCTGTGTCGGGCGCCGTTCCCCCACTTGGATCTGCCAGCTCCGCAGGTTGACTCCGATTGCCGTCGCACGCATGGGAGTTGTCGCAGGTCACAACGTGAAGAGAGGGAAAGTACCGACCGGTTCCGCTTGACCTGTCCCGACACCCCGGCCATGGTGATCTCGTAGTCGCACGATTACACAGAGTTTCGGGACTGGGGGCGTAGGGATGTCGCGGGATTCGTACGGGATGGGCGCGTTCGCGATCGTGGGCCTGGGGTGCCGGCTGCCCGGCGGGATCGTGGATCTGCCCGGGTTGTGGGAGGCGTTGGAGGCCGGGCGTGACCTGGTCGGGGCGGTCCCGGAGGACCGGTTCGAGAGCGCGCGGTTCGTCGACACCGCGATGACACGGCCGGGAAAGTCGTACACCGCGCGAGGCGGGTTCCTGGCGGACATCGCCGGGTTCGACGCGGACTACTTCGGGATCTCGCCGCGGGAGGCGGCGCAGATGGACCCGCAACACCGGCTGCTCCTGGAGACGGCCGTCGAGGCGCTGGACGACGCGGGGATCGACCCCGCGAGGTTGGCGGGATCCGACACCTGTGTGTTCGTCGGTGTCTCGGACTTCTCCTACGGCGGGCTGCAGATGGTCAGGGCCCGGCGGATGAACGCCTATTCCATGGCGGGCACGGCCCATTCGATCGCGGCGAACCGGCTGTCGCACTTCTTCGACCTGCGTGGGCCCAGCATGGCCGTCGACACCGCCTGCTCGTCGTCGCTGGTGGCCGTGGAGCGCGCCTGCCAGGAGCTCGCGTCGGGCGGCAGCCGTGTGGCGCTGGCGGGCGGGGTCAACGTGCTGCTGAACCCTGCGGGATTCGTCGGGTTCAGCCAGGCGTCGATGCTGTCGAGGCGGGGCCGGTGCGCGGCGTTCTCGGCGGACGCCGACGGGTTCGTCAGGGCCGAGGGCGCGGGCGTGGTGGTGTTGAAGCCGCTGGCCGACGCACTCGCCGACGGAGACCGGATCCACGGGGTGATCGCCGGCGCCGGCAGCAACTGCGACGGGCACACGGTCGGGCTGGCCCTGCCCAGCGCGTCGGCACAGGAGGACCTGCTGCGGCGGGTGTACGAGCGGGCGGGGATCGCGCCCGACGAGGTCGGGTACGTGGAGGCGCACGGCACCGGCACGCAGGCGGGCGACCCGGCCGAGTGCACCGCGCTGGGCCAAGTACTGGGCGTCGCGCGGACGGTGGGGCCGCTGCCCATCGGGTCGGTGAAGTCCAACGTCGGGCACCTGGAGCCGGCGTCGGGCATGGCGGGGCTGTTCAAGGCCCTCGCGGTGCTGCGCTACGGCACGATCCCCGCCTCACTGCACCTGGATCCGCTCAACCCCGGCATCGACTTCGCCGGGCTGGGGCTGGAGCCGGTCGACCGGGCGCGTCCGCTGGCGTCGGGGGGCCGGGGCCTGCGGCGCTTCGTGGGCGTCAACTCCTTCGGGTTCGGCGGGGCCAACGCCCATGTCGTCCTCGGCCCGCCGCCTTCTGCCAACCCGCGGCCCGGCGCGGATGCGGTCGGCGAACTGCCGGTGATCGCCTCGGGACGTACCCCGCAGGCGGCCGAGGAGGCGGCGCGGCGGCTGGCCGCCCGGCTGACGGGCACCACGCCGGAAAAGCCGCCCACAGAACCGGCGCAGTCGGCGGGATCGGCGGAGTCGATGGGATCCGCGGAGTTCTACGACATCGCGGCCACCACCGGTCTCCGCCGCGCCAGGCACCGATACCGCCGCGTGGCGCTCGCCTCGTCCCCGCGCGAGGCCGCGCGGATCCTGACCGAGGACGGGGTCACCGGTGAGGCGGTCGAGCGCGGCCGGGTCGGGCTGGTCTTCGCGGGCAACGGCTCGCAGTGGGCGGGGATGACCGCCGACCTGCTGGACGCCGACCCGGTGTTCCGCGCCGAGGTGGAGGCGGTCGACGGCGCGCTGGCGCCCCGGATCGGCTGGTCGGTCGCCGCGCAGTTGCGCCGGCCGGCGGACGAGTGGGGGCTGGAGGCCACCGAGGTGGCGCAGCCGCTGCTGTTCGCGGTGCAGGCCGGCATCGTCGCGGTCCTGCGTGAGCGGGGCGTGCGGTGGACGGTCGCGCTTGGGCACAGCGTCGGTGAGGTGGCCGCCGCGTACGCCGTCGGTGCGCTGACGCTGCAGGAGGCGGCGTGGGTGGTCGCCGAGCGCGGCCGGGCCCAGGCGGCGACGGCCGGCCGGGGCCGGATGGCCGCGGTGGGGCTGCCGTCGGCCGAGGCTGAGCGGGTGCTGGCGGCGTATCCGGGCCTGGTGGTGGCCGCCGTGAACAGTGCCAGGGACGTGACGGTCGCCGGGACGGTGAACCAACTCAAGTCGCTGGGCGAGGAGTTGACGGCCCGCGAGGTGTTCTTCCGGCTCATGGACCTCGACTACGCCTTCCACAGCCCGGTCATGGAGCGGGTCCGCGCCCCGCTGGCCGTCGGCCTCGCAGGGCTGGATCCGAGCGGGAGCGCCGAGGCGCTGATCTCCACGGTCACCGGCGGCCCGGTGCCCGCGAACGGCCTGGGCGCCGAGTACTGGTGGCGCAACGTCCGCGAGCCGGTCCGGTTCGCCGCCGCCGTCGACCACGCCCTGGACGCGGGCGTCGACGTCCTGCTGGAGGTCGGCCCCCATCCCGTCCTGCGCACCTATCTGCGCCGGATCACCGCCGGGCGCGACCGGGTGGCCGTACTCGACACCCTGCGCCGCGACACCGCCGGCCCGGCCGCGCTGCGTCGGTCGGTCGAGGCGCTGATCGCCGCCGGGGCGCAGACGGACTGGACGCGCTGGTTCCCGCGCCCCGCCCGGGTGGCGGAGCTCCCCGCGTACCCGTGGCAGCGGGAACGGCACTGGAGCGGCACCCCGCAGCAGTGGATCGTCAGCAGCGGATCGGGGCGGCTGGACCACCCTCTGCTGGGCGAGCGGCTGCCGACGGCGGAGCCCTCCTGGCACGGGCCGGTCGAACCGGTGCTGGTGCCCTGGCTGGTCGACCACAAGGTGGCCGGTTCGGTGGTGCTGCCCGCGACGGGCTACGTCGAGATGGCGCTGGCCGCCGGGCGGCGGGTGCTGGACGGCCCGGTGGAACTGGCCTGGCTGGAGGTGAGCCGCCCGCTGGTCGTCCCGTGGGACCGGGCCGGGGACGTGCACCTGCAGCTCGGGTTCTCACCCGACGACGGCATGGTGTCCATCACCAGCACCGAGGCCGTCGACGGCACCGATGCCGACGGCGCTCGGCCCCGTGCGCACGCCCGGTGCCGGGTCCGCGAGCTGATCGGCCGCCCGCCCGCCCGGATCGACCTGACCGCAGTGCGTGCCCGCTGCGCCCGCCGGGGCGACGTCGGCACCCTGTATCCCGAACTGGCCGCGGCCGGCCTGGACTACGGGCCCGCGTTGCGGCAGCTCGCACGGCTGCACATCGGCGACGGGGAGGTACTGGCGGCCTACCGGCACACCACGGACGCGGCCGACACCGCGCAGTACGTGGTACATCCGGCGCTGCTGGACGGCGCGCTCCAGGCATGTGTGCCGCTCGTGGCCGCCCGGGCCGACGCCGGGCAGTGCTGGCTTCCGGCCGCGATCGGGGCCGTACGTGTGTGGCGGAGCCCGTCCGCGACGGGGATGCTGCACGTTCGCGACCGCTCGCGCGCCGCCGCCGAACTCTGCTTCGACATCACCGTGACCGACCCGGACGGCAGCGTCACCGCGGAACTGGACGGCGTACGCATGCGGCGGGTGCCCGGCCCGGCCGACCGGGTGCCCCTGCGGTACGAGACCGTGCTGCGGGCCGCGCCGCACCTCCACCTGCCGTCGGCGCCCTCGCCGCTTCCCGCCAACCATGACCTCGCCGCGGCCGCCGCAGGGAGCGTTGCCGCGCTGGAGGCCGGCTGGCGCGCCACGCGCTTCGCGGACTTCGCCGCCCGGCTGAAGCTGGTGACCGCCCATGTGGCCGCCGCCGCGTTCGGGAGCCTGCTGCCCGCCGACGGGGCCGAGTTCACGCCCGCCGACCTGATCCGGCACGGGATGCTCCCCGGCTACGACCGGCTGGCGCGGGCCCTGCTCGGCCTGATGGCCGGTCACGGTCTGGCCGCCGCCGGCGAGGACGGACGGTGGCGACTGACCGGCACTGCGGCCCCAGGACCCCTCCTGGCCGCGCTGCCGTCGGACTTTCCGGCCTGCAGTGCCGAAGTACAGCTGGCGGTCTGCCAGTTGTCGCACCTGACGCAGGTGCTGCGCGGTGCACGCGACGCGCAGCACCTGCTGACCGGCCAGGGTTCCCAAGAAGCCCTGGAGCAGTTCTACGACATGGCGCCGTCCTGCCGTCTCCACAACCGGGTCATTGCCGCGCTGGCGGCGGAGATCGCCCGGATCTGGCCCGAGGACCGGCCGCTACGGATCCTGGAGATCGGCGCGGGCACGGGTGGGACCGCCGCCGCGGTGCTGCCGCTGCTGCCGCCCGAGCGGTCCGTCTACCACTTCACCGACGTCTCCGCGGGGTTCTTCGCCCGCGCCCGGCACCGTTTCGGTGACCACGACTTCGTCGACTACCGCCCGTTCGACCTGAACGCCGACCCGGCCGGGCAGGGCTTCGCCGACGGCGCTTACGACCTGATCGTCGCGGCCAACTCCCTGCACACCGCGACATACTTGGGGGCTGCCCTGCGCCGTGTGCGCGGGCTGCTGGCCCCCGGTGGCCGACTGCTGGCCTTCGAGACACACGACACGGAGTACCTGCTGCCGTTCTTCGGCACGCTGGACAGCTTCTGGCGGCACGAGGACGAACTGCGTCCGCACTCGCCCCTGTTGAGCCGGGACCAGTGGACTGATCTGCTCCGCGCATGCGGCCTCGCCGATGTCGTCTGCCTCGGCGGCACCATCGAGTCACCGGCCCGGGACGGTCTCTCGGTGCTGCTGGCCTCCGCACCCGTATACGCGACCGCTCAACCCGCGCTGCCCCGGCCGGACGACGGCACCCGGTGGATCGTGGCCACCGAGAGCGAGTCGGAGAGCCCCTTGGCCGAGCGCCTCGCCGCCCTCCTGGCCGACGGCGGAACGCGGTCCGTCCCGGTGACGCCCGCTCCCGTCGCCCCCGCGGCCTGGACGGCGACGCTCACCGGTGACGGCAACCCGGCCGTGGTGCTCCTCCTGGGCGACTCCCCCGCCGGCTCCCCCGCCGACCCGCAGGCGATGCTCGACCAGGCCGTACGGCGCGCTGCCGCACTGCGCGGCCTGGCCGCGGCCTGCCGGAACCTCCCGGACGGCGCCCGGCCCGCCCTGTGGCTGGTGACCCGGCCCAGCGGCGCGCTGCCCACGCCCGAACACGCAGCCCACCCGCAGGACGCCGCCGCCTGGGGCGTGTCCCGCACCCTGGCCAACGAGCACCCCGATCTGCGCGTGACCCGGCTGTCGCTGGAACGCCTCGGCGACCCGGCCGCCGATGCGCATCGGCTGGCCCGCGAACTGCTGGAACCCGCCGTGTCGTGCGGTGACGACGGGGGCCCGGCCGCACGTGAGGACGAGATCGTCATCACCTCGGGCGGCCGCTTCGTCCCCCGGGAACGCGAACTTCCGTCCGGCGAGCACGTCGAGCAGAGCGGCAACGAACCCTGCGCCCTTCAGATCCGCACGCCCGGACTGTCGTACGAGCCGGTCTGGGCCCGGACCCGGCCCATCGTTCCCGGGGCCGGTGAGGTGGTGGTCGCGGTGCGCGCCGCCGCGCTCAACTACCGCGACATCATGCAGGCGACC
The DNA here is from genome assembly GCF_001509475.1 of Streptomyces regalis. Classification (GTDB taxonomy): domain Bacteria; phylum Actinomycetota; class Actinomycetes; order Streptomycetales; family Streptomycetaceae; genus Streptomyces; species Streptomyces regalis. The sequence goes on from NZ_LLZG01000022.1 coordinate 10,097, forward strand.
GGTCTGCTGCCCCCCGAGGCGGGCGAAGGGGGGTTCGGCGAGGACGGGCCCGGCTTCGAATGCGCCGGGATCGTCACGGCCGTGGGTGAGGGCGTACGCGAGCCGGCCGTCGGGGACCGGGTGTGCGCGGCCGTTCCGGCCTGTCTGGCCTCGCACACGGTGGCTCCCGCGGCGGCCGTGGTGAAGATCCCCGACGGTCTCGGATTCGCGGAGGCCGCGACGCTGCCGGTGGCCTTCCTGACGGTCCACTACGCCCTGCACGACCTGGCGCGGCTCGCGGCCGGGGAGACCGTGCTGGTGCACGGGGCTGCCGGTGGGGTGGGGCTCGCCGCGGTCCAGTACGCCCTTCTGGTGGGCGCCACGGTGATCGCCACCGCGGGCAGCCCGGCCAAGCGCGACCTGCTGCGCGCGCTGGGCGTCGAGCACGTACTGGATTCCCGGAGCCTCGACTTCGCCGGTCAGGCGCTGCGGATCACCGGTGGGCGCGGGGTCGACGTGGTGCTCAACTCGCTGGCGGGACAGGCCATCGACCGGGGCCTGGAGACGCTGCGGCCGGGCGGCCGGTTCATCGAACTCGGCAAGCGCGACATCTACGCCAACAAGCCGCTCCTCATACGGCCGTTCAGCCGCAACATCGCCTTCTTCGGCGTCGACGTCACCGCCCTGCTGTCCGACGAGGCCGGGCTCGAACACGGTCGGCGTCTGCTGGCCGAGATCGCCGAGCGGGTGGCGGACGGCCGCTACCGGCCCTTGCCGCACACCGTGTACCCGGCCGCACGTGCCAAAGACGCCTTCGCGCTGCTGCAGCACTCGCGGCACATCGGCAAGGTCGTCGTGAGCCTCGACCCGCAGGACGGCCCGGTTCCCGTCCGCACCCGGCCCGAGCCGCCCCGGCTCGATCCCGGCGGCACCTATCTGGTCACCGGCGGGCTGAGCGGATTCGGCGCCGCGACCGCCCGCAGGCTCGCCGACCGCGGCGCCCGCCATCTGGCCCTGGTCTCCCGGCGGGGCGCCGACGGTCCGGAGGCGAAGGATGTACTGTCCGACCTGGCCGCGCTGGGCGTGACCGCCACGCCGTACGCCGCCGATGTCACCGACTCCGCTGCCATGGCCGAGGTGATCGGCCGGATCGAGGCCACCGGGCACCGGCTCGCGGGGGTGGTCCACGCGGCCATGACGCTCGACGACGCCCCGCTCACCGAACTCACCGACGAGCGGATCCGCGCGGTCCTGGCGCCCAAGCTGGCCGGCGCGGCGGTCCTCGACGCGCTGACCCGCGAGCACGACCTGCGGCTGTTCTGGCTGTACTCCTCGTTCACCACAGCCATCGGCAACGTCAAGCAGTCCGCCTACGTCGGCGGGAACCTCTTCACCGAAGCGCTGGCCCGGCGACGGCACCACGGCGCACGACCGGCCCTCGCCGTCACCTGGGGCGCGCTCGGGGACTGCGGCCACGTCGCCCGCGAGGGCCTCGTACCGTCGATGGAAGCGCTCGGCACGTTCCCGCTCGGCTCGCGCGAGGCGCTGGACGCCCTGGATTCTCTGGCGGCGTCCGGCACCGCCGTCGCCGGTGTCGGCCGCTACGACTGGGCCCGGCTGCGCACCTTCCTGCCGGCCCTGACCACGCCCCGCTTCGCGGCCCTGCTGCCCGCCGACGGCGACTTCGGCGGCCACACCCGCCAGGACCTCGTGGCGGCCCTGGCCGGCCTCACCGCCGAGGAGGCGCTGACGACCGTCGGCAGCACGCTCGCCGAGTACCTGGCCCAGATCCTGCAGACCGACGCCGCCCGCCTGGACCCGAAACTTCCCCTTCAGGACTACGGCGTCGACTCTCTGATGGCCGCCGAGCTGCTGACCACGCTGCGGCAACGCCTCGATGTCGAGATCCCGCCCCTGGAACTCCTCCAGGGCGGCGTCACCGTCACCGACCTCGCCCGCCATGTGCTGCTGCGCCTGGGCGTGCGCACCACCGACACCGCCAACGGCTGAAAGGGAGGCCCTTCATGGTGACCTGTCAGGAACCCCATATCCCAGCGGCCGATACCCCGGCGCCCGAAACCCCGACGGCGGACCGCGCCGAAGGCTTTCTCAGCTTCGGTCCCCTCATCGGCGGCGCCACCGTCCCCGGCCCGACCGAGTGGGTCTACGCACTGCGCGCGAGCGCTCTGATCGACGACCCCATCGGCGCCACCTGCTACCGCAACGCGCTCAACGCCGGGCGCATGGGCGCCGACGCCCACCCGGAAACGATCCTGGGACGCTGCGCGGTCGCCGGACCCGACCTCATGGGGACCGCGCTGCGCACCGCGCGGCACGCCGCGGACGAATGGGGCGGCAGCCCGGGGCCCCAACGCGCCGCCGTCGCCGAGGCGTTCCGCGCGCGGCTGCGAGAGCACGCGGACACGCTGACCGACCTCCTGGTCGAGGAAGGGCACCCGGTGCGGCTGGCCCGGATGGAGGTCGCCGACCTGGTCACCTTCTTCGCCCCCGAGACCACCGACTGGTGTCTGCGTCAGCTGGAGACACGGCACACCACCGGTGGACGGACGGTGTCGCTGCGCCGGGTGCCGGACGGCGTCGTATGCGTGCAGCCGCCGCAGAACACCCCGGCGCTGAGTGTCGGCGCGGCCTTCCAGTCCGTGCTGGCGGGCAACGCGCTGGTGGTACGGCTGTCCCGGCAGGCGCCGATCGCCGCGATGTATCTGCTGGAGCGGATCGCCGTGCCGGCGCTCGCCGAGGCCGGCGCCCCGCCCGGTGTCCTGTCGGCGCTGTGCACCGACCCGGCCCAGGCACTGGATGCCTGGCTGGACAGTCCGCTGGTGGACGACGTGCTGTACTTCGGCGACTCGATCCGCGGCGAACAGATCGAGAAGGCGTGTCTGGTCGCGGGCAAGAAGCCGATCCTGGAACTCGGCGGCAACGACATGGTCGTGGTGTGGCGTGACGCGCCCCTCGACCAGGCCGTGGACGCGCTGCTGGAGTCGTACCACGGCAGCGGCCAGATCTGCTGTGCGCCCAACATCGCGCTCGTCCACCCGGAGATCGCCGACCGGCTCACCGACCGACTCACCGAACAGGTCCGGGCGTTGCGGCCCGGCTTCCCCGACGATCCCGAGGTGGTGCTGGCCGCGACGCCCAACACCGCCGGATACGACGCCGCGCTCGCCGACGCCCGGCGGGCGGGCGCCCGTGTGCTGACCGGCGGACGCCACCTGGACGTGGGCGGGCGGGAGAGCGACGTCGCCGTCTTCGCGGAGCCGGCGCTCATCCGGGTCGACGGGCTCGCCCGGGCGCGGGAGCTGCGGTCGGTCCGGCACGAGACGTTCTTCCCGATGCTGACCGTCGTCGTCCCCGAGCCCGCCGGTGACGGCGAACTCCTCGCCGAGACGGTGTCGTTCGTCGCCGCCGGCGCCTACGGTCTGCGCAACTCGCTGTGGGCCCAGGACCCGGAGGTCGTCGACCGGTTCGTCCGGGACGTCCGCTCGTGCGGCCAGATCCGGGTGAACGACTCGCACCTCGCGGGCGTTCCGTACCTGTCCAACCATGGCGGTCCGGGGCTGAGCGGCGACCGGTTCGGCGAGCTCAACTACCCGATGCTGCGCACCAGCCGCCTCCAGGGCGTGTCCGTGGCGCAGCCCCCGCCCGCGCACTCCGATGACGTCGTCCCCTATGTCCCGGCGCGGCGCAGGCCCAGGGTCGAGGCGGTCCGGGAGTACCCGCCCGGCTGGCCGCCCGAGGAGCTGCCGGGTGGGCTGCCGGCTCCGTTCACCGAGGCGTTCCAGCACGACCCGTATCCGACGCTGCGCTGGCTGCGCGAGCACCGGCCGGTGAGCCGGATCATGGCCCCGGACGGTCCGGGCTGGCTGCTGACCCGCTACGACGACGTCCGCCGGGCCCACACCGACCCGCGGGTGAGCTGCGACAGCAAACGCGTCAGCGCCGGCCGTATGTGGCTGCGGCACTGGCCGTCGGAGCTGCGGGAGCGGCTCTTCACACACCTGCTGGACAGTGACGACCCGCGCCATGCCGAACTGCGGGCGATCATGCGGCCGTTCTTCACGCCCGCCCGCCAGGAACAGTGGCGCTCCCGGGTGCAGCGCGTCGTCGACACCCGGATCGACCAGATCGTGGACCGGGGCCGGGCCGACCTCATGGCGGCCGTCGCCTACCCGCTCGGCGGCAACGTCCTGTTCTCCGTCCTCGGCGCCACCCCGCCCCGGATGAACCATCTGCGGGCGATGATCTGGCGTACCGCCGAATGGAACAACGACGTCCCCTACGTGGCGGCCCTCGCCCACGAGATCGACGGGTTCGTCCGCAGGGCCGTCGCCGAGAAGCGCCGCGCCCCCGGCGACGATCTGATCTCGCTGCTGGTCCGGGCCCGCGACGAGGACGGGCTGATCGGCGAGGACGAACTGCACGGCCAGGTCATGATGATGCTGGTGGCGGGTCAGGACCCCAGCATCAACAGCGTCGGCAACAGCCTGCACGCCCTGCTCACCCACCCCGGCCAACTCGCCGAACTCCGCGGCGCCCCGGCCCTGCTGGAGACCGGGATCGGGGAGCTCCTCCGCTACGAGAGCCCGTTGCCCTTCACGAGCTGGCGGGGCACCCTCGAACCCGTCGAGTTCGGCGAGGTGACCGTCCCGGCGAACGAGTCCCTGTTCGTGTGCCTCGGCGCGGCCAACCGGGACCCCGCCCGCTTCCCCGACCCCGACCGGCTCGACCTGCACCGGCCCACCCCGGGCCATCTGGCGTTCGGGCACGGCGCCCACTACTGCCTGGGCGCCCACATCGGCCGGATGACGGCCGAGGCCGCCGTCACCACCGTCCTGCGCCGGCTGCCCGGCCTGCGGCTGGACGGCACGCCGCGGTGGCGGCCCAGCATGTTCGAACGCGGCCTCAGCGCCCTGCCCGTCGCCTGGGACGTACCGCGAAAGGCTCATAAGCTACGGAAGGCTCAGAAGTCGCAGAAGATTCAGAAGCCCCAGAAAAGGGCCGTTCGGTGAACCGCGCCGAGATCCTCGCCGAACTGAAGGCGATGCTCGCCGAGTTCGGCGATGTCAACCCCGAACAGGTCGACGAGCAGACCGCGTTCATCGCGGACCTCGCCCTCGACTCGCTCGTCCTGGTGCGGATGGCCGTCGTCGCCGAGGAGCGGTTCGGGGTACGCATCCCCGACGAGGTCGCCTGGGAGCTGCACACGGTCGGCGCCGTGGTCGGCTACGTGGAGGAGGCCCTGTCCGGGCGGATCGGAGCCGGTGGTGAGTGAACTCGTCCGGTTCCTGCGGGAGAAGGTGTGGCTCCTCGGCGACACCCGCTGGTACGCGCGCGTGGACAGCGTCCGGGGCGAGCTCGTCGAGGTGGAACGTCTCGGGTACGCCCAACTCGACGCACGGGCCCGTGCGGTGGGGGCATGGCTGGCCGACCGGACACCGCCCGGCGCACACGTCCTGCTGATGTACCCGGCGGGCCTGGAGTTCTTCGCGGTCTTCCTCGGCTGCCTGTACTCCGGGCGGGTCGCCATCCCCGCCCCGCTGCCGACCACCGACCGGCGGGCCCTGGAGCGCGCCGAGGGCATCATCCGCGACGCGGACGTCGGGCTCGTCCTCAGCGACGCCGCCCACCAGCCGGGGCTCGACTCCTGGCTGGCAGGCCTGGGCCTCACCTTGCGGACGGAGTGCGTCGCTACCGACGGGATCGTGAGGGCCGAGAGGGCCGAGAGGGCCGAGAGGGCCGAGAGGGCCGAGAGGGCTGACAGGACCGTACTGCCGGACCCCGGCCCCTGGTCCCCCGTCGCCCTGGAGCTCTCCGCGACCGCCTACATCCAGTACACCTCCGGGTCGACGAGCGAGCCGCGCGGTGTCGTCATCACCCACCGGAACCTGCTGCACAACCTGCTGTCGATCAGGGAGAAACTCCTCCCCGAGGACGTCCTGGACGAACTGCGCCACGACCCGACGCAGTCCGGCGCCGGATGGCTCCCGCACTACCACGACATGGGTCTGGTCGGCATGCTGCTCAGCCCGCTCGCGAGCTGCGGCAACCTCGTCTTCTGCTCCCCGGTGTCCTTTATCGCCCACCCGCTGCTGTGGCTCCAGATGATCAGCCGGTACCGGGCCTTCTACACCTTCGCCCCGAATTTCGGCTACGACTGGCTGCTGAGGAGCCTCAAGGACGGACAACTCACGGACATGGTCCGGGACTTGGACCAGGACTTGAACCTGGACTGCCTGCGCTTCGCACTGAGCGGCGCCGAGCCCGTCCGCGCCGACGTCCTGAACGCCGTCGCCCGCCGACTCGCCCCCATCGGGTTCCGTCCGGACATCTGGGCGCCCAGCTACGGCCTGGCCGAGGCCACCCTCATGGTGACCGGCACGCCCTGCGGCAGCGGGCCGACCGTGGGGCGCTTCGACCGGGACGCGCTGGAGGCCGGCCGCGCCGTGCCCGCCCCGGACGGCGTCGCCCCGGACGGCGTCGACCTGGTCGGCTGCGGCCGTCCCGCCGACGCCGACGTCCGGATCGTCGACTCCGCGACCTCATCTCCCCTGAAAGACGGGCAGATCGGCGAGATCTGGGTGCGCGGCGACAGCGTCGCCGACGGCTACCTCAACGACCCCCAAGGCACCGCCGACCACTTCGCCGCCGTCACCGCCGACGGCGACGGCCCGTACCTGCGTACCGGAGACCTCGGCTTCCTCCAGGACGGCGAGCTCTACGTCACCGGCCGTGCCAAGGACCTGATCATCGTCAACGGCCGCAACATCCACCCCCAGGACATCGAACGCGTCAGCGAAACAGCCGACCCCGCGACCGGCCCCTGCGCCGCCTTCGCCCTGCCCGACGCCTCCGGCCACGAGCAGATCGTCCTGGTCCAGGAAATCCGCCCGCTCCACCTCAACGGCCGCACCCCCGCGGCCCTCGCCGACCTCATCAGAAGGCGCCTGGCCCAGGAACTGCGGCTGGCAGTCCAGATCGTCATCGTCGGGCCGATGAGCGTGCCCCGAACCACCAGCGGCAAGATCCAGCGCACACGAACCCGCGACGAGCTCCGCTCGACGGGACTCGATCCCCTGCACTCCGACCTCCGGGAGTGCGCCCAGAGCCTCAGCCGCCGCCCCGCAGCACCCGCGACAGCCCCAGCGCCGCGGTGCGCACAGCAGGAGCCGGCTGAGCGGGGCTGAAACGTGAGCGGGGCACGGCCACCGAGAGGGCGGCCACCGCGGTGCCGCCGGCGAAGACGGGAGCCGCGATGCAGCTCGCACCCGGCACGGCCCCTGCTCCTCGTAGGCGAGGCCCGAGACCTGGATCTTCTCCAGGGCCATGCGCAGGCGGCCCGGGTCGGTGATCGAGTGCGGGGTGAGGCTCGGCAGCGGCCGGGAGAGCACCTCCTCCACCAACTCGGCGCCGGAGAAGGCCAGCAGGGCTTTGCCCACGTCCTCGACCCGGCCACCGAGCTCGGCATCCACGCCCACCACAACCTCGCCCTGGGCGTGGCCAACACCGTCGTCGCCGTCGAGAGCGGCGCCGTACGGGTCGACGCCTCGCTCGCCGGGCAGGGCGCGGGTGCCCCTGCGACCTGTTCCCCCTGATGGACGCCGCCGACGATCTCGTACGACCGCTCCAGGACCGCAAGGTGCGGGTGGACCGCGAGACCCTCAGCCTCGGCCACGCGGGCGTCTACTCCAGCTAGGGCACATCCGATGACCAGGACACATCCGATGACCAGCGCGCAAGAAGCGCGCGAACGGGGTGGAGTCCCGGCAGCGGATCCTCGACGCCGCCGTCGAGATCGCCGGCGAGCGCGGCTACGAGGGCACGTCCATCGCGGCGGTCAGCGCCAAATGCGGACTGCCGGCCAGCTCGATCTACTGGCACTTCAAGGACAAGGACGACCTGATCGCCGCGGTCATCGAGCGCAGCTTCGAGACGTGGATGGCCGCGATGGAACTGCCGGGGGAAGAGGCCGGTACGCCGCGGGAGCGGGTCACGACCATGGCCGCGAACGTGGCCAGGTCACTGGTCGACGCGCCGGACTTCCTGCGCCTCGGCCTCATGCTCGCCCTGGAGCGGCGACCCACCGAGCCCCGGGCCCCACGGTGTTCCTCCAGGTCCGCGACATCAGCCGGCGGAAGATCGCCGAAGTGGTCGAAACGGTCCTGCCCGACCTGGACGAGGACGCCGTGCAGGCGCTCACGACGTACGCCTTGGCCGGCGCCGACGGCCTAGGTCCCCCCTCTGGAGGAGCGCGTGCCAGGCACCGCGACGCCGGCATGATCCGCCGGACAGGCCCTGGGCCGGCTACGACCTCGCTCAGTCGTCGGCTGCGGCCTCCGCCGCCACCGTCGAGGCGACGGCGTCGACCGCGGCGCGCGCCTTCTCGTCCGGCACACCGGCCGCGATGAGCATGGCGACGGCGGTGTGGGTGCCGTCGTCCTCCAGCGCCCCGGTGTTGACCTCCTCCAGCAGGGCGACCGTCATCGCCTCCAGACCGGCGCTCAGCACGGCCGGGGGCAGGTGCGTGTGGAAGACGCCGTCGCGCTGGCCTCGTTCCAGGATGGCCGTGGCCTCGGCGCGGGCCGGTGCCAGGACCTCGGCGACGCGTTCGGCGCCCAGGTCGCGGCGGGCCAGCGCCAGCAGGAACCGGTAACGGTCCCCCACCGGCCAGATCGAGAACACGAAGTACGCAAGCGCCCGCTCGGCCGGCTCGCCCGACCCGAAGCGCGCAGCCCCGGCCGCCAGCACGCTCCGAAGGGATTCGGAAGCCTCCTCGGCGAGTGCCTCCAGCAGCGCCGCGCGCCCGGGGAAGTGACCGAACAGGGTGCGCCGTACGACACCGGAGGCCCGCGCCAGTTCCTCCAGCGTGATGTCCGGGTTGCGGCCGAGCTCCTGGCGTGCCGTGGCCAGGATGCGCGCCCGGTTGGAGCGCGCGTTGCGTCGTTGGGGGACGCGGGCCATGGGCTTGGGCAAGGAAAACCTCGGGCATCGGGGGTCGGATACGGCAGGCGGGCCTGCGCAGACTGTACCGCCACCGAGATCTCCGAGGTCACAGCCCTGGGACTGCTCAGCCGGGCGGCGAGGTGGTGGTCGGCCGCGGTCTTCGCCGGCGGGCCGTTTTGTGCAGTTGCAGTTTCACGGCACTTGGCCCACCGCACGGGCCAACTGGCGTGCTGCGCTACACCATCCGGTGACTAATGACCCTCGCAGTGTTTTTCATATCTACCGATTTCCTATGCATCCACTGTCCGGCTCTTGGTGCTGACCAGCCGTCACGAGGCCCTGAACCAAGTCGAGGAGAGTGGAGAAGATGACGACATCGCCGAAATGGCGATCCGTTCTGGCGTCGGCCGCCATGGCTGCCGCGCTCGCCGCAGCCGCGCTGACGAGCGCGGGAACCGCCTACGCCCACGACGACCACAAGACCCCGCATCCGCCGTACCCGGCGAAGCCCGCCCACCCGGCACACGCGATCAAGCCCGCCCACGCGGCCCACCCGGCGAAGCCCGAGAAGCCCGCTTTCCCGGTCCACCCCGTCAAGCCCGCTTACCCGGTCCACCCCGCCAAGCCCGAGAAGCCTGCCTACCCGGTTCACCCGGCCAAGCCCGTCTACCCGGCCAAGCCCGACAAGCCTGCTCACCCGGTTCACCCGGTCAAGCCCGCGCTCCCCGCGAAGCCCGCGCTCCCGGCCAAGCCGGCCCACCCGGTCAAGCCGGCGCTGCCGGCCAAGCCGGTACTCCCCGCAAAGCCCGCGCTCCCGGCGAAGCCGGCACTCCCGGCCAAGCCCAAGCTCCCTGCGAAGCCCGCACTCCCGGCCAAGCCAGCGCTCCCCGCGAAGCCCCAGCTTCCGTCCAAGCCCGCACTCCCCGCGAAGCCGGCACTCCCGGCCAAGCCAGCGCTCCCCGCGAAGCCCCAGCTTCCGTCCAAGCCCGCACTCCCTGCAAAGCCCGCACTCCCCGCGAAGCCGGCACTCCCCGCGAAGCCGGCACTCCCGGCCAAGCCAGCGCTCCCCGCGAAGCCCCAGCTTCCGTCCAAGCCCAAGCTCCCGGCCAAGCCAGCACTCCCCGCAAAGCCCGCACTCCCGGCCAAGCCCAAGCTCCCGGCCAAGCCAGCACTCCCCGCCAAACCCGCACTCCCGGCCAAGCCCAAGCTCCCGGCCAAGCCAGCACTC